>CAZXEJ010000015.1:0-48041 GCA_964639895.1 uncultured Spirochaetia bacterium | reverse complement strand
GAAAAGGTCGATGGGGTGGGGCGGGCCGCCTCGAGCGGCAAGGTGGATGAGGGCGGGGGCGCTTCGTTGCTAGACAAAGACAGGGTGAGGTTAATCAACGACAAGCTGTTCGAGCTCAAGGTGGTCTTTGCGGTGACCGACGAGGGGGATCTGGTCATAAGGCTGATCGACGAGAAGGGAAACACCGTCCGGCAGATACCCCCCGCCGATTTCCTCCGCATGGTGAGGAGGCTCAAAGACGTGACCGAGGCCGTATTCCACAAGAAAGTATGAAGGGGTGTGAGAAGGACAGATGAACATTCCTCCTCTCAATATAGCTGGTACGCTCGACGTCGACACAATAGTTGAGAAGCTCATGCAGCTCGAGAGGCGTCCTCTCGTGAGGATGCAGAGCGAGAAGGCGTCGGTCAAATCGAAGCTCAGCGCACTCGGCATCCTCGCCAGCAACCTCTCCAACCTGAGGGGGGCGGCCGAGTCCCTGGGCGGTGCCGGAGGGCTTGATATGACGGCCTCCGTATCGGACACCTCGTTCTTCACCGCTACCGCTTCGCCCACCGCGGTCCCGGGTACACACTCGATAGAGATCAAGAACACGGCCACCGCACAGAGCCTCTACTCCGCCGCTTTTTCCTCGCCCACCGACGCCGTCGCCGATCTAAGCTCCGTCCCGACGCAGCAGCTGCGCATACAGGTGGGCTCCTCGCAGGCCGTCACGATCACCGTCGACGCCTCGAACAACTCGCTCCAGGGCATAAGGGATGCCATAAACGCCTCCGGCCTCGGCGTGAGGGCGTCGGTGGTCTACGACGGCTCGGGCTACAGGCTGACTCTCGCCTCCACGTCGATGGGCCAAGCCAACAGGATCGTCCTCACCGTGGACGAGGACGGCGACGGCCTCTTTGAACAATCGCCGCAGGAGACCGATACGGTGGGCCTCTCACGCCTTGCGTTCAATCCCACCTACGATTCCGCAGGAGCGGTGACCGGAGGGACGGCCAACCTCACGCAGTCCCAGGCGGCCGTCGATGCCGTCCTGCGCGTCGACGGGCTCGAGGTCACCAGGGCGACCAACACCGTCTCGGACCTCATAGAAGGCGTCACTCTCGAGCTCAAGCGGGGGGACGGTTACGCCTCGACGCAGACGCTCACCGTGTCCAAGGACGACGCGTCGTTCGTGGGCAAGGTGCGATCACTGGTTACGGCCTATAACGCCGTCGTCGACAACGTCGTCGAGCTGCGAGGCAGCGTCGCCAAGAAGGGGATACTGAACGGCGACACCATGTTGCTGCGCTTGAAGGAGGAGCTGAGGAGGATAACCTCTACGGCCTTCGCCGGAACGACGCTTGACCTCCTGGGTCTGGTCCATGACAAGGGGGGCAAGCTCACCCTGGACGAGGAAGCGCTCCGTGACGCTCTCGAGCGCGACGAAGCCGGCGTTGTTGCCGCATTCGAAGCCATGTCGTCGGGGCTGAAGAGCACGCTCGACGGCTACATCGACGAGATAATCCCTTCTAGGAAGGACGGGCTCGATCAGGCCTTGAGGAGGATAGAGAAGCGTGAGGACATCCTCAACCGCAGGCTCGAGCTCACCGAGACGAACCTGCGCAAGAGGTTCACGGGGCTCGATGCTCTGCTCAACCGGCTGCAGGGGGTGAGCAACTTCCTCGCCGTACAGAACTTCGACATCCTGGCCGGAAGAGGCCGGTCGCAGGGGGGTTAGTGGAGCATGATGGAACTCAGACTCGCCCAACGAGCCTACACGCAAACCGTGGTCACCACCTCGAGCCACCCGCTCGACCACGTGATACTGCTCTATGACGAGGCAATCGAGGAGGTCCGCAAGGCGCTACGCAGCGGAGGCAAGGAGAAGCTCAACGAGAGGGTGGAGTGCCTGAGAAAGGCGGTGGCCCTGATCGAAGGGTTGGTGGGCGCGCTCGACATGGAGGCGGGCGGCGAGGTGGCCGGCAACCTGCAGGCGCTCTACGTCTTTGTGCTGAGGGAGCTCGCCTTGGCCAACGTGACGGGACACACGGAGCGGCTGGAGGGGGTGGTGCGGGTGCTCGAGGAGCTGCGCAGTGCGTGGCGGGAAGTGCGAAACACCGAAGCGGCCCCCGGCCGCGCGGACGGGTCCCAGGGGGGGAAGCCGGCTGAGTAGGGGGGAAGCGCCGTGGCCTTCTCCTGGAAGATTGGAGGCGGGAGGCGAGCACCCAATGGGTTGTTACGTCGGGAGGTATGTGGGCAACGTCGACAAGCGGGCGCGCCGGTGCCGTCGTGAGCTGGTCCTCAGGGGGGAATCGTAGGCCGGCACCGCGCGCGGCCCTCAGTTCTCGTCGGCCGGGACGGCCTTGGCACTGAGGATCCTTCGCGCTATGGCCGTCGATTTGTCGTCTCCCATGTGCGACAGGACGGCGCCGGCCTTCTTGCTCTTCATAGCCAGGATTATGCCCGCCGCCGTATCTTCGTCCAGAGCCGATATGCGGCGTGCGGCCTGCTCGGCGGGCATGGCTTCGTACACCTTGACCATTCGCTTGAACCGCTCCTCCTTGAGACGCTTTAGCTCGGCCAACGCACCCTCCAGCCTCTCCAGTATGCGGGCGTAACGTTCGATCTTCTCCTCCGTTTCGCGCCTCAGTATGTCGAGCCTGCGCTCCTCGCTCTTGAGGGCGACCTCCCTCTGGTCAAGTGCTTTCCGCCGCTTGATGAGCAGCTCGAGCAGCCCTCCCTCCCCGCCGGCCTCTGGACCGGACTCGGCCGCATGAGGAGCGGGGGACGGCTTCGGCGATGCGTGCCGTTCTTTCCCTCCGCGCGCCGACCCGGGGAGAGCCACGGCAGCAAGTATGGCTGCGCATAGCACCCATGCGACCCCGCTTCCGGCCCTCTTGGTTTTAAGCCGTTCTTCTCCCATCAGCCGCCCTCCCTCACCTGCTTCGACAGGAAAACGAACTCCGCGTGCCGCTCCTCGTTGCGAGCCCGCTCCTTATCGGCGGCCTCTTTGAGCCTGGCCTCGAGCGTCTCCAGCGACTTGACCTTTCTGTGCGCGTCAACCAGCAGGCGTTTGGCTTCTTCGACCCTCTTCTCGCTCTCCTCTAGAGCCTCGGCCTGGGCCTTTATGGCACGAGCGAGCGCCGCCAAACGGTCGTGGATCTCGGCCAGTTCGCCGCCTTCGAGCGGTCCCCCGTATCTGGAAGCGGCCACCCGACTACGGGTGCGCTCCAAATCCTCGAGAAGGGATTCGAGCCTCGACCTCTCGGCCGCTCGATCCCTCACCGCTTCGGCGTGGTCGAGCTCGTACTGCTGGAGCTTGATCCTGACGACGCGCAGCATCACCTCGAGCGTGCGCCGCTTCCCGTTCATACCTCGACCTCCTCCCCGAACAGGCGCTCGAGCCCCTCGATGCTGGAGGCGAAGTCGCACTTCTCGTCCATCCCCTGGGCTATGTACGCCCTCATGGAGTCGATCATATCCACGGCGCGGTCGGCCTGTGGGTTGGTGCCGCGCACGTAGGCGCCCAGGTTTATCAGGTCCTCGAACCTCTTGTAGACGGACAGCAGCGAGATGAAGCGCGCGGCCAGCTCCCGGTGGCGGCGGCTCGCGATGTCGGGCATCACTCGGCTTATGCTCTGCAGTACGTCTATGGCCGGATAGAGGTTCTGAAGGGCGAGCTCTCGAGATAGTACGATGTGGCCGTCAAGTATGGAACGGGTGGTGTCGACCACCGGGTCGGTCATGTCGTCCCCTTCGACGAGCACCGTGTAGATCCCCGTGATGCTCCCCTCACCCTCGCTCGTTCCGGCGCGCTCGAGCAGCTTCTGCAGCAGGGCGAGTACGGACGGCGTGTAGCCGCGCATCGTGGGCGGCTCGCCTACGGCGAGTCCTATCTCGCGCTGGGCCTGTGCGACGCGCGTCACCGAGTCCATGAGCAGCAGCACGTCTTCGCCCCGGTCCCTGAAGTATTCGGCCACGGCCGTCGCCGCGAAGGCGGCCCGTATCTTGAGCAGCGGCGGCTCCTCGGCCGTCGATACCACGACGACCGACTTGGCGAGCCCGCTCTCCCCGAGGTTCTCCTCAATGAATTCCCTGACCTCGCGGCCCCTCTCACCGATCAGGGCCACGACGTTGACGCTGGCCTCCGTATACTTGGCTATCATGCCGAGCAGCACGCTCTTGCCCACGCCCGAGCCGGCCATGAGTCCTATACGCTGCCCCTTGCCGCAGGTGGTAAGGCCGTTTATGGCCCTTACGCCGAGGTCGAGGTGCTCGGTGATACGGCGCCTGCGCAGCGGTTGCGGGGCGTGCGCATAAAGGGGATAGGGTATGCCGCCGGGCGGCTCTCCTCCATCGAGCGGCTCGCCCAGGGCGCTTACAACCCGACCCTTAAGCTGCGGCGAGCACACGACCGCAGCCCCGCGGCCCGACTCGCACACACGGCTTCCGGGCTTTATGCCCGACGTGTCGCCGTAGCACATCAGAAGCGTCCTTCCCTGCTTGAACCCCACGACCTCGGCCGCCGCCTCCCTGCCGCCGGCCTCTATCTCGCACGTCTCCCCCACCGGCGACTTAAGCCCCGTGGCGGCGACGATCTGGCCGGTTATGTCGACCACCTTACCGTAGACCGTCAGCGGTTCTACCCGCGCGGCGAGATCGACGTAACGGCTCAGATCAGGAAGTCCCGTTCCCGTTCCTGACGACATCGGCCATCTCCTTGACCAGGTTCCTTATCTGCTCATCCAACTCTACTACCACCTCCTCCTCGGGGCCGGAGACGACAACCCCGTGGGGTCCGCACTCGGGGTCGACCTCTATGGTTAGGCCGTCGCACGCCTCGAGCAGCTCGTTGCGCCGTTCAGAGAACATCTCGGCAAGCTCGGGGCTCACACGTATGACCACGTCGCTCCTGCGCCGGAGCTTCTCCACGGCGCTTCGCGTCATTGCCACCACGTGCTCGGGTGCGAGCTTGAGCTCCTCCCTCAGGATGCGGCGCGCTATGGTGAGCGCAAGCTCCAACACCTGGGGCTCGAGCTCCTCCTCGAGCCGCCGCCTCCACTGGTCCAGCTCGGCCAACACCCTCTCCAGTTCGGCCACCAAAGCGAGGACCTTCTTCTCGCCGGCCGAGTATCCCTCGACCTTACCGGCCCTGAACCCCTGTTCGAATGCCTCCTCCTTGATGCGTCGCAGGTCCTGCTCCACGTCGGTGCACTCGATGGTGAACCGTGCGTTCGCCGACCGTTTTATCACCGGGAAAGAGTGATTCGCCGCGGTGTTGATTTTCTTGAGTACTTTGTTCCTATACAAACTCCTCACCTCCACCGCTGGATAGTACTATCTTGCCCTCTTCTTCGAGCTTCCGGGCCACGGCTATGACGGCCTTCTGAGCCTTCTGCACGTCGGCCACCCGTACGGGGCCGGTCATCTCGATCTCCTCCTTGAGCAGTGAGGCTGCCCGGCGCGACATGTTGTTGAATATCTTGTTCCTCAGCACCTCGGAGGCCGTCTTCAAGGCCACGGCCAGCACGTCGGTGGACACCTCGCGCAGTATGAGCTGTATGCTGGAGTCGTCCACGCGGATCAGGTCGTCGAACACGAACTTCAGGTCGCGGACGGACTCGGCCAGCTCCTCGTCCTCCTCGGAGATCTTCGTCAGGATGAGGCTCTCGGTGTCCTTGTCACAGTGGTTGAGAATGGAGGCGAGCGTCTTCGGTCCGTCCACCTCTGTACCTTGGGACGCCTTCTTCATCTCAGGGTTCGAGGCGATGAACGTCTCGATGAGCTCCTTGGTCTCGGGCGGAATGGCCTTGATGGATGCTATCCTCAGCGCAACGGCGGCCTTGAGGTCGTCGGGCAGCTGTGCCAGAACTTGCGCGGCCTGCTCGGCCTCGAGGATACACAGCGTGAAGGCCACCGTCTGCGGGTGCTCGGAAGCCAACACCTCGGCCATCTTCTTCGTGTTTATGGACTTGAGCCGCTGTTCGACGTCTCCGGCCGAGGCCTTCTGCAGTATGGTCTCGGCCTCCTCGCCGAACCCGAGTCGTATGGCTTCCTCAATGACCTCCTCCCTGATCGACAGTTCGCTCCGCGACATCAGGTCGAGCACCTCGCGCACCACCTCGTCGAGCTCCGTCGGCTCGACGGAATCCATCTTCTTTACCTGCTCGGTTATCTTGCCTATGTGCTCGACGTCAAGGTTCTTGAGTATCTCGGCCGTAGCCTTCTCGCCAATGAAGTTGAGGAAAATGACGGCCTTCTCGTGTCCTTCTAGTCCCATCTCACTTCCTCTCAAGCCATCTTCTTACGAGTCTCGCCGCTTCCTTGGGGTTCTGTTCGGCCCACGACTTTATCGGGTCCTGGAGCGCAAGCACGGACGGCTCCTCTTGGCCCCCGCCCCCCAGCTTGCCGGGCTCGCCCTCATGCACCGACACCGTAACCCGCCCTCCTTCTTCCTGCGGGGCCAGGGCCGGCGCCGGGGTCTTGAGCGCCTGGAGAACAGCCGCCGCAAGCGGCCTCAACACCAGCATCACCACCAGCAGGATCACCAGGTACGGGGCCGCCGTTCGTGCCACCTTGAGTACCAGCCCCGCCATCGACCCCTCCTCCTCGGCCGGCGGCTCGGGCACCTCGACCTTGTTCCTGAAGGGGGCGGCCATCACCTTTACGGTGTCGCCCCTCTCGGCCGAGAAGCCAACCGCGTTCTTTACCATCTCTTCGAACTTGGCCAAGTCCGGTTCCTCGCCGCCTTGACCCTCCCCGCCGCCGCCCCCTGCGGCGGCGAAGGACGAATCGATGAGGACGACTGCCGCAAGCCGCCTTATCCTGCCCGGAGGCGTTACGCGGTGGCGCGTCACCTTGTTTATTTCGTAGTTTATGGTCTCGCTCGTTTTCTCGCTGCTCGTCGCTACGGCGACCGCCGTAGAGGAGGACGCCTTACCTTCTTGGTCCGGTACGTTGGAGGCCACGCCCGGTACCCCGCCCGTGCCACCCTTGGTCGATTTCTCCGTGGTCCTCCTTTCGCTCCTTACGACCTGGGCATCCGGGTCGAAGTTCTCCTCGGTCTGTTCGACCGAGGTGAAATCCATGTCCACCGTCACCTTGGCCCGCACGTTCCCCCTTCCGACCACCGGCTCGAGCAGTCTGACGACCCGTCGCTCGAGATCGCGCTCGTAGTTGCGCTGGAACTCGAGCTGCGTCTGAGAGGCGGCGAGCTCGGGATCGACCGGGTGCGTGAGCGTCTCGCCGTTCTGGTCCACTACGGTTACTCCTTCGGGTGAGAGACCCTCGACGCTGCCTGCAACCAGGTGGGTTATGCCCTGTATCTGCTTCGGCGTGAGCCTTTGTCCCGGCTTGATCCAGACGAACACCGAGGCCTTCGGGGTCTCTCTCTCGTCGGGGAACAAGGTCTTCTGCGGTATGACCAGATGCACGCGGCACCGCTCGACGGCCGTGATGGAGCCGATGGTGCGGGCGAGCTCGCCCTGTAGGGCGCGGCGGTAGTTTATCTTCTGGAGAAAGTCGGTCATCGTGAAGCTCGAGCGGTCGAACAGCTCGAACCCCACTCCGCTCCCACGCGGGTAGCCGTCGCCCGCAAGCTCCATGCGCAGCCTGTAGACCTGGTCAGCCGGCACCATCAGGCCGCGGGGCGTCACCTTGTAAGGCACCCTCTTTGATTCGAGCTGCTGAATTATCGCCGAGGCGTCCTCCTGAGGGAGGTTGGAGTAGAGCAGCTGGTAGTCGGGTCGGTGCGCCCACGCCAACAGCAGTACGACGGCCGCTATGCCTAGGAGCAGGACCGCGACCAGGGCCACTTTCGTCTTCAAGGGGAGCGATCGAATCCTATCCATTGTTCAGGCACTGCGCCTCAGATCTGCATCCTCATCACTTCTTCGTAGGCGCTTATCAGCTTGTTCCTCACCTCGACCATGACCTGGAACGACATCTCCGCCTTCTCCATTGCGGCCACGGCCTCGACGACGTCGCCGCCCGAGGCCAGTTGCTCGACGGCCGTGGCCACGTACTTCTGTATTTGGGACAGCTTGCCCAACGCCTCGGCCAGCATCTCGTCGAATCCCGTGCGACCCTTGGCGTCGGCTCCCTTTTGGTTTGTACCGACGTCACGTACGCCGGCTCCGACCGGGCCCACCTTGAGCGAGTTCATCGTCACACTCCTCCCGGCTCCAGTATCCTCATGTAGATGGCCTTCGTGGTGTTGAACGCCGCCACGGCGGCCTCGTATGCCCGGAAAGCCATCATCAGGTTTGTCATCTCTTCGACGACGTTTATGTTGGGCATCTTGACGAACCCCTTCTCGTCGGCGTCGGGATGGGCGGGATCGTAGATCACCTGCGGCGGCCTGGGATCTTCGATAACACCTGCAACCTTCACGCCGAGCGGGGCCGAGGGATCCTCTTCCAGAGGTGCGACGGTGAAGACGACGTCCCTCCGCCTGTAGGGCCCTCGGCCGTCCGGTCCACGTGTGGTCGACGCATTGGCCAGGTTGGAGGCTATCACCTTGAGGCGCTCACGTTGCGCCCGCATCGCCGAGGCCGTGATCTCCAGTCCTGCAAACATCATCATGCGTACCTCCTGAGCGAGCTTCTGAACATCCTCCCCCGTATGGCCTTCATCTTCGATACGGCCTGGAAGAAGAGGAAGTTCTCGACCATCTTCGTCATCTCGGTGCCGAGGTCGATGTTGTTGCCGTCCATCCAGGGTGGAGCTTTACGGCTGATGGGGCGGATGTCGGTACCGCCCGGCTCGGCCCCAAGGTGTAGGGGGTGGGTCTTGACCAGATAGAGGTCAGCCCGGCCGAGCTCGGCCCGGAACGCCAGGTCGCGCCCTTTGTAGCCCGGGGTGTCGGCGTTGGCTATGTTCGCCAGCAACAGCCGGTGTCTGGACACCGCATAGCGCATCATTTCTTCCAGTGTGGCCGTTATATCCATCTGCGGTCACCTCTTACCGCCGTGTGGAACGGCAAGTCCCGTGCCCGTCTCAGCGTGGGTCGGGGCGACGTTCAGCCGGCAAATTTTTCCTCGAGCGGAAAGGTCTTCCCGTACTTCTTGAGCTTGTTCCTTATCGTCCGCACGCTTATGCCCAGCAATCTGGCCGCCTCGGTCTTGTTCCCCCGCACCTCCTCCAGAGTCTTCAGGATGAGCGTCCTCTCCATGTCTTCGACCGTGCCGCCGATGATGGCAGGGGCGTGATCGCCGGCGGCCGGCTCATCGAGCATCAGGTGCTCCTCCTCCAGCGTCTCGCCCTTACAGAGGAACACGGCCCGCTGTATGGCGTTCTCGAGTTCCCGCACGTTGCCGCGCCAGGGATGGCGGAGCAGCTTGCGCCTGGCCTGGGGCGATATGTCGGTTATGTTCTTGCCCACGCTGGCGTTGAACCGACGCAGGAAGTGCTCGGCCAGAAGCGGTATGTCCTCGGGGCGCTCCCTCAGCGGTGGCACCTTGATGGGGAACACGCTCAGCCTGTAGTACAGGTCTTCACGAAACGTGCCGTTTGTCGTCTCTCTGAGGAGATCCCTGTTGGTCGTCGCTATGATGCGTGTGTCGATAGGTATGGGGTTCCTGCCGCCCAGTCTGTCGATCTCTTTCTCCTGCAAGACGCGCAGCAGTTTGGCCTGCAGCCCCAGTGGTATCTCGCCCACCTCGTCGAGCAGCAACGTGCCTCCGTTGGCCAGCTCGAACTTTCCCTCCCTGCGCTCGGTCGCACCGGTGAAGGCCCCCTTCTCGTGGCCGAACAGCTCCGACTCCAGCAGGTTCTCCGGAATGGCGGCGCAGTTGACGGCCACAAACGGCATGCCGGCCCGCGAGCTCGCGCGATGGATGAAGTTCGCAAGCAGCTCCTTGCCCGTGCCGCTCTCGCCGTAGATGAGAACCGTGATGTCTGTGGCCGCAAGCTCACGGCACAGGGCCACGATCTTCTTCATCCGCGGGTTGTCGGTCACTATCTCACCATGGGGCAGCTGTTTCAACATCACCGATTCCACCGTCGTGCCGAGCGCCTCGAACGAGAAAGGCTTCATCAGGTAGTCGGCCGCCCCGGCCTTGAGGACCTCGACGGCGTTCTCGATGGAGCCGTAGGCCGTGATGACGACGACGGGCGTGCCGGCCGACAGTGCCTTCACCCGTCGCGTCAGGGTGAGCCCGTCCATATCGGGCATCTTCATGTCGGTGATGAGAAGCGAGTAGTCGCGCTTGCGTACCCGCTCGATGGCGTCGTATCCGGAGTGCACGGCCTCCACCGAGTAGCCCAGCTTGGCTATGGCCTCCGTGAGGGCGAGCCTCATCTGGGGATCGTCGTCCACCACCAATATGTCGGCTTCTGTGGATCTCATCTCTATACCTCCGCTTGCGGCCGAGGCAGGTATACGGCCACCGCGGTGCCCTTGCCTTTCTGGCTCGACACCCTGATCTGGCCGCCCTGCTGCTGGATGAGGTTGAGCGATATTGTAAGCCCGAGTCCCGTGCCCCCTTCCTTGGTGGTGTAGAATGGATCGAAGATCCTCTCGAGGGCCTCGTCGGCTATTCCCACGCCGTCGTCCACCACCTCGATCACCGTCCACGCGGGCTCGCAACGCGAGCGCACGCAGATGGTGCCGCCGCCGTCTACGGCCTGGATGGCGTTTATGAGAAGGTTGAGCAGCACCTGTTTCGTGAGCTCGGCGTCGGCCCAGACGATGTCCGCTTCGAGACGCTTTGTGAGGCCGAGATCGCGCGCGTCGAACAGGGGAGCTAGCTTCTCCAGGCACTCGTCGACGAGGGCCTCGAGGTTGTGGGTCTGTTTGCGCGGCCGGTGGGTGCTTACGAAGGAGAGCATGTTGGCAAGCACGTTGTTGAGGCTGCCTATGCCGGCCCCTATGCCGAGTACGAGCCGTTCCTGTGGCGTGCCGGCCAGCTCCTTCTCCAGTACGTTTGAGAGCAGCTCGATGCTGCAAAGCGAGTTCCTTATCTCGTGGGCTAGCCTCGAAGCCATCTCGCCCATGGCGATGAGCCGCTGGTTCCTCTCGTGCTCCGTCGTAAGCTCCTTTATCCTGGTTACATCCTTTATCAGCACCACCCTTCCGCGCCGTCGGTTCTCGTCGTCGCGGATGGCCGAATCAGAGATCAGTACGTAGCGGGGTCCTTCGCTGGTCTGCAACACCGTCTCAGGGCCGCGCCGCACGAGCCCTAGACTCTCGGCATCGAACGGCCGCCCCAAGGCGGTACGGCCGTCGAGGCCCAACATACGTTGGGCCGAGCCGTTGATCATAGTTATCCTGTTGTCGGAATCGAGTACGACCACGGCGTCCTCGATGTTGTAGAGGACGGCCCTCAGGTACTCCCTGCTCCGTTCGGCTTCGGCCAGCGCCTCTTCTAGCCGGCGGTTCTTTCTCTCAAGCTCGGTCGTCAGATGGCGCACCTTCTCGAGAAGCGCCGAGTAGTAGCTCTCCAGGTGCTTGGACGCCGTGGTGAAGTTCTCGAACGCTTCGTTGAGGCGGTCGATGTCCATCACATCTCCTCCTTCATCAGTGCCTCGAGCCTGCGTTCCCTCTCGTCCAGCTGTATGGCCCGCTTGAGCAGCGCAGAGGCCGGCTTTTCGTACGCCCCGCTCTGGAAGTCTTCGTCTACCCCTTCCATCGAGGCCGCGGCTCGCCGGGCCATGTAGGCCGACCACTCGCCGTCGCCCATCGGCGTCCTTCCGCGCCCCCTGGGGCGCGTGCGTACGTCCGCCGCCGAAGATGCCGCAGCCATGGTGTAGAATCGTACGGCGAGCCCCCATCGGCCGTCGACGTAGAGCAGGTCGGCTAGCCTGGCGCTGAGGGTGGAGTTGCCCCCACTCAGCAGGGGCTCGAGCGCTTGTGCAATGCGCATCGTATCGGCGCCGTCCCTCTCCTCAAGGCGGGGCAGCAGCTCCTCCCACAGGGCGGCCGCCAGGGGGGCATCGACCCTGTGGGCGAGCAACAGCCGTGCCGCGCGCTCGTAGCGGCCGCGCGCCATCTGTAGGCGCGCTTCCAGCAGGACGGCCTCGGCGTCCCGAGGACGGGCGAGCGAGGCCACGTATGGGGCGGCCGCCTCGGTGTCGCCTACGTCGAGGAAGAGGGAGGCGAGCTCGATGCTGCACCTTCTTCTGATCTCCTCGGGTCCCCTCTTTTCAAGCCGCGTACAGATGGCCACAAAAGGCTCTCCGTGCGACTTCAACAGATGGGCCACCGCGAGCAGCTTCTCGGCGTCGGATGCCTCAAGCAGAAGAGAACCATAGCGGTTCCACACCTCGGCCACGGCCTCCTCGTCACGGCGCCCGAGCAGCTGGTCCATTACGGCCCAGAGGCCTTCGACGGCCTCGAGTGGGGGAGGCGTTGCAAGCAACAACCCGCCCAGCGTCGTCAGAGACCGGCGCCAGTCGCCTTCTCTCCTCTGGGCCTCGGCCAGAAGGAGCGAGGCGCGCTCGTACGGTCGGCCGAAGGGGTAGAGCGCCCGCACCCTCTCGAAAGCGAGCTTTGCCTCGGCGAGGCGACCGCTCTCCATGTGGATGAGTCCCGTGAGCAAGAGTGCCCGTGCGGCGACGTCGGCATCGGGCGAGAGGGCGGCCTCGCGGAGCAGTGCCAGGGCGCTGGCGTCGTCGCCCTCGCGGCGGTATATGTGGGCGAGCGACAGTCTGGCCCGGGCGGCCAAGCGCGCGTCGTGGGCCGTCCCGGCCACGGAGCTGAGGTATATCTTCGCGTCCTCTACCCTGCCGGCCGCCCTCAAGTTTTCTCCTATCACGTACTGCAGGGCGGGCGATTGCCGTACGTAACGCGGATAGCGGGCCGCAAGCGGGACGAACAGGTCGTTGGCACGCATCACTTCCCCTTTGGCGTGGAGGGCGGCCGCTTTCCAGAACATCGCCTCCGGCGAGGAGGGGGCGCGGTCGAACTCGCCGATCGCATCATCGTAGCGGCCCATGCCGTAGAGGGCCCTCCCCATGGCGACATGGGCCTCCTCGAGGAGGGGTGAGCGCGGGTATAGGGCAAAGAACAGCCTCAACGTGGCCGCCGCCTCCTCGTGCAGTCCGGCCCGCTCGTAGGCGAGTCCCCGTGCGAGGAGTGCCCGTTCCCTGAGCGAGCGCTTGGTGCCGAAGACGTGGGCCAGCATGAAATGGGGTACGGCCTCGTAGTGTCTGCCTACGGAGGTGAGCGTCTCGCCGTAGAGGTAGTGGAAGTAGGCGAATTCCCTCTCCTCCGGCACGGTTCTCTCGAGAAGACGGAGAGCTCTGGAGTTCCACCCGTCGGCGAGGAAGCGCTCGACGGCGGCCGTCACACCTTGCGGCGGCGCACCCTCCGATGCCGCGGCCGCCGCCGGCAGAAGAAGCGTCAAAATAGTGACGAAAACCCGTCTCATCATGGTGTGCCGTCCGTAAATGGCAATAACCGTGCCAACCCCCCCTCGGTCCTATGCGAGTCCCATGCGCTTCATCTTGTGTATGAGCGTCGTTCTCTTGATACCGAGGAGCCCGGCGGCACGGCTCTTCCTGCCGCCGGCCTTCTTGAGCGCCTTGAGGATTATGGTCCTCTCGGCGACGTTGATCGCCTGCGATAGATCTATGCCTTCATCCGGAATTTCTGTGCCGTTCAGGAGATGACAGAGCGTCTCCACGTCGCCCCTGGTTCCGCCGCCTTTGCCGTGATCGCAGTAGGACCGGAACCTCTCCGGCAGGTCCTCGGGCGTCACTACATCCTTCTGCACCAGTATCATGAGGCTTTCGATGAGATTCCTCATCTCCCTCACGTTGCCCGGCCAAGGGTATGCGGCCAGACACCTGCGAACCTCCTCGGTGAATGTGGGCGGCGTCCTCTGCATCTTGCGTGAGAACTCCTCTAAGAAGTGGGCTAGAAGGAGCGAGATGTCCTCCTTGCGCTCGCGCAGGGGAGGCAGCTTTATCTCCACGACGTTCAACCTGTAGAACAGGTCCTGGCGGAACTTCCTTTCCTTGATGAGCCCGTCCAGATCCTGATTCGTTGCGGCAACGATGCGCACGTCAACACGAATGGTGTCCGTTCCTCCGACGCGCTGGAACTCCCTCTCCTGCAATACTCGCAGTAGCTTGGCCTGCATTGATACGTCAAGATCGCCTATCTCGTCCAGAAAGAGCGTGCCCCGGTGGGCGAGCTCGAACCGTCCCCTGCGGCTGTTGAGCGCACCGGTGAAGGAGCCCTTCTCGTGGCCGAACAGCTCCGATTCAACGAGCCCCTCCGGTATGGCGGCGCAGTTTATCGGTACGAACGGGCCGCGGCGGCGGGGGCTCAGGCGGTGGATGGTCTTTGCCAGAAGCTCCTTTCCCGTGCCGTTCTCGCCCGTGATCAGTATGGAGCAATCGGACGGAGCCGTACGTTCCACGAGTTCGAACACCCTCTCCATGGCGGGCGATACCCCTATTATCCCCCCCGGCCCGATTCCCATTCCCTTCTTACCGGCAACAGCGCTCATCGTAGTAGGCGGTGTGTTTAGGAACCAGTTTGCACTCCATGTCCCTGCCGCGGCAGGCTGCGTAGCGGGTGCCCGGCCCCCGTGTGTTTCGGAGCACGCGACCGAAGAGTAGTTGCTTCGGTGCTCCACTCCCCAGGGCCGCCCAAACAGGTCTGCCACCGGTGCACCGCTTTTGGATTTAGAGACCGTATTTTCTTCTCGACGTTTGTGTTCATACGTGCAACCTCTTTGCTGCCGCATAGGATGGGTTGTCCGAGGCGGTGGGACCTCGCTCCGCTGCTCTACCGCGGTCGGGGCGTTCTCGGCCGCCGGCTCGCCGTCGCCGGACGTAACCCCCCTCGAGGGATCCGGAGTGCGTGGATCCCACGCGCACCTGACTGGATCAAGGGACACGAACGTCGTCCTCACGGCGGCCGCCGCGAGTACTCCCCCTGACGGGGGAAGGTTCGTTGTGGACTCGGACTGCCGGGCGGCTACGGGAGCGGCGTTGGACACCCCTGGGGCCGTTCGTCCTTCCTCTCAGGCCGCCGTCCTCTTAGGGTGCGGCGCTCCGGCTCGACCGTGCACGCATCGACTACCCCTCCGTGGCCAACCATCCTCCTCCAGCTTTTCGTCTCTTACGGATCGGTCCCAAGATCCGAATTTGTGTTGGCTGTTCGTCAAGACGAGTCGAAACCTGTCATACCCATTCTCCTCACCTTTGATCTGGCAACAACAGTTGCTCAGCGATCGGCATTTGTACCATAAGTGCAAATTTCGAGCCACTACCACCGACAAACGGTTTGCACCAATGCGTTAAGCCGTTAATAAATTATGCGTCCAAAATATATTCGTATACAAGGGTGAACAGGGAAGAGGGCAGCATTTCTTGAGTAGTGGTTTAAGTCAATTAAAGTCAAACGTTGGGAATTCGACATAACAAGCCGATATTTTGTCGAAAATTTGACGTTTTTTTCTCATGAGCGGCTGCTTTGCAGGCACGTTTCCTGCAATATAGGCGGCCGAAAGGAGGAATGCCGCAATGGTGGAACTGACACCCGATACCGATCTTGTTGAGGGGACCGACCCGGTTCGAGGGGGGGAGGAGGCCGAGAGTGGAGGCGGCGGGAAGAAGAAGATACTCGTCGTGGCCCTCGTTTTGGCGCTTCTCGGAGGGGGCGGCGGTTTCTTCGGATACAAGAAGTTCTTGGGGGCCAAGGCGCCCGAGGAGGCCGAGGCCTCGGAGAAGGTCGAGCACGGTGGAGGCGAAAGCGAGCTGGTATCGCTGCAGCCGCTGGTCCTTAATCTAAAGGAACAGGGCAGATATCTTAAGCTCCACGTCGCGTTCGAGCTCGCCTCCCCTGCCTACAAGGACTTGGTGGACAAGAGGACGCCGCAGCTCTTGGACGCCATCATAACCTTCGTGAGCAGCAAGTCCGTTGCTTCCATATCCACCCCTGAGGGGAAGCTTCACCTCAAGGATGAGATCCTATTGCGGGCGAACAACGTTATTGGGAAGAAGGTGTTCACCAACCTCTACTTTACGGAGTTCGTAACCCAATGAATGAAATCCTGTCTAAGGACGAGGTGGAGCTTCTACTGAGTGCGCTCGAGGGCGGCGAGGTCGACACGCACGTTCCCGACCGCTTTGAGGGCCGCACCGTCGAGCCCTACGACTTGGTGGGTGAGAACCGTATCGAGCGGAGCAAGATGCCGGGGCTCGAGCTGGTCAACAAGAGGTTCGTCAAGCTCGTACGTGATTCCGCATCGGGCCTCCTCTCCGTACCATGCGTGGCCGCGGCACGCCGCGCGGGCGTCGTCGAGTTCGCCCGCTTCCGCGAGCGCATAGCCCCTTCTTCGGCCGTAGTCGTGTTCCGGGCCGGCGGGGACGCAGCCGGCAGGGGGCTGGCCGTATTTCCTGCCCCGCTGGTGCTCAAGGTGGTGGAGCTGTTCTTTGGAGGCGCAGAAGACGGCGGCCCGCCGGTGGAGAGGGAGCAGGGATTCACGGAGATAGAGCTTCACGTCCTTGGCCGGTTCGCCCGGCTCGTGCTCGCCGACCTGTCGCGTGCATGGGAGGGATTGGGGAGGATCGAGTTCTCGCTGGAGAGGATCGAAGCGAGCTCGGAGCTCACCGGAGTGGTATCGTCTGCCGAAGAGGTTATAGAGGCAGCGTTCTCCATTAAGCTCGCCTCCCTTGAGGAGGAGTTCTTCGTCTGCATACCGCTTGCAGCCGTCGAGTCCCTGCGCGAGAAGCTCTATGCGGAGGAGGCCGAGCCAGCCGCCGGCGGCCCGGAAGAGGACGTGATGGAGGAGCGAATGGCCGAGGTGCTGCTCGAGACCCCGCTGCTGGTGCGGGTGGAGATCGGCGGGGTCGAGCTCAAGCTCGAAGAGCTGATCGGCCTCGAGGTGGGCAACACCATAAACCTCTACGTCCCGCTCGACGAGGAGGTTGAGGTGTGTGTGGAGGGTGTACCGGCGTTCAAGGGTACGACCGGGATAAGCCGCGGCAGCCACGCCGTGCGTGTGACGTCGATACTGTAGCCACGTGAGGAGGAAAGAACGGATGAGCGAGCAGGAAGGTGTAACAACGAGGAATACGGCGGCTGAAGAGACTGGGGGCACGGCTCCCGGGGACGCGCCTCCTCCGAAGGGGGCGGGCGATGGTACGGGTGCAGGCGGCGACAAGCGCCGGGGGCTGGGGTTCCTGCTGGGTATCCCGGTGCGGGTGAGTGTGGAGCTGGGTGCTACAAAGATGACAATCAGGGAGATCCTGGCCGTCGGTGAGGGCTCGGTCATAGAGCTCGAGAAGCTGGCGGGCGAGCCCATGGACATACTGGTGAACGGGAGGCTCATAGCCCGCGGCGAGGTCGTTGCCGTCGACGAGAAGTATGGGGTGCGTGTGGTGGAGATCGCGACACCCGAAGAGAGGTTGAGGCAGTTCAGATGACCGGGGCCTACGTACACGTATTGCTCGTTCTGGCCGGTGTCGTGGGGTTGATAGTGGTGCTGGGCCTCTTTCTGCGCACGAGGGCCACGGGGGGAAACGCCATCCGGGTTCTTGCCTATCAGCCGCTGGGCGCCCGCGTGGGGATATCGCTCGTAAGGATAGGAGGCGAGGTGCTCGTGCTGGGTGTCACACCCGGGGGGGTGACGCTTATCAAGACGCTCGACGGCGCGGGATTCGAGGGGGCCTGCGGTGAGGGCGACGACGCCGGGGGAGGGCTGTTCCTCAGAACCCTAAGGAACGCTTGCAGGAGGAGGACGCAGGGATGAAGCTGGGCGATCCGGTTATCGATACGTTCCTCATAATAAGCTTCTTCTCCTTCATTCCGGCCGTGCTCATCATGTTTACCTCGTTCACGCGGATAGTGATAGTGCTCTCTTTCCTCAGGCAGGCCATCGGGGGGCAGCAGATCCCGCCCAACCAGGTGATCATAGGGCTTGCGCTGTTCCTCACATTCTTCGTCATGGCCCCGACGTTCGACCGCCTCATGCAGGTCTCGCTCAAACCTTATCTCAGCGACGAAATCACGCTAGAAGAGGCGTTCCACCGGGCTGCCTCACCGATAAAGGGGTTCATGTTGAAGCAGACCCGTGAGAGCGACATCGCGCTTATGCTGCGGTTGGCCGGTCAGAAGCCTCCCGAGAAGGCATGGGACCTGGGACTAAGGATAGTGGTGCCGGCGTTCGTCGTGAGCGAGCTCAAGACGGCGTTCGAGATAGGGTTCCTGCTTTTCCTGCCGTTCGTGATCATCGACTTAGTGGTCTCCAGCATACTGCTTTCGCTGGGGATGATGATGCTTCCACCGGTGCTCATTTCGCTGCCGTTTAAGCTCATCCTGTTCGTACTCGTGGACGGTTGGCACCTGGTGGTGGGCTCATTGGTGAGGAGTTTCCTATGACGCTCGATTTGGTAAGAGACATATTCCACGACGCATTGGTCACCGTGCTGTTGGTGGCTGGCCCCGCTCTTGTGGTGAGCCTCGTGCTGGGCCTGCTGATAGGTTTCCTGCAGGCAATAACCCAGATACAGGAGTTCACACTTACCTTCGTACCCAAGATAGTGGCCGTACTGCTGTGCCTGTTTCTGCTTTCGCCTTGGATAGCGAGGGTGATGATCTCGTTCACCGTGAGGTTGATAGAAAACATACCGCTCTACGCAAGATGAACTACATGAACTACGTCGACCAGCTTTTTTCGACCTACTTCGCCTCGTTCCTCCTCGTGCTGCTGAGGGGAGGGGTGTTCCTTGCGATGACGCCCTTCTACGGCAGCCAAACCGTGCCGGCCCAGTTCAAGATCGGGTTCGTCCTCGCCTTGGCGGTCGTACTTGCCCCCGTCGTAGACGCCCCCGTTGCCGCCGACGGCATCGCCGTCCTGCTGGTGCGCGAGGTGGTACTCGGGGCCGCCCTGGGTTTCATCGCAAGGTTCGTTTTCTTCGGCGTCGAGACCGGGGCGCACGTGATAAGTACGGCCATGGCACTGGGGTCGCCGGCGGTGTTCAACCCGGAGTTCGGCCAGTCGACCGAAGTGGCGAGATTCTACGCGCTGCTGGCCATGCTGGTGTTCCTCGTGACCGACGCCCACCACGACCTGCTTTACGTATTCGTCGACAGCTACCGGTGGGTGCCGGGCGGCGGGGTGGATGTCCGCGCCCTGGGCTCTGTGGTGGTGGGCGTGGCCGCACGTATGTTCGTCCTTGCGCTCAAGGTGAGTGCGCCCGTGGTGGTGATGATGCTCGTCACCAACCTGGTGCTCGGCTTCATCTACAGGCTGGCGCCGCAGATAAACGTTTTCTTCGTGGGCTTTCCCCTCTACATCGCGGTGGGACTGATTGTGATGACGGTGGGCGTGGGCGTGGTGGTGGCCGTGACCGACGCGCAGTTCGGGGTCATGAGGGATGAGATGATGAATGCCGTGAGGGCCGCGGGGGTTAAGTGATGGCCGAGGGCGGACAGGAGAGAACGGAGAAGGCCACGCCGCGCAAGCACGAGAAGGTGCGGGAGCAGGGCTCCGTCCCCCGGAGCCGCGAGCTCGTGGCCATGGTGAGTACGGGAGGGCTGATGCTGGTGATGTTCCTTGCCGGAGGGTCGATGCTGGACGGCCTCTTGGAGTTGATGAGGGATATGCTCTCGGTTGCGCCCGATACGGCTCCATCTTACGCGGCCCGGGTGGCCTTTCCCAGGGCCGCGCTGATCGTTGCCCCCTTGCTGGTGTCGGCCGTGGCGTTCTCGGTGGCCGCGAACCTGCTGCAGGGGGGGCTCGTTCTCAAGGCGCCGGGGTTCGACCTCGAAAGGGTGAATCCGCTCGAGGGGCTCAAGAAGCTTTTCTCGCTCGCCGGCGTACTTGGGTTCGTAAAGAACGTCGTCAAGTTCACGCTGGGGTGCGTGGTGTTCTATCTCATCGTGCGGAGCGCCCTCGGCGTGCTGCCCTTTCTTCCGGCACTGCCCTTCCGCTCGATCGAATCGCTCTCGCGCGTGCTGGTGGCCAAGTACGTGTTCGCCTCCTTCGGCGTGTTCTTCCTCGTATCGCTCGCCGACTACGCCCTCGAGCGATGGAGGTTCGAGCGGTCGATAAGGATGACGAAGCAGGAGGTGAAAGAGGAGCTCAAGGAGCAGGAAGGGGACCCGGTGGTGAAGTCGCGCGTAAAGAGCCTGCAGAAGGAGCGGGCGCGACAGCGCATGATGCAGGCCGTCCCCACGGCTACGGTCGTCGTGACCAACCCCACCCACCTGGCCGTGGCGCTTCGCTACGTGCGCGACGAGATGGCGGCTCCGCGCGTCGTCGCAAAGGGTGCGGGCCACGTGGCCGAGACCATCGTGCGCATAGCACGCCGCCACGGCGTGCCGCTCTATGAGAACCGCTCGCTCGCAAGGGCGCTCTACGGTCTCGAGGTGGGCTCGCTGATCCCCGAAGAGCTCTACAGGGCCGTGGCCAAGGTCCTGGCCGACATTTGGAGGCTTGGGAACGAAGGATGAACGCCGTACTGCAGTTCCGGAGAGAGAACTTCGTGGCCGTGGCCGTCGTGGGGTTGCTGGGGATCATGATGATCCCCGTCCCGCCGGCCGTGCTCGACGTGCTGCTTTCGCTGTCGATCTCGGTCTCCATAGTGATACTGCTCACGAGCATCTACATAACCAAGCCGCTCGACTTCTCCATCTTCCCCTCGCTGCTGCTCATCGTCACCCTGTTCAGGCTGTCGCTCAACGTCGCCTCCACCAGGCTCATCCTACTGCGCGGCGCCGAGGGGACGGACGCCGCCGGCGGCGTCATACGCTCGTTTGGAAGCTTCGTCGTGGGCGGTAACTATGTCGTCGGTTTCGTCGTCTTCCTCATACTGGTCGTCATAAACTACGTCGTCATCACCAAGGGCGCCGGCAGGATAGCCGAGGTGGCCGCCCGCTTCATACTGGACGCAATGCCCGGCAAGCAGATGGCCATCGACGCCGACCTCAACGCCGGCATCATCGACGAGGCCGAGGCCCGCAGGCGCAGGGAGCTCATATCGCACGAGGCCGACTTCTACGGGGCCATGGACGGGGCGAGCAAATTCGTAAAGGGGGACGCCGTCGTAGGACTGGTGATAATGGTCATAAACATCGTGGGCGGCCTGGTCATAGGCATGGCCCAGCACTCGATGTCGGTGGGCGATGCTGCGCGGACGTTCACCATCCTCACAATAGGCGACGGCCTGGTCTCACAGATACCGAGCCTGCTCATATCGACTGCGGCCGGAATAGTGGTGAGCCGCGCCAGCGCCGATACGGATTTCGGGGTCGAGATCACACGCCAGGTGCTGTTCAACCCCAAGGCGCTCGCCACGACGGCCGCCATCGTGTTCGTGCTCGGCCTTGTGCCGGGCATACCGACGCTTCCCTTCGTGCTTCTGGCCTCGGCGTTGGGCGCCACGGCATATCTTGTAGGGCGCATTCCTCGCCGGGAGGAGACGGCGGCCGAGACAACGGAGGCCGAGGTGGAGCAGCCCATCGAGCACTTCGTCGAGGTCGAGCCCCTCACGCTGGAGATAGGGTTCGGGCTGATATCGCTCGTCGAGAGGGACGACGCCGATCTGCTGGCCAAGATAAGGGAGATGAGGCGGCAGATAGCCACCGAGCTGGGATTCGTCGTGGCACCCATACATATAAAGGACAACCTGCAGCTCAACCCACATCAGTACCGCATACTGCTGAAGGGCGTGGAGGTGGCCAAGGGCGAGGTGATGATGGGCTACTGGCTCGCCATAAGGGCCGAAGGCGAGGGCGAAGTGGAGGGCATACCCACGACCGAGCCCGCCTTCGGCCTGCCGGCGTTGTGGGTGGCCGAGGACAAGGTCGACGAGGCCCAGCGGGCGGGCTACACGGTCGTTGACGTCCAGACCACCATCGTCACGCACGTGGCCGAGGTCGTAAGGCGCCACGCCTGGGAGCTGCTTTCGCGCTCGGACGTCCAGGCCATGCTGGACGCCGTGGCCGAGAGGTACCCCAAGCTTGTGGACGAACTGGTCCCCTCGAACCTCACGCTGGGAGGCGTACAGAGGGTACTGCAGAACCTGCTGCGCGAGAGGATACCCGTAAGGGACCTGGTCACCATCCTGGAGGCCCTGCTCGATCACGCGCCCACCGTAAAGGAGATCGACGTGCTGACCGAGCGGGTGAGACAGGCCCTGGCACGGCAGATAACCAGCCTCTACGTCGCCCCCGACGGGGTGCTCTACGCAATGGTGCTCGATGCGGCGCTGGACAGGGAGATAGTGGAGGCCGCCGCCTCGGGAACCGTGGACGGGGGGCTTGTAGGACGTGTGGCAGCGGCCATCAAGAGGTCTTTCTCGCCGGACGCCTTCGGTGGGGCTACGCCGGTTCTGTTGTGCTCGGCCGATGCGCGAAGGACGCTGCGGCGTATAACGGAGAAGTTCCTCCCCTCGCTGGTTGTGTTGTCCAGCGCCGAGGTGCACCCCTCGGCCAAGACCCAGATCGTAGGAGTGGTCGGCGATGAAGGTGCGTAGATTCAGAGCGAGAAATTTCGCCGAGGCTTTGGAACTGGTAAGGAGGGAGTTCGGCGAGGAGGCGATCATACTGTCGAGCGAGGAGCCAAGGGATGGTGCGCCCTACGTCGAGGTGACGGCCGCGGTCGACTACGAGCTGGGCGGCACGAAGCGACAGACCGCAACGGCGGGCGGCGGCGGAGGCCGTGACGCTGAGGGGAGGGCGGCGAACGAGATAGTGGGCGAGATAAGGGCCCTCCGGGAGATGATATCGCTCATGCAAAACCGCGGCCTTGAGATCTCGCTGCCCGAGCGCAAGAAGAGGATATACGAATTCCTGCGCCGTCGCGCCGTCGACGAGGAGCTCTCGCTACGCTTGAGCGGCAGCGCCGAGGCGATGGACGAGGTTCCCTCACTCATCGCCAGAGACATAAAGGTAAGGGGCAGGGACTTCGAGGGCAAGGCCGTCATGGTGGTGGGGCCCACCGGAGTAGGGAAGACCACCACCATCGCCAAGCTCACGGCTCACGCCATAAGGGAGGGCAAGAAGGTGGCCATCATAAGCACCGATTGCCACCGCATAGGGGCCGTAGAGCAGATAAGGGTTTACGCCCGCGTGCTGGGCGTGCCGATGGCCATAGTAACCGACTTCGCCCAGCTTCGCCACAAGCTCGCCGAGTTCGCCCGCACGCGTGACGTCGTCTTCGTCGACACCACGGGGCGCAACCCCAAGCGGGGGGATTACGTCGGCGAGCTGGCCCGCGGCGTCGAATCGCTCAAGGGCCGCGTGGAGGGATGGGGACTCGGCCTCGAGCTCCACCTGCTCATGGGTGCCAACTACGACGGCCAGTTCGCCCTCTGCGCGCTGGAGCGCTACTCGGCCCTTCCCATCGACTGCATCGCCTTCACCAAGGTGGACGAGGCGGCTCGTTGCGGTGCGCTCTACAACACGATCGTGGCCGCGGGCAAGCCAGTGGCCTACATCACCACGGGCCAAGTGGTGCCGTTCGACATAGAGTTCCCCACGCGGGAGAGGCTCGTCAATCTCATACTCAACCACGGGACGGTTCAACGATGATGAACGACAGACCGCACACAAGACGACGGGTAAAGACGGTGACCATAACAAGCGGCAAGGGAGGAGTGGGCAAGACCACCATCGTGGCCAACCTCGCCGTGGCGCTGAGCAGAATGGGTAAGAACGTCATGGTGCTGGACGCCGACCTGGGGCTCAGCAACATCGACATCCTGTTGCAGCTTGCGCCCAAGTACAACCTCCAGCACGTGTTGAGCGGTGAGAAGGTGCTTGAGGAGGTGGTGGTCGAAGGCCCGTGCGGGATAAAGATCGTGCCTGCAAGCAGCGGCATTCAGGAGCTGACGCGGCTCGACGAGTTCCAGAAGCTGCGCATGCTCGAGGCGTTCGAGTCCTACGAGGAGCCCATCGACATACTGCTCATCGACACGTCGCCGGGAATCTCGGACAACGTGACGTTCTTCTGCCACACGGCCCAGGAGATCGTGCTCGTCGTCTCCCCCGAGCCCACATCGATCACGGACGGCTACGCGCTTATAAAGCTGCTCTTCCTCAGGTACATGGAGAAGGACTTCCACGTGATCGTCAACTTCGAGAAAGGGGACGAGGACGGCCTCAGGGTGTTCCGCCACCTCTCGCTTGCTACCGAGAGGTTTCTTAACCTGTCGCTCAATTCCCTGGGCTATATCCCCTACGACGACTACGTCAAGCGGTCCGTGATGCGGCAGAGGACCTACGTGGAGCTCTATCCCGATTGCCCGGCCGCCCGCAGGATATCGGAGATAGCTCCCAAGATTGCCGCCATGGAACCCGAGGTCAAGGGCAAGCTCCAGTTCTTCTTGAGCGACATGTTGGGCGGCTCCTCCTCGGGCTGGCTTGAAGAGGGAAGTGAGGAAGATGAAGGCTAAGACGGCGTACAGCAGGCGGCTTACGGAGGCGGAGAAGGAGAGGATAATAAAACAGTTTCTCCCCTTCATAAAGTACACGGCCCAGAGGCTTGCTTGGAGACTACCGCCCTCGCTCGACGTCGAGGACCTCCAGAGTGCGGGGATCATGGGGTTGCTCGACGCCTTGCAGCGCTACCGCGAGGGCGTGGCAAAGCTGGGCACCTTCGTCGAGGCGCGCATACGTGGGGCGATGCTCGACGAGCTGAGATCGGTGAACTGGATACCCAAGTCGATGCAGAAGAAGATAAAGGAACTCAAGGAGGCGTACGCCTCGCTGGAGAACGAGCTCGGCCGTCCGCCCGAGCCGGAGGAAGTGGCCGAAAAGCTGGGCATAACACTGGACGACTATTACAAGGTGGCCCAGAGCGCCAACATGGAGTTCTCCTACAGGTACGGACCCACCGCCCATAGAGGCGGAGGAAGCGGTGAGGAGAAAGGCGACTCGACCGACTCGATACCCGATCCCAACTACAAGCCCGTCTCGCAGGTGATCGAGGAGAGCATGATGAAGGAGCTGCTGGCCACCCACATCGAGAACCTCCCCGAGAAGGAGAAGTACGTGCTGGCCCTCTACTATTGGGAGGAGATGACGATGAAGGAGATAAGCCAGGTGCTGGGCCTCACGGAGGGCAGGATATCACAGCTCCACAACCAAGCGCTGCTTAGGCTCAAGGTGAAGCTCGACTTGTAGCGGCTTCTTCCTTAGCCGCCCGTCCACGCGTCCCAGCTCCGGCCCGCCGCCGCGGTCGCCCGCCCGTGCCCGGCGCCCCGTTCCGTCCGTCGTACCCCTCGGCCTCTCGGGATTGCATCGCCGCGCTCGCCGCGTGTTCACTCTCTCCGGCAAGCAACCGCCCGTTTCCCTTGCCGCGGCCGCCCGCCCGGCGTTCCGCCGCAGCCGCCTCCGTACTCCTCGGATCCGTCGCCACGTACCTTTGGCCTCCCGCAACCAACCGGGGCCGGCCCCCCGTGATGCCCGTCCCCCCGTATCGAGCCGTCTCGAGGGGCTGCCGGTGCGGCGCCCTCGGCGATGTCGGTACCCGGCGATTGCACCGGTGGCTCCGCCTATCATGCGCCCTTGTAGCCGGGCTCATGGCCGGGCGGGACCGAGGGCTTCACGGGCCGAGTCCCGGGGCGGGGGGGCATCCGGGGACGGCGCCTCTTCGCCGCTTGGGGCGGCGCCGTGCGGTGCTGCCCGGGGCGGTGCGCCCACGATGGTGACCCCACCGCGGAAGATGTCGTGGGCGAGGGGACTCGAATCGCCGTCCTTCTTCTCGAAGAGGACCAGTATGCTTATCCGTCGGTTGCGCGGGTCGCGGGGGTTTTCCTTTATCAGCGGGGAGGTGTCGGCGAAGCCCGCCAGCTTCTCGAGTTTCTTCGGGTTGAATCCGAACTCCTTGAGCACCCTCATCGCAGCCAGCGCACGCTCGGTTGAGAGATCCCAGTTCGTATAGTGTTCCGACTGGTAGGGCAGGGCGTCGGTATGGCCCTCAATCACGACGTGGTTTGGCAGGGAGCGTATCTTCTCGGCGATGATGCGCAGTATGCGCTTGGCGAGCTCGGTAGGCTCGGCCGAGCCGAGCTTGAACATGGGTTTTCCCTTCTTGTCGACGAGCTGGATGCGTATGCCGCCCTCGAAGACGTCGAGGATGACCTGGTCCTTGACGTCGCCCAGCTTCTTCTCTATGGCCTCCTTTATGGCGTTGCGCACGGCCTCTCGCGATGTCTTGCCCGAGGCCGCGCCGTACATTTCGGCGAACACCTTGTCGCTGGACGAGCCCTTGTCCTGGAGTATCGAGTTCGCTTTCTTGTCGAGGAACGTCTGGCCGCCTTTGTCGAATATGCTGAAGTGTCTGAAGTAGTGGGCTACGCGCGCCCTCTTCTCGGGCGCGGTCATGCTCATCAGCCACAGCGCTAGAAAGAACGCCATCATGGCCGTCACGAAGTCTGCGTAGGCCACCTTCCAGCTGTCACTGTGGCCGAGGCCGTGATCGTCACCCTTGCGCTTCTTTATTATGACGGTGTGTTTGTGGTCGTCCTTGCTCACGCCCCACCTCTCAGCATCCGCTCAAGCTCGTTGAACAGCGGTCGGTCCTTTATCGGCACGGCCCGCCGGCCGAACTCGACCGCTATCTGCGGGGCGGCGCCGCGGGCGAACGCCACCACGGCCACGCGTATGGTCTCCAGATAGGACTTCGTCTCGGCCGCAAGGTGCTCGAACTTCCCCCCCAGCGGGCCCACGAAGCCGTAGCTCATCAACACCCCAAGGAACGTTCCCACCAGCGCCGAGCCGATGCTGTGGCCTATCACCTCGGGAGGCTGGTCGATCTTGCCCATGGTGAGGATGATTCCGAGGACGGCCGCCACGATACCCAGCCCGGGCAGTGTGTCGGCCACCTTGGAGATGCTCTTGGCCGGGAGCATACTCTCGTGGAAGTGGGTCTCGATCTCGACCTCCATCAGGCTTTCGAGCTCGTGCGGGTCGGGGTTCGTGGTTATCATGACCTTGATATTGTCGCAGATGAAGTTGAGGATGTCGTGTTCGCCGAGTATGCCGGGGTGTTTCTTGAATATGGTGCTGTTGTGGGGTTCTTCGACGTCTGCCTCAATGTACATGGCGCCCTCTTTCTTCATCTTGTTGAACAACTCGTATAGGAGCGAGAGCAGCTCCATGTAGTGCTTCTTCGTGTAGGACTTCGATTTGAGGAGTGAGAGCACCTGCCGCAGCACCAGCGCGACAACCTTGGGCTGGGAGCTTATTATGAACGAGCCCAGTGCGGCTCCGAAGATGATGATTATCTCGGCGGGATTGATGAGCAACGCGGGGTTGCCGTGCTCGAGCAGGAACCCGCCGAAAACGGAGACCACTACGACCAGTATCCCGAAGAGGACGAACATCTCTTACACCTGTGCGCAGCCCCGCGGTGCTGCAAGTGGAGTTCCACGCCGCGCGGCGCGGACGGCCGCCGCGGACGCTCACTCTGGGCCGGCCTTCCTCAAGGAGGCCAGCGTCTCCATGAAGGCCACGACCACGTCGGGATCGAACTGCGAGCCGGCGCACTGGCGTATCTCTTCTACGCTGCTTGCGTGCGACTTGGCCGGTCTGTATGCCCGCGACGAGGTCATGGCGTCGTAGGCGTCCGCGACGCTTAGTATGCGCGCCAGCGGGGGGATTTCTTCGGCCTTGAGTCCGTGCGGGTAGCCGTTGCCGTCGTAGCGCTCGTGGTGGTGGAGGATGATTTCGCGTTCGCTGTCGAGGAAGCGGATGGGCTGGACTATGTTGTTCCCTATGACGGGGTGCATCTGGACCTGTCTCCATTCGTCGGGCGTGAGCTTGCCGGGCTTGAGGAGAATGGTGTCGCGGACGCCTATCTTTCCGATGTCGTGCAGGTAACCGCCGAATTTCAGTATCTCGAGCTCCTCGTTGCCGAGGCCCATGGTGCGGGCGATCTCGATCGCATAAGACGTGACACGCTCGGAGTGCTGTTTGGTGTAGGGATCGCGGGCCTCGATTATGTAGACGAGCGATCTGAGTGTGTTGAGGAGGTTGTTGTAGATGGAGTCGTAGAGGGCGTTGTTCTCTATGCGCAGCACGACACGGTTTGCCAGCGCTATGGCCAGAGAGATTTCCTCCTCGACGAGCTCGGTGCCGTCGGTTTTGTTCCCTATGGCAAGCATGCCGAACGTGTCGTTGTGTATGACCAGCGGTATGACCAGCAGCGGCCCCTCGAGCGGCCGCCCCGTGAACACGTTGGTCTCTCCCTTGCCTACTATGAGGTGCCGTTTGGTCTTGAGCACCTTCTCCAGGTAGGTCTTCTCCACCGGGACGTCGCTCTTGACCTTGCAGCCGACGGCGCACTTTATCTTCAGCTGCCGCCCGTCCACGACGCCGAAGGCGACATCCCTTACCGAGAGGAGCTTCGACGAGGTCTCGACGATCTTCTGATAGAGGTCCTCGTTGTCGTAAATGTCGTCGAACTCTCCGCTGAGGGCGCGGAACAGTGACAGCTCCTCCAGCCCCCTGGACAGCTCGGTGTTTATGTTGTCGACGCCGCCGCCGTTTGCTGACAACTTGTCGAGCAGCTTCCTGCGTGCGAGCAGCTTTTCCGTGAGCTCCAGCACACTCTTGGTGTCGAACGGTTTCTGCAGGAACTCGCTCGCCCCGTTCTTCATTGCCTCGATGGCGTCGTCCACCGTGGCCAGACCCGTTATGATCACCACCGGGAGCGTGGGATCGATCTGGTGCGCCCGCTTCAGGAACTCGATCCCGTCCACCCTGGGCATGTAGAGGTCGGCGAACACCAGGTCGTAGCGGTTGTCCTGGAGTTTCTTGAGCCCTTCGGCGCCGTTGCAGGATACGTCCACCTCGTGGCCCCCCAGCACGGAGAGGACGTGCGCCAGTACATCCCGTACGAGGGCTTCGTCGTCGATCACAAGCACCCTGGTGTTGTTCATCTGTAACCCGCCTGTGTGTTATGGTCTGCCGGCCGCACCGCGGAGGCCTCCGCGCCCGCATTCCCCCTCCACGGCACCCCCGCCGGTCGTAACCATACCCCGGCACCCTCGGGTGTGCAGTGTGCGGCATCGTCGCCCGCCGCCGCCCTCTCGCCTTCCTTCCCCCGCCTGGGCCGGTTCCCCTTCGTCCCCTAGCCTCTCTTGAGGGCGTACGGATTCCTGATGCGCTCCATGATGTCGCTGTGGGCGAGTTCAATCACCGCCCTCTTTCGCGCCTCGGACGAAATGCTCACGCGGTCAGCCGTGTTGTGTGCCCCTTTGCCGGGAGCGCTCAAGTTCCTCATGATGCCGCCCTTCAATTTGGACCTTATCCTTTCCTCTCCGGTCCTGAGAGGGATGAATACGTTGAGGGGAACTATCTTCATCGCTGCACCTGCCAAAACCCCTTTTGATGTCGCACGTATGGCCTTCTACTAGGTAGTAGTCGTCCGTTCGGGGGAAAACTTTAGGAAAAAAGTGGGACCTCGCAGCGGAGAGGCCGCATCGGTAAGGGGGGGAGCCGTAAGGTCAAGCGTTGATCCTCACGGCTCCCGTGGCAGGTGGAGGGTTGAAGGAACGTTGGCGGATCTCTAACGTATTATGTTCACTATGTCCTGGGTCAGTTGGTCGGTAACCGAGATGGTCCGCGCGTTGGCCTGGAAGGCCCGCTGGGCTGTTATCATCTTGACGAACTCCTCGGCTATGTCTACGTTGCTGAGCTCGAGCGTGTTGGAAAGCACCCGGCCCAGGCCGGACGTGCCCGCCGCCCCTACGATGGGTTGGCCCGAATCGAACGACTCGGCGTAGAGGTTGCCCCCCATCTTTATGAGTTCCGTCGGTGCCACGAACCGCGCCAGCGCCACGCGGCCTATGACGCGTGTGCTGCCATTCGAGTACTGCCCGCTGATGACGCCGTCCTGGGAGACGACGATGCTCTGGAGCGTGCCCGTGGGGAAGCCGTCCTGGGTGAGGCTGAGAAGGGAGAAGGCCGAGGCGAACTGGGTCGTGCCGTCCAGACCGTTTCCCGGCGGGGTCTCGCCGGTGCCGGTGCCGTAGTTGAACGTGATCGACTGCGGCGAGGTGACGGCCGCGCCGAAGTCGAAGTCGATCGCCGTGTCGCTGTTGTCGTTCTCGAGCGAGCCGTCGACGTTGAAGGTGAGTGTCTGCGTGCCGGCCTCGAGCAGCTGTCCGGGGTTGGCCGGATCCTCGACGGCGTAGTGGACCTCCCAGGAGTTGTCGCCCGTCTTGACGAAGTAGAGCGTTATCTCGTGTGCCTCACCCTGGGAGTCGTAGACCTTGACGGTGGCCGAGTCGTTGTAGTTGGCCGGGTCGTCGAGCACGCCGTCGGAGTTTCCGTCCAGCGTGAAGGGGTCCGCCGGAACCTCGGCCGTGGCGTCGAGGTTGAGCGTAAGGTCGATCGTCTCGGTCATCTTCGCGGCGACCTGCGTGGTCGTTATCTTCAGATCGCTCAGCTCGCCGGAGAAGTTGCCCGCCGCGTCGGCAAGAAACCCCTGCACGCGCAGCCCGTTGGGGTTTACGATGTTGCCGTCCTTGTCGAGCGAGAACTGGCCGGCGCGCGTGTAGTACTGGACGCCGTCGTCCCTTACGATGAAGAAGCCGTCGCCGTCGATGGCCAGGTCGAGCGCGTTCTCCGAGCTCTGGAACGAGCCCTGGGTGAAGGAGACGGACGTGCGGTCGACACGCACCCCACGGCCTAGCTGCGACGAGCCCGACACGCCGGTGAGGCTCTGGCTCAGGACGTCGGAGAACGATATCCTGCCCGCCTTGAAGCCGATTGTGTTCATGTTGGCCAGGTTGTCGCCTATCACCGAGAGGTATACGCCGTTTGCGTCTATTCCGCTCAGTGCAGTATAGAGTGAGGACAGCATCTCAGGCACCTCCTTCCGTTATTGTGACGATCTTGCCCAGTGGGATGCGCTGGTTCCCCTCGAGCACGAGCTGTGCCGTACCGCCGTCGAACGTAAGTCCGACGACGCGGCCGCTCACGAGCGTCTCGGCACCTACGGTCTCGCCCGCGGCGTCGACGGCATCCACGGTGAAGAGATACGTGCCCGGCGCCACCGCTTCGCCGGAGCCGTCCGTGCCGTCCCAGGCAAAGGAGTTCCTGCCCGCGGGAACGTCGTGGATGGTCTCCTCCCTCACCAGCCTGCCCGAGGAATCGTATATGGAGATCTTCACCGCGGCCGCGTCTTCGGCCAATACATATCCCAGTTCGGCCCCTTCGCCGTCGAGCGTGAAGGTGGAGTCTGCCACTTCCACGTTGCGGCCTATCAGCGTCAGGGCCAGCGTATTCTGGAGCGAGTCCTGCCGCGACACCAGGTCGGCCAGCTTGGAGTCCATGTTCGTAAGCCGCTCGAGCGCGCTGAACTGGGCGAGCTGGGCCGTGAACTCCGTGTTGTCGAGCGGATTCAACGGGTCCTGGTTGCGCAACTGTGCGACAAGCAGCTTGAGGAACGCGTCGCGGTCCAGTTCGTTTGTCCCCCCACCCGTCGTCGCCGCCCGCACCTGTGCAGTGGATACGCCGTCTATGACCATCGGTTCACCTCATTCATACGAATATGCTCACAATCCCCTCGGCCGCCGTATGGAAGCTCCACATGCGCGACGCCGCCAACACCGCCGTTGCCGCGCCGCGCTCCGTGGGGAAGGCGACCGCCCCCTCCGAACGGGGCCTCTCACCGGGGCTTTCCCACTCGCCGCCAAATCGGCCGTCGTGTAGGGTCACGTTGAGCCCCCCCACGTTGAGCCCCTCTTCTTGGAGGGAGCGCAGTATGTGCTGGATGTTGCTCTGCAGCAGCACCCTGGTCGCGTCGTGGTGAACGTTTATGTTGACGTTGAGCGAGCCGTTCTGGAGGTGGAGGTGGATGTTCAGTTTGCCCAGACCCTCGGGTTCGAGGGACACGATGAAGTTCCTGCCGTCCTTGGACAAGTAGGCCGCCCGAGGTTCGTAGGCCGAGCCGTCGTTATATAGGGACGGGGGGCGCGACATCGCGCCCCTGCCAGCGGCCTCGGCGGCTTCTGTGCCTCCGTCGGCCGGGTGGAAGGGGAACGAGTGCGCCCCTCGTACCTGGGAGTGGTGGAATGTTCTTCCTGGTGCAGTCTCCACGTGCTCCGCCCCACGGTGGCGACCGGGGTCGGCCACGGGGGCCGCCGCACCATAGGCTTCGGACCGTAGGAGCCCGGCGGCTTTCGCCTCCGGTGGGGAGGTCCTCGGCGGGGGTACGTGAGGACGCAGGGGCACGCCCGAGTCGGTGTGGCGCGGCGGAGGAGGCGCTTCTTCCACCGGCGGCTCGATATCGACCAAGAAGAGGGGGTTGGTGTCGGCGTCCTTATGCGGACCCTCTACCTTCACGCCGTCGTCCGCGGCTGGTTTGTCGCCGCTTTCGGATGCCTCGAGCGGCTGGATACTTGGCGTGGTAGCCACGTTCGTCGGTGCTTCCGCGATGGCGGCCTCCGAAGCCGGGGTCCCGTGGTGCGGGACGGCCGTGGCCTCGGGTGCAATGGGGCCGACCACTGCTGACGCCTTGCGACCGTCGTCCCATCGCTCTTTTTCTTCTTTAGTCGCGTCGTCGGTCGTGTTGTCGGTTTTTAGATGCGGGGATAGGGGAAGGGGGCTTACCTGGACACCGGCAACAACAGCCTCTTTGAAAGGTGAGTGAGGATTTTGGGACAAAGCGGCTATTATCGATCCAAGGGTGTCGATGAGGTTGAAGACGGTTTGTTCCCCTATCCCTGCCAAACTGTTCATGTCGAATCTGCCGTTTCCACCCGCCTCCGGGGATGCCGAGGGGGCTGCCGCCGGCCCTCTGCCCGGCGCGGGAAGTTCTGTCGATGGGATCGTCGTTGCCGCGATCACGCCCTCCGCTTGGAGCAATCGGTGTGCCAAGTCGGGGCCGGTGGGAAGGGGCGGAGGGGAGCAGGCGGTGCGGCGACGGTGGGTAGGTGGCGATGTGGGCCCTCTGGCGAGGCTGACCCCCACCGCACGGAGGTGGTGCTGGGAGGGGGGATCCGGGCGACGTAAAGGGTAGGACGTAAAGGGTGTTACGGTGCGGCTGGGGGACGATTGAGACGGGGTTGAGGAGGGCCTGCATGGAGGCTTGAGCATTCTTGTGCTGAGGTGCGGGGGAGAAGGTGGTGTGGGTGGAGAAGGGGCCGGGACGGACGCCGGCGGTGCCCGCTTGGGGATCCGGCGTTAGGGAGGGAAAAAAGTTCTCGTTGCGGGAAAAAAGTACATGTTCCCCTCGGCCTTCTCTTGCGCGTCCTTCGTTGGGGATAGGCCCGGAGAGGGCAGTGTGTATGGGTGCGGCTCATCTCGTAGTTGGCACGTGAGTTGCACCTTAGTTTTGCGATATGAATCGTTCCAAGGACGCTGCGCCCGACGGGGGGCGCTGTCGCCAGGGGGTAAACGGTGATGGGTGAGAGAAGCAGAGCTCGATGCGCCGTGGCGATCAACCTGCTTGCACACCGTGGGCGCGCCGCCTCGAGCGGGTTGCGCGCAGGGGCGGTGTTGCTCCGCCGTGTGGAGGAGAGGCTGGGCGCGCTGGAAGTTGCGATACGGGCCGCCGACGAGAGGATAGCCTGTCTGGAGAGTTTGGTCCGAGAGGTCGAATCCATAGTGCCCGTCTCAAGGGACGTGCTGGGCCGCGAGGAGGTGGCGGCGCTGGCCTCGAGGGGTATGGCCGCCTCCGACATAGCCGCGCTGCTCGAGATGCCGGTCGGCGAGGTGGAGCTGGCCCTGAACATAGGCGTCTACCTGGAGGGCGGGAAAAAAGTGCCCGCCGGGTGAAAAATTTCCCCTATTTGTCCGGCGGTGCGGCCGTGCAAGGCGTTGTAGAAACCGGGGTTTTCGTATGGCACGAAGGTTGCCCGCATGCATCCGACATGTACAAGCAAAGCTACATCGTGCTGTCCGGCGCCCTAGCCAGGCTGAAGCGGTTTGAAGTCATCTCGCAGAACCTGGCGAATCTCGATACCGTGGGCTACAAACGAGCCGACGTCGCGTTCGAGGTAGCTCCGCTGAAAAACGGCGGGGCGACCGACGAGGAGAAAGCGGTGCCTGCTGTGGGCTCGGTGGTGATCGATTTTTCTCCCGGCGACCTGGTACGCACGGGCAATCCTCTGGATATAGCCGTCGAGGGTGATGGGTTCATAAGCCTCGAGGGAGGGCTGTACACGCGGCGGGGGGACCTGGTCGTGGATGCCGACGGCTACCTTGTCACTCGTTCTGGCCGCAGGGTGCTGGGGCGCCGCGGACGACCCATCAAGGTGACGCCCGGCGCCGACGTCGCCATAGACGGTCGCGGTACGGTGAGTGCCGGCGGTGCCGAGGTGGACACCATACGAGTGGTGACGCTTCCGGCCGGAGCGAAGATGGTGCGCGTCGGTGGGGCCGCCTTCTATTCGCCGGCCCGTGCGGCGGCCGTGGAAGCAAGGGTCAAGACGGGGGTGCTTGAGGCTTCAAACGTGAGCCCGATGATGGAGATGTTCAAGATGATCACCGTTCTCAGGGAGTTCGAGAGCTACCAGAAGGCCGTACAGCTCTTCGACGAGGCCGCGGCCAAGATAAACAACGAGGTCGCGCGCGTCTGAGCGCGGGCCTCCTTACGGGAGGGACGTCGATATGCTGAAATCGCTGTTCATAGCCGCCACGGGCATGGAGGCGCAGAGCCTCAACATAGACGTCATCGCCAACAACCTCTCGAACGCGAACACCATAGGCTACAAGAAGAGCAGGGCCGACTTCCAGGAGCTCGTCTACCAGGACCTGCGCACGCCGGGAGCGGTGTCGGCCGAGGGGTTGCAGATACCTTCCGGTATACAGATAGGGCTCGGCGTGAAACCCGTGGCCGTACAGAAGGTGTTCGAGCAAGGGGACTTCGTCCACACGGGTAACCCCCTCGACCTCGTCATAGAGGGCAACGGCTTCTTCCAGGTGCTGCTGCCCGACGGCACCACGGCCTACACGCGGGCCGGGGCGTTCAAGCTCGACAGCGAGGGGCGCATAGTGAACTCGGACGGCTACCCGCTGGACCCCGAGATAACGCTTCCCTCCGATACGGTGAGCGTGACCGTAGGGTCGGACGGAATCGTGAGCGCTCTACAGGCTGGAAGCGAAGTGCCGACGGAGGTCGGCCAGATAGAGATCGCGCGGTTCATAAACCCGGCCGGCCTGAAGTCGATCGGAAAGAGCCTGTTCACGGTGACGGCGGCCTCTGGAGACCCCATAGTCGACAACCCCGGCAACGACGGACTGGGCACCATATCGCAGGGGTTCGTGGAGATGAGCAGCGTCAACATAGTGGAAGAGATGATCCAGATGATCATAAGCCAACGGGCCTACGAGATAAACTCCAAGGCCGTCCAAGTGGCCGACGAGATGCTGCAGATGGCCAACAACATGAAGAGGTGATGCGATGGGCCGCCTGCTGCTTGTAGGGATCCAGGTGACGGTTCTTCTCTCCTTCGCCGCCCAGGCGTCGGCGTGGGACGTAAGGGGTGTGATCAATGGCTATCTCGTGGAGCACTATCCGTGGGAGGAGTACGAGCTGGGTCCACTCAAGGCGGACGCCGCACTGCCGGCCGCACCTCCCGTAGAGGTCGTGCCCATCGAGCCGCCGCCCGGCCGGTCGGTGTTCCTGCTCAAGTTCCCCCGAGGCCGAGACGTAGTGGTCGAGACAACCGTCCGGGCGTTCGCCCCCGTCGTGGCTGCTTCCCGTTCGCTCAGGAAGGGGCGGAGGCTCGTGCGCGAGGATCTCTACCGCACGCTCATGGAGGTCGACCGCATACCGAAGGGCGCCGTTAGGGATACGAAGGCGGCCGTGGGCAAGGTGCTCACGCGCTCGGTGGCGGCCAACACGGTGCTGCGCGAGTCCATGCTGGAGGGCAGGACCAAGATCAAGAGAGGACGGCGTGTCCTCATCGTCATGGAGTCGCCGCGCCTCGTGGTCACGGCCCTGGGCGAGCTCAAGCGTGACGGCTACGTGGGCGACTACGTCACGGTGCGCAACCTCTCTACGGAGCGCAAGACGGTGCTCAAGGGGAAGATGATAGATGAGAACACGGTCAAGATCGAGTACTGAGGGCCGCGGACCGCTGCTTGCGGCGGCGGTGCTGGCGGTCGTGGTTGGATCGGCAGGCTGCTCCACCCTTCCACCTCCGCCCCCGCACTACGTCTACGAGACCGTCAAGCAGCCCGAGCCTCCTCGCAACTCTCTGTGGCACGATTCGCCCAGCCTCTACGAAGACCTCAAGGCCCGGCGGCTCAATGACATCGTTACCATACGCGTGGTCGAGAGCTTCTCCGGCTCCGGTAAGGCGTCGACGGCGTCCGACCGCACGTCCACGCTCGATGCAGGAGTCGACGACGTCTTCGGTGCCCCGCTTCATTTCGGCTTCAAGAATCTCTTCGGCCAGGCCAAGCCGTTCTCGCCCACCGTGAAGGGCAATATGACGGACGAGTTCGAGGGTACGGGTGAGACCAAGCGGTCGGGCAGGCTCGTGGGCACCATCACGGCCAAGGTGGTCGAAGTACAGCCCAACGGCAACCTCGTCATAGAGTCGAGGAAAGAGGTGACCATAAACAGGGAAAAACAGATCCTGGTCCTCAGGGGTATAATCCGTCCCGACGACATCGACGTCGACAACACCGTCTCTAGCCAGCGTGTGGCCGACGCGCAGATCTACCTGGTGGGAAAGGGGGTTATCCAGGACAAGCAGTCGCCGGGCTGGATGGTGAGGATCCTGGACAACCTGTGGCCGTTCTGACCTCGGAGGAAGAAGCAGCGGTGGTGAAGAGGCATTGTGGTTGTGAGCGTCGATTACGGATGGCCATTCGGGTGGCCCTGGCCGCACTCGGCCTCCTGGGATTGTCTCTTGCTCTGGCTCCGGCCGCCTCGTTTGGTGGGGAGAAGATAGGCAACATCACCACGGTCGAGGGGATGAGGGACGTCCAGCTCGTCGGGTTCGGCCTCGTGGTGGGGCTGGACGGCACTGGCGACAAGGGCCTCGCCACGGCCCAGACGATAGCCAACATGTTGCAGCGAATGGGTATAACGGTCAAGAAGCCCCGCGACATAAGGGCCAAGAACAGCGCCGCCGTGATGGTGACGGCCGTCATACCCCCGTATGCGAAGGTGGGGTTCAAGACCGACGCCCTGGTCTCTACGATCGCCGATGCCAAGAGCCTCCAGGGCGGGACGTTGCTCATCACCCCGCTGAAGGGACCCGACGGCAAGGTGTACGCGCTGGCGCAGGGGCCGGTCTCGATCGGTGGATTCATAGGCGGTGCCGGGGGCAACAGGGTGGAGAAGAACCACCAGACGAGCGGCGCCGTTCCGGGCGGCGTCATGGTCGAGAGGGACGTCCCCTTCGTCTTCGATCCCGCACGAGGCATAACCCTGCTTCTGGAGAGGCCGGATTTCCGCACCGCTACGGCCATAGCCGGACTGATCAACCGGATCGATTCGGCCGCAAGGGCCAAGGTGCTCGACCCGATGACGGTGAGGTTCGACGTCCCCGACCGCTACAAGGACAGGGTTGCCGAGTTCGTGGACATGGTGCAGGAACTGGAGGTCGACGTCGAAGTCCCCCCCGTGGTGGTGATAAACGAGCGCACGGGGACGGTGGTCATAGGAAACGACGTGCGCATACGGCCCGTGGCCATCGCGCACGGAAGCCTCACCATCGAGATAAAGACCTTCCAAGACATAGTGCAGCCGCCGCCGTTCGCTCCCGAGAGCGCCGAGACGGTGGTCGTGCCGCAGCGGGACGTTGGGGTGGAGGAGAAGAGCGTTGCGCTCACCGAGGTCTCGGGTGTGACGCTGGGCGAGGTTGTCAAGGCCCTGAACGCTCTGGGCGTGACGCCGAGGGATCTCATATCGATACTCCAGTCGCTCAAGGCCGCCGGGGCGTTGAGGGCGGAGCTTAAGATCATCTAGGGAGGAAGTGCCGATGGACGCCATCGTTCCACGACCCATCGATGGGTCGGTTGCCGTAGACGGGGTTCTCTATGGGGGACTGGAGACACTGAGGCGCCTTCCGGCGGACAAGCTCAAGGAGCCGGCCGTACGTAAGAGGGTGGCCTCGGAGATAGAGGGATATTTCCTGAACGAGATGCTCAAGGCCATGAGGCGCACCGTCGCTTCCCCCACCGAAGGGATGACGGGAGGGGAGATATTCACCGGTCTCATCGACATGGAGCTCTCGAGATTCCTGGCCAAGCGTGGTACAGGGGTGGCGGACATGGTTCTTAAGGCAATAGAACGCAAGTCGTCCCCCGCGGGTGGGGGGGCCGGAGACAGGGGGCGGGATGTGGCGGAGGTGACCGGGACTCCCGGTCCCCGGCAGCCTGAGGGCGCGCCCGCGGACACGGCACGAGCCGATGCGTCGGGTGGAGCGGCTGCGGCGCCTTCGGCGACGGCGCCGGCCGCGACGGGAGTAACGACGCCCGATGCCGGCGCTACGAGCCCCGCGCCCTCGGTTGTGCAGCGGCGCGCCTCCGAGGGCGAGGCGCCGGATTCGCCTCATGCACACGCAGCTGCACCAGAGGCGCGCGTCACGGCAGGGACGGCCCCAACGGCCTCTCGAGACGGCGGAGCACAGGGTGTAAACCCGTTCCTCGCCATGAACGCCCTTCCCGATCTGAGACGGCTGCACTCGTTGCGTTGGGGTGAGTGGAAGCAGGCCTACGGCCCTCCGCCGAGCCCCCGCAACCCGTTCCTTGCGATGAACGCGTTTCCCGATGTGTCAAGCGGTGGCTCGCAGCACTTGACCGGGAAGCCCCTCCGCACCGAAGGGGCCCTCTCCTCCCTACGGCGCCCCTCGGGGGATGGGTCCGTGGGCGCCGCCCGCACTGCCGCGGTCGAGTCCGGGCAGCCGCCGGCACGGTCGACCCCACGTGCAGCACCAGCCGAAACCCGTTCCCTGCGGCGGGAAGATGGCGGATCATCATCTACGTTGGCGGCCGCTTCACCGCCCGAGGAAAGAGGGGGTGAAGCGCAGGCGTCCCGGCCGGCCCCCTTCCTTATACACCGCCTTCCCGTGGACGGAAGGATAAGCTCCTACTTCGGCATGCGCAAGCATCCCATAACGGGTCGCTGGAAGATGCACGATGGTGTCGACATAGCTGCTCCCGCCGGAACCCCCATACACGCCGTGGGGGCCGGCAGGGTGGTCTACAGCGGGTGGCAGAAAGGGTACGGCAACATCGTCGTCATAGAGCACGCGGGCGGTGTCGTGACGAAGTACGCCCACAACGAGGTCAATCTGGTCGACGTGGGTGACGAAGTCAATGCGGGCGACGTAGTGGCACGCGTGGGTAGCACGGGAATGTCCACGGGGCCGCATGTCCATTTCGAGGTACGATATGCGGGCAGGACGGTCGATCCTTTGGATTCGACTAAAGAATATGCGTTTCGGGTCGATAATAAATAATAGTGATTAGTGCGATGAGGTAGTGAAGGATGAAGATTCATGGCAACAAGCCCGTAGACGTCGGAGACGTCAAGCACACGACCCAGGGCGTGGGGGCCGCCAAGGGGGGTGCGGGGGCGCGTGACACCAAGGAGGCGGGACGGAAGGGCGACAGGGTGGAGATCTCGGTCCTTGCGCGGGAGCTCAAGCAGCTGGTCAACCAGCTTCCCGACGTCAGGCTCGAGAGGGTCGAGAGCGTGCGGAAAGCGATTGAGTCGGGACAATACGTCATCGATTCCAACAAGATAGCCGAGAAGCTAATCGACGAGCTATGAGCGATACGACGAAGCTCAAAAACGTCCTGCGCGAACAGATAAGCGGCTACTGCAGGCTGCTCGGCCTGCTGGCCGCCGAGAAAGAATGTCTGGTCGAGATGGACGGCGCCCGCATAATCGACCTATCGAAGGAGAAGGACACGCTTCTTCTGAGGTTGAGGCTTCTCGAGGAGGAACGCGTGCGCATCATACGGCTCCACTTCGCCGATCTCGCGCATGACGGCGATCCCACGCTCGCCGCCATCTACGAGCACACCGGGGACGAAGAACTCAAGAGCCTGAGGCTTCGGCTTGTCTCGGTGCTGCAGAGTATCGAGGAGATGAACGCTTTCAACAACCTTCTCATACAGCGCTCGCTGTCCTTCATAAGAAGGGCACTTGGGTTCCTCAGGCCGCCTGCCCCGACCCAGCAACCGCCCGCACCCGCGTCAACGCTGCTCAGGAAGGCGTAGAGGGGATAGGATGGGACTCGTAGATCTGCTCATGATCGGGAGGTCGGCGCTGTTTGCAAGCCGCGCCGGACTGGCCGTGACGGGCAACAACATAGCCAACGTCAACACCCCCGGCTACAGCCGCAAGGATGTGGTCCTTGAGGTATCCACCCCTCGCCCGCTGGGCGGCGGGCAGGTGGGCTCGGGCGTCACCGTGGCCTCGGTGCGCAGGGCCTACGACTCGTTCCTCGAGGCGCAGCTCCTCGCCCAGAACCGTAACCTGGGCGCCTCGCGCTCGATGGAGGACGTGCTCGCCCAGGTGGAGCGCATCGTGAACGAGACCGACCGCAACGGGTTGGCCTCGTCGATCGCCGGTTTCTTCAATGCGCTGAGCGAACTGGCCTCCGACCCCGACGGCACGGCCGCCAGGGAGGCCGTTCTGGGGAAGGCCCGCACCTTGGTCGCCACGGCCAAGAGCATGGAGTCGAGGATGACGGAGGTGGTGGGCAACATCGGGGACGAGATCGAAGGCACGGCCGCGAAGATAAACTCCCTGGCGGCCCGCCTTGCCCGCCTCAACGAAAAGATATCGACCGTGGAAGCCGGCTCGACGACGACCAAGGCCTTGGACCTCAGGGACGAGCGTCGCCGCGTGCTAGGTGAGCTGGCGGGCCTCATCGACGTAACGGTGCGTGAGGAGCAGGACGGCTCGGTGACCGTCGACGTGGGGGGAAGGAACTTGGTATCGAAGAACCGTGCCCGCACCGTTGAGGCCCGTCGCGGAGCGGACGGCTCTGTGGACCTCTACATGGAGCCCGTGAGCACCCCTCTGCCGGTGGAGGGAGGCCGGATAGGCGGCTTGCTGCAGGCACGCGAGTTCGTCACCCAAGGGCCGTTGCGGGCGCTGAGGACGCTTATTGCGGCCCTGACCGTCCAGGTGAACGCCACCCACAGCGCCGGCTACGGCCTCGACGGCGTCACCGGCAGGGGGTTCTTCAAGCCGCTCGAGGTGGCCACACGCGACTTCTCGCCGGGGGGCGACATCTCGGCCTCCGTGGCCGACCCCTCTTCGTTCGTCCTCCATGAGTACGAGATCACGTTCGACGCCACGGACTACTTCGTTACCGACCTCGATGACGGCTCGTTGGTCGCAAGCGGCACCTATGTGCCGGGGGCCGCGATCTCCTTCGGCGGCCTACAGGTGGTGATCACAGGCTCGCCCGGAGCCGGCGACAGGTTCGAGGTGAGTCCAATCGCCTCGGCCATAAGCGGCTTCGACCTAGAGGTGGATGACCCTGAAAAGATAGCCGCGGCCTCCGACGCCTCGGGTCTGCCTGCGGACAACACGAACGCCCTCGAACTGGTGCGTCTGGCCGCCGAAGGGGTGGATTCGCTGGGAGGGGAGACGTTTTCGTCGTTCTACCAGTCCATCGTGGGCGACGTCGGGGCCGTTAGTGCCAGGGCTGTGGACAGCACGAGGTTCGAGACCAAGCTGCTCGAGGAGATCGAGAGCCGCCGCCAGAGCGTATCGGGCGTCTCGCTCGACGAAGAGGCGCTCAACCTGATAAGGTTCCAACGGGCGTTCGAAGCAGGTGCCCGCGTGATAAGGATTACGGACGAGCTGATGCAGACGCTGCTCTCCATGTAGGGGGGACGGGTTGAGATGCGAGTGAGTTCCATCATGGTGCTGGACAGCCTGCGGCGGTACATGGGCGAGAGCCTCGAGCGCATTGCGACCCGTACGGCCGAGCTCTCGTCGGGAAAGAGGATTCTCAAGCCCTCGGACGACGTGACGGGCACGGTGCGAGCGGCCGAGGTCAAGCTTAGCATGGCCAACACCGAACAGTACAAGAGAAACATCGACGAGGCGCTATCGCACCTGGGGTTCACCGACACCGTCCTCTCCTCGGTCACGGAGACGCTGCAGAGAGCAAAGGACCTGGCCCTGGCAGGGGTGAACGGCTCGCAGAGCGCCGACTCGCGCCGCTCGATAGCGCGCGAGGTGGGCTCGCTCAAGCGTGAGCTGCTGCGTCTGGCCAACTCCAAGCTGAGGGGCGTATACGTGTTCGCGGGATTCAAGCGTGACACGATTCCGTTCGATCCGGCCACCTACGCCTACCGAGGGGACGCAGGGCTCATAAACGTCGTCACCGATTCCAACGAGTCGCTTGTGCCGCTCAACGTCCCCGGCGACCAGGCCTTCTCCTATACGCTGTCTTCCGACGAGACCGTAACCATGGACGACACCCACTACGTGACCTACCGCGACGTCGGAGGCGCCATCGAGGTCGAGGTATACGACAACAACTCCACACCCGCCGACGACAGCGACGACACCCTTGTGCGATCGTCCACGTTCTCTAACTTCATCGACATGCTGGGCCAGTTGGAGACGGCCCTGGAGGGAAACGACGTGCTCAAGGCGCGCGCGCTGCTGAGACCCATCGATCGGGCGCTCGACGCCGTGGGTGACGTGCGCGCGGACGTGGGTGCGAGGATGGGTGAGCTCGAGACCCGCAGGACGAGGCTCGCCGACCACGGGGCCGATATGGAGACGATGCTCTCCTCGCTCGAGGACGCAGACTACGTCGAGGTTGTAACCGAGCTCACGCAGGCACAGCAGACGCTCGAGGCGCTGAGGCAGCTTGCAAGCCGCATCCTTCCCACCTCGCTGTTCGATTTCTTGAGATAGTCGGCCCGGGCTCTCAAGCCCCCGAAGGGGTCGGCGTGTATAAGCCCTTCCTTGGCTGCCCCCGGCGGCGGAGGCGGCGGCCCCCCTCGGCTGGCGGACGGCAGCCTCGGTCGGCCTCCGCCGTAGGGGTGGCCCGCCCTGCGAGGGGTGCGTGATGTGGTGTGTGCAAGGGCACACGAGGGTGGTGGCCGCGCATTCTCCGGTCCCCAGTGTTGTCGGGGGGGCGATGGGGTTGGTTGGGCGTCCGTGTATGCTCGCCCCGATAATGGTGGTATGTGGGAGGGCATTGTTGCGGCGTGGGGTTCGGGCCCCTCCACATTGTGGGTGTGGGCGGATCGCATCCGCACTCATGGTGGGGGGGGACGTCTGGGCGGGCCTTGGGGGGTGAGGGAGGCGACCCCCTGGGGAGGGAGCGGCATGCTTGTTGTCGTTGAGCCGTCCCGCCTCCTGCGCGCGGGGTGGATGTTCGATGTTATTATTCATCTCTAAAATCCGCTTGCCCGGAGAAGCTAGTTGAAGGCCCATCGCAGATTCGTTGATTTCGTCCTCAAGGAATGGCTTCTCGTGGTGTCCCTTATGGGCTTGGCCTTGACGTCGGCCTATGGCGGTGCGATTCCACTCTATTCGCGCCGGGAACTCAAGGTTCTCTTTATCCTGCTGGTACTGTTTGTCGCCGTCAAAGGCCTCCAACTCAGCGGAGTCCTATCGAGGGTCGCGCGAACCATCGAGCGCGGAGGGGCGATACCGGCGAAGCTCGTCCTGACGACCTACCTGTTGTCGATGCTGGTTACAAATGATATCGCCTTGCTCGTGATGGTCCCGCTCACCTTGGCCCTCGACGTCGATCGCAAGGACCTTCTGGTCATTCTCGAGGCACTGGCCGCCAATGCGGGTTCCGCTCTGACACCGTTCGGCAACCCGCAGAATCTCTTCATATATTGGTTCTATGGGGTCGGTACGGCTGCATTTATTTGGGCGATATCGCCCTTTTCCGTGGTTCTTTTCGTGATGATCGTTGTTTTCTCGTTCATGGTCAAGACGAGGAACGGGTCGCAGGAGCCGGTGGAGGTGCCTGTGGACGGCAAAAGGGCCTGTGCCTACGCACTCCTATTTTTGGTCGTCCTCTTGACCGCTCTCGGGGTGCTTCCTCTGCCGGCGGGTGGGCTGGTCATCGTTTTTGCCTCGCTCTTCGACCGGCGGGCCCTTCGTGTGGACTACGCACTACTGTTGACGTTCTTTTTCTTCTTCGGTCTTGCGGGGAACCTGAAGGTGTTGTTTGCGTCCGAAATAGCTCATTCGGGACACATATTCTTGCTTACTGCGTTGGCGAGTCAAATCATGAGCAACGTTCCCGCCACACTCCTGGTTGCAAAGTTCACCCATAACTGGAAGGCGCTCCTTTGGGGGGCGAACACGGGTGGGTTCGGCAGCTTGTTCGGCTCGCTTGCGAATCTTATCGCATACAAGGTTTACGCCGCCCGCTGCAGCGCCGGGGAGAGACGCCGGTTCACGGCGAGGTTTCTGGCTGTGGGATATGGGGCGTTCGTCGTATCGATAGGGTTGTATTTCTCGCTGCACTTCGCCGGCAGGTCGCTTTTGACCCGTCCGGTTACGTGCCCGTGAGCGGTCCTGAAGAAGGCGCGTGAGTTCCACTCTGTTGTCGTCGGTAAGATTGGTGGCGTCGTCGGCGGAGACTGGCTTCGACCCCCTCGACCGGTAGGGACACATGGGGCGCCCGCCTGAGCGGCGGAAGGCCTCCGATACCCGGCATGGACGGCCGATAAGTAAACATTTCAGGCGGTTACAGAGCTTGATCCGGAAAGCGGGGAGGCCGAGCATGGGGAGCAATGCGGTTTCGCCGCCGCCTCCCCCTACGGCCTGCCGATGGGATGTATGGGATGCCGCGTACGCGGTTTCCTCCCCCCCCCGGCGACGTGTGGTATGTTGGCGGGGATGAAGGGGCTCGTGCTGAATGAGTCGTTCGGCTCGAGGGTGTAGGGCTTGTGCGGCGAAGATTATGTAGCCGGCCTTGGGGGAAGATGGCGCGGCTTAGAGTTTTCGGGCTCAAGCGTGACTTCAATTATTATGGCGGTGAGTCCGGTTCCTTACCCATCGGCACTAGGTCTGCTGCGGCGTTGCCGCTAGTTCGTATAGATACGTATAAATAAAGCAGGGGTAGGCGATGGGACTTACATACGCTCAGCCCCGAACCGAGATCCTCCTCCACGGCACAAACGGAAATGGATGGAGGTCGGTTGCTGCGTCGTCACCCCCGCCGCCTACACCACGATCGGCGGGACGAGGGAGGCCGCGCGATTCCTACTTACATGTTCTGCACATGGAATGCGGAGTTTATATCTGCTAGGAAACGAATCTTTTCTTCCGAGGCCGGGGAAGAGAGACCTTCACCATGGGACGGCTCAATCTATGAGAGTTTCCCGTCTGATCCTACGCCGATCTTCGCTACGGCCTGCCGCAAGGCCGAGATAGACGGTCTCAGCCTCTACGACCTCGAGCCGCCACGGTGCCGTGCACGGTGGGGACGGGACTCGGGCTATCCGCCGTGGCGAGAGCTGGCGGGCCGAGGGGGTGTGAGGATCGCCGGAGGTTCTCTCCTTCGAGAAAGGCAGGGCCTACGCCTGCGCAAGGAGGAGCTTTTTGTGGCGCCGCAACCCACTTGGCAGGGCTGGCGCGGGCGTGTGTTGCGGCGCCAGGTAGTTCGCTACAGGAGCGGGCGATGGGATGGTTCCATGGGGAGGATCGATGGAGAGGCCCCCGCGTTGGCGGTTCTTGCCTGTAGGCCATGAAGACAGCAGGCCGTAGCCAGGGAAACAGTTGGATGTCCTTCGGTGCCGGAAGCGGATGGCGGGAGAGTAATCAGGAGGGTGACGTTGGGGAAATCGTGGTGGAGATGACGGGATTTGAACCCGCGACCTCCGCCGTGCGAATGCCAAAAGCGTTGTTGTTGTGGTGTAATATAGCTGAACAAAATGTGAGGGGATACCGGAGGTTAAGTCTAGTTTTTAACAGGCTCTCGTGTAGAGTTCAACACCATTGGATGGGATTTGGTATAGCAAAAGTATAGCAAAAGAACCCGATTCATTGACGGCCCGGTTAGTGTGTACACTGTGCCTCTTACTTACAATCCTCGTGTCTTCAAATCATCGTGCCACGCACACAAACTGCATTCTGTTCCACTCTGCGGGAGTCGTCCCTTAAGCACATTCACAGCCGCCTCGAAAGTCGTCCGCGCATTACTCTTGTTAGTCTTCATTTTGTGAACCTCTATGTCAAAAGTAACGACTCCTCCCGCCTGTACATTTGACGGATAATAGTAGACTACATAGCCGATCCCCTTTGTTGGATAGCCGTTTTCGTTCAAGAGCAATTCGTATACATCCAACTGAAGCTGATAGTACTTCTCAGCGTCTCCTTTCTTAGGCGGATACCCTCTGGTCTTAAAATCTATGGGTACGTAGAAATCGGAGTCAACTAGACAGTCGTCCAGGGCTCCGATGAGTTTAGCGTCCAAATTTGCATCTACATACTCTAAGCCCGTCTTCCAATTACGCCATCTACTGATCGTGTTTCGATCGTGCAGCAGCACTCCGCTTACTCTCCCCAGAAGCTCTGGGGGCAAGCTTCCCCTGTAGTTATCTACGTGAGCCTTCACGGCTGAATCCATACCGTTTAGAATCGTCGGGAAAACCATTTGGGGGCGTTTGATGCTTTGATTGTTCTCCAGCCAGAAGCATCTGGGGCATTCTTTGAACAGGTTAAGCCGCGTAGGAGATAGATGAATCATCAGGAGCACACCTTCTCTTCCCAATGCTATACCAACTCAAAAGGTTATGGAAGAGATAAGCGATGAGATAAAGATAGCTAGAACAGCTGAATTCCTTGACACTTGTAACGTAACGGGTTACATTAGACAATAAGTCATCGGGACGGCTTTTTGTGGGTGATAAAGTCTTTCCGTCACAAGGGACTGCAAAGGTTTTACAAGAGTGGGGACGCCAGAAAGCTCAAGCCTGAGCATATCAGACGTATAAGAAACATACTGTTCGCTTTAGATATGGCTGAACACCCTCTGGAAATGAATTTGCCTGGTTTCGATTTGCATCAACTGAAGGGAAATTTGAAAGGTTTTTGGTCGGTTACAGTAAGCGGAAATTGGCGAATTATTTTCCAATTCGAAGGCGTCGACGCTTGTGACGTGGACCTTATAGATTATCACTAAAGAAAAGGTGAACACTAATGAGTATGTACAACCCGCCGCATCCAGGAGAGCTAATTAGGGACGCATGCCTCGAGCCTCTCGGCCTTTCAATTACGGAAGCGGCCAAGGCGTTGGGTGTGACGCGCAAGACGCTATCTGAAGTTGTAAACGGCCGTGCAGGTATCAGCCCCGAGATGGCTATGCGCTTGGCCAAGGCATTCGGCTCTACCCCCGAGCATTGGCTCAGAATGCAAATAGCCTACAACCTGTGGCAGATCCGGGATATGGATGTGTCAAACGTGAAAGTGTTGTATACTCGGCACCTGGCCAACGATAACGCTGCTTAGAACTCTCTCTTCCTCACCCTCCGCCCCCTTGCATCGACGCGGTGTACGTACTCCCTTCTCTCGTGGTCAAACTCCTCCCAGAGGGGCGCCTCTTCGGGCCGTATGCGCGCCTTGCGCCACCCCGGCGGCACGCGGTGGGCGAGGAAAGCCTCCTCGCTGTTGGTGGCGCATATGCCCTGGATCTCGCCCCGTTCGTCCACCACTACGAAATGGATCATTTCGTCAGTTCCTCCACCGAAAGTTCTCTGTTCGACGCCCCTATATCCACGCCGCCTTGGACGCTGTTGTTTCCCTCGAGTGTCCAGGTATGCGACCCGCTGAGGCCCGATTCTATCTTTATCATCGCCGCCTCGGCGTTGTTCACCATGTTAGAGAGGGTCTTTATCACGGTACCATCACGCTTGAGCCGGAATCCGAACTGGGTGCCCACCGCTCCGGGGGCCTCGAAGAACGCGCTGCCCCGGATCTTTATGCTCTTCGTCGTTGAAGTGATCGTCACCGTGACGCTTGCCAGCTCGTACCATGTGCCGGCCCCTCCGCTGAAGGCGAGGAAGGCGCTGTTGGAATATTGCCCCAATACATACGTTGCCCCGTCGGCTATGTCGTCCCGGCCCACGTCCCCCGTGCTCGCCGCCACCCTCGCCGTCCATGAGCTCGCGTTGCCGCTCTTGTCCACGGCCCGCACCTGGGCGTAGCGGGTCACGGTGGTGGTAAGGT
>CAZXEJ010000014.1:0-49266 GCA_964639895.1 uncultured Spirochaetia bacterium | reverse complement strand
GCTACTTTACCCATACGATGAAGCACTCAAGTCGCTGCTCGGGTTCCGCTTCGAAGAGGTCCACTTCTCCTGGGCAGAGGGGTTTCTGGGAATGAGCGAAATAAATCCCTATACACTCCAAGACCGATTCATCCATGCAGGGGTCAAGGAGAGAATAAAGAGAGGGGAGCTCAAGCACGAGGATCTGGATTCGCTCCTTACCGATATTGCATCACGGGTGGGATTCCTGGCGTTCAATTTCTCCCAATTCCGCCAGGTGGCCTCGAGCTACAGGGACGATCCCGTAAAGAGAGACTCGGCCCTGGGACTCATCCGTGCCCTCTCGGCCGCGTTCGGCAAGCGCTACGAGATTACGGAGAGGATGTACTGGCTCTACTACGTGCTGGTAGAGAAGCTGAGGGGCACTTACGGTCTCCGGGGTGCGTTCAGAAGGGTGGGGGAGCTCGTCTCCGTTCCCGCGACCACGGTGCAGAGAAGGTATTTCGACACGAAAAAGCGTGCCCGCAGTAAAGGGCTTACGCTCGATGACATAGTAGCGAGATATCAACTCGAAAAGGCCTTGGAAGAGTACCTGGAAGAACAAAGAGAACGGGAGGAAGAGAAAGATGGGTAGCGTGTTTTTGAGAGGAAACACGTGGGTGGCCGAATACACGGATCGCCACGGCAGGAGAAGGCGCAAATCTTTGGGTAGAAAGGGTGTCCTCACCAAAACGATGGCCCGAAGGATTCTGCAGAGGATAGAGCAGAAGATTGAGCTGGGCCGCTGGGACATGGTTGAACCCTCCGTTCCAACTCTGCGCGAGTTTTCGGAGGAGTATTTGGAATATCAGCGGAACGTAAGACAAAAGAGGAGCTGGAGAAAAGACGAAGCCCATCTAAGGAGATGGAACAACGTTTTCGGCGAAAGGAAGCTCTCAGATATCACGGCGAAGGATATCGACGACTACAAGCTTAAGAGAAGCGCCGAAGTGAAGGCGGCAACGGTGAACCGAGAGCTCGAGGTTTTAAGGCACTTGTTCTACCTGGCGGCGCGCTGGAAGAAGTGCCTCGGCACCAATCCCGTGAGCGAAGCGGGCCTGATACCGGTCCACAGCTACAAGGAGAGGATTCTAACTGTTGAAGAAGAGGAAGCGCTTCTGGCTTCAAGCGCTCCCCATCTCAAACCCATCATCATTACGGCTCTCAATACGGGGATGAGAAAGGGGGAGATCCTGTCTTTGCGCTGGGATGATGTGGATCTGGAGAACAACGTCATCACCGTCAGACAGGAGAACTCGAAGAGCAAGAAGACGAGGAAGGTGCCGGTGAATTCAACCCTGAGGAGGGTTCTCCTCCGGCAGAGGCTTAAGACCGGGGGGAGCGAATACGTTTTCCTCAACCCTGAGGGCAAGCCCTACCTTAGGCACGATTCCTTGAAGAGGAGCTTCGAGGGGGCGTGCAGTAGGGCAGGAATCAAGGGACTCAGGTTCCACGACCTGCGTCACACGGCGGCCACGCGGATGGTCGAGGCCGGAGCCAACATCGTGGCCGTGAGCAAGATCCTGGGCCACGCCGACCTCAAGACCACGATGCGTTACGCCCACCCGGACCACTCGTTGAAGGAGGCCGTCGAGGCCCTATCGACCTATTTTCCGCCCTCGGCTACTGACAAATCTACTGACAACGAGCTGGGAAGGCAATGAGGAAGGTGCGTAACCTATTGAAATTGTTGGCTCCGGCGGAGGGATTCGAACCCCCGACCTAGTGGTTAACAGCCACCCGCTCTGCCAGCTGAGCTACGCCGGAACCATAACGTTGGACTGGCTCAGAGATGGCCTTACGGCTTATCAAATTTAGTGTATATACAACTTCCGTCCTGTCAAGTACGCCGCTTCAGCACTTCGAGGCTCACACTCTTTCCGGGACCAACCCTCTGAGCATCCCCGCGCGCGACTCCCCTTTGCCGTCTCACTCGGGGACGTGCTTCACCTTGGTGCCATGCGGCGCATGGTGCTTTCCTCATCCACGTCGGATGGGAGGGCGTGGTTGCATCATGCGAGGCGGCTCGAGCGGCGGGGTATTCGCCTTTCCCTTGTCCTGGGAGTCGAGCACCTTCTTCAGCCTTAGGAGTGAGTCGATGAGGCCGGCCACGTCGATGCCGTATCCTCGGTGAACGTAGGGTCGCAGGGCCGCCGTGCTTCGCCCTATGTAGTTGCGTGCTCCCCTTCGGTTCCCCCGCTCGAGATGATACATTGCGACACACGCCCAGATGAGGGCCTTGAGGAACTCTCTTTCCCCCCTTGGGGCGCTCCGCCACAGGGACTCGAGGAAATCGTGGCACTCGAAATAGAGGCCGGCGTCGAACATGGCGGCCGCCGTTTGTAAGTCCCTATCCATCGTTGGAGAGTCTTCCTGCCAGGGTACCGAACTCAGAACCCTCATATACCTTTCCACCCGGTCGGCCACGTAATCGATCTCATCGGGCGACAGGCCGTGTGCGAAGTATGAATCGGTCGGGACGTAGGCGGGGCGACCTTGGGGACGGGGTGTGACAAGGGTTCTTATCTCTTCGCTTATCCGGACGTTTGAGAGGGCGGCCAGAAACAACTCGCAAAGCGTGTCCCTGGTTTTGAGGAATCGCAGTTTGCTTCTGGTCACGGTTACCACCGCAGGGCGTCTCGCTTACCTCGCCGCCGCGGACTCTCATGTCCGTTCGGGCGATTCCACTCACCGTCCAGTCTGGCCGTCCATTCGACGAGGGGGTTCATCTCGCTGAAGTGCGCGTGGCAGAAGGAAACGAAGTTGCGGTCGTGCATCGCGGTGGGACATGGCATCTCCATCCACGCATAAAGCCCCCGGTGAAGGAGCAACTCCCCTGCCAGGCCTCGGGCGCTGTAGCCGCGTGGAATACGCTTGTAATGCCTGCCTCCCAGCGAGTATCCCTTATCCATGAGATCGGCCACGATCCTCCGCAGTCTGGTCCCCGTCCTCTTTCCGACGACGGCGTCCCGGTACGGTGTGAGGAGCTCGCGGGGAAACGTGTAGACGCCTGCCGCAAGCATGATTCGGTGGTTCGAATAGTGTACGTAGAACCCCGGGGCGCCTAGCTTCCACGGGCGGGGGAGCCAGAAGAATATGCCGAGGTTGGTCTTGTAGGGCTTCTTGTCCCGGCTGAACCTGGTGTCACGGTATATGCGGAATATCGATCTGTTGACGCGGGGGTCGGCCACAATGTCGGGCCACATCTTTCTGAGCTCGCGGCCCATTGCCTCGACGAACGACATTGCTGGGCCCAGGACGTATCGCTCGTACCTCTCCTTGTTGCGCGAGAACCACTCCCTGGTGTTGTTTGCGTGCAGCTCGTCGTAGAACCGTATCAATTCTTCGGGGAAGCCCTCGAATACGTGTGCGCCCGTGTTCGTCTCCATCCCTGTCCTGCTTGGGCGTTGCATGGATAAATTTATACACCACCCGTCTCCGGTATGACAAGAGAGGTCGGTTGGGGGGGCGGGGGGAGTCGCCCGGAGGGAGTTGCGTATATAGCGTCACAAGAAGGGCTTTTCATTACTGAAACCGCATTCCTCGAATAGAGCCGGGCTGGACCGACCAGTCACCTGCACGATTGTGAGAGAGAAGACGGGGTAGCCGTCCCACTCGCGGAAGTTCAGAAGCAGTCCCCCAGCGGTTATGGGGGGTGGAGAGAGAGGGGATGTGGCAGGGCGATGGTTCCCGCCTGCGGCTCACACCGTCGTCAGGTCCGGATGGCCTCGTGGGAGGAGGGGGCCGGGGCCGCCGATAAGATCACTGTGGGCCCCCTCCTCACGAAGGTTCACGATAGCGTCAGCGAGGGTGTTAATCGTCCCCGTGGTGCCGCTTTCGCGTGAGACCGGAGGGGGATCATTGCCTCGCGGCTGCGGAGATGGGGGCTGCGTGGGAGGGTTGAATATGTACCGCCGCGGCTAAGGAGACCGGCGGCCGTGGCACCCGGCGCGTGCCCAGAGTGGTGGGCTCCCGCGCGGGGGGATGGGCGGAGGAATCGGTTCTTACACCCACGTCTTTTCTCCTTCGTACGTCGGTTCCGGCGTCGGTGTTTTGCTGCCGTGGACCACGGTATAGACCGGCCCGCAAGCGGGCGGGCAGAAATGATGGGAGGGGAGATGGGTAGGGGGGCTTTGTAATTTCCCTCCCGGGCGGAGTTGCCCGCCGCTTCCCCGACGCGAGGATGGTGCTTTAGGGCCGGACGGTGCTAGAACCTCACCTGCAGGTCGAAGAGGAACGTCGCCTTCGATATGCGTTCTGATTCACCGGCCAACGGGAGCCTTACGGCGAAGCCCGGGCTGTAGTGTGTGCCGACCCTGAATCCACTCGTAAGCAGCACGTCGTTCTTCCTGCTTTCGTCCGCCGTAAGCAGCGAGAAGCCGCTCAGTTCGACGAACGTTGCTGGCCTGCCTGGGCCGTTCGCCGTTGCAGCCGCCGTCAGCGAGTAGCGCAGCCTCGACTCGAGGAAATCGCCCTCGAACTTGTTCGCATGCAGGATGAGATCCGTGCCCAGGTTGCCCTCTACCAGCAGCCACCGTGCCCTGAGCGATGCGGCCGCATAAAGGGAGGGTGTCGTGGATTGTCTTAGGTAGAAGGGTAGGGTGGGAGTATAGTGTGTTATCGTACGTAGACGGCGTATGTTGTCTTTGCGGATGGTGGGTATGTAGAGTTCGGCTCCGGCCGCGACGACCAGCAGCTCTCTTGCATAGAGAACCTTTTTCACGCCTAGGAGGGTGTTGCCCAGCTCGAAGCCGCTCTTTACGTCGTTGCCGTCGAACACCACGTCGTTGACCCCTCCGAAGGGTACCTTCAAGTAGACTCCTATGCGGCGGGACCGCGTAGGGAAATCGGCGCGCAGAGAGTAGAATATGAACTGCCCGTCGAAATCGCCTTTCAGCACCACTACCTCGGTTGAGAACATGGCCCTTCCCAAGGGCAGGGGTGATTCGGTCGAGAAGCCCGCCGATTCGAACGATGCCCTGTGTTTGTGCTCGTCCATTGTGAACGGACCTTCGAAAGCGTATGTTCCCGTGATCGGGTTGAACAGCACGTTCTGCCTGTCTTTGAAGAACAGCTTCATTGGGTTGACCACATAGGAGAACAGCCTGACGGTCGGATTGTCACTCTGCTCCATGTGCTCCGACAGTGCTTCGAGGCCCATGCCGATGGGTATGCCTATTCCGGGTGTGAAGATCAGGTCCGGAAGAGAAGGCGGTTCCACCAGGCCCTCGACGGCGTATTCCCACAGCGTGCTTAGGGCGGCCGAGCCTATGGCCGACGCCACCTTATCGTGTCCCATTCGCCTGTAATACAGGTAGTACATACCCCCCACGATAGGGTGGTTCACGAAGTTGGTAATGAAGTCGTCACCGTCGGCCACCTGCAGGGAGGTGATGTTGTCCCACCATTTCTCGAAGGACGTATCGAAGATACGGGAGTTCTTGTTTCTCACGTAGAAGAACCTAGCCCCCCAGAGGTATGCATAACCGCGTGCAGTATCGTAGAAGAACTCCTTGATCCCGACGCGGCGGTCGGCGGTTGAGGGCGGTTCTCCGCGTTCGGGGGTTTCTTCGGCCTGCGGCTGTGAATCCCGGCCTTGCGCAGCCGTCCAGAGGTCGCGGGACGACTCGATACCGCCCGTCTGGGCTGCGGGGGCGGAAACGGCCGCCGGTACGGCCGTAGTTGGGATGCCCAATAGAACCGCTATACCCATTGAGAGTGTGACTGCGACTTTGCTCACTTCTCACCGCTCCTTCTACCTGATGTGTATCTGCATAGGTTTCAAACGTATGCAATCCCCCGTCGGTGTCCTTGTGTAGGGAGCACGCGCTGGGAGAGCTCCATATATAAGGAAGATGGCCGTTGCGGCCTTCAGTTACCTCTTATGTCCCCTTTTTGTGGCGCTTTCAGGGCGCCGTACCGGGCCGGAGCCCGGCGAAGCTCACTAATTAATACCTTTATTGACGCCGATTGGAAAGGGATGGCGGGCCATGCCGCTGCCCTATTCCACACGTTGCGGGGCTGTCTCGTTCCGGAGCGATGCTCCCGGTGGGCGCCGCTCCTGAGACCACGCATCGGCGTTGCACCCGACCGTGGAACCGGCGGACTGCCGGGACGGTACCACTACGTTCCCAGGGCTTCGGGGGCCGGGATGGGGGGTGCCGCCGCCACTGTCCGTGCCCGACCCCGCGTGTTCACCCGCGGCCCGCAGTCGCGACGTTGACTTTCGAAGATGGGCGGGTTTTATTATATGGTGAAGCTCGTGCCATCGAGCCGGGAGACGCTTCCGGCCCGAGCCGTCGTGGCACCCGGTACGGGTGCGGTTCCCCAGTCGGTAAGTGCGGCTCCGCATCGAAGGCGATGCCGCTCAGGCCGCCGGTCCCCTTCGCCGGGAGGCGGGTTTGTTCTGTCCTTGGGAGGTTTGTCGATATGAAAGTGCGAGAGTTCATGACCCCCAATCCTCAGACTATTCACCCCGACAGCGGGGTCAAGACGGCATACCGGTTGATGAGGAAGGGGAACTTCCGCCAGTTGCCGGTGGTGGAGGACGGCAGGCTGGTGGGCATAATAACCGATCGTGACATAAGACGGCCGGAGATGGCAGATACGTTCGAGGAGTGGGCCGCACACTACAGGCTCGACGACTCGTTCACCGTGCGGAGCCTGATGACGACCGATGTCGTGACAGTGGGAGTGAACGAAGACCTTCTGACGGCGTGCCGCCTTCTGAAAAAGCACAAGTTCAACGCCCTGCCCGTGGTGGATAGCGACGGAGGGCTGGTGGGGATAGTGACGCTCCACGATATCTTGGATGCGCTGATAATGTTGCTCGAGCGCTCTTAGGGGGCTCGGCGCGGGGGCGTGACGCATTCCCTGTCGTACCTCTCCCAAGGATGGCAGGGGGTGTCGCCTCTTCACGCTTGGTGGCGTGTGCGGGTAGTCCGCCTTTCTGCAATGGGGGTGGGACGGTACGTGGGAGCGCGATTACCCACCTTGCAGCGGGCGGTTTGAGGATCACGGCGTCGGGGGTTCCCTGTCCCGGTACCCTCCCAGCCCAGATACGAGGGGCGATCCCGTCCCTTGCCGCGTAGCGTGCCGATTCCCCCCACCGCAGGCGATACATGCTCCGGGGCGGGGGCTTTTTAGGTTGCGGTTTTTCCGTTACATTTAAGACGTGATGCGCCCTCGGACTTTCCCGCCGAGGCGGGGGGAGTGGAAAGTTGATAAGGACCGTAAGGGGATTCAAGGACATACTGCCGCCTCAGGTAAGGCTGTGGCAGCACGTCGAGTGGACGACGCGCCGCCTGTTCGATCTCTACGGCTACGAGGAGATACGCACCCCCGTCCTCGAGCACACCGAGCTTTTCCTGCGCACGATAGGAGAGACCACCGACATCGTAGAGAAGGAGATGTACACCTTCAGCGACCGCGACGGGTCCTCACTCACCCTGCGGCCCGAGGGGACGGCCGGCGTCGTACGGGCCTACATAGAGCATTCCATGTACAAGCGCTCGCCCGTTTCCAAGCTCTATTACATAGGGACGATGTTCCGACACGAGCGCCCGCAACGGGGGCGCTACAGGGCGTTCAACCAAGTGGGCGCAGAGCACCTCGGCTCCGCCCATCCTTACGCCGATTCCGAGACCATTTCGATGCTGTGGCGCATGCTGGATGCGCTCGGTCTCACGGCCTCTCTCTCGCTGGAGCTTAGTTCGCTAGGCGACGCCGAGGCGCGTGAGGCATTCAAGGCCAGGCTCGTCGATTACCTGGTGCGGTTCTGCTCCGATCTGTGTCCGGCATGCATGAGGAGGCTCCGCCTCAACCCACTGCGCATACTCGATTGCAAGGTCGAGGGGTGTCGCGCCGTCACCGAAGACGCCCCCTCCATCCTGGACCACCTCAACCCCGAGAGCAGGGACCATTTCGAGCAAGTAAGAGAGGCCCTCGAGGCCGCCGACATACCGTACGTACTCAATCCGCGTATCGTAAGGGGCCTCGACTACTATTCGCGCACCGTGTTCGAGGTGACGACCGAGGAGCTCGGGGCGCAGAACAGCGTGGCCGCAGGCGGCAGGTACGACGGACTCGTGGAGCTGCTCGGGGGTCCGCCTACTCCGGCCGTGGGGTTCGCTCTGGGCGTCGAGCGGGTCGTCATGTTGCTCGAGAGCGGTGGATCTGCACCGGAGCGCCCCGGCCCCTTCGTCTACGTGGCCCACATGGGGGACGAGGCCTTGGATGCCGCCTGGCGGGTGGCCGAGCGGTTGAGAGGGCGGGGGGTGAGGACCGAGGTTCACTACGACAAGCGGAGCCTGAAGAGCCAGATGAAGAGGGCCGACAAACTGGGGGCGACCCACTGCGTGATAATCGGAGAAGACGAGGTGAAAGCGGGCGAGGTGACGCTGAGGTACATGGCCGAGAGCAGGGAGGAGAGGGTGGCGATGGAGGAACTCGAAGCGCGGTTGGCCGAGGGGATGGAGAGATAACGTAGATCCCTCCGGGCTCGCTCAGGCCGGCATGGAGGGCGGATGGGCAGGGGCCTCCCGGCGCACCCGAGGAGCCGTGGTCGTGCTGGCGACTCCTGACCCCCCCACTCAGCTTGGACCGTGTCCACTTGCGCTTGAGGCCGCACGCGACGGAAGCCCCCGGCTGAAGGGACACCGCCCCCCTGGGGCGGCAAACCGCGAGTCGCTCCTGTGGGTCGAGGTTTGTCCCCCCATCGTCGGCACGTGACTACGTGAGCCGCGGCACGCTTGGGTACATCGCGGCCACGTTGGGAACAACATTGATCTTGACCGTTGCTCCAGAGCCCGCCCGGCTCCCGCGGCCCCATCCTCGCCCTTCCCCGTATCGTGCCCTCCCCCCACTGCCGCCCCCTTCCTCCACCCGGCCGTAGCAGCGTGATGAGCCCTCATCGTAGTGCACCCTGCGGACTCGGGGTGGGAGGTCCCCTCCACGGGTAACGACGTTTTCCCGTACGGCTGCCCACGATCGCTGTGGTCTTTCCCACCTGCTGCGCCCACCTTACGCGGGGGCGGGGCGGTCAGGTCATACCGATCGGAAGGCGCCCCCCTGCCGGAGGGGCACCCGCTCCGGGCCGTCCGCAGGCCGCGTGGTCGAGTGAGCCACGGCCCAGTTGGGCTGGCCTAGCCCGGTGCGGCCCTAAGCGCGCCGGCGTGTGGGGAGCGGGTTTTCTGGAAGGGCGGGCCTGTGGCAGTGGCGGTGGCAAAGTATATGTGCGGCCCGCAACACTCATAGCGCGACCCCTGAGGTGCGGGCTCGACGGCCGATAGAGGGGTGTGCCGTCTGTGAGGTGGCACGGGTTCGATGACAGATATGGTTTTGCGACGCCCCTCGGCGTAGCGCCGGCTCCGCCCTCTACGGACGAGCCGCTCGCTTTATCAGGTGGCCTCGTTGGCCGCCCGTGCCTGTCCGCCTACATCGAGCCTTGCACGTACCTTGTTCACGGTGTTGCAGAACGAGCAGCGCTCGTTCACCGTAGGCATACCGCACTGTGTGCAGCGCCTCAGCGTCACACGGGTACGGTCGACGTCGAACAGGTCCCTGTTTGCGAGGAACCCGTCGTAGAACCTCCTCTTCGAACCCGGGGCGCGGTGTTCCAGCTCGTTGAGTAGCGCCTTGTTGGCCAGTGAGGTGGCCCCTACGGAGTAGTGACAGTCCATCTCGACGTAGTCGATGCCGCGCAGCAGCGTATAGAGGAGGGTCTGTTTCTCGGTGAAGTAGCAGAAGGGCTTTACCTTCTTCACCAGACCCTCGGTGCGGGCGGGCATGTGGGGGCTTTGCTGTGCCAGGTAATCGATCTGCCAGTTGAGCACGTTGCCGAGCAGCTGGGAGACCTCGTCGTCCAGGTTGTGGCCGGTCGCCACGGCCGTGGCTCCCGCCTCTTCGGCGGCCTTGTTCATGTAGTAGCGCTTCGTGAGGCCGCAGACCGAGCAGATGGGCCGGCGCGTAAGCCTCCACATCTCGGGCACCGATGCGCCCACCTCGCCGGCGACGTCGAGCGTGATCAGCCGCTTGCCCCGCGAGTCGGCGAAGGCACGACACTTCTCGTAGGATGCAGCCGAGTAGCCGTCCTCCTCGATGCCCAGGTGTATGTAGAAGCCGACGGTGTCGTAGCCCAGCCGGTCGAGTACGTCCCAGAGGGCCAGGCTGTCCTTGCCGCCCGAGACGGCCACAAGCACCCTGTCGGAGCGCTCGAGCATGCGGAATTTCTTGATGGTCTTGGCCGTATAGGATTGGAACCACTCGACGTAGTGGTCCTTGCAGAGGGCGAGCTTGTGCTCCCTCATCCTTATGACCGCCTTCCCCGTGCACATTCTACACTTCACCGTGGCTCATCCCCCTGAGATGGCCTTTATTATGCGGACCTCGTCTCCGTCCACCGCCACCTCGTCTTCGCTTACGACCTCGCCGTTTATGGCCACTACCACCCCCTCGGGCAGTATGTCGAGCGTCTTGAGTATCTCGTCGACCCTCATCCTGGGCCTGTCTATCTCCGTGGTCGTCCTCTCCCAGCGAACCTTTATCATACCACTATAGAGTTTACACAGTATCCGCGCCCGCGGGCAAGCGCCCCCGCCGCCGCCCGCTTCACTCATCCGCACGTAGTAAAGGCCCACTGTTTGCCCCTCGACATACACCAGAGCCGACTTAGGGAAGGGCGGCCGAGCCGAGCTGAGCGTGGGAGAGGGACACCTTCGTCCGGCCTCCCTCGGTCTCGGGGGTAAGAACGCGCAGGGGTTCCCGGCTCTTCCCCCCACTCTTCGCGCTACCGCCCCCCCCCCGCGGCTTGTAGGCGAGAGAGTGGGGCGGCTTCTTCCCCGCCCCTTTAAGCAGGGCCGCTTAGGCGTGGCGCGGGAGACCTCGCTCGCGTGGTCCTCCAGGTGCGGGCGTCCCCACGTGGCCGCCTCAAGCGGCCGTGTGCTGAAACCCTGTGGCATGGCCTCTGCGGCGCTCCTCGGGCCTACGGTGGAAGTGCACGTGACCTGTGTGTGTCCCCATCGGCTTCGGGAGAGAATGGCTCCGTCCGCCCAAAGGGAGGCGGAGTCTGTACCGGTTCCGATCCTTGTTCGTGTGGGCTTGGTGCCACCGTCACCCCCCCCGCTACCCCACCCCCCCACGGGCTTGGAGGAACCGCCGGGCACCCCCCTCCACAACCACCCGTCGGGCCCTCTCCCCGGGCGTGGTTATTACGGTGTTGGGTCAGCCGCCCATGGTGCCGTACTGCACCCCCGTACGTGGTCATCCGCCCACGATATCGCCGTCGAGTGTTGTGGTATTCTCGTGGCCGTGGCCCACGCGCGCAGGAGTGTCGCAGGTGAGCGCGCCCTCCGTGTGTGTATCCGCTGTATTTCTCCTGTCGCAGGGGTGCCATTCTCGCGACGGAAGGTTCCATCGCGTGCGGAGGGGCCCGGCGCCGTTTGCGCCTCCGCGTGGTCTTCGCATCCACCCACACCGACACTACAGCAGTGCCGCCTTAGGCGATGGCGCTATGGTCGTAGAGCCACTTGTATTCTCCCTTCCACGGAGGTGAAGAGCAAGGAACGGTTCCCCTCTGGCAAGGACGCCCATTCTGGAGGGCGCAGTACGCTGTGGGGGCTCGGCCGGCGGCGGCGCGCACGCCCCTCTTTCGTACTCCGCTCACCACACCGGGAGTGTTCTCTTCCATCCATGCACGACCGTAGCCGTTTCCCATGGTCCGTCACTTCGTGTGGTGTGGAGATCCGGGGGTGTTTCCCGTCCCCAGACGGCCCCCCCTGCATGAGCACAAATGGGTGCTTCTCCGCGGGGGGGGGCGAAGCCGCCGCCATCATCGTTACGGCGCGCCTCCGGCATCTCGCCGCGGGGGGATCCTCCACCGCGATGAGTGGCACCCATGCGGGCTGACTACGGGATGCGGGCGGCTACGAGGCTTCAAATACGGCTCCTGCTCACTCGGCACGCTCGCGGGCCGCTAACTCGGGGGGAGGAGGTTGGAATAATTCCCCGTGCGCTGCTTCTCCGCCTCCGGCGGGCCGCCGTGCCCTGGTGGCCGGGCCGCCCCTATTTCTTCATATTCTTTATGAAGTCGTCTATCTCGAGGGCGGGCAACGTGATTAGCTGAACCGTCCCCCTTGAGCCCAGCTCGACCGATACCTTGCTGATGACCTCGTTGCTCGGGGCCTCAACCACGTTTACGAAGTCGTACTGGCCGAGCACCGCGTACTGAGCCACCACCTTGGCGCCCATCTTCTCTATTTCCTTGTTCACCTCTTTTATCCTCTCGGGCCTCACCTTGACTGTCTTCCGGCCTTCGTCCGTAAGGTTGCTGAGCATTATGTATATGGCCATCTTCGCACCTCCTGGGGGGTGTTTGTAATGGGCGGCTGCGGCCGTCGGGGCGGCCGTTCGTCCGTCCCCACCATCCATTATAGTATGGGTATTCCACCTTCGTAACCCGCCTCGATGGGGTTGTTCGGCTTGCTTTGAATGGCTGTCCCGAGGGCGGTGTACTCGTTGAGGCGCAACCCCTGCCGAGGGTGCTCTAAGTGCCCCCCGCGGTGGGGTCGCGGGGTATTTGATTTTTTCGCCTTTGTGTGTATAATCGTTAACCTTTACTGAGCAGTCCCACCTAAAACGAGGAGCGGAGAGTGAAAGCACTTGGTATTCATCTGTTGATCGAATATTATGAATGCGACAGCGCTGTTCTGGACGATTTCGACCGGATAAAGCGTTACGTGCTTGAAGCCGCTCGGGAATGTGGCGCCACGGTGCTGGACCACTCCTTCCATCGGTTCTCACCACAAGGGGTAAGCGGTGTGGTGGTGATAGCCGAGTCCCACATAGCCATCCACACGTGGCCCGAGTACCGCTACGCCTCGGTGGACATATTCACCTGCGGTACGAGGGTCAGGCCGTGGGACGCCTACGAGAGGCTGAAGGTGCTGCTTCGCTCTCAGAACGCCGTAGTAAGTGAGGTGATCAGGGGGAAAGACTACGACAAGGTTCGGAGCCTCAAGGCACAGGGCGCCTTGTAAGGGAGCTTCACCGGCTTGAGCGGCTGAGCAGCGTCGTGTCTCATTGCGGCTGCGCTGTCGTGGGTACGGGGGGCGACACCTCCATGGGAAGGTCCGTCTGCAGCCCGGCTCCGGCCGAGTGGGGCTGTACAGCAGTACCGTTTCTCCCCGCGAGTTTCCCCGAATGCAGTGCGGTGTGGAACGCCCTCCCACCTGTGGGGAGGTCGGCCCGGCGGGGGCGGTCGTCGTAAGCGGCTTGATTCTTCCCGTCGATACTTCCAGCAGGCAGTATCGTGCGGCCCCGTCTCCGAGGGATGCGCGGCGGAGCGGTCCTGCGGGGTGTACTCGGGCTGCGGCGGTCTCCCATGTCAGGCCGCGCCCTTGTGTGAGGCCGTAACCAACCTCGGGCGGCGTCGGCCATCGAGGGGCCGCTCGCAACGGTCTCTTCACCTGCGGAAATCGCTGATGTGACCGCCTTGGGGGAGCGGCTGGTGCATGTTCTGCTCCAGCCGCAGCGACGCTAGTTACAGGGTGGAGTGGCGGAGGCGGTCACGGGCCTGCTCATCCCGGGCGCGAGGTGCTGTACGCATCCTTCCCACGTACTCCGTTATGCCTCTCGTGTCGCGTCGGCGGGCGGAGGGTGAAAGAGGGGCTCGTGCGGTACGGTGTGCTTACCGCCAGCGGGGTGGGGATGCCGCACGGCTGTTGCCGGAGGGGGGGAGCTGCTCAGACGGCCTTGCTTATCAGGTTTTCGAGCTCCGATTTCGGGACGGCGCCCACTATCTGGTCGACGGCCTTTCCATCCTTGAACAGAATGAGCGTGGGTATACTCCTTATGCCGTACTTCATCGTCACTTCCTGGTTGTCGTCCACGTTGAGCTTACCCACCTTTATCTTGCCGTTGTATTGCTCGGCAACCTCTTCGACCACGGGGGCCAGCATCCTGCACGGCCCGCACCACGGGGCCCAGAAGTCGACCAGGACCGGTATCGAGCTCTCGAGCACTTCGCTGTCGAAGTTGGAATCGGTGAGTTCCACTATCACATCGCTACTCATATCGTGTCTACTCCTTGCATGAAAGGATCAAGAGAACATTATAGCTGAATAAGGTGGGCGGGTAAACTTGAACAGCGGCGCGGCCCTCAGGTAGAATGGGACTTCGTGATTCGACCGCCGGCTGCATCAGGCGGCGGCGCCTCCCTTCCGGTTCTGCGATGAGAAGCACCTTCCCCTTTTTTCTGGCCGCGTGCGCGGCGATCATCTGTGTGGTGTCACTGCCTCGGCACGGCTTCGCGGGTCCCGGCGCCGGGCCGACGCCCGTGGAGGTGGCCCACGTCGAGAGGCGCGTCGTGAGGAGGCCCATTACTTTCGTCGGCACGGTGGAGGCCTCTCGTACGAGCCTTGTGGCAAGCGAGGTAGCCGGCCTTGTGAGCGAGCGCCTGGTCGAGGAGGGGGACCACGTGAAGAAGGGCGCTACGCTCGTGCGCCTCTCTACGGATACGCTGACGATAGACCTGCGCAGGTTCGAGGCCGCCGCGCGCGAGGCGCGGGCGCGGTTGTGGATAGCCGAGAAGCGCTACAAGCGCCTTCTCAACCTGTACGAGAAGGGGGTTGCGTCGCTCGAGGACGTGCAGGGGGCCGAGGCCGAGCGCAGGGCGTGGGCCGCCAAGGTGTCCGAGTCCGAAGCCATGGCCGACAGGGTTCGGCGCGACATCGAGAAATCGGACATCAAGGCGCCATTCAGCGGCTATGTCTCGGCCGAGCACGTCGAAGTGGGCGAATGGGTTGGGGTTAGCGAGCCGGTGGTGGAGCTGATCGATATCGAGACGGTCGAGGTGGTCATCGACGTACCGGAGCGCTATTCGCCTCTTGTGAAGCGGGGTCTCAAGGCGAGGATCTCGTTCGATGCGCTGCCTGGCGATGAGCGGGAGGCCGAGGTGTGGGCCGTCGTTCCCAAGGCCGACCCGGATGCGAGGAGCTTCAGGGTGAAGTTCAGGGTGGACAATCCCTCCGGCCGCCTCGTAAGCGGGATGGTGGCCCGTGTATCCATATTCGTCGGCGCCCGGACCCCGGTGACTCTCGTGCCCAAGGACGCGCTGGTCGACGCCGCCGGAGGCAAGCTCGTCTACGTGGTGGTGGACGGTGCGGCCAGGCCGGTTCCGGTCAAGATCTCTTTCGCCGTAGACGGCATGGTGGCCGTCGACGGGGCCTTGGAGCCCGGCTCCATGGTGGTGGTGAGGGGGAACGAGCGTCTCAGGCCCGGCCAACCCGTGGAGGTGGGGACGAAGTAGCGGTCGTTCGGCCGCGCACACACCTCCCCGTGGTCGGGGGGGACGGCTCCTTAGGCCGGCGCTGCCGGAGCTAGCGGAAGAAGCCCGATGGACCTCATACGCCTTGCCATCGACAAACCCGTCACCGTCGCCGTAGGGGTGATATTCGTCATCCTCTTCGGCGTCATATCGCTGTTCCGCATACCGGTGCAACTTACGCCTGACGTCGAGAAGCCCCGCATCACGGTCGAGACCATTTGGGAGGGAGCCAGCCCGCTCGAGGTGGAATCGGAGATAGTACGCGAGCAGGAAGACGAACTGAAGAGCGTCGAGGGCCTCGTGGAGATGACCAGCGAGAGCATGGAGGGCAGGGGCAGGATAGTGCTCGAGTTCGGCGTCGGCACCGACATGGACGCCGCCCTGCTCAAGGTCTCGAACAGACTCAACCAGGTGAGTGAATACCCGCCCGACGCCGAGCAGCCCGTCGTCAGTACGGTCGACATACGAAGCGGCGCCATTGCCTGGTTCATTCTCAAGCCCCTGTCCGGCGCCAAGCTTGATATCGACCATTATCACGACTTCGCCGAGGACTTCATAAAGCCGCGGCTCGAGCGCGTCCCGGGTGTGGCCTCGGTCAACGTGTTCGGCGGCCAGGAGAGGGAGATGCAGGTCGTCTTCGACCCCGACGCCCTGGCCACGCGGGACCTCACGCTGGCCGACGTAGCCGAGGCGCTGCGAAAGGGCGGGGACGACTACAGCGCGGGCACATTCGACGAGGGAAAGAGGCGCTACACGGTACGCACCGTCGGCAGGTACCGCTCGCCCGCCGACATTGAGAAAGTGGTCATCGCCTGGCGTGACGGTGCTCCCGTGTTCCTGCGTGACATAGGGAGGGCCAGGCTGGGGTTCAAGAAGCGGGACTACGCCGTGCGGCAGAACGGCGAGCCCGCCATAGCACTCAATGCGCTCAAGGAGGCGGGTGCCAACTCCATTCATGTCGTCGAAGGGCTGTTGCGGTCGATGGAGGAGCTCAACCGCGGCCTGCTGCGGCGCAACGGCCTGCATATGATCAACGTCTACAAAGAGACCGACTACATACGCAGCGCCATCGCGCTTGTCAAGCAGAACATTGTGGTGGGTGGCGTGTTCGCCGTCGTGGTGCTGCTTCTGTTCCTGCGCAGCCTGAGCAGCACGTTCATCATCGCCGCCGCCATACCGATAAGCATAGTGGGGACGTTCGTCGGCATGGCGGTGCTCGGCAGGACGGTCAACGTCATAAGCCTCGCCGGGATGAGTTTCGCCGTCGGCATGGTGATCGACAACTCCATCGTGGTGCTCGAGAACATCTACCGGCACATGCAGATGGGCAAGTCCAGGGCACGAGCCGCCTACGAGGGGGCGCGCGAGGTGTGGGGGGCCGTGCTGGCCAGCACCCTTACCACGGCCGCCGTTTTCCTGCCCGTCATCTTCGTCAAGGAGCAGGCCGGCCAGCTGTTCCGCGACATAGCCATTGCGATAAGCGTGTCGGTGATCCTGAGCCTCGTTGTATCCATCACCGTGATTCCCTCGGCGTCGGCCAGGATAATGGGTGTGGCGTCGGCCTCGCTCGGTCGGCTGCGTTACCTTGCGGGGCGGATCGATCTCGACGCCGTGGGGCGCGCCGTTACGGACTGGATCACGGCCGTCGTGGGCCGCGTCGTGGCGTCGGCGCCGCTCAAGGCGGCGGTGGTCGTGGGGATCACGGCTGCAACGATCGGGCTCAGCCTCGCCATCATGCCCAAGACCGAGTACCTTCCCGAGGGCAACCGCAACCTTATCCTCGGGTTGGTGTTGCCGCCGCCGGGCTACAACATCGCCGAGCTGGAGAGGATAGGCAAGACGATCGAGGCCGACCTCGCCCCCCTCTACGCCTCGCCGGCCGAGGAAGGGAACGGCCGCCTCGACGACGGTGCACCCCGCATCAGGAACTTCTTCTACGTCGCCCGCGGCAGGAGGGTGATAATGGGTGCGGTGGCCCGTGATCCGCGGCGGGTGCGGGAGCTCAAGCCCTATCTGATGCGTGCTCTTGCCAAGATACCGGGCATCATACCAATCGTAACCCAGGCAAGTCTCTTCAGGCGGGGCCTGGGCGAGGGCAGGACCATCGACATACGCATCACGGGCCCCGATCTCAACCGTTTGGTCGTCCTGGGGAGGGAGATCTTCTTCGGCGTGAGAAAGGTGCTTCCCGACGCCCAGGCGCGTCCCATCCCCAGCCTCGACCTCGGCAATCCCGAGGTGCAGGTTCACACCGACCGCGTGCGGGTTGCAGGCGTCGGCCTCACCCACCAGGACCTGGGGTTCGCGCTCAACGCGCTCGTGGACGGGGCCAAGGTGAGCGACTACCTGCTGGGCAACGACGAGATAGACCTCGTGCTCATGGGCGAAGACCGCTACGCGGCACGGACGCAACAGATAGGGGAGCTTCCCATAAACACCCCTTCCCGGAAGCGTGTGGACGTGGGCGCCCTGGGTGATGTGGTGGTGACCGCCGGGCCCCAGCAGATAAACCACTACGAGAGGCTGAGGACGATAACCATCCAGGTGGTGCCCCCGGAGACGATGCCCCTCGAGAGCGCCGTCGACGCCATAGTGAGCAAGCTGGTCGATCCAATGCGAAGCGGCGGCAGCCTGGGAGCGGACTACGATATCATAATATCGGGTACGGCCGACGAACTCACCGTGACGCGGCAGGCACTCAAGTGGAACTTCATCCTCGCCGCCGTCATAGCCTATCTGCTTATGGCCTCGCTGTTCGAGAGCTTTCTCTACCCGTTCGTAATAATGTTCAGCGTACCTCTGGCCTCACTGGGCGGGTTCCTGGGCCTTTTCGTCCTCAATCTGTTCACCTACCAGGCGCTCGACGTGCTCACCATGTTGGGGTTCATCATCCTGGTTGGCATAGTGGTCAACAACGCCATCCTCATCGTCCATCAGGCGCTGAACAACATGGACGCCGGGATGGAGCGGGACGTTGCACTGTTGGACTCGGTAAAAACCCGCATCAGGCCCATCTTCATGAGCACAGCGACCAGCGTGGCAGGCATGTTGCCCCTGGTTCTGTTCCCGGGCTCAGGCTCGGAGCTCTACCGTGGTCTGGGAAGCGTCGTCGTGGGTGGCCTGGTGCTCTCGACCGTCTTCACTCTGTTGTTGGTACCGGCCGTCTTCAGTCTGGTGATGGACGTGCGTCTGCGCTTGACGGGCGGCGGTGGCGGGCGGTCGGCCTAGCAGGTATGGCGGTGCAGCTAGGAGGCATGCGGCGGGGCGGCATCCCTGGACCGCTGCGGGCGCGGACACGGCGTAAAGCCGTCTCCCTCCTCACGCAGGATCGGAGGCGGTCTCGTCGTCTCATGCGGCGGCTGCGCACAGTCCCTCCCCCAAAGCGTCTCCCCCGGCTGAGTGGCGCACGCCCCCCAGCTACGGTCGAGCCCTTCGCGTTCCTCTCCCGCTCCGTCCTTCCCCGCCGAACGCCTCCCGACCGGACCGCGTTGCCGCCCCGTTACTCGTGCGCTCGCGTCTCGGCGCGGCCATGAACCCGGCTCCCGCATGTCACGCGCGCCCCTGCCGGCACCTCCTTCCTCCCGGGCGGGGCCCCGCTGCCGCTGGCGATGACCTGGATCCGGCTCGCGTGCTCTCGACGTCGCCACCCCAACACCGTACGGGTCGGTCTTCTTCTCCCCGCTTAGGCCTCTCTCCCCCTCACTCCTTCGGGCCGCGCTCGTGCACATCACCCCCCCATCGGAGCGTGCGTCCTATACACACCCTGCGCACGCCTCCATCCCAGGGGTGTCCGCAGGTAGCGGCGGCTCTCTGGCTGGATCCTCCTTCTCCGCTCGTTACTCCGACGGCGCCCCTTGCGGCGCCGCCTCCCGCGGCTACGGCAGCTGCAACGAGGGCAGCATGGCGCGGAACCTCTCGAGTGGGGCTTCCAGCGTGTGGATGGCCTCGGTCCAGAAGGCCGGGTCTTCGAGATCGACTCCGAGGGCCTTTCTCGCCACCTCCGGGGCCTCGGCCGAGCCCGAGAGCTCGAGGAACCGCTCGTAGCGCGGTAGGAACTCGGCCCCTTCTCTCTCGAAGGCCGCATAGATCCAGCGGCTCAGCAGGTAGCCGAACGTGTAAGGGAAGTTGTAGAAGGTGACCTCGGTGATGTAGAAGTGGAGCTTGGAGGCCCAGAAGTAGGGGTCCTCGCCGCCCGGCTCCAGCGTGTCGCCGAACACCTCGCGCTGCTTTGCGGTCATCATCTCCCTCAGCGTACTGGGGCTCAGCGTCCCGCGGGAGCGCTCGCTGTAGAGGGCCCTTTCGAACTCGAACCGCACCGTTATGTCCAGCAGGTAGACGGCCCCGTGGCTGAGCTCCATGTCGAGTAGGATCGCCTTGTCGACCTCGTCCGTCGAGGGGTCGTCGAGGATGGCCCGCTCGAGCAGCGCCTCGGCGAAGGTCGAGGCCGTCTCGGCAAGCGTCATCGGATAGAGGCTGCGGTAGGGACGGAGGTTCCGCAGCAGGTGGCTGTGGTAGGCGTGGCCGGTCTCATGGGCGAGTGTGAGCACGTCTCCAAGGGTTTTGTTGTAGGTCATGAACACGCGTGACTCACCGTTCAGCATCGAGCCCGTACAGAATCCGCCCGGCCGCTTGCCCGGGCGGGGGGACCAGTCGATCCAGCGTCGCTCCACCATGCGGGCGAAGAATGTTGCCAGCGCCGGGTAGGCCTCGCGGAACGCCGACTCCACCATCCTCGTGGCGTCTTCCCACTCGAGCGCGAGGGTGCTCTGCATCGGCAGCGGCGCGGCCAGATCGTACCAGCGCACGGCCTCTTCGCCCATCGTTGCGGCCTTGGTACGGAGGATCGAGCGCGGCAGCTCGATCTCGGACCGTATGGCTTCCATCATGGCCTCGAGCGTCTTGGGGGTTATGGCGGCCTGGAACAGCGCCGGCTCGAGAAAGTCCCCGATGCCGCGGTACCGGTAGAGCGTAAGGCGGGTGCCCGCGATGGAGTTCAGCGCCGCGCATGCCGCATCCTCGACCGCGGCCCACGCCTCGTTGCCCTTCTCGAAGGCGGCGCGTCTTATCTCGCGGTCGGGGTGCTCCATGAGCGAGCGCCGCTTCGACATGGGGACGGTCTCCTTGCGGCCGTCGGGGTACTCCATCTCGAACTCCAGTTTTCCGCTGAGCGTGCCGTAGAGCCTTCCCCAGGCCTCAATGCCGTCCACGCCCAGGTCTTCGGCCAGCTCCTCCATACGCTGCTCCATCGTGTGGCGTGCTTGGCGGTTGAGCCTCTCGACGTACCATCGGCATCCCTCGAGTCCGGGGCGTTGCGAGAACGCTTCGACCAGACGGGCCGGGGCCTCCTTGAGTGCACGCCTCAGGTGGACCTCCAGCTTTGAGAGCTCGGCGCCGAGGCTGGAAAGCTCGGCCTCCTCGTTCTGGAATCGTTCCACGCGCGCGTCGGCCGAGGCGAGGCACTCTACGTAGGCGGCCAGGTGGCCGTAGCGCTTGATCAGGTCCTCATAGGCGAGAAACACCCTCTCCCACTCGTCCATGTTGTGGGCGTTCAGTCCCTCGAGCGCCGATGCCTCGGCCGACGCGCGGGCCGTCTCTTCGCGCAGGCGTGACTTGAAGTCCCTCATCTCGGGCCCGTCAAACTCGGGGAAGAAGGTGCTCAGGTTCCAGTCCATCGCCTCTATGGCAGTCCGTGGATCCATTTTCGTACTCCAGTCGTGTGTTGGATATGTGTGCCGCTTACCGCGTGTGTGCCCGTTGTACCGCGACCGGTGCTTTGCGGTGCGTCTTCGAGGGTATGCGGCCTTCCCGGGACGTCCGCCCTAAAGGGAGGGCGAGCGTATGACCATCAGTTTCTCCTGGGTCATGTCGCGCATCGTGTACGGTATGCCGCCCACGCCGAGGCCCGATACGCTTCGCCCCCCGAACGGCATCCAGTCCACTCTGAACGCAGTATGGTCGTTCACTATGACGGAGGCGGCCTTGATGCGGCGCACCACATCGAGGGCGGCGTCGATGTTCTTCGTGAAGACGGCGGCCTGGAACGAGAAGGGGAGCGAGTTGGCCAGTTCTATGGCCTCGTCGCGGTCGCGGCATCGGTATATGCAGACCACGGGGCCGAATATCTCCTCGCGCGATACGCGCACGTGCTGGGGCGGGTCGAGCAGGACCGTGGGTGCGTAGCACGTGCGCCCTATCCTCTGGCCTCCGCACAGCAGCTCGGCCCCTTCGCGGACGGCCTCCTTCACCCATTCGTCCACCCTGTCGACCTCGTTGCGTGTAATGAGCGGACCCACGTCCGTCTCCGGGTCGAGCGGGTCGCCCACTTTGAGCCCCGCTGCGGCATCGGCGAGCCTTCTGGCCAGATCGTCGGTCGCATCGCCGTGGACGAACACCCTCTGCACCGAGACGCACACCTGGCCGGCGTGGTAGAATCCGCCCTTGGTGAGCAGCGGCACGGCGTCGTCGAGGTCGGCGTCGGGCTCTACGATGACCGGGGCCGCTCCACCGTGCTCGAGCGCACAGCGGGTGCCGGGCGAGAGGCGGGACCGCAACATCCATCCCACGGCGGCCGACCCGATGAAGGTAAGGAAATCCACGCGCGGGTCGGTGGCCATCTTCGCCGTAAGCTCGTTCGAGCACACGATGGCGCGGCACCACTCCTCGGGCAGGCCGGCCTCGTAGAGCAGGTCCATGAGTTTGAAACACGAAAGCGGCGTCTTGAGAGCCGGCTTCACCACGGCCGGACACCCTACGGCCACGGCCGGTATGGCCTGGTGCATGAGCAGGTTGAAGGGATGGTTGAATGCGCTCACAGCCACCACGACCCCTATGGGTTCGCGGAATGTGAACGCCATGCGGTGCAGTGAGGCGGCGTTGAGGTTCATGGGAATCTCCTCGCCGCCCATATGGCTCAGCGTGTCAATGGCCACCTTGATGCCGTTTATCGCCCTCGTCACCTCGGCGCGCGAGTCGACGAGCGGCTTCCCCCCCTCTTCGGTCGCAAGGCGCACGATCTCGTCGTAGTCGCGCTTGACCAGCTCCCGCGTCTTCTCAAGTATCTCGATCCTCTTCGGAAGGGGTAGGCGGGCCGAGGGGTCGTCGGCGAGGCGTCGCGCCGTCGAGAGGGCCTCGTCGATCTCGTCGCCGCGGCTCATGGGTATCTCGGCGATGAGGTGTTCGTCGTAGGGCGAGTAGACCTTGAGCGTATCGTCAGTCATCACGTTTCCCCCGGCTGTATGTAGCGCGATTGCGAAAGGCGACGGCGAGCCGCCGGATGTGGATCGTGTTCGGTGATTGCGGCTCCAATAACTAACTATAAATCAGACGGAGGCCGTTTTAAAGCGGAAAGCTCCTCGAGGGGAAGGAAGGACGGCTGATGGCGGGGGTCACCGTGCGCTCCCCCTCCCAGGGTGCATCCCCGCGTCCCTTGGATGACGGTCCAAGCCACCCCCGGTGCGGGGTTGAGCAACGGAGGCTGCCCTCGCGTAGCCGTGGGTGTGGGAGCTGGTGCCCCGCACGGTACTCTCCGTGTGAGGGCGTGCAGCTCGTACGTAGAAATTCGAGGGGCCTGACCACCGGTCCCAGGCGGGCCGGGCCGGATGAGGGGAGGGGATCGGGGCCGCCGCTTCCGGTCTCGCAGTCCGTGTGCCGCCCGTCGCGTGTGTGCTTTCTGGGCCGCGGTCGAGTGGTTCCGAAGTAGGGGGTAGGGTCATGTGTCCGCCGGGGTTTATGGGGGATGATCATGGGCAGGGAGGGATCCCCAGGCGGGGTTGATCCGTGCGCTTGGGGGTCGTCTGCGGGGAGCCTTCTCGGGGAGGGTGCGGCCAATCCATGTTGTAGAGCGAGGAGTGACGACAGGGCGGCAAACGGTTTTGGTGGTAGGTAGCGGAGTCAAGGTGGATTCAGCCCCTTGATTCGGCACCGCTGTTCTGCCCCAACGGCTGTACCTTCACCTACGGTGAGGCTTCACCGCCCGTGCGGTGTTAGGCCGAGGGGACGATGCCGTCAGTGGTTGCGCATGCTGGGACCGTCCCTGTATTCGTTCAGCCGCTGGGTGTAGACGAGGGATATGTCGTTTAGACGACTTGAGAGTTTCACACCCATCGTGGATGAGAGCTCGCCCTTGGCGGGTGCCACCCACACCACGTCCCCTTCCAGGTTGAGACTCCGCTCTCCCAGGTAGAGCTTCATCGCCACCTTCGAGCCGGGCAGCATGGCGTGGTTACTGCTGAGCCTGAGGCCGTTGCGCGAGAGATCCGAGGTGTAGCCCACGTAGCGTGGCTCAGGGAAGCCGAACTTCACCTTCTGCCTGAACGGAATACGCTTCGACAGTCGTTTTGTCTCCATGGGTTGCCACCACTCCCTTAGACAACTCCATTCTATTCGCTGCGGTGCCTGGAGTCAAGGAGAGTCGTCTGGAGCCGGCCAGCAGAGCGTGTAGCAACCGCCCGTAGGCGTGGAGCCACCGGCTCCCCAAACCGGAGTAGGAGCCACTCGGCGAGGACGCCGTTCGTCGAGCACGTCGGCGGAACAGGGGATTGGATGGACCTCGGCGGTGAAATGGACGCACGCACCCCATAGTCGCACGGTCCGGTATCGGCGTCGGTGTGCGATGTACACTTCTCATAGGGCTCTGGGAATGTGGGGCACCCATGCCCGCCGGGGCGGACTACTTGATATGGGCAACGGTGTTCCTTCGAGGCCAGGAGGCAGGAGCGGGACCCATCTTCCCTACATGCCGACCTTAAGGGCGGGGGGGACGACGTCCGCTGCTGTACCGCCGGAGCCTGGTGTGCGGAACGTGCCCCTCCCTTGAGCGCTCTCCTCCGGGGTGTAAGGGTTGCTGAAGAACGCACCTCCGGGGTCGTGTCTTCCTTCCTCTTCCCGGGCCGCAGCCTGTGGAGGGACGATGCTTGTAAGGGCACACGTATCTTGCCTTCATATTGCGGTACGGTCGGCTTGCCTCGTCCCGGTGAAACGGCTCGTGGAAAGGGCGGGTAGAGGGTGCCGCTTGTCTTCGTCGTAGTGGTGTGGGGGACGCGGGGTTGCTCCGGCACCGTGGCTCTCGGAGGGCGCCGTGGATGCTGAGAACCCCATTCGGCCCCTTCTTGCGCACCGATTCCATACCGGCTCGCCGGGAGGTTCTTTGCGGGAATGCGCGGCCGGCCCGAGCTGCAGAGGTCGGCTCTCATGCCCCCCGCGGGCTGTATCCTGCGGCTCCAACAACCGGTGGCTGTTCCCTTCTTCTCTTCCCGCGAGGGACGGATCTACGACGAATGAAAGGATCGAGAACGCGCGCCTCGAAACTTCCCTGAGGCATGAGTGTAACGGTGGGAAGAACTCGAGCTCGCACCCCGCTACGTGGTCTCTTCCCTTGCCGGGGCAGGTCTAGGTTGATGTGCTCGAGATGTTGCGGCAAGTTGCCTTTCACGCTCGTGGGATCTGATCCCAAAGGTATCGCCCGGTGGCGGCCGGAGTGGTTGGGGGACTTTCGCGGCGCGAGGGGTTGAGCGCTGTGGACGTAGAGGGTCCGGCATCTGCCGCCCTTCCCGGCTGCTGGATGCGGGATGCGCACCTGCTCTCCCGCCGGGAAACTATCCACGGCAGGCAAGCTGGACGTTGTGATCGGGGAGAGTCCCGGAAAGGGGATCTCTGAGAAACCCCTGGCTGAGAGGTGGGGAGAGAAGCAATTTAGTAGCAGTTGTCCTCCTTGTGAGGATGCAGAGGGCGGGTGAGGGTTGGTTTACAGGCGCGGAGTACATATTCCCTTCTCATGTGAGCGGGGCGGGCCGGGCTTGGGAGTAGAGGGCACGCGTGGAATGATCCCCTACCCAGGGACGCGCCGGACACAGCAACATGGCCTCTGAGGGACCGACCTTCTAGCACGCGTATGCCGTTAAGGGTAGGCGGATTGCCCGACGTCACGTTGGGCTGATGGATTCCCCCCAAGGTACGGGACGGCGATACTCTTTAGTCTGCCCTTGGGGGGGATGGCTTCATATGTGGTCGGGGGGCGACGCCATGATCCACATATTCCGCAACGCCGTCCCTGGGTACTCCCATCACGTAGGGGGTCTCGGTTGATCACTCGGGTTGCGGAGCTCCGTTGGTCAAGTTGCTGAGTAATGAGAGGAAGTAGGGCCGCTGCAGGCTTACGGCCGAGGGTATGATGTCGGAAGATGTAGCAGTGGGATCACTCTTACACCTCGCAACCGGCCGCAAGGACGCCGCCGCAGACCCGCCCCCCCTAGTTTCATACGTCTCATTCCGGCCCCTGGGCTGGGGTTGTTCCTTTCCGGCGTTCTATTTTGTAACCCCTGGCGGGTCGGGGCAGTCGAAACAATAGGCGGTTATCGGCCCTCGGGGAGGAGGGCAGGTGAAAGTGTATTATTCATGTGTATGTATATGCGGGCCCCGTATCGAGGCCTGAGAACCGTGAGGGAGTGAGATCGACATGAGTAGAGTTGCAACAGCAGTAGCGGCCTTGGTGTTTGTGGGATCCGTCGTCTCTACAGCCGTAGGGGCGGGCGTCGTCCATCTGGGCGAGGGGTTCTTCGGGTGCCGTACCCGACCCCTCTACGAAGAGGCGCTGCAACACATGCCCTCGCGCGAAAGAGATGACGAAGCCTTCATGGAGCTGTTCGTCGAGGGTTCTTGTTTGGTCCTCGAAAAAGGTGCCGCAGCCGAGGTCGTGAATACGGATTCCGGCAAGGGGCTTGTTCGCGTGCGGCTCAGAGACAGCGGTTTGGAGTTGTGGACGGATGCCCAGGCGATGGCGGAGTGAGCACGGCGGCGCCTAAGGGGTGGGCGCTCCGCACCGCTCTCGCGGCCGATGTGGCCGCTATGGCGCTCGGCGCGGCGGAGTGAATATTGGACAGCACTGCCGGTGGTAGCCCTGAGGAAGGGCGGGAGTGGTGATTTTTGCGTTCTCCATGGCTTCGCCTCGGCTCAGCACCCGCTCGGTGGAAGGGGGTCGGTTTTCGATGTAGATTTATAGGCGGAGACGAGCAACGTCCGCCCTTTTGCACGGCGGTCTGATAGTTGTCCCCGTGTCCGTAATCTGTGTATATAGGCCGGAGGTTCCTATGAGCAACCCTATATCCTACGCCGCCATCCTGGCGATGGCCGCCCTGGCTGGCGTGGCGTTCTACGTCCACCCTGGTCCCGTCCCCGTCTATGCCGCCTCGTACAAGGGGGGCGCCGTGAAGGGGTCCGCCGCCCTCCTACGCAAGGTGGACGCCAAGAAGGTATGCATGATAAACGACCAGTACCTCGAGCGTGACCAGATACCGGTCGAAGTAGACGGTAAGACGTACTACGGTTGCTGTCCCATGTGTAAGGCGAGGCTCAAGAACGACCCCGCGACACGCTACGCCATCGATCCCGTCTCGGGCAAGAAGGTGGACAAGGCGCTGGCCGTCATCGGGGTGACTGCCGACGGCACGGCTTACTACTTCGAGAACGAGAGCAATCTCGAGAGGTTCTCACTCACCCTAAAGCGCATGCACTGAGGTCCGAGCCCGGAACGCCGAGTGCGGCGGTGCGCCGCAACCGGGGTGACGAGAGGGGCGGTGGCGCCTGAGTGCAGGAGCGGCCTTTCCGTGTAACCGACTGGGCAATGGTCCACCGTTCGGTGTCTCTCTGGGTGGTAGGATGCTTTGGCCGTTTGCCCGGATCGAGCCCTTAAGGGCTGGTGCGGTGGGGGGCCTGTTTGACGGGCGTAGAGCGAAGTGGGGCGCTTTGGATTCACTCCCGCCCGGCAAGTGCGATACCATCGGCGTTGTTGTCTCCGACTCTCTGCAGTCTGTCTCTCCGTACGATAGGGGTCCTACCAGGTGTGTCTTTACAGCTTCTACCGTCCATCCGAGGCTCAGGTGTGTGGTTCTCTTTCGTTGCGAGAGACCGTTTTTTGGAGATACCCTTCGTTGATGTGCTTTCCTAAAGGGGCTGGTTTACGCGAGGGGAGGAGCCCATGTGGTCAGATCTGCGAGCGGCCCGGCAGCGCCTGACTCCCTTCTCCGGCTCTTCTTCTTTTTTGGTGCGCCGGTTTAAGCAAGCTGTGTGGTTGAGTCCTCGGTAGAGTATGGCGTCCCCGACTGGATTCGAACCAGTGACCTCAGGATTAGGAATCCTGTGCTCTATCCTGCTGAGCTACGGGGACGGCCAGATGGGGTTCATGTCTGAGGCGTCAAGCCGCGGGGCGGCTCAAGGTGGTAATATAACATATTTTCTCGTATGTGGAAGTGGCTATTGTCGGAATCGATCCCCCTTCGTGTGCCTCCCGAGCTTTGGTGAGGTCAGGTTGTAGGTGTATCGGACCGGGGCGGCCCGTTTGCTCTTGCCTCGGGCGATCCCTCACCCAAGTTGAGATCCCCCTGTGACCAGGCCGGCACGGGCGGCTCAGGCGTCTGGGCCGGCTAAATACCGGTGGGAGTTGTGTCGTCCCCGCGATGGCGTCCGGTATGCAACGGTGGGTGCGGGATTAACCACTCCGTGCGGAGGGGGAGGGCCTTGAATTGGGTACTTTTGCACAGTTGCTGTGGGTGAATTTGCACATGCGCGTCCCGTCGGTATACCTGTCTCCGTGACATTTTCAACGAAAACGCCTCCTTGCGGCTTTCTCCCCAGCTGGCATGGTTGTTGCGCTATGAGGCAAAGGTGTATACGTGTATGGCGGCACATTCCTCCGCACGGCTTTTCTTGGGCCGGCGGGGTTGTCGTGGTTGCTGAATGTTGATAGAATCCTTTATCCAGAGGCGTGCACCCATGGAAAAAGCACTTCGTTACAAGGCCATACTTTTTCTCGTCATACTGTTGCTTCTAGGAGCTTGCGGTGGTGGGGGCGATACTTCCCAGTCAGGGATAGCCACCATCAACGGCAAGGTCGAGGACGTTATTGTAAACTACACCGCCCCTTCACACACGTCGTTCTTCGCCGCTCTTCGGCGCTACCTTGTCGTGGCCACCAAGGCCCGGGCCCAAGGGGTGGGTCTCGACGGCATCAACGTGTCGGCCCTCATGGACGACCAGGTGGTTGCTACCGCGATCACCGACCAGCAGGGACGGTTCACCCTTATAGTGCCGGCCGGTATGGTTACGCTGGTCTTCACGACGCCCGACTTCAGCACCTCGTATTCATTGTTCGCACCCGCCGGCGGCGAGATATCGTTGCGTCTTGCCTTGCAGCCGTCGTCGTCCGGTGGCACGCAGACCGAGGTCGAGATCATCGAGCAGAACAACGTCCAGGGCCCCATAAAGTGTGAATCGGGGGTTTTCAGCCTTGACGATCCATCTCTGAACGAACTGGTCATTGATGGCGGTGGCGAGACCTGCATCAAGGCCGAGAACAACTGCTCCGTCAACCTTTCCCCTGTGAGCCTCGTCTTGACCAACTGTGAGGAGTGCATAAAGGCCGAGGACAACTCGTCGGTGACGTTGAATGCGCAGACGATAACATGCGACGCATCCGAAGATGCCGTCAAGGCGAGCGGCAACTCCTCGGTCACCGTTGCCGGCGGCGGATCGGTGGAGGTCACCTCGCACGGCGGGTTCGGTGCGAAGGCGGAGGACTCCGCTCAGGTGCTCTTCACTTCCCCTCAGTGTGTTATCGAGGGGACCGACGGTGCCACGAAAGAGAGTGATTCCGCCGTAATAAGTACCACGGGTTGTGTTGCGCTGGATCTGGTCGTAAATCCCCAACCTTCCTCTTCGCCCGAGCCGAGCGGAAGCCCCGAGGCCACTCCGGAACCCAGCGAGAGCCCTGAGCCGTCGGAAAGTCCTGAGATATCTCCGGAGCCCAGCGAGAGCCCTGAGCCCTCGGAAAGCCCCGAGGTATCTCCGGAGCCCAGCGAGAGCCCTGAGCCCTCGGAGAGTCCGGAACCCAGCGAGAGCCCTGAACCCAGCGCCAGCCCCACTGCGTCCCCCGGGCCGGGCGGATCTCCCGTCATCTAGCGGGGACTTCCCCCAGCTGCGTTGTGAGCGGTGGGGGATGCGGCGTTCCGGAGTCTTACAAGTTTTCCTCTTCGGGGGTAAGGGGTGTTCATTCCAGCGTTCTTTCCACAGGAACCGTCCGATGGGGGCGCCCCCGGCATCCCTCAGTCGCGGGCGCCTGCTTGAGTGTTAGGGTGGGCCGCACGCATATGCGGGCGGTTTAACCTTGTAACGGATGCGACGCGAACGAAAGGGAGCGCCTTGTGTGGTCCGCCCTCATGATTGCCGTGCCGGCTCCGGGTGTAGGGGAGAAGGGAACCGATCGCTCAGGGGTCGTGGCGGGCCGTATTCCGAGACGCGCGAGCGGGTGGGGGGCACATTGCTCGGCCATAAAGGTGCTTCCGTGGGGAGCATGGTGTGGACCCACGGCGGCCTCGTCGGGAAGGTGGTGCCACACTCGGGCCCCTTGAGTAGAGGGTCCGCCGTCCCGTCCTGGGGTTAGGGGGCGTCAGCCGGCATACATCTTTACGCAGTCGAGGATCTTCTTCGTGGTGTAAGCACCCTTGTGTAGGTAGGCCGTAGCTCCCTGCTGGAAGGTATCCCTCATTTTGTCGGTCGAACCCGTCAGCATGATTATCGGCGTGCTCTTGAACTTCGGGATCTGTCTTAACGTGGCCAGCACCTTCGAGCCGTTCATGTCGGGCAGTATGTAGTCGAGGAAGATGATATCGGGTTCGAACTCCTTGGCCTTCTCGATCCCGATGGCGCCTTCCTGGGCGGTGTCCACCTCGTAGCCGTTGGACGAAAGCACCCTGCGGTAGAGGTTGAGCAGATTGAGGTCGTCTTCGATTATGAACACTTTCTTCATCGCTGGCGATGTCCGTACCTGGAGTGGATGCGGAACCGGAAGGATGCGGATTCCATTGAAATTATAGCACAACTGAGGCGTTTCCATAAAAGGGACCGCTTCCCGCTGACGGCTGCTCCACGGCCTGGAGGATGTTTCAACCATCCTCATGAAACGTGGGGATGCAACCTGAACAGTCGCCCCTAAATTTCCTCGGCCCATCGAACGGGAGAGGGCACGTAAAAGGGATGCAGGGGCCGTTGTTCCGCCTCGGACGGCCCTTGTCCGCGTGTTCCGGTCAGGTGCCGCGCTCCTTGCCTCACTTCTTGAACTGGCACTTGCACAGCTCGGACCTGATAAAGGCCACGATGTTGTGGACGTCTTCGTCCGAGAGGGCGCCGCCCAAGGGGGGCATGAGCGGCGATTTGCCCACAGAAGCGCCGCCTTCCTTTATCACCTTTATGATGTGTTCGTCGTCGAGCGTCGACATGTAGGCGGCGTCGGTAAGGTTGCGGGGCTTGGGGTTGAGGGCTGCACCGGCCGGCCCGTCGCCCTTGCCCTGGGGGCCGTGACAGCTTGCGCACATGAGCTCAAACTTCTCCTTTCCCTTGGCTGGATCGCCCTTGGTTGCAGCCATGGGAGAGGAGGTGAAAGTGACCGCGGCGAGCGATGCTACGGCGAGCGTTAGCATGAATCTCTTTACCATCACCGTTGTACCTCACGTGGGATTTAGGAGCTTTTATATTATCTGAAAAGGGCGAATTGACAAGGGGAGGGGGACGACCGATTGCAACGATATCCCGCGGAGGGGCCTCGACCATGGGTTGAGCCCGCAACGGAGGGCGGAACACTCGCGTGAAGGTCTGCCCCCCGAGCGGGTTCGGCGGAGCGGAGAGCAGCGCCGCGAGCCGGAGTCCCCCGATGGTGCCGCCCGGTTTGTGGTGCCACAATGCACGGGCCGTCCCGCGGTAGTGAATATACATACATGCGGCGGAGCCCACTCCCATGACAGCAGGCCCCGGGAAGGTGTGTGGGCGCAATGGGCGCCGAGTGGAATGGACGGTATCAAGCCATACGGGTGTAGAGGTACGTTCGTGCCAGGCAATCGATGAGATCTCCACGCATCGGCCCTCCTTGCTGGCTGCAGGCGGCTCTCCAAGCCCCTTCCGCGCTCAGGGCTGCGGCTCTGCGATACAGGCTTGGACAAGACCCCTCCGCGAGACACGCCGATTCACCCCTTCTCCTGCCTCATCGCGCCCCGCCCACGCCTCCTCACTGCGGGGACGCCCCCCGTTCCTCCGTCCAGGTGGGGCGTGGTGACAGGGGTTCCCCCGCGTTGGGCTCCATATCGCAGCCCTCGACCTCTCTTGTCTCCTGAGCCGCCCCGGTTCGTGGCGCGCGGTAGGGGTGCACCGAAACGCCCCCCTGCTTGTGGAGGGATCGGACACGTGGGCCCCATCTTGTCCCGACGCCGCATACGAGGGTGGCGCTCCCGCCCCCCGGGTCGGATAGCATGTGGTGCCCTATTCCTGCCCTCTCCCGCTTACTCACTTTAGCGCTCATCGTCGTACCCGTCTTCCGCGACCACGCCCTTTCGCCTCGGGGCCGGCGACCGCCGGAGGAGGCGGCGGCACGGCAACACGTGCTGCTTCAGCGGGCGCGGTGGCGAGGCCGCTGACCCCATTCATGTAGGCCCGGCCGTAGGGGAAGGGCTCACGGGCGGTCGCTTCTGTGGGTCGAGCACGGTAGGGACGGCGCGTAAGCCCCTGCTTCGGCGTGCCGCCGGGTGGGGGGACGGCGGGCGCCGCCCTCTTTGGCTGCTCCTTCGACGGCTTCGGCGACGTGCGGGGCGTGGCAGGGACCGTTGGAACGGGGCCTCCGGTGCGGGCGTAAGGCCGTGGTGTCGGTCGAGAGGGTGTCCGGTTATAGGGGGGTGAATTGGTGTAGGCGGGCGGTGGGGTGGAGGGGGGATGAACACCGGCGGCTGGACTGGAAGTCGTGGGGAGGCAGCGAAGCCGTCGTGCGCTGGTCGAGGTAGGCCTCTGGGAGGGGAAAGCGGTTGCTGTTACGGGGGGACGAGGAGGGAAGCCCTTCTCTACGCCAGAAGGAGTTACTGCTCGTGTTTGTTGTTTCTTGCCACGTGGCGTATCAAGTGCAGGGTGCAATAAAGGATCAGTCCCTTGAAACCGTCTTCGTCGTCCTTCAGCGACTGGATGTAGTCTATGCTATCGCGGAGCGACTGGTCGTCGGGGGCGATGGTCAGCGCCTTCTGCAGAACGCTTATCGCCTCGTCGTACCAACCCTTTTCGGCCAGGGCGTGGGCAAGAGAGTTGTAGGCCGGTATGAAGGCCGGGTCGGCGTCGATTATCTCCTTATACTTCGTTATGGCCTCGTTTATCCAGCCGTTGTCCAGGTAGCAGTTTCCGATTCCGAGGTGGGTCCAGAGGTCGCTTCCGTTCTTGTTGAGCTGTTTATGGAACTCGCGCAGCGCTTCGGTGGTCCAGCCCATTTCGAAGTAGCACATCCCCAACTGGTAATGGGCCTCGGCGGCAACGTACTCGGCGTCTGGTTCCGTGAGGGCGCACTGCTTGAACAGCTCGATGGCCTCTTCGTGTTGCCCCATCGTCCTCAGGCACATAGCCGTGTTCCACTTGGCGAACGTATAGTCGGGGTCGAGGGCTATGGCCTTCTGGAAGAGCATCAGGGCTTCCTGGGTCTTGCCCATCCGGTTCATGGTGATGCCGTACTGGGTCCAGGTGTAGGAGTCCTTGGGGTCGAGCTCGAGGGCCTTCATGTAGCAGCTGACCGAAGATTCGTAGTCTTCCATGGCGTCGTAGGTGAGTGCGAACGACAGGTAGACCTCCGGGTCGTCGGGAGCTATCTCTACGGCCTTCTGAAGCTCCTTGAGCGCCTCTTCATAGCGACCGGCTTCCTTGAAGTGGTCGGCCTTTGTGAGGAGTCTTTCGATTCTGCCCATCTTTTGACGGTCTGCCCCGGCGAGGGGTCATTCACAGACTTATGATATGTGCGAATCTCTCTCATGTCAACAAGAGCTTTTCCGAACACTTGACATTGATGGTCAAATGGAATAAATTGAAATATCAAGTGTTATTAACTGCTTCATATTCCACATTTTTTTGAAGGTGAAGGATGAAAAGGTCAGAATTGGAAAAAGAGCTGGCGGCGAAATTCAACCTTCAGCTCGACCAGTCCGAGCGCATCATCGACACTGTGATCAACCACATGACCGAGGTCCTCGAACGTGGCGAGAGGATAGAGATCCGCGGCTTCGGAAGCTTTTTCACCAAGAGCTACCAGGCCTTCAATGGAAGGAATCCCCGCACGGGTGAGGTCGTGAGGGTCCCACCCAAGAGGCTTCCACACTTCAGGCCCAGCAAGGAGCTGTTGAGGAAGCTCAACGAGAACACCGAGAGCAGCGAATCGGGCGAGTCCTGAGAGTCCAGGCCCGCCCTTCGTGTTACGGCCCCCACCTTCGAGGCACACTTCACCCCTGCGTTGCGGCCCTTCGTGTGTGATATAATTTAAGGCGCGATGGCCGTATTGGACATTCTCATCTACCCTGACCCCCGTTTGCGTCGCAAGTCAGCGCCCGTAGGCAAAATCACGTCCCGTCACCTGCGTCTCCTCGACGACATGGCCGAGACTATGTACGAGGCCAAGGGCGTTGGTCTTGCCGCTCCTCAGGTGGGTGTGAACGAGAGGCTGATCGTAGTCGACGTCACTCCGCGCGAAGAGGGCGAACGCAGAGGCCCCGGAGCACCCGGTCTAGTCGAGCTCATAAACCCCGAAATAGTGCTGGCCGAGGGGGAGATGGTGGGTGAGGAGGGCTGCCTCAGTGTGCCCGGCTTCGTCGCAGACGTCAGGCGCAGCGCCAGGGTGGTGGTGCGGGGGCTGGACAGGCGTGGCGTCGAGGTGGAGATCGACGCCACCGAACTGCTCGCCCGGGCGCTACAGCACGAGATAGACCATCTGAACGGCATACTGTTCTTCGACAGGCTGTCGCGATTGAAGCGCGAACTCATGTTGAAGAGGATCGAGCGCGCCTTCGCCGCCGCCTGAAAGCGGCCGGTGAGTGTGGTTTCGTCTTCTCCCACCCGCAGTGCGGGAGCGTATGGCTCACTGTGGCTGGCGGTGTCGGAATCCCTGACCGTTGGGAGGGTGGCTTACGCCTCCCGCCGCCCGCTTTCCGTCCCTGTCCGCCCATGCACGTCGCCGTCACCTGCGCCGCGCGGGCCTCGTGGGAGAACGCTGGAAGGGCGAGGAGGGGGCTGAACCCCTCTTCCACGCTCTGCGAATCTGCGCTTTGCGGCTGTGGCACACCTTCTACTCTTTGGGTGCGTACGAGGGGTCGCCCCGTACAGCGCCTCCCCACTTAAGCCGCCGTGCAGGCGCTCCGTTGTGTCGACCGCCCGGACCACCGGCTCGACCAACGAGGGACGGCCGATTGCGACTCCTTCTTCTTAAACCTCTTCTTCTTTCACGGAGGTCACTGGCCCCAGCGACTTTTGGGCGTGTGCCCGCCCGGCGGCTGCAGACGTGCCGGATCGGATGCCTTGGTCCGGCCACCTGGATCCACGTGCGAAAAAGGAGGGTGCCGGAAGCTACCACACGGCGATTCCCCTCTCTGCGTGGGGGGCGGATGATTGCCCCCCACTTGGAGGATGCCTCCGGTCGGCGGCCTTTTCCGTGCCGTTGCAGCCACCTCGCGGGCGTCTGGGCGCGGATAAGAGCCGGTCGTCCGCAAGGACCACTGACGCCCCCGGAACGGAAGGCGGCCTGCCGCAGGGTGTCTTACTCTCGTCGGTCACCACAGCTGAGGTTCGATCGGGATGGGTGTGTCGCGGCCGCACCGCACCCCCCCACGCCTAGGGGCTTGCGGCCCCATACGGCTCGCTGATCTCTGCGGCCGACTTCGTTCCGGCCCCGCCCGTGCCTCCGCGCAGCGCTCCCCGGAGCCGCAGGCTGTTGAGGACGACCGATATCGAGCTCATCGACATGGCGGCCGCTGCAAGAACGGGATTGAGCATTACGCCGAAGGCCGGATATAGCGCCCCGGCCGCAACGGGGATGAGAACCACGTTGTAGACGAACGCGAAGAACAGGTTTTCCCTTATGATGCGGTTGGTCTTCCTGCTCAGCTCCAGGGCATTGGGTACGGCCCTCAGATCGTCACCCACGAGAACGATGTCGGCGCTCTCCTTGGCTATGTCCTCTCCGGCCCCTATGGCTATGCCGACGTCGCTCTCTTCGAGCGCCGGAGCGTCGTTTATGCCATCGCCCACCATGGCCACCGCTCCGCGGCGGCCGCGCAACTTCTCTTCCCTCACGACTCGGTGCTTTTCGTCGGGCTTGACCTCGGCCACCACCTCCGGGATACCGACACGCGCCGCGACCTCGCGCGCGGCCGCCTCCGTGTCGCCGGTTAGCATCACCGTCCTGACGCCCATGTCGTGGAGCATCTCCACGGCCTCCCGAGCCTCGGGCTTTATGCGGTCACGGAACACCAAGGCAAGGGCGGCGCGACCGTCGACGGCGCAGTATACAGTCGTGCCACCGGGGGCCCCTTCAGCCGCCTCCCCTCCGGTGTCCGGGGGGACAAGGTCCACGCCCATCGCCTCGAGCAGGGCGCGGTTGCCGACGACAACATCCCTTCCTTCGACCACCGCTCTCACGCCGCTTCCCTGGTGGACTTCGACGCTGGATGGCTCGGGTGGTTCCAGTCCCCGCTCGAGTGCGTACTCGACGATGGCCTTGCCCAGGGGGTGGAGCGAGTGCTTCTCGGCCCCGGCAGCAAGTCTCAGCGCTTCCTCGGGGGGCGGCTCTTCGTCAAGGGGCTTCACCGCCACCACGGCCAGCTCACCCGCGGTCAGCGTCCCCGTCTTGTCGAATATGACCGTCCTTACCCGCGCCGCCGTCTCGAGCGTCGGGCTGTCCTTGATGAGAATCCCCCTCTCGGCTCCCCTTCCCATGCCCACCATTATGGCCATCGGCGTGGCCAGCCCCAGTGCGCACGGGCAGGCCACCACCAGTACGGCTATGGCCGCTGTGAATGCCTGGTTCAGGTGGTGCTGGCCCCCGGCCGCAGCCCAGACGACGAACGTGAGCGCCGCAACCGCCATGACGGCCGGTACGAACACAGAGGCCACGCGGTCGGCTATACGTTGAACGGGGGCCTTCGACGATATGGCCTCTTCTACCAGCCGTATGATCTGGTCGAGCACGGTCTCGCCTGCTGGGGCGGTGATGCGCACTTTCAACATCCCGGTCAAGTTGAGTGTGCCTCCCGTCACTCGTTCCCCCACGGTCCTGTCCTTGGGGAGGGGTTCGCCAGTGAGCATCGATTCGTCGATGCTCGAAGCTCCCTCCAGGATGACGCCGTCCGAGGGGATCCTCTCGCCCGGCCTCACTATTGCGACATCCCCCGGGGCTATCTCTTCGAGGGGGACATCCATCTCAACCCCCTCGCGCACCACCTTGGCCGTAGGCGGCCTCAGCGAGGCGAGCTTCTCGAGCGCGTCCCGCGAGCGGCGCCGCGCCTTGGCCTCTAGGTACCTGCCCACCAGGATGACCGTTATGATGAGGGCGGCCGAGTCGTAGTAGGCGGCCACCTGGAAACCCGGACGCGTGACGAGCCAGGGGAAGAATGTTGCGGCCACGCTGTAGAGGTATGCGGCCCAGGTGCTGATAGAGACCAACGTGTTCATGTCGGCCCCGCCCCTGCGAAGGGCGGCTATGGCACCACGGTGGAACTCCCATCCCACCCACAGCTGCACGGGCGTGGTGAGGAGGAACAGCGTGCGCCAGTCCGTAAGCCATGAGGGGACAAAGGGGAGGCCGCCGCCCATGCTGCCCAGTAGAACGAGCGCTCCCAGTACGGCGCTTGCCAGGAGCTTCGTCCTGAGCCTCCTCTCCTCTCCCGCCTCACGTGCCGAGGCGGCGTCGGTATCCTCGCGTGCGGTATCCTCGACGCCGTATCCGCACTGCTCGATGGCCGTTGCTATCCGGGAGGACGAGACGACTGTGGGGACGTATTCGACGACGCAGTCCCCGGTGGCCGCATTGAGCCGCACGTCCACCACACCGGGGACGGCGAGCAGCGTCTCCTCGATCGTAGCGGCACACGAAGCGCATTCCATGCCGCGCACGGCCAGGCGCACCGTTTCGGTGGCGACGTCGTAGCCCGCTTCGCGGATGCGTCTTGCCACCTCGGACGTCCTGAGCCTCTCGGCGTCGTAGACCACTTCGGCCTTCTCGGCCCCGAAGTTTATCGCCGCCTTCTCCACCCCCTCCATCCCGCCGAGCGCCTCCTCGATCGCCTGGGCGCAACCGGCGCAACTCATTCCCTTGACGCCTACAACGAGCTTCTCCCTTCTCATCGGTCGTTCTCCACTCCATGGGCCGGGGTGATGGGTGTTGCGCCGCCGCGGCACGGCCTGCGCCCCCCGTATTAATATAACGTCTCCGAGCGCCCTCGGCTCGTCGGGGGGTGTTCTGGACTTATCCCCGCCTCTCACTTAATATTTAGACCATGCCCTCCGAGCTCATCTGCTCCATAGCGCCCTTCTACGTCATGGACGTCCTCGAGCGCGCCAAGGAGCTCGAGGCCCGGGGAGTGTCGGTCGTCCACTTCGAGGTGGGCGAGCCCGACGTCCCCACCGACCCGGCCGTCTGCGAGGCGGCCGTCGAGGCGCTCCGGCGCGGTGAGACCAAATATACGCCCAGCATGGGGCTGTCCGAGCTCCGCGAGGCCATAAGTGAGGACTACGCGGCTCAGTTCGGTGTCGAGATACGGCCCGACAACGTAGTGGTCACGATGGGCAGCTCGCCGGCGCTGTTCCTGGCCGTACTGGCCCTTATCGAGCCCGGCGACGAGGTGGTCATAACCGACCCACACTACTCGTGCTATCCGCAGATAATACGCATAGCGGGCGGCGTGCCTGTACGGGTCCCCATATATGAGGACGAAGGGTTCCAGCTCGACGTCTCCCGGGTGCGCAAGGTGCTGGGCCCCCGCACGCGCGCCCTTGTGGTGAACTCCCCGGCCAACCCGACCGGTGTGGTGTTGGAGCCGGAGGTGATGAGGGAGGTCGCCTCGCTCGGCCTGCCCGTCATCTCGGACGAGATATACACGGGGATCGTCTACGAGGGCGACTCCCACACCATGCTCGAGTTCTCCGACCGTGCAGTCGTCGTAAGCGGATTCTCCAAGCTCTATGCTATGACCGGCTGGAGGCTGGGCTACATGGTCGTTCCCGACACGCTGGTGCGCGGCATACAGAAGCTGCAGCAGAACCTGTTCATATCGCCCAACCCCTTCGTGCAGAGGGCAGGCGTGGCTGCGCTCCGCAAGGCCAAGGAGTCGGCCAGGCGGATGGTGGCCGAGTACGGCGAACGGCGGCGGGCGATGATACGGGGGTTGCGCGGGCTGGGTTTCGATATCAAGGCCGAGCCGCGTGGTGCGTTCTACGTCTTCGTCAAGGCGCGCTGGCTGGGGGGCGATTCGCTGGCCCTGGCGTTCGACATACTGGATAAGGCCCACGTGGCCTTGACTCCCGGCATCGACTTCGGGCCAGGCGGCGAGGGCTATCTGCGGTTCTCCTACGCCACGGCCCGCACGACGATCGAAGAGGGTCTTTCCAGGCTGAAATCCTATCTCGAGCGCTACCACGGACGATGAAGAGCAGGGAAGAGGCAGTTTCGATACCGTCCGTCGAAGAGATCGACGTCGAGGACAAGAGGGTGCTCGTGCGCCTCGATCTCGATCTCCCGCTCGGCCCTGACGGCAAGGTGCGCGACTGGAGCGGGCTTGAACGGGCACTGCCCACGCTCCGCCACATCCGCTCGAGGAAAGCGAGACTGGTGTTGTGCTCCCATCTGGGTACCCTCGGTGGCGGCGGACGCCGCCGCAGGCCGAGTCTCATAGAGGTTGGGGGCAAGCTCGCAGAGCTGCTGGGAACGGAGGTGATATTTCCCCGCTCTCCGGTGGGCGACGCCGTCAGAAAGCTCTCGATGGACCTGCAGGCGGGCGGGGTGATGCTGCTCGAGAACCTTCTGTTCCATCCAGGCGAGGAGAGGAACGATCCGGCCTTCGCCGAAAGGCTCGCCCGCTTGGCCGAGCTCTACGTCAACGAGGCGTTCACCGTAGCCCATCTGGAACTGGCTTCGACGTGTGCGGTGGTCCGGTTCTTCGACGTCGCGGCCGTGGGCATGGGGTTCGCCTCCGAGCTGCGGGCGCTCGAGCGTATCACTCGCGCGCCCGCAAGACCGTTCGTGGCCGTCATGGGGGGAGGAGGGGTGAAGGAAAAGTTGGAGATACTGGACAACCTCAAGGCCGATCTGGACGCCATACTGGTAGGCGGGGCGGTGGCCAACACGTTTCTTAAGGCCGTGGGTAAGCACGTGGGCGCAAGCGAGCTTGACGAAAGCGCGCTCTACGGGGCGGCGAGGATCGTGTCTTCGGCCTCGGCCCGCGGCGTAAGAGTGGTACTTCCCAAGGAGGTGGTGTGCGTGCCTCCCCAGGGGGCGCAGCCGGCGACGGAGCACGTTGTACAGATGGGGAGGGTGCCCCAGGGATGGAGGATAGTGGACGTGGGGCCCGCGGCGGCCGAGGACTATGCCGAGATCATCGGCGCCGCGGCAACGGTGTTGTGGATGGGAGTGATGGGCACGGGAGCCGGCTACGAACGGGGCACGGCACGCGTGGCCGAAGCGGTGGCCGGGGCGGAGGCCTACACCGTGGTGGCAGGCGCCGAGGCGGTGGAGTTTGTCGAAAGGGCCGGTTTGTCGGGTACAATAACTCATCTCTCCCTGGGCGGGAAGGCCGCTGTCGAGTTCCTCAAGGGCAACGCTCTCCCGGCAGTTGACGCCCTGCGTGAAAAGTCCCGATGAAGAAGAGACTGGTCGTTGGAAACTGGAAGATGAACTTGGTCAGGGGTGAGGCCCGGGCGCTGGCGGCCGCCGTCGTGAGGGGGCTGGGAGAGTACAGCGGCGTCGGGGTGGTCGTGGCCCCGCCGTTCACCAGTCTGGGTACGGTCTACGACGTCATACGCCACTCGGGCGTGGAGCTGGGGGCCCAGAACGTGTGCTGGCGCGAGAGGGGGGAGTATACGGGCGAGGTATCGCCGCCGATGCTCGTCGACTGCGGTTGCCGCTGGGTGATCGTGGGCCATTCGGAGCGACGCATAATCTTCGGTGAGACGGACTCGATGATAGCCGAGAAGGTCCGCGCTTGCATGGCGGCGGGGCTTACCCCTATACTATGTATCGGTGAGACCATCGAGGAAAGGGTCGGCGGCAGGACGCAGGAGGTGCTGAGGCGCCAGATGCTGAGCGCGCTGGCCGATGTGGAGCTCGAGCGTTCGGACGATGTCGTAATCGCCTACGAACCCGTTTGGGCCATCGGGTCGGGGCGCGTGCCCTCGTCGGCCGACATCGACTCGGTGGGCGAAGAGGTTCGTTCGGTACTGGGTGCCCTGTTCGGCCACGTGGGCGAGGAGGTGAGGCTGCTCTACGGGGGCAGCGTGAGGCCCGACAACATAGAGGAACTGATGAAGGCGAGGATAGACGGCACTCTGGTCGGGGGCGCTAGCCTGTCGGCCGACTCTTTCATCGGAATAATAAGAGCTGTGGGGGATAGTTGACGCAATGGAACTACTGACATCGATAGTGATCACGATACACATCGTGGTGAGTATACTCATAATAATAGCCGTGTTGCTACAGCCCGGATCGAGCGGCGACCTGGGGTCCATATTCGGCGGCACCACGCAGTCGATATTCGGTGCGACCGGCGCCGTGCCCTTCCTGGCCAAGCTTACATGGGTGCTGGCGGCGTTTTTCCTCGTGACCTCGCTCGCGCTGGGCTTCCTCTCGAGCCGGGAATACAAGTCTTCCGTCCTCGAAGGCGCCGTCCCCCCGCCGGCCCGGACCGCCCCGGCCGCTCCTGGCGCCGAACCGCCCGCGGCTGATGTGGGGCGGGAGCCAGCGCAACGGTCTTCGTCCGAGGTCGGTGGTGCCGATGCGGACGCGGCCACCGGGGAGAAGAGTCCCGAGGCGGGCGGAGCCGCTCCGCGTGAAGGAAGCGGTCGGGGCGGCCTCAAGCCGCCGCAGGGAAAGTAGGTTGGCAGGATGGGGCTGTTCGATTTCCTTTTCCGCAGACACAAAGGGCGAAGAGGTGACCCCGCGGCGGGGCGGGAGGCCGTGGACGAGGCCGTAGCCCTCTATGAGAGCGGCCGGACGCAGGAGGCCGAGGACAGGCTGAGCGCACTAGTGGGCGAGGTGTCGGGCAGAGAGCTCGCCCGCTGCCACTACGTGCTGGGGCTCATAGCCGAATCCCGACTGGGCGCTCCGGTGGACGACGACTTCGACGAGGTCGAAGAAGCGATGATCCACTACAGGGAGGCCCTCCGCATAGAGCCCTCAAACTTCGACGCCCGCCTCAGGTTGTCTATGCTCTGTGCCAGGAGCGGCTTCTTCGAGGACGCCGTGCGGGAGATGGAGGAGGCGGTGCGCACGGCTCCCCACAACGGGCACGTCCGTGCCAAGGCCGCCGAGCTCTACTACGTGCTTTCCGCAGCCAAGGAGGTCAAGGTCGGACATCCCACGGGCCTCGGGGCCACGACCGATTTCAAGGGGGCGAAGCGATACATTGAGCTTGCACGAGCCGAGGTCGAGGCCGCCCTCGGCTGCACTCCCTCGCTCATGGATCAGGAGGAGTTCGCCGCCTTGCGCGAGCGCATCGAGGCTACATACAGGCGGCTGCTCAAAGGTGGATGATGGGGGCGGACGATTTATTATTTCGAAAGTTTTGGTAAAATAAATCCGTTTATCTGTTGCGTACGCATAGGTAGTTAGGTAACCTAAACATATCCTGTCCCGGAGGTGTTCAATGGCTTACGTTATCGCTGAGCCCTGCATCGGTGTGAAGGACAAGGCTTGTGTCGAGGCCTGTCCGGTCGACTGCATCTACGAAGGCGAGGAACAGCTCTATATACACCCCGATGAGTGCATAGATTGCGGCGCCTGCGTCGACCCTTGTCCCGTGGACGCCATATTCCATGAGGACGAATTGCCGGAGAAGTGGATCAAGTACATCGAGATAAACCGCAAGTTCTTCGAAGGCAAAGAGGGCCTGGAGCCGGCAAGACCCAAGGGGGAGTGAGGCGGCTCTCCCGCCCTTGGCCCGACGCACCGCCGCTCGTGCCTAAACTGCTAGGGGGAAGCATGCACAGCCCGTGCTTCCCTCGATGTTCAACACTTCCCCCTGGATGAAACGCAAATCCGCTACACCGTCCCCGGTCGCCTCTCCTCCGGCGGCGGACGTAGATAAGCGGCGGCGTGCGCGCCTGGTGTTGCGGCGTCTCGAACGTCTCTACCCGGAGGCGCGCTGCCACCTTCGATTCCGCAACCCGTTCGAGTTGCTCGTGGCCTCCATCCTCTCGGCCCAGTGCACGGACGCGCGTGTCAACTCGATAACGCCGCGCCTGTTCGAGCGCTACCCGGATCCCGCCAGTTTCGCGCGTGCCGATACGCGGGAGCTCGAGAAGGAGATATACTCCACCGGTTTCTACCGCAACAAGGCCAAGGCCATAGTGACCGCTTCGGCCGCCCTCGTCGAGCGGTACGGCGGCGCCGTGCCCGATACGGTGGAGGAGCTCACCGGGCTCCGAGGCGTGGGACGCAAGACGGCCAACGTCGTCGTAGGCAACGCCTACGGCAAGCCGGCCGTTATCGTCGACACCCATGTGAGGCGCGTCTGCAGGCGGCTGGGGCTTGTCGATTCCAACAACCCCGACCGCATAGAGATGGAGCTGCGTCGCTTGGTGCCCGAGCCGAAATGGACCTTCTTCTCGAACGCCGTGGGCGACCACGGAAGGCAGGTGTGCAAGGCCCGTCGTCCCCGCTGTAGCGAATGTGCTCTCCGTGACCTGTGTCCCTCGGCCGATCGATACGTAGGCCGTATGGACAAAGGTTAGGGCGGCGTTATATAATGGTTCCGTCCGTCTGGACACCGGGCATCGGCCGGCCGGGAGGGGATGGTTGGACCGCTGCCTGCGCCGGGTGCGGGTTCGGCCGTGCGGCGCCGTGCGTGGGCCTCCCGGCCACGTGAGGTCCCGTTTGCCTGAGGGGGGGCATGGAGTTAGGGGGTCTAGCCCATACTTTCTACGTACAGCCCCTTTGTGTGCGGCTGGGTTCCCCCCTACTACACACGGTGGAACCGCCGTCGGGGGTGCGAGGGAAGAGATGATAGTCGAGCTCACGGTCATACCCATCGGTGTCGGTACGTCCCTTTCGCGCTACGTGGCCGAGGTCGTCGGCATAGTGCGCGAGTCGGGGTTGCCGTACGAGTCCCACTCGATGGGTACCAACATCGAGTGCGAACTCGAGGAGGCGTTCGAGATCGTGAGACGGTGCCGTTCCAGGCTCTATGAGCTTGGGGTCGAGAGGATGAGCATTGTGCTCCGCATCAGCGACAGAAGGGACAAGCCTTACACGATCGCGGGTAAGCTGAGGAGCCTCGATGAGAAGCTGTCCCGGCGCTGAGCGGCTCGCCGTGCGCTGTGAGGGCCGGATGAGGGACGATCGAGCCTACGCTTTGGCGCTCAGTATGGTCGAGGGCATAGGTGACGTCCTCTACCGCGACTTGGTGTCACGTTTCGGGTCTCCTCGTGCCGTGATGGAGGCCTCGCTGGGGGAGCTGCGCCGCGCCGAGGGCGTGGGGGAGAAGACGGCTCTCGCCGTTAAGGGGTTCGACGATTGGAACCGGGTGGACCACTGCCTCGCGGTCTGCGACCGAGCGGGAGTGCACGTGGTGGTCGTGGGGGGAGACGACTACCCCCCGAATCTGGCGGCCATATACAACCCGCCGCCGCTGCTCTACGTTAGGGGCGAGTTGCTGCCGACCGACTCCTACGCCGTGGCCGTAGTGGGCTCACGTGCCCCTGACCGCTACGGCAGGACTGTGGCCGAGGGGCTTGGTGAAGAGCTGGCCAGGCGAGGCATAACTGTTGTAAGCGGCATGGCACGGGGCATAGACTCGATAGCGCATCGAGCGGCGCTCAAGGCCGGAGGGCGTACGGTTGCCGTACTGGGGTGCGGTATAGACGTAGTCTACCCCCCTGAGAACGCCCGTCTTTACGAAAAGATCTCCGCCCAGGGAGCCTGTGTCACGGAGTTCCATCCAGGCACCCGTCCCGAGTCGGTCAACTTCCCCCGGCGCAACCGCGTCATAAGCGGGCTCTCGCTCGGCGTGGTCGTGGTCGAGGCCTCGGCCAAGAGCGGCTCGTTGATAACGGCCGCCTTCGCCCTCGAGCAGGGCAGGGAGGTGTTTGCCGTGCCCGGGGAGATAACGAAAGGGGTGTGCCGCGGCTCGAACAGGTTGATAAAGGCCGGTGCCAAGCTCGTCGAGAACGTGGACGATATCGTCGAAGAGATAGCCGAGCTCAGGGAATACACCGCCTCCGGGGCCGGGGGAAGCGTTGCTAGACGGGCGGCTGTGATGGAGGAGCTGAGCCCCGATGAGCGGGCCATATGCGAGGTGTTGAGAGAGGGCGTGCTCTCGATAGACGAGATCACGAAGCTCACCGGCCTTGGTACATCCAAGGCGCTTGCCTCGCTGCTGGCGCTGGAGCTCAAGGGGCTGGTCGTACAGCACCAAGGCAAGCTGTTCGAGATGAAGCTCTAGTGTGATCGATGGCGATGGGTGGTGGCTGGCTCGGTTCCTGGTGAGTTGGCCGAGGGTGAGCGGCTCCGTACGACCGCCGCCTCGTGGGGGGGGACGGGCCGTGCCCGGTGGGGCGGCATCGCCTATGGTAGGCGAGGGGCCGTTTCGGGGTTCCCCGGCCGAGTTTGAGGGGGGAATGGCGGCGGTGGAAGCCGAGATGGTGCGCCAAGGGAGTGTAGGTGGGGCGGGAAGCGGCGTCGGGGAGAGGCTGCGGCCGCCAGGCGATGGATGTGGATATTGGGGAGGTTTTTCACTAAGATATTATTGTTGTTGGGCACGGCGAGTGGGGAATTGGTGCAAGCAGAAGTAAGGAGTGTGATTCATGGCCAAGGTTGCGGTTATCGTAGGCAGCGATTCCGATATGAACGTCATGGAGGAGGCCTGCTCGACACTGGAAGCGCTAGGTATCGAGTACGAGCTTAGGGTGGCCTCGGCCCACAGGACCCCGGAGAGGGTGAGGGAATATGTGCTCGGAGCGCCTGAGAGAGGGATCGAGGTCTTCATAGCGGGGGCTGGCTGGGCCGCCCACCTGCCCGGGGTGGTGGCTTCATATACGACCCTTCCCGTCATAGGGGTCCCTGTGGATTCTTCGCCCCTCAATGGTCTCGACAGCCTGCTCTCCATAGTGCAGATGCCCCCTGGCATCCCGGTTGCCACGGTCGCCATCGGCAAGGGTGGTGCGAGGAACGCGGCCCTCTACGCGGCCTCCATCCTGGGGGTGAAGTACGAGGAGATCGGGCACAGGGTGCGCGGCTACAGGGAGGAACTAAGGCGGAAGGTCGAGAGGGCGACGGCAAAGGTCGACAGATAGGGCGTGTTGAATAGGTTGGCGAAGCTTATTGACGCGAACAGTCCCGAGGCAATAGAGAGATCGCTCGATGTGCTGAGAGGGGGAGGGGTGATCGTATACCCCACCGAGACCCTCTACGGCATCGGTGCGATGGCCACGCTCGAAGAGGCGGTCAAGCGTGTGTTCAAGTGCAAGTCCCGTTCTTTGCGCCAGCCCATACCCGTCCTTGTTCGCGACGTCGAGATGATGGCCCAGTACGTTGAGCTCAACTCCCAGGCCGAACGGCTGGTCGAGAGGTTCATGCCGGGCCCGCTTACGCTGGTCTTGCCCAGCCGGGGGAGGTTGCCGGCCCCCATCTCCGCCGGTACGGGCACCATAGCGGTGAGGATATCGGCGCACCCCTTCGTCCGCACACTTTTTGAGGGACTGGACGTGCCGCTCACTTCGACGAGTGCCAACGTAAGCGGCGGGGAGAACCTGTTCACCGTGGAGCAGTTGTTCGAGAGGTTCAAGGACAAGGTTGACTTGGTCGTCGACGCGGGTAACATCCCTCGGTCGAGGGGTTCGACCATAATCAACATGGCCGTCACTCCTCCGCGCCTCATCAGGGATGGCGACATCCCGTTCTCGACGATCGAGGAGTTCATGGGATGGTAGACGTAAGGCCCTTCCGGGGTGTGAGGTACGACCCGCAAAGGGTCGGTTCTCTCGAGCAGGTTCTGGCTCCCCCCTACGACGTGATATCGCCCTCTCAGCGAGAGCGGTTGTGCTCGCTGAGTCCCTTCAACGTGGTACGGCTCATACTTTCCTCAGGAGCCGGCGATTCCAGGTATTCGCGTGCCGCGCGACTCTTCAGGGAGTGGCGCGCAAGCGGCGTCCTCGTACGTGAGGCCGAGCCGGCCATCTACCCCGTCTACCAGGAGTTCGAACACGAGGGGAGGCGTGTGGTGCGCAAGGGGTTCATCGCCGTCGTGGGACTCGAGGAGTTTTCCTCCGGCAACATACTGCCCCACGAGCAGACCTTCGACGCCCCCAAGGCCGACAGGCTCAAGCTCATTACGGCTTGCAACGCCAATCTGAGCCCCGTCTTCTCCATCTACTCCGACGAGAGCGGCGAAGTCGAACGCGCCATCGATGAAGCCTTGGACGGCATCGAGCCCCTGATCGACGCCTCGGACGGCGACGGCGTGCGCACCACGATGTGGCGCCTCCCGGAGCCAGACATCCATGGCTTCGTGTCTGCGAGGCTGGCCCGGGGGAGGCTTCTCATAGCCGACGGACATCACCGCTACGAGACGGCGCTCGCCTTCAGGAATATGATGCGGCTCAAAGAGGGGATCCCCCCCGAGGAGAAGCGCCCCTACGACTACGTAATGATGTATCTGGCCAGGGCCGAGTGTGAGGGGCTGGTGATAAAGCCGACCCACCGGGTGGTGAAGGAGCTTCCGAGGCGGACGCACCAAGCGTTCCTGCAGGGCCTTGCCGGTAAGTTCCTGCTCGAGGAGAGCCGTTGCGAGGAGGCGGCTCCCTACGGACTCGCCCCATCGGAGATCTGTCTCTACCTGGGACGCCGCGTGCCCGCACGGCTGCTGAGGCCGAAGAACCCACCATCCGACCCCTCCGAGGGGCTTGCCGTCATCCTGCTCCACGGCCACGTCCTCGGCGACGGGGCTCGGCCGGGCGAGGTCGAATACGTAAAATCGGTCGACGAAGCCGTGGCGCTCGTCGATTCGGGCCGCTGGGAGGCTGCGTTCATCCTTCCCCCCCTGAGGGCGGTCGACATCATGGACGTGGTGGTGGCGGGCCGGAAGCTTCCCCAGAAGTCCACCTACTTTTATCCCAAGGTCTTGAGCGGTCTGGTTTTTCATGCCTTCGATTGACTCATCACGAGTCGCGGTCTCCACGGTCCCGGCCCCTGCGGCGAGCGGGGCGGGGGAGGTGTGAAGCAGTTGTCGGGACACGTGTCGGCTGCGGTGGCCTTGGTCGCGGGGTCGGCCGCCGTGGCGGTGGTAGCCGCCTTCTTGAGGCTGCACGGCCGGGCAGCCAGGTGTAAGGCCGCCTGGGAGGAGGTGGCGGAGCTTCTCGACAGGCGCCGTCGCCTTGTGGCGGAGCTGACTCGTGCCCTCTCGGTGCTCCACCTCGACGCCGAGGTAACGCTGTCCAGGATGCGGGAGGCATCACGTGAGGCGGAACGCTTCACCACTCCGGCCTCGCTGTCGCGGGCGGAGCGCGTGGTCCAGTCGTGCCTGCTCACCCTCTTTGACATACTCGACGGCGTCGACGGGGCCGTGTGGGCCGGTGCCGGCGGCCTGCGCGAATCGATCGAGCGTCTCGAGAGTGATATACAGCGTGCGAGATTGCGCTACAACACGGCCGTAAGGGCTTATAACGGCGAGCTCGCCACCGTGCACGGCCGCCTGGCCGGGTGGCTTGCGCGCCTGCGTCCGATGGAGTATTTCGAGCTGCGCCCTCCGGGGATATAAGGAGGCGCATGGGGCTGCAGTGACCTGGGCGGGACGGGCGGCTTCGGCGTCCGCTGGCTGTCGCGGGGCTGAGCGGCGAGTAGTGGCTGGGGTCGCCCTCTCACACTGTCCGCTATCTCTTCTCTCCTGGAAGAGGTGCTCCCCTGGTGTTTGGCGCCTTCACCCTTCTCGGCCTCGTCCCTTCCGTGCTGAAACCAAATCATCCGACCTCGGTTAATAAGTACAGAACGGTTCGCAGTCACCCCCATCTGCATCGAAACACGGAGCACCGACATCTTAAAGATTGCAAGGAGGACGTAGATGATAAAGCAACAGGCACTGGATACGGTCGGGCGGCTGTATGGGATTGATCCTTTCGACGGTGCCCTCTCCATTGGGGATGAGGACGAGGGCGAAGAGGTGGAAGGTGCCGTATCGCTCGAGGTCGATAATGGGGTCGAAGACGACGAAGAACCCTACGCATATGGTTCCCAGGTAGAAGAGCAGGGTTATGGGTCTTACGCTGCAAATCAGGAGACACGTCTCATCAACTCCTACTTCAAGGAACTGGGCTCGGAACCCCTGCTCAAGCCGAAGCAGGAGTTCCTGTTTGCAGCCAAGATAAAACAGTGCAAGTCGACGGCTCGCAGGGCCCTGTCGAAGGTGGACGCCTTGCTGGGGACGGACTTTGTTGCGCAGTTCGACGATTCTCCCGAAAGCGCCGAGCCGGAGACGATACGGAGGTGTCTCAGCAGACGCCGTATTCGGCTTACCGACGAGGTGCGCATGCTTCTTGCTATGTACCGATCGAGCCGCAGGAGCTACCTTCGCTACAGGGCCCGCTTCATCAAGGCCAACCTCAGGCTCGTGGCCAAGATGGCCAAGGAGTACGTGGGCCGCGGCCTGCCGTTTCTCGATCTTGTCCAAGAGGGCAACCTCGGTCTTATAAAGGCCGTCGAGAAGTACGACTTCCGAAAGGGGTTCCGCTTCTCGACCTATGCCTGCTGGTGGATAAACCAGGCCATGAGCAGGGCCGTCTTCTACCAGACCAGGACAATACGCGTTCCCGCCTACGTTTTTGAGAAATACGCCAAGGTGAAGAACAAATCTTTAAAATCTGGATGTAAACGATGTGGTGGTTACAGGATGATAGGT
>CAZXEJ010000013.1:0-50868 GCA_964639895.1 uncultured Spirochaetia bacterium | reverse complement strand
GATGTTTTGGTTTAAACTTCATGTAACGCAGAGATGGCAAGAGGCGGAGAACGCAGGATGATGAAGCTGTTTGCAAGCGTTGCGACGATAGCGGTGTTACTCGTTTTGACCGTCGTTCTTTACGCCCACACTGTATGGGCCGAGGACGCGGCTTCCCCCGCCACTGCCGGCGGTGCCGGTGCCGAGGCGGCGGCCGAGAGCGTGCGGCCCGATCCGATGAGGTACATCTGCGCCGTTCAATGGAACCAGTACTACAAGAAGAAGGGTATCGAGATCACCGTGAGTACGAGGGGCAAGTACAACGAGGTGCTGGTAATCTCGTGCCCGATGTGTTCGGTCAAGGACTACGTGGTGGAACCCTTCCTGTTCACCAGGCACGGCGGCAAGACGGGTATGGAGAAGATAAAGGAGTGCGGCTTCACGAAGGTGGCGTTCAGGGGTTCGTTGGGCATGAGGGAGATAGTATACGACGTTCCCCGCTGAAGGAGAGAGTGTGGGGGGCTTCGTTTGAGCGCGATCCTACGTCGGCGGGCCGCCGCCAGCGGGGGAAAGGCGTTTGCTGCTCACAACGGCGCCACGGGAGGCGGCGTATTCCAATGGCCAGGTTTCCTTTCGGGTGGCTCAGAGACGAGGACGGCGGGAACTGGCAGATCTTCTGGTCTTCCGAGGACAGCAAGCTGACCCTACGGAGGGCGGGCGGTTCCGAGGTCGTGGAGGCGGGGAGCGCACCCACGTGGTACGAAGCCAAGAAGGCAGCTGACCGCCTGAGGAAGGAAGGTGCGGCCTTCTTCACCAGGACCGTGCGCCGCATGTAGGTTCAAGACCTTAGACGGTCCCTATGGAGGGATCAATCGGAGGCCCCCTTGTGCGGTCGGGGTGTAAGGGGTTTTCTATGGGGGTGCCGCCGGGGTGTAAGGCGCGGGAGCTTGCGCCGGGGATCTTCGCTTGTCGCATTTCATGCCCTGGTTGTTTCCTTTCCCGCGAGTGGGCGAGTGGTATTAGAAAACTCTCTTCCCTTGGGATAAAATAGTAAATCCTCTTATTAAACGCGTGCACGGGCGCCCTTTCCCGGCCGAAGGGTGGGCTGTGTGCCGATTGTTTCTCCTGGTCGAGCCATGATGTACATGACCGAGCATCTTCTCTCCATACCCCACGACGGGGGGAAGATAGATGCGTTGTTCTACCGTACCACCGTTAGGAAGTTCGACCCCTTCGCGGAGCCCGTAGTCATACACGTGCACGGCTTCCTCGGCAACTTCCTGGATGGCAGCCAACGGTTCCTCCCTCCGCTGCTTGCCAAGGCGGGCTACTCGTCGCTGGCCATCAACACGCGGATGGCCAACTTCGGCCTCTTCTTCGGCTACGGCCTAATTGACGACACGTTGCCCCAGATCGATACCTCGGTCCGTTTCCTCCGATCACAGGGCTACAGGGACGTGTTGCTTTCCGGCTACAGCCTGGGCAGCTGCATAGTACTCAAGTACGGCTCTTCGCGCCAGCACATGGTCGATGAGCTGGGACTCAAGGGGTTCATCACCCTGGCCACCCCCTATTCCATGCCCGACTCCATTAGGAGGCGGTGGAACAGGTGGGGAAGCGAGCCCTCCTACGATCAGGTCTACACGGAGGCCCGCGAGATCTTGAAGCCCGACCCCCGCAGCGCCACTGAGGACCGTACCATCCTGATATTCAAGGCCCGCGGCGACTCCTACCGGCCCGAGCACACCGAGATATACACCTACAAGACCTGGTGGCATCTGGCCGGTCCCGAAGCAGAGTCGGCCAAGGGGTACAAGCACATACAGAACATACGGCAGCCCATCTTGCTGATCCAAGGCTGGTACGACGACGTGGTCGACTCGCACGAGGCCTACGAACTGGCCCAGATAGCCATTGAGGCGGGCAACAAGGACGTGAGCGTCTTCTACGTGAACGCAGGCCACACGCTGGAGGGCAAGGAAGAGGAGCTGGGCGACATAATCGTCAAGTGGCTTGACAGGAGGTTTCCCGCCCCGTAGGGGGTCGTCCCAAACACCAGGCGGCGGCCGTCGTCTGTGGTCCGGAGCTGACACATCGTGGAACCAAAGGGCAGATTCGACAGCCTGCAGCTCGACCGGGGCTCTGGGGTACAGAGGATAGTCTCTTTCCCCTCGCGGGACGGCTTTAGGGTAAACGCCCTGCTCGTGGCCCCTTCGACGGAGGCCGAGGTATTGGAGCGACCCGTGGTGTTGCAGGTGCACGGTGTGCTGGGCCATTTCCTTGCGCGTGGCACTCCGCGTACGATTCCCCCCTCGCTCCTTCCACACGGCATCAGTACGCTGTCGATAAACACGCGGATGGCGTTCATGGGACAGATCTTCGGCACCGGCATTTTCGACGACACCGTATACGATATCGAGGCCTCGGTTCGCTACCTGGAGGGAGAGGGGTTCCGCAACATATTCATCCTCGGCTACAGCCTGGGGGCGAATATGGTGGTCAATTACATGACGGGCGAGAAGAGGCCCTCCGTAAAGGGGGTGATCCTCGAAGGGTGTTCGTTCTCTCTCCCTGATTCGCAGCGCGGGCGCTACCACAAGTGGGGGAGCATACCCAGCTACGAAGAGATATACTTCAACGCCAAGCGGATCCTCGGTCCCGACCCGCGCCGCAGCAGGGCCGACCGTGTGTTCATCGTCTACCGGGCCTGGGGAGATACGTTCAACCCCAGCCATACGGAGCTTTTCACCTACAAGACGTGGTGGTTCTGCCGCAGCCCGGAGGCCGAGAAGGCCAAGACCTACAAACTCATAGACCGCGTCGGCGTGCCTGTACTGCTGTTGCAGGGCGAAGACGACTACATCGTCGACGGATGGGAACCCAAGGTGTTGGCCCGGATAGCCCGCCGGGGGGGCAACGACGACGTGACGTTGCGCTACATACCCGGGGCGCGGCACGATTGCATGGAGAATCCGCCGAGGACGGTCAAGGAGATAGTGGGCTGGCTCGCCCGCTTCGGCGGGGTGGGTTGATGCGGTGTGTGCGGCAGTGGTGTAAATTGTTTAGGTGGAGATGGATAGTCTTATGGGCTGGATTGGAGTTCGTCTTATACTACGGCCGGTCCTCGTGCTTCTCGCCCTTGCATTAGCCGTTCTACCGGGAGCCGGCATGGCCGTGGCGTCGTCATCCACTCCGGGGGCCGGGGACGTCGTACCGTGGAGCGAGGGCTACGAGCACTGTGTGGCCGTAAGAAGCTGGGGGTTCTTCTCGGCGTGGGGGGGTGTAGCCGTGCTCCATCACGTCGAGCTTGAGAACCTGTGCGATCTGGTCCTCTGTAACGTGAGACTGCGGGTGAAGCTTTTCTCTCACGAGCCCGGAAGCGTGGGCGAACAGGTAGCAAGCACGCGCGGCGTGCTCCACGTAGTGCTGCCCCCCTTTTCCAGGCGCACCTACGTGCCGGGAGGGGTGCCGTTCGGTGCTGCCTCGAGGGTGTTGTTGGCCGAGGACATAGATGTGACGGGGGTGAGCACCTCGTGTCCTGCTCCGTAGAGCCGTCGCCGACGGCCGCCCTGTCGGTGGGACCGAGCGGCCGGGAAGGAAGGGCTACGGAGGCGGGCAAGTTGTCGGTGGGGGGGGAGCAGGCTGCAGGTTCAGGGAGGTGGTTGATGAGCGGCGGATCAAAAGGTGACAAGGGAGATAAAGGGATCGAGGTGCTGCGCTCACTCGGTATCACAACGACGGGGACCGTTCATCTCAATCCCTGTCGCGGCAGGCTCTACGAGGAGATAGTGCGTAGGTGTGAGGGGGTCATAGCCGACAACGGAGCCGTGGTGGTACGTACCGGTGCCCACACGGGACGGGCGGCCGACGACAAGTACATTGTGAGTGACAGCGACACGCGGGACAGGATCAGGTGGGGCCCTGCCAACAAGCCCATGGATGAAGATTCCTTCGACCGTCTGTTGTGTGGAGTGATCAAGTACCTGAGCACCAGGGACGTGTTCGTCCAGGACTTGTACGTCTGCGCCCACTCCAGGTTCAGGATGCCCGTCAGAGTGGTGACCGAGCTCGCCTGGCACTCGCTGTTTGCAAGGAACATGTTCATTCGTCCAGGTGTCGGCGAGGTGCCCCACACCGACGTTGGTTTCACCGTCGTCTGCGCTCCCGGTTTCGAGAGTATGCCGGAGAGGTACCACACGCGCTCGGAGACGGTGGTGGTGCTCAACATGACCAAGAGGATCGCCCTCATCGGGGGGACCGCCTATGCAGGGGAGATAAAGAAGTCGGTGTTCACATTCCTCAACTACGTCCTTCCCATGGAGGGCGTCTTTCCCATGCACTGCGCGGGCAATGCCGATTCGGACGGCAATGTGGCACTGTTCTTCGGCCTTTCGGGAACGGGCAAGACCACGCTCTCGGCCCATCCGGGGCGGATGCTCATAGGGGACGACGAACTGGGGTGGTACGGCGACGAGGTGTTCAATTTCGAGGGGGGCTGTTACGCCAAGGTCTACGGTTTGCGCCCCGAGACGGAGCCCGACATCTACAGAGCTTCTACGCGGTGGGGCACTGTGCTCGAGAACGTGATCGTAGACGATGAGACGCGCCAGCTGGATTTCTCGAGCGCCGCCGTCACGGAGAACACCAGGAGCTCCTATCCGCTCGACCACCTCGACAGGGTGGTTCCCGGTGGAGTGGGCGGCCGCCCTCGGACGATCTTCATGCTGAGCTACGATGCGTTCGGCGTCCTGCCTCCTATAGCCAAGCTCACGCCGGAGCAGGCCGTCTACTTCTTCCTGCTCGGCTATACGGCCAAGGTGGCCGGTACCGAGGCTGGCGTGGCCGAGCCCCGGGCCACGTTCAGCCCATGTTTCGGCGCCCCGTTCCTGCCGCTTCCGCCGGTGAGCTACGCCCGTATGTTGCAGGATCGGCTCGAGCGGAGCCGTACCGAGGTATGGCTTCTCAATACGGGTCTCGTCGGCGGTCCATGGGGCGTGGGAAGCCGCATGCCCCTGGCGCAGACGAGGGCGCTCGTCCAGGGGGCGCTCGACGGCACGCTCGGCGGTACGGAGGCGAAGGAGCTTCCCATATTGGGTCTCCGGGTGCCGGTGTCCTGTCCGGGCGTCGAACCGAGGCTGCTCGACCCGGTCGAGAGCTGGGGGGACGAGGGCGCCTACAAGCGTAGGGCACGCGAGCTCGTCCGGAGCTTTGAAGAGGTATACAAGACCATCGTGGGCGTCGAGGAAATCTGAAGGACGGACCACGGCGGGAGGCGCCGGTTCGGTGCACGGTGCAGGGGACGTGAGTGTCCCCGAGGGGATTTGAACCCCTGTTACCGGCGTGAAAGGCCGGTGTCCTGGGCCTGCCTAGACGACGGGGACACGTGCAAGAGAGTTGAGCCGTGCAGGATTCGAACCTGCGACCCTCTGCTTAAAAGGCAGATGCTCTACCAGGCTGAGCTAACGGCTCTTCAGCGTGAACGATTATATCACGGGGGCCCGCGTTGTCAAAGCCGCCTAGGGCCCGCGGCTGGGCAAGGATGAGGCGATGCCGGAGGCGGGGGTATCATGGGGATGGAATACATCGGAAGCAGCCATGTTGCGTGGACTCGACCCATCTCAGAGCAGGAACTTCTCGCTCGTCACCGTGGCGAACTTCTTTTTCTTCTGCAACTTCTCCTCCTTCTTCCTCTACCCGCTGTACATCACCCATTTGGGGGGGACGAAATCCACGATCGGCTTCGTTATGGGCTCGTTCGGCATCACCTCGCTGGGGGCATTGCCGTTCGTCTCCGTGCTGATCGACCGCTTCGGCAGGCGGCCGTTCATGACGGCGGGGGCGCTGACGATGCTTGCGGCCTCTCTTTCGAACCTGTTCATCCGTGATCTGACGCCGGCCATTTTCCTGCCGCGCATAATGCAAGGGCTTGGGTTCGCGATGTTCTTCACCTCGGCCGCCACGGCGGCGGCCGACTTCGTCCCCGCCGACCGCAGGGGAGAGGGCCTCGGCATTTTCGGCGCCTCGACGATAGCCTCATACGCCGTCGGGCCGCCCGTGGGTGAATACGTCATAAACCACTTCGGCTTCGCGGCCTTCTTCGTCGTCTCGTCCTCGTTCAGCTTAGTGGCGTTCTCACTGGTCGCACTCTCGTCGGAGCCCGACGTGGAGCGCGAGAGTGGCACCGTGGGAATAGACTTTTTCCGCCTCGCACTCTCGCGCAGGTTCGCCCCCCTTCTGGCCACCAATCTAGCCCTGGCAGGGGGGGTCGGCACCTATCTTAACTTCATAGCGCCCTACCTCAGGTGGCGCGGCCTTGAGGCGTCGTGGTTCTTCCTCATATACTCCATCGCCGTCACCGCTGTCCGAATCTTGGGAGGGAGACTCTCGGACCTTTTCGACAAGCGCAGGCTTGTCACTCCCTCGCTGCTGGTCTTCTCCGTCTGCCTGGGCTCCATCGCGCTCATCACGTCCCTTCCCGTACTCGTCGTCGTGGCGCTCGGATTCAGTCTTAGCTACGGACTGCTCTACCCGCTGCTGGCCTCGCTGGCCATGGAGAAGGCCGGTCCCCACGAGAGGGGCAGGGCCATGGGCGCCATGAACGCATGCTTCAGCTTCGGCATAAACTTCATGTCGTTCGGATTCGGTGCAGTGGCCGAGGCCGTGGGATTCCCCCTCATGTACCTTGCGGCCGCCGTCGTGGCGTTTGCGGGGTTCGTGGTGTTTGCGCGTTGGGAGGCCGTCGGTGGGGGTTGAAATCGTCGCCCCCTTGGATTAACCTTCCCCGGATGCAGATCAGACCGGGCGACTACGTGCTTCTTGTGTCTCGGGAAGACAAAACCTATCTCATACAGGTCGTCCCAGGCGGCCAGGTGGGCACCCACCACGGTGTACTGCCGCACGACGACGTCATAGGGCGGCGTTACGGCGAGGTGGTGACCACACACTTGGGCAAGGCCTACGCACTCATGAAGCCCACGCTCGCCGACCGGATGATGAAGGTCCGGCGACGCACGCAGATCATCTACCCCAAGGACGCGGGTCTCATCGTGCTCAAGTGCGGCTTGGGCAACGGCTCAAGGGTCATCGAGTGCGGCACCGGTTCGGGCTCGCTGACGATGGTGCTCGCAAACGCCGTGGGTCCCGACGGTAGGGTGTTCTCCTACGACCGGAGGGAGGAGTTCACGGAGATCGCCCGCTCGAACGTCGCCGCGGCTGGCCTCGAGGGCAGGGTGGAGTTCAAGGTGAGGGACGTGGCCGAGGGGTTCGACGAGGAAGGGGTGGACGCCGTGGTGCTGGATCTGCCCGCCCCTTGGGAGGGTGTGGGTGCGGCGGCCAGGGCGCTAGTCGGCGGGGGGCGGATAGCGAGCCTCTCGCCCACCTACAACCAGGTTGAGAAAACGGTCGAGGCCTTGAGGGGGGCTGGGTTCATCCGGATCGAGACGCTCGAGGTTCTCGTCAGACAGATCCTCGTCCGCCCGGGCAAGACGAGACCCGCTGACAGGATGATCGCTCACACGGGATACCTCACCTTCGCGAGGAAGGCCCTTCTCGAGGGCGGTTCGTTCTACGAGTGAGGTTCGGAGCGCCGTGACGCCGTGGACGATAAGGCTCAAGCGTGCGCTGCTCAGTCCGCCCGCGGCGGTGGCGGTGGGGCTGGCGGTGCTCTACGCCCTCTTCCTCCTCGGAGGACGCGGCCCGCTGGAGGGTGAGTACACGGTGCGCGCCGTTGTCGACGGCGACACGGTGGAGCTGGCGGGACTCCCACAGAGGGTGCGGCTCGAAGGGATAGACGCACCCGAGCCGCCGTACGAGGATTCTCCCGGCGACCCGCTGGGGCGGGAGGCCTCGCTCTTCCTGCGGCGCATGATCGAGGGCGAGAGGGTGAGGTTCGAGCCCTCCCGCGAGAGATACGATCGCTACGGCAGGCTGCTGGGCTACCTGTTCGCAGGCGATACGATGGTTAACGCCGAGCTGGTGCGCCGCGGGCTCGCCATGGTGCTCTTCATGGGGCCGAGCCCCCCCAAATACGCCCGCCAGCTGACCCGAGCGCTCGAGGAGGCGCGGCGCGCCCGGGCGGGCATATGGGGGGATCTCGGACGGCTCCTCCCACCGCCCGGCAATGAGAGGTTCGTCGTCACGGCGGCCGAGGCCGCGGGCCGCACGGGCGAGAGGGTTGTGGTCAGGGGCAGGGTGACGGCCGTGGCGATGAGGGAGAGGTACGTGGGACTCAGGCTGGACGGCGTGCTCGACGTGTTGATATTCCGTTCCAACCTGGACAACTTCCGTTTTTTCGGCATCGATCCAGCCACGCACTACCGCGGCAAGGTGGTGGAGGCTACGGGCCGGGTTGTGCGCAGGCGGCGGGGGCCGGCGCTCTATGTGCGCCATCCCATGGTGCTGAGGGTGGTGAGGGGCGATGGGTAGCTGCGAGCTCCTGCAGAGGGCCGCGACTTGCATAGACGTGGAACTCGACGGGCGGGCGCTCTCGCTTATAGCGCGCTACGTAGAACTCGTCATGGTGTGGCGCAAAAAGGTGAACCTCGTCTCCGTTGCCGACGAGGAAGAGTTCATCGTCGATCACGTCGTCGATTCGCTCACGGCGTTGCGGTTCATCTCGAGCGGATCCCGCGTTGTCGACGTGGGCTCCGGTGCGGGGCTTCCGGGTGTGCCGCTCAAGGTGGCCGACCCCTCGCTCGCCGTCACCCTGGTCGAGGCGCGCCGCAAGAGGGTTTTCTTCCTGCGCGAGGTCATAAGGCGGCTCGGTCTCCAGGGGGTGGAGGTGCTGTGGGGAAGGATGGAGCCCGGCGGGGGAGGGGTGGTGGCCGGCCGCACATTCGACGTCGCCGTGGCAAGGGGTGTGGGAGGGGTGGGGTACGTGGCGTCCATCGCGGCTCCGGTCCTCGGGGCCGGCGGGGGACTCGTGCTCATGCGCGGTCCCTCGGGGGAGGCCGAGTGGAGGGAGGAGGCTTCGCGCCTCGGCAGCCTCTTCCGCCTCAAGCGCATCGAGCGGTTGCGCCTCCCCGTAAGCGGCAAGACCAGAGTGCTTCTGCTGCTGGAGCGGCTGTGAGGGGGGACGTGCGGAAGAGAGGGGATGACGGTTGGGGCGATGTGCTTTCTCAGAGGGCAACCAGCCGTCCTATGCCGCGCCTCGTCTCTCCCGTCATCACCGTGTCTGTATGGGAGGGGACGCCGGTTGATGAAGGCTCGACACCAACACGGAGTGGTATCCGGGGGGTATGAGAGGGGGGCCGCCGCCGGTGTGCCGGGAGCGAGGGGCCGCCGCCATCGGCAGGTCGGGCGTCTCGGCTTGCGTGGGGGTAGCTGCCTGCCCCTTCGGGCGCGTACCTGCGCGGCTCCCTTCCAGCTTGAACTACGGGAGGCCGGTGTTACAATCTTTTCTCTATCGCATGGGCTACGGGGGGCCTTGGTTCCATGGTGCTGTATCTTGACGAGAGTGACGTAGAAGGGCTGCTCACGATGGGGGACGCCATACGCGCCGTCGAGGAGGCCTTCGCCGCCCACGGCAGGGACGAGGCGCTCAACCATCCGCGCCTCCGCCTCCGCAACCGCAGGAGTATGCTCCACTACCTGGCCGGGGCACTGCCCTCGATGGGTGTGATGGGGCTTAAGGCCTATACCTCGTCGCGGGCCGGTATAAAGTTCCGCATATTTCTCCACGACATAGACGACGGATCCCTTCTGGCCGTAATGGACGGCAACTACATGGGCATGGTCCGCACCGGGGCCGCGACGGCCGTGGCCACCCGATACATGGCCCGCCCCGGGGACGCCGTAGTGGGCCTCATCGGCACGGGTTGGCAAGCGCGGGGACAGCTCATGGGTATCGCCGAGGTGAGGCGTGTGCGCAAGGTCAAGGTGTACGGCAGGGACGAGGAGCGGCGGGCGGCGTTTGCACGCCGCATGTCGTCCGAGCTGGAGGTGGAGGTCGAGCCCGTGCGCTCGGCCGAGGATGCGGTGCGGGGGGCGGACATCGTCGTCACCGCGACCACGTCCGCCGAGCCGGTGTTCGACGGCCGCCTCGTGGAAGAGGGTATGCACATAAATGCCATAGGTGCGAATTTCCTCTACAAGCGCGAGATCGACGAGACCACGGTGAGGAAGAGCTCCATCATAGTGGTCGAATCGAGGAAACAATGCGAGTTGGAGGCCGGCGAGCTGCTGCCGCTGGTGGACAAGGGGAGGCTCAGGTGGGAAAGCCTCACCGAGCTGGGCGAGGTCGTAGCGGGCACGAAGCCCGGCCGCGAGACCGAGGGGCAGATCACGCTGTTTAAGTCTCTCGGGGTCGCCATCGAGGACGTGGCCGTGGCCGCCCGCCTCTACCGCCTTGCTCGGGAGAAGGGTGTCGGCAGGGAGCTCGACATGCCCGCCCTTTGAGGCGCGCTGGACGTGTGATTATGGGTGTGAAGTGCAGGATTGCCTGGGACGTCTCACACCTCGAGTTCACGATCGAGGACCACTACTATTTCTCAAGGCTCAAGGCGCTCATCGTCGCCCGCGGTGGTGTGGTCGAGGAGATAGGGCGCATCGATGACGCCTTCGACTACGACACGCTGGTACTCAACTACCCCGAGCAGCCGTTCACACCACGCGAGGTCGAGCTGGTGGAGCGGTTCGTCGAACGTGGCGGCCGCGTCCTGGCGGCGGGCTACTACAGGAACGAGGACCGGGTGGCCGACAACGTAAACACCGTGGCCTCTGCGTTCGGCCTCGCTTTGAGGGACGACGGGGTCGAAGACGAGGTGCACAACCACGAGGGTGATCCGCTCCTGGTAGTGACCGACCGGATCGCGCGCTACGGTCTCGGCGTGGACAGGGTGTTGCTGCCGTGCACCGCCTCGGTGGCCATCACGGCCCCGGAGGCAGAGGCGGTGGTGACGGCGGCCGCATCGGGCGGCGGAGCGGTGCTGGGGGCCGAAACAAGGCGCGGCCGGGGCGGCTTCGTGTTGCTGGGCACATGTGTCTTCTGGGACAACTTCTCCATTGAGCGCTACGGCAACGGCGCCTTCGCAATGAATCTGCTGTTCCCGGGGCCGTAGTCGCCCTGCCGCACCGCCGGCGCGTTGCCGCGTCCCTGCCGGGGTTGACCGTCCGGCCGTTGCGCTATAAGCTAAGATGACCCTGACGGAGGGGTGCAGTACGGATGAAAACCATAGGAGTAGTAGGCGGAAGCGGTATATACGAGCTCGAGCACATAACCGACGTCGAGCGTGTATCGGTCGATACCCCGTGGGGCAGTCCCTCTGACGACCTCGTACGCGGCAGGCTGGGAGACGCGGTGCTCTACTTTCTGCCCCGCCACGGCCGTGGTCACGTGCTCTCGCCGTCGGAGATAAACTACCGCGCCAACATCTATGCGCTGAAGAAAGTGGGCGTCGAGTGGATAATATCGGTGAGCGCCGTGGGCAGCATGAAGGAGAGTATAGCACCGGGCGACGTCGTCGTCCCGGACCAGTTCATAGACTACACGAAGGGAAGGGCGTCCACGTTCTTTACCGACGGCGTCGTTGCCCACGTCTCCATGGCCGACCCCGTTTGTCCTGTGCTGGCCGACGTCCTCTACAGGGCCGCGCGTGACGTCGGGGCCAACGTGCACAAGGGTGGTACGTATCTCTGCATAGAGGGCCCCCAGTTCTCATCACGCGCCGAGAGCTTCCTCTACAGGCAGTGGGGGGTCGACGTCATAGGAATGACCAACATGCCCGAGGCCAAGCTCGCCCGCGAGGCCGAGATGGGCTATGCCACACTCGCCTTCTGCACGGATTACGACTGTTGGCACGAGGCCCACTACGACGTGAGCGTCGAGGAGGTGCTGGAGACGCTGAGCCGCAACGTCGAGCTCGCCAAGCGGATCCTCGAGCGCGCCGTGCCCATGGTACCCGCCGAACCCGGGGAGGGTACGGTTTGGTCGAGGGCGCTCGAAGGGGCTATAATAACCGATAAGGATTCGATCCCAGACGACGTCAGAGAAAGGCTCGAACTCCTCATCGGGAGGTACCTCAAATGAGTGTGCTTGTCGTGGGTTCCATGGCGTACGACACCATCGAGACCCCGTTCGGCAAGGTCGAAAACGCCCTTGGCGGCTCGGCCTCCTATTTCTCGCTCGCTGCGTCGCTTTTCACCGACGTCAAGGTGGTGGCCATCGTGGGCGACGATTTCCGCCCCGACCACATGAGGCTGTTCGTCGACAAAGGCATCGACGTGCGCGGTGTCGAGAAGGTGCCCGGGGAGACGTTCCGCTGGCACGGCCGCTACGGCTACGATCTCGGCAACCCCGAGACGCTGGCCACCCACTTGAACGTGTTCGAGAGCTTCGATCCGCGGCTTCCGGACGAGTACCGGGAGATCGACTACGTCTTCCTCGCCAACATCGACCCCGACATACAGCTCCGCGTACTGGAACAGATCGACTCCCCCCGCGTGGTGGCCTGCGATACGATGAGCTACTGGATATCTAAGAAGCCCGAGCGCCTGCGCGAGGTGCTCTCGCGGGTGGACGTGCTGCTGGTGAACGAGTCGGAGGCGAGAGAGCTCGCGGGTGAGGCCTCGATAATAAAGGCCGCCCGCAAGGTGCTGTCCATGGGACCGGGGGTGCTGGTCGTAAAGCGGGGTGAGTACGGAGCGCTCATGTTCTCGGCCGAGGGCATATTCTGGGCGCCGTGTTATCCGCTGGAAGAGGTCGTCGACCCCACGGGGGCGGGCGACTCATTCGCCGGAGGGTTCATGGGCAACCTCGTCTCCGGAGACAGCGACGGGCTGGCCCTCTATAAGAGGTCGGTAATTTACGGGTCCGTGGTGGCGTCGTTCACGGTGGAGAGGTTCGGGCTGGAAGGGATAGCCAACCTGGACAAGAGGAAGGTAAGCGCCAGGTTGGCCACCTTCATGAACCTGACCAAGCTCGATTGACCATGACGAGGACAGCAGCTACGCTCCTGTGCGTTTTCCTCCTGTTGGGGTGTGCCTCGAAGAGTGTGGAGACGTCGAAGAAGGAGTCGCGCCTCAAGCTCGAGGACCAGAAGACGCTGGCCCTGGCCTCCTATATGAGAAAGAACTACCGCCAGGCTCTGGAGGACATCACTAAGGCCGAGAAGATGGACCCCCGTGACCCGGAGGTGCACACGATAAAGGGGCTCATATATTTCAACCTCCGCGAGTACGATCGTGCCGAGCGCGCCTACAAGAAGGCGCTCAAGCTGGACAAGGGATTCACTCAGGCACGCTACAACCTGTGCGGTCTCTATCTCACGGTGAAGCGGTGGGACGACGCCGTCGAGCAGTGTGGCAAGGCCGCCGAGGACTTCCTCTACCGCTCGCGCGACCGGGCGTTCACCAATCTGGGAGTCGCATACTATCAGAAGGGGGACTACGAGCGCGCCGAAGAGGCATTCCGCCAGGCGCTGGAGATAAACCCCTCGCTTGTCTACGCACACAACGAGCTGGGCAAGCTGTTGCTCAAGACGGGAAGGACCTCGGAGGCGATAGCGTCGTTCCGCCTGGCCGTAGAGGGGCTCGACACCTACGACGAGGCCCACTACAACCTCGGGGTAGCTTATCTCAAGCAGGGCGATACCGAGAGGGCGTGCGAAGAGTTCAGGCGCGTCGTAGAGCTGGCGCCGCAGAGGCTCATCGGGGTCAATGCCCGCGGCTACCTGAAGACCATTTGCAAGCCCAGACAGGAGGGGCCATCCACGGAGAAGTCGCTCTTCTGAAGACCGGAGCGGCCTTCCCTAGTTCCGCCGGGCTCGGCCTCCTCCACGACGTATACGCTCGATGAGCGCCGAGGTAGATATGCCTTCCAATAGGGGTACTATCTCCACCCTGCCGCCGTAGGATTCCACCACCTCCCTGCCCACTACTTGCTCGGCGGTGTAGTCGCCCCCCTTGACGATCACGTGCGGCCTCAGCACCTCGATCAGACGGAGCGGGGTGTCTTCGTCGAATATGACCACGTAGTCCACGCATTCAAGCGAGGCGAGAAGCCTTGCGCGGTCGTCCTCCCCTATGAGTGGACTTCCCTCACCCTTCAGCCTCCTTACGGAGCAGTCGCTGTTTACGGCTACGACCAGCAGGTCGCCCATCGACTTGGCCCTGTTGAGCAGCGTGAGGTGACCCACGTGGAAGAGGTCGAAGCAGCCGTTCGTAAATACGACCGTCTTGCCGAGGGCGCGGGCCCTCTCGCCGATTGCTGGAAGATCGACCGCGGTCACGCGCTTGAGTTCCGCCGGGCCCGCGACACCGCCCAGCTCGGCGGCCAACTCGCGGGCGGTGACGGCGTGGGTGCCGGCGCGGCTTACGGCCACGGCTGCGGCGGCGTTGGCCACGGCGACGGCCTGATCCCAGCTGCCCGTGGCCAAGTAGCCGAGTACAAGGGCGCTCACGGCGGTATCGCCCGCACCGGTTACGTCATAGACCTCGCGGGCACGTGAGGGGCGTGTGTGTACGGGACCGCCGCCCGAAGAGTAGCTCATTCCCTCGGGACCGCGCGTAAGGACCACCGTGGAGGCCGCCCTCGTGGACTGTAGGGCGGTGAACGCCCGGTGCATCGAGGCCTCGTCCGTGATCGCAACTCCCGTCGCTTCTTCCATCTCGGCAACGTTGGGCGTGATGAGGTCAGCGCCCCGGTACTTGGTGAAGTCCCTACCCTTGGGATCGACGGCGACGAACATCGCGTGCCTTCGAGCCGCTTCTATCACCGTGCGGCACAGCGCGGGGTCGAGGACGCCCTTGTCGTAGTCGGAAAGAATGACAGCCTGGGGTTCCATCCGGTCCATCTTCTCAGCGACGAGCCGCATGAGCCGTTCCCTCTCGGCGTCCGAAAGACGGTGGGGTCTCTCGCGGTCTACACGCGCTATCTGCTGGTTTGAGGCCATCAGGCGGGTCTTGGTCGTCGTTGAGATTCCCTTGGACTTGAGGACGCCCTCCGTGTCTATACCCATGCGCCCCAGCAGACCCAGTACCCTCTCGCCCTCATCGTCGTCGCCCACGATGCCGAACAGAGCGACTTCGGCTCCCATGGCGGCCAGATTGGCGGCCACGTTCGCCGCCCCGCCCGGCGCGTAGCCCTGACCGGACACGGTGAGCACGGGAACTGGAGCTTCGGGTGATATCCTATCAACGGTGCCGGCGACGAAGACGTCGAGCATTATGTCTCCGACTACGAAGACCATAAAGGAGGAGAAACGCTGTGTGACGGATGGATCCATGTTCGCAACCGCCGGCTTTTTTGAGTGCGGGGAGCCTTGCGACCCATATTATAATGAAACCCGGGAGGTCTTCAAACGAAGCAGGAGGCATCGGCGTCGGCTGGAGTATGCCGGCGTACGAGGATGTGTGCATGGCCATTGGCACGGTGCCGGACGCGGCGGCCGGTGTTCCGGGTCGCCGCCGCAAGACGGGATGTCGCGACCGTGAGGCGAGGGAGGTGAGGGAGGGGCTGCGGTTGAGGTGTGGGTGCGGGGGAGGGGGGGATGGCGCACAGGGGACAAGCGGCTGACCAGCGCCGGTAGGGCTTTCGCTGGAGGGCTCGGCCGGGGCATTCGTGGCGGCTGGGTGCTCGGTGACGGCGCCTTCCAGGGCGAGCGCGGGGCGGCTCTCAGGCGTGGTCCAGGGCTGGGTGGGTGTGGGAGCATGGAGCGCGGATGGGAGGGCTTTAGGGGAGGAAGGTGGGGAAGTGTTTGCGGTGGGCGGCCTGTGGGGGATGTCTATTGCAGGATCTTGTGTGACGTCGTGCTCCCGAGGGGGCAGAGTGGCAACGACCGTGGTGTCCGGGGGCTATGGTCCTGTGTTACGAGCTCGTGCGGGGATGTTTCGTGTGGAGCCGGCGTTACACGGTGTGTGGACGGCCGCTCCTTGTCCTCGGTGTTGCGGGGGAGCATCCGCACGTGGTCCGTTGGTATTCCTTGCTCGCGGTGGCCGTGCAACGAAGGGGGTGATGAGAGGGGAGTGATGGTATTGTCCCGTTGCTTCCGGCCTTGCGCGGTGTGGTTTCAATGGGTGCAACCGTTCGAAGTGGGAGGATCGCAGTCGGCGGCGTGGCGTGCCGGCCCACACGTGGGTGGTTTCAGTCCTTCTCCTCCCGCTCCTTCTTTTCCGCTTCGTTCTTGTCCCCGCCCTTTGCGTCCTCCTTGGGAGCCTCCTTCCTGGGCGGAGCCGAGGCCACCTTGACGTACTTCATCCTCAGGTCGTATAGCACGTCGTCGAGCAGTTTGCCTTCCTCTTCGCTCAGGTTGCCCGTGGTCTTGGCCTTCAAGATCTCCAGTATCTCGATCGTGTGCTTTGCGGCCTCGATGTTCGTCGTGCGCTGCTTCGACTGTGGGTCGGGCAGGTCGCCCAGGTGTATCAGGGCGGAGGTGTTAAGCGACAGGATGAACGTCGAGAAATCCATCTTGAACGTGTTCGTCCTCTCCGTCATCTCACTCTCTCCCGCGCAGTGGTGTACTCCGCCTGTCGGCGTCAAGCCATGTAGCGCCGCAGGTGTCGTCTCGGATCGTAGTCGAGCAACCGGTCAAGTTCCTCGACCTTCTTTCTCGCCTCCTCGTTCAGCCTCTCGGGCATGACCACGCGTATGACGGCGTACATGTCTCCGCGCTGGCCCGTCCTGCGGTTGGGTGCGCCTTTGCCGCGCAGGCGCAACTTCGTCCCGTCCTGAACTCCGGGCGGCACCTTGACGGTGGCCGTCCCATGATCCACCGTGGGTACGTCGGTTTCCGTGCCCAGCATGGCCTCGGTCACGGTGACGGGAAGCTCGAGATATATGTCGTCGCCGCGCCGCTCGAATATGGGGTGGGGCCTGACCTTGATTATCATATATAGGTCGCCGGGCGGACCACCCCCCAGGCCCGGGCCGCCCTTGCCGGGCACCCTTATCTTGGAGCCCGTCGTGACGCCGGGCGGTATCTTGACCGTCAATCTCTCGATGTGCGTCTCGCCGCCCCGCCCCTCGCGCGTGATGGTTATTTCCTTCTCGCCGCCCCAGATGCTGGTGTCGAAATCTATCTCCAGTGTGGATTCGACGTCGCGTCCCCTGGCGCGCCACGTGCGTGTGCGCCTTCTGCCGGGGCGCATCGTGCCGAAGATCTCTTCGAACAGTGTGTCGAACCCCGGAAATCCCCCGAATCCGAACTCGATGTCGTGGAAGCCCTCGGTCGTCCGCCATGTGGTGGTGCCGGCTCCGGGAGTGAACTCGACGGTGCCGAACATGTCGTAGGCCCTGCGCTTCTCCTCGTCGGACAGGACCTCGTATGCCTCCTGTATCTCCTTGAACTTCCTCTCGGCCTCCTTGTCGTTCGGATTCAGGTCAGGGTGGTACTGCTTTGCCAGCCGCCGGTACGCCTTCTTTATCTCTTCGGGCGAGGCCGTACGCTCGACGCCCAGTATCTGATAGTAGTCCCTCTTGGTGTCCATGCGGCCGATAAAAAAACCCCTGCCCCGTCACCGGGGCAGGGCAGGGGAGTGTATCACTTGACCTCTACTTTGATCTTCTTCGGCTTGGCCTCTTCCTTCTTGGGGATGACCAGCTCGAGAACGCCGTTCTCGTAGGAAGCCTTTATTTTATCAGAGTCGACGTCGTCGGGCAACGTGAAGCTGCGGACGAAAGTGCCGAAGGTGCGCTCGACACGGATGTAGTTGTCGCCTTCCTCCTTGGTCTCGCGCTTCTTCTCACCCTTGATCGTCAGGGTGCCGTCGCTGACGTCGACCTCGATGTCATCCTTGCTGACGCCGGGAAGATCGGCTCTGACCAGGTAGTGGTCCCTGTTGTCAATGACGTCGATAGCAGGTACCCAGCTACCGGTCTCGAGGCCCTCTTCCTCGCCCATGTAGCGTCTCAGCAGCGAGGTATCGAAGATACGGTTGATGCGCTCCTGCAGCGTCTCGAACTCCCTCCAAGGGTCCCAACGAGCCAGAGTCTTCATCGTCATCACCTCCTTTCCGACTTTCTCTACCTCTAAAATAATCACGGCAGATGCAAAGTCAAGGAGGCGTAACCTGCTGTAACGGCTTGTAAATTTGGACCGGAAAGGACCCTTCGGAGGCGGCTCAAGAGGACCCTTCGAGCATCTCCACGACGCGGCGGGCGATCTCGCCGAACGCCCGTGCGCTCTCGCTGTCGGGGTGCGAGAGCACGATGGGTTCCCCCCTGTCGCCCCCCTCGCGGATGCGTGGGTCGATGGGTATCTCGCCGAGGAAGGGTACGTCGAACCTCTCGGCCATGCGTCGGCCGCCGCCACGGCCGAATATGTCCACTACCTCGCCCCCCGGCGTGACCAGGTGGCTCATGTTCTCGATGACACCGAGCACGGGGACGTTGAGGCGCTTGAACATGTTGATCCCCCGTTTGACGTCGATGAGCGCGACCTCCTGGGGGGTGGTGACGATTATACCGCCGCTCAAGGGGACGTTCTGGATGAGCGAGAGATGTGCGTCACCCGTGCCGGGGGGAAGGTCGATCACAAGATAGTCCACCCCCTCCCAGCGCACGTCCTCGATGAACTGCTTTATGGCGCCGTGCACCATCGGCCCGCGCCAGACGACGGCGTCGTCTTCGTCGATGAGAAACCCTATGGACATGAGCTTGAGACCGTTCTTCTCGAGGGGGATGATCTTCCTATCCTCGGTGGCAACGGGCCGTTCCTTGATTCCCAGCATTGTGGGTACGCTGGGACCGTATATGTCGGCGTCGAGAAGCCCCACGCGCGGCCTCAATCGTGACAGCGCCAGGGCCAGGTTGACGGCTACGGTGGATTTGCCTACGCCGCCCTTGCCGCTGGCCACGGCTACGTAGTACTTGACGTCGGGCAACTTCGGGGCTTCTGGGGCGGCGGGCCGGCGCTGCTGCGGCTGGCGGGCGCTGACGCGCACGTCCACGTCGCCCACGCCCTCTGTGTGGGAGAGCACCCTGCGAACCTCTTCCGATACCGTGCGGCCGAGCTCCTCGTCGGGCTTTGGAAGCAGTATGTCGACCACGACGCGGTCGCCTTCCACGGTGATACCCTTTACGAGGCCGAACGACACTATGTCGCGCGAGTAACCGGGGTACTTCACCTGTCTAAGGATGGATTTGACGTCGTCGGGAGTAAGTGCCATATCGGTGCTCCTCGCCCTCGGTGGTTGCAGTGCTTGAGGCCCATGCCGCCTGTTACGTCCCTGTGCGGCGTGTCCGGGGCCTCTTGGCAGTCGGCCCCACCGCCGTCGATGTCCACGCAATGCCGGGGCTTCTTGGTGCTGGTGTTCGCTGTGGATGAAGAAGGGCTACGCGATGCCCAGCTTCTGCTTGGCCTCGTCGCTCATCATGTCGGGATTCCAAGGCGGATCCCACACTATCTCTACCTTTACGTCCTCGGCTCCAAGCGCCCTGACGGCCTCCTGGGCCTGGTAGGCGATCGTCCTGGCCATGTGACAGCCGGGCGTGGTGAGGGTGAGCTTGATGCTCACATTCCTGCCAGAGATGGACACGTCGTAAATGAGGCCGAGGTTGACGATGTCGACCGGTATCTCGGGATCGACCACCGTCTTGAGAGCCTCCATCACGGCCTCCTCCGTAAGCTCGGCCGCCTCGGTCGCCTTGGCCGAGGGGGTCTCGCTGCCGCCACCCGCCGCGGGCTCTTCTTCGATAAGCTTTATCTTCTTCAAAATGGTCATGGCGTCTTGCCTCGCGCCTGTCTCCGCCCCGCCCCCTCTCGTTCAGTAAACCTGGAAACCGGAGAAGAGTCAAACCGCAGCCCCGGCCGTGTTGGGAGCCCGCACCGGCCGGCGGATAGGGCGGGGGCGGAGGCGCTCGGACGGTGGTCGGCAGGGGAGGGGGACCGTGCCTGGGTGGGCGGAGGAGCCGGTGCGGTAAGAGGCGCCGTGAGGGGGTGTGGGGATAGGAGTACGCGGGCTGAGCACGAGCGGCGTGCAGGGTGGAGCGAGACGGCCCGCCCGGGTGGGAGGGTGTGCTTGGAAGGGGGTATGTCGCGGGGGGCGGCCGGCTTGACACCCCCCCGTAGTTCCTCTACATTTATCTCCAGGTTGCGGGCGCCTTCGAGGGGTTCGAACCTCTTTTTCCCATGAAGAAGAGGACCACGAGGCAGATTACACTTGGCACGGTCAAGATCGGGGGCGGGGCCGCCGTCTCGGTCCAGTCCATGACCAAGACCTACACGGCCGACGTCGAGGCCACCGTGGCCGAGATAGAGCGTCTCGAGCGTGCGGGCTGTGACATAGTGCGTGTGGCCGTGCCCGACATGGAATCGGCCCGCGCCATATCGCACATCAAGAGGCGTACCTCGCTTCCCATCGTGGCCGACATACATTTCGACTACCGCCTTGCGCTTGAGGCTCTCGAGGGTGGCGTGGACGGCTTGAGGATAAATCCCGGCAACATAGGTTCGAAGGAGCGGATACGAGCGGTCGTGCGGGCCGCCGCTGAGCGCCGGGTGCCCATCAGGGTGGGTGTCAACTCGGGATCGCTCGAGAAGGACATCCTCCGCCGCCACGGAAGCCCCACGGCCGAGGCACTGGTCGAAAGCGCTCTCCGCCACGTGGCCATCCTGGAGGATATGGGGTTCGGGGATATAAAGATTTCGGTCAAGTCCACCTCTGTGCCCACTATGATCGAGGCGTACCGTATGCTGGCCCACCGTGTCGACTACCCGCTCCATCTCGGGGTGACGGAGTCGGGTACGCCGGGCAGCGGCACCATAAAGTCGGCCGTCGGCATAGGGACGCTGCTTGCCGAAGGCATAGGGGATACCATCAGGGTGTCGCTCACGGGTGATCCCGTGGAAGAGGTCTACGTGGGGCTCGAGATCCTGAGGGGGCTCGGCCTCAGGGACGGGGGCGTGGAGATAATATCGTGCCCGGGATGCGGGAGGCTCGAGATAGATCTCGTGCGGTTGGTGCGCCAGGTGGAGGACCGGATAAAGGGGCTTGAGGTGTCGAAGCCCCTTAAGGTCGCCATACTGGGGTGCGTCGTGAACGGGCCCGGAGAGGCGACGGAGGCCGACATAGGGATCGCGGGCGGAAGGGGGAAGGGGATGCTCTACCGCCGCGGCAGGCTGGTCAAGTCATTCCCCGAGAGGGAGCTCGTCGACGTTCTGGTAAGGGAGATAGAAAGGGAGGCGGGCGGCGGGTAATAGGAGAGGATGCCCGGGCTGCACCCGCCGTAGTGGGTTGCGGCGCCGGGGTCGACGTCGTGGTTTTCCGCGGCCGGCGATGGATCGAGCCGCCGAGGGGGCGGGTGCAGCCGCCATTGCGAGGGTCACATGCTTTACAGCAGGTTTTTCATTCCCACTCTCAGAGAGGATCCGGCCGACGCCGAGACCGTAAGCCACAGGCTCATGACAAGGGCGGGCATGATAAGGAAGCTCGCCGCCGGCATATATCACTATCTGCCGCTCGGGCTGCGCTCGCTGCGCAAGGTCGAGGGGATCGTTCGCGAGGAGATGAACCGGGCCGGGGCGGTGGAGCTGCTCATGCCGGGGGTGCTGCCCGCCGACCTGTGGCGTGAGACGGGCAGGTGGGATCAGTACGGCAAGGAACTGCTTCGCTTCAAGGACAGGGCGGGGCGCGAGTTTTGTCTGGGGCCCACCCACGAGGAGGCCATCACCGATCTCGTCCGCCGCGAGGTGCGCTCCTACAAGCAGCTCCCGCTCAACCTCTACCAGATCCAGACCAAGTTTCGCGACGAGATAAGACCGCGGTTCGGCGTCATGCGGGCGCGCGAGTTCATCATGAAGGACGCCTACAGTTTCGATGCCGACGACGAGGGTGCCGACCGCTCGTACTGGGCGATGTTCGAGGCCTACACGCGCATCTTCGAGCGGTGCGGCCTCGAGTTCAGGGCTGTCCAGGCCGACACGGGCAACATCGGGGGCACCTATTCGCACGAGTTCGTCGTGCTAGCTCCTACGGGCGAGGACGTCATAATGAGCTGCGGTGCCTGCGACTATGCGGCCAACATCGAAATGGCCGAGATAGGGAGCCGAGGGTCGGGCGGAGCCGAGCGTGCGTCCGAGGAGGGGCGACCGCCGGCCGAGGTACATACGCCCGGTGTGAAGACGGTCGAAGAGGTGGCGCAGTTCCTGGGGGTCGAGGAGTCGTGCCTCATAAAGACGCTCATCGTCGAGACCAACCTCGGCGTGGTGGCGGCCCTCGTCAGGGGGGATCACGAACTAAGCCTCACCAAGCTTCGCAACCGTCTCGGAGCCGACTGGGTGGAGCTGGCGGGAGCGGAGCGTATCGAGGAGGTCACGGGCGGGCCGCTCGGCTTCAGCGGGCCGGTGGGGCTGCGCGGGATCAAGATCGTTGCCGACACGGCCGTGCCGTCGGTTGAGGGCGGCGTGACGGGGGCCAACAAGCGCGACCTCCATCTGGTGGGCGTGCGCTATGGGCGCGACTATGCGGCCGACGTGGTGGCCGACATCCGCGTCGCCGCAGAAGGCGATCCCTGCCCGCGCTGCAGCGCGGGGCGGCTCACCTCTAGCCGCGGGATCGAGGTGGGGCACGTGTTCCGCCTCGGTACCAAGTACAGCGAGGCCATGGGGGCTACGTTCGTAGACCGCGACGGCAAGGAGAAGCCGTTCGTCATGGGGTGCTACGGCATAGGCATCGGGCGTACGCTCGCGGCCTCGATCGAGCAGAGCCACGACGAGCGGGGGATCGTGTTTCCGCTGGCGCTGGCCCCGTTCGAGGTGGTGGTGCTGCCGCTCAAGATGCAGGACGCGAGTGTGCGCGACGCGGCCCGGGGTATCTACGAGGCACTGCTCGGCCGCGGCGTGGAGGTGGTGATGGACGACCGCGACGAGGGGCCGGGCTCGAAGTTCAAGGATGCAGAGCTCATAGGTATTCCGGTACAGGTGGCCGTGGGGCCCAAGGGGCTAGAGCGGGGGGAGGTGGATCTCAATCTGAGGGACGGCTCCCTGAGGGAACGGGTGGCAGTCGAGGGTGTTGTCGACGAAGTGGCGAGAGTGCTGGAATCGCTGCGTGGGGCCGCGCCCGGCGGGAAAACGACGGCTGCCGGAAGGGGGGAGGGGTGATGAGACGGCCTGCCGGTGGGGCGGCCGAGCGGGTGGTGGTGGCCGTGGACGAGCCCGACCGGGGGCGGGTCGTGGCCTTGGTCGGCGACGTGGCCCCTCCGGTGGGGTGGTTCAAGCTCGGGCCCGTACCGCTTCTGCGCAACGGACCGGCTCTCGTCGAGGAGGTGCGGGGGCGCGGGGCGCGCGTGTTTCTCGACCTCAAGTTCCACGACATCCCGAACACTGTCTCTAAGGCCGTGCGCGAAGCGGCGGCCCTGGGCGTGGGCATGCTCACCGTCCACGCATTGGGCGGCCGAGAGATGATGGCGCGCGCTGCCGAGGCCGCCCGCGAAGGGGCCCGGGCCGCAGGGGTGGAGGTGCCCCTGGTGCTGGCCGTGACGGTGCTCACCAGCCATGACGAGGCTTCGCTGGGCGAGGTGGGCGTGGGAGGGGGGGTGGAGGACGAGGTGTTGAGGCTCGCCCGCCTGGCCGACGAGGCCGGCGTGGACGGCCTCGTGGCCTCGGGCCGCGAGCTCACGGTGCTGCGCAGCGAGTTCGGCGACAGGTTCACGCTCGTCGTGCCCGGAATAAGGCTCGAGGGACCGCGCCACGACCAGCGCCGCGTCGTAACACCGGCCGAGGCCGCACGCCTGGGGGCCGACTACATAGTCGTGGGTAGGACCGTCACCGAGGCCTCTTCGCCCGCCCGGGCCGTGCGGGCCGTCATCGCTTCGCTCGAAGAGGGGCTCGCCGCCTAGGGGTGCCGGCAGGAAGATGCCCCCGAGCCGTCCCTCGTCGGGATGCGTTCCCACGGGGGGAGTTACGCGGGGGGCGCGGTGTAAGCGCCGCAGCCGCCCTCGGGGCGCTTTACCGGATTGTGGGTACGGCGGCGGTGGGGGGGCGAGGCCGTGGGTGCGTAATGAGCGGGCGGCCCCTCGGTGTAGGCCGCCCGCGCGCAAGTTTTACGGGTAGTCGGACGCGGTCAGCTGGCTGCGGCCTTCTTCTTCGTCTTCTTGCGGGAGAACGTTATCTCCCCACGCTCGTCCACGTCCACGTATACGGTGTCGCCCTCCTTGAATGCGCCCTTCAGTATCTCGGTCGCAAGCGGGTTCTGGATGAGGCGCTGTATGGTGCGCTTGAGCGGCCTTGCGCCGTAGCTCGGGTCGTAGCCCACTTCGACCAGCTTCTCCTTTGCGGCCTCGGAGAGCTCTATGTCGAGACCTCTCTCGCGGAGCCTCTGCCGCAGGCGGTCGATCTGGATGTCCACTATCCTCGTCAGCTCTTCCTTGCCGAGGCTGTTGAATATGATTATCTCGTCCAGCCGGTTCAGGAACTCGGGCTTGAACGAGGCGCGGACGATCTCCATCACACGCTCCCTCATGCGCTCCTTGTCCCCGGAGAGCTCCTGTATGACGTCGCTTCCGAGGTTGGAGGTCATGATGATCACCGTGTTGCGGAAGTCGACCGTCCGTCCCTGTCCGTCGGTGAGTCGGCCGTCGTCCAATATCTGCAGGAATATGTTGAATACGTCCGGGTGGGCCTTCTCTATCTCGTCGAACAGGATGACGCTGTATGGCTTCCTCCTTACGACCTCCGTCAGCTGGCCCCCCTCTTCGTAGCCCACGTAGCCGGGCGGGGCACCGATCAGGCGCGCCACCGAGTGCCGCTCGCCGTATTCGCTCATGTCGATACGCACCATGGCGTTCTCGTCGTCGAACATGAACTCGGCCAGCGCTCGCGCGGTCTCGGTCTTGCCCACGCCCGTGGGCCCCAGGAACAGGAACGACCCGATGGGACGGTTGGGGTCCGAGAGGCCGGCCCTCGAGCGGCGAAGCGCATCGGAGACGGCGCGTATGGGCTCCTCTTGTCCCACGACCCTCTGCGAGAGCCGCTCCTCCATGTGGATGAGTTTCTCCACCTCGCCTTCGAGCAGCCTCGAGACGGGGATCCCCGTCCACTCGGACACGATCTCGGCCACGTCCTCGGCGTCGACCTCCTCCTTGAGCATCTTCTTTTCTTTCTGTATCTCGGCCAGCTCGCCGCTCAGCTTCTCGATCTCGGCGTTGAGCTCGGGCAGCCTGCCGTAGAGGATCTCCGAGGCCCGGGACAGGTCGCCTTCGCGCTGGGCGCGCTCGGCCTCGATGCGCAGTTGTTCGATCTGCTCCTTGATGGCGCGGATCTTCGTTATGTGCTCCTTCTCGCGCTGCCAGTGCGCCTTGAGTGCGTCGAGCTCTTCCTTGAGGTCGGATATGTCCTTCTCTATCTTCTCGAGCCTCTCGCGCGACGCCTCGTCCTGCTCCTTCTTGAGCGCCTCGCGCTCGATCTCAAGCTGCGTGATGCGACGCTGTATCTCGTCTATCTCCGTCGGCATGGAGTCTATCTCTATGCGGAGCCTTGCGGCCGCCTCGTCAATGAGGTCGACGGCCTTGTCCGGCAGGAACCGCGACGTTATGTAGCGCTTCGACAGCACGGCGGCCGAGATCAGCGCCTCGTCCTTTATCTTGACGCCATGGTGTATCTCGTACTTCTCCTTGAGTCCCCGCAGGATGGAGATCGTCTCCTCGACCGTGGGCTCGTCCACGTAGACGGGCTGGAACCTGCGCTCGAGGGCGGCGTCCTTCTCGATGTACTTCCGGTACTCGTCGAGCGTAGTGGCGCCGATGCAGTGGAGCTCTCCGCGGGCGAGGGCGGGCTTGAGCATGTTCGATGCGTCCATCGCCCCCTCGGTGGCGCCGGCGCCGACGACGTTGTGTATCTCGTCGATGAACAGTATTATCTCGCCCTCGGACTCGACCACCTCCTTGAGTACCGCCTTGAGCCTCTCCTCGAACTGGCCTCGGTACTTGGCCCCGGCCACGATGGCCCCGATGTCGAGGGCGAAGATGGTCTTGTTCTTGAGCGTCTCGGGGACGTCGCCGTTTACGATACGCTGCGACAGCCCCTCGACGATGGCCGTCTTGCCCACGCCGGGCTCACCAATGAGGACGGGGTTGTTCTTCGTGCGACGCGACAACACCTGTATGACGCGGCGTATCTCCTCGTCGCGTCCTATGACGGGGTCCAGCTTGCCCTGACGGGCCAGCTCGGTGAGGTCCTTCCCGTACTGCTTGAGCGCCTGGAACGTGTCCTCCGGGGTCTGGGACGTTATGGCCTGGCCGCCGCGTACCTCCTTGATCACGCGCGTGAGACTGTCCTTCGTGATGCCGAGCCTGGCGAACTCGCTCTTGAGGTTGCCCGTGCAGTGCTCGGCTATGCCTATGAGGATGTGTTCGGTGCTTATGTAGGCGTCACCCATCGAGCGCGCCTCGCGGTCGGCCGCATTGAGCGCGCGGCTCATCTCGCGGCTCAGATAGAGCTGGCCCTCGCCCCCCTCGACGCGGGGCAGGAATCCGAGCTCCCTCTCGGCCACTGCGCGCAGCTGTTGGGGGTTGACGCCTAGCTTGCCGAGTACCTCGGTCACTATCCCCGTCTGGGACAGCAGAGCCAGCAACACGTGCGGCACATCGATCAATTGGTGCTTGTGCTCCTCGGCCAGCGATTGCGCCTCGGCGAGAGCCTCCTGCGCCTTGACGGTTAGTTTCTCCCATTTCATCTTCGCTGTTCCTCCGTGTCGTGCCTACCTTTAAAATATTACTGTCCCCTCGGAAATCAAGGCCGCCCCGGCAGGCGCCCAACCCGGGGGGATGAGGGAGCGGGCGGCGATGGACAAGGTGAGAAGACTCAGGCTCCTGTGCGGCGAGCCCTCGGCCGATATGGTGTCGGACCTCTTGCTGGGGCTCGGGGCGATTGATGTGGCGCTGGAAGAGGGCCCGCGACCCGGCACGGTGCGCGTTGCCGCCGATTTCACGCCGGGCGTTGACGAAGACGACATCGCCGTGCGCGTCGAGCGCCACGCCGCCATGCTGGGGCGCGAGCTGGGCGGTACAGGGGTGGAAGGGCTCTCGTGGGAGGATGTGCCGGCCGGGGCGTGGGAGGAGTGGAAGGCGCGTCTCCGATGCGTACGGGCGGGTGAGCGGATAATCGTGTGCCCGCCCTGGGACCGGTGGGACGCGGCGCTCGGCGGAAGGGGGCGTGTGGTGGAGGTGGTCATCAACCCGTCGCTCGCCTTCGGCACGGGCCACCACGAGTCGACGCGCCTCGCCCTGGCGCTCATGGAACGCCTCATAGAGCAGGGCCGCGTGCGCAGGATGCTCGACCTGGGCTGTGGAAGCGGCGTGCTGGCCATAGCGGCCCGACTGCTGGGGGTGGAGGAGGTTTGGGGCGTGGATGTAGACGACGTGGCGGTGCGCGAGGCGCGCCTCAATGCGCGCCTCAACTCGGTCTCGAGGGGGCTCCATCTGGTGCACGGTACCATCGGCGACGTGGAAGGAGTGTTCGATATGGTGGTGGCCAACATTTATGTGGACCCCATCGTAGCGATGGCCCCGGCGATATGGGAGAGGCTGCGGCCGGGGCAGGGGCGGCTCGTGGTGTCGGGTGTTACGGCGGAGAGGAGGGACGAGGCAGTCTGCAGCGTCGAGCGCAACGGGTTCGTTCTGGAGGAGGAGCTGAAGGAGGGCGACTGGGTGGGCCTCGTGTTTGCGGCCCGCGCGCGACGGTAGTATAATCGTCTCTCCGCCGCGCCGAAGGCGGCGGCGACGAGACGCAGGAGGTGCGGTCGAACGATGTCTTCCGTAAAGACGATCGAGTGGTGCGGCGACCACGTCAGGATGATTGACCAGAGGAAGCTCCCGACGAGCGAGGAGTACGTGGTGTGCCGAACGCACGAGGACGTGGCCCGCTGTATACGCGACATGGTCATAAGGGGAGCCCCGGCCATAGGGGTCGCGGCGGCGATGGGCGTGGCGCTTTGGGCGTCCTCGACGGATGAGGCCGACGAGGAGCGGTTCTTCGCTGAGCTCGAATGGGTTGGGCGGGAGCTGTGCGACACGAGGCCCACGGCGGTCAACCTGTTCTGGGCGGTTGAGCGGATGAAGTCGCGTGCGCACGCCGAGAGGGGAAAGGGTGTCGAGGCCGTACGCAAGGCGCTCGTCGCCGAGGCGCTGCTCGTGTGTGAAGAGGACGTGCGCGTCTGCCGCCGCATCGGTGCGAACGGGGCAGCCCTGATAGCGGACGGAGCCACGGTGATGACTCACTGCAACGCGGGAGCACTGGCCACGGCTGGCTACGGCACCGCGCTGGGCGTAGTGCGAGCGGCCGTCGAGGAGGGAAAGCGCGTGCGGGTGATAGCGGGCGAGACGCGCCCATTCCTGCAGGGGGCGAGGCTTACGGCGTGGGAGCTACACAGGGACGGCATACCGGTGACCCTGATTACGGACAACATGGCCGGATGGGTGATGAGGCGCGGCATGGTTGACGCCGTCGTGGTGGGTGCCGACCGTATCGCCGCAAACGGCGACGTGGCCAACAAGATCGGCACCTACTCGCTCGCCCTCCTGGCCCGCCACCACGGCGTGCCCTTCTACGTGGCCGCCCCTCTGTCGACCGTCGATTTCTCCTGTCCCGAAGGCGGCCATATACCGATCGAGGAACGCGACCCGGCCGAGGTGACCCACGTGGCGGGGGTAAGGGTGGCCCCGCCGGTGGATGTGTTCAACCCCGCCTTCGACGTCACCCCCAACGAGTACGTCGACGCCATCGTGACCGAGCGCGGCGTGGTGAGAAAGCCTTACGCCGAGGGGCTCGAGCGGCTGAGGCGCGCCGATTTCTAGGCCGCGCGAAGTGGTGAGGGGACGGAGGCGGGGATGAAGGCTCGAATCGGCCGTGGTAGCGGTTGGACTCATCCTCGGGAGAGAGAGGGCGAGCGCGCGGCGGCCGGTGCCGTGGGGTGTCACGGGGGGTGAAGCGGGCTGAAGGGAGCCGTGGTGGGTCGCGTCCTTCCATTACGTGACATGGGTAGAGTGGCAGGTGACGGGGAGAAGGGCCATTCACTGAGCATTAGGTGGCGGTGTGGGAGGACGTGTCCGCTTGGCCAACCGGCGGCTTCACGGTGCTGGGTGCGGCGTGTCGTGCCTCAATGCGGCAGAGGCCGTGGAGCCGCCGGCACAGCGACTCCCTCTGCCTTCAATGGGTACGAGGGCGCCTGCGTCCGAGATAGAGGATGTCGATGCGTCGCGCATCCGCCAGCCGTATGGCGGAGCGGGCTGACGCGCCGATACCGTCGCGGCACGCACCACTTGGTAGGGCCTCAAAGGGGGAGGTGCGCCCCCTCCGGGGTCGCGCTCGTGTCTTGGCTGCTTGCCGGGAGCTAGCGCTTGGAGCGTTCCAGCTCTTCCTGGGCCTCGACGCTCAGCTTGGTGAAGGGCAGCGCCCGTAGGCGCTCTTCACCTATCTTCTCGCCCGTAATCTCGCAATATCCGTAGGTGCCTTCCTCGATGCGCTTGAGGGCGTCGTTGATCAGGAACAACTTCTCGCGCTCCCTGTCGGAGAGGGTCAGTGCGAGCTCGCGTTCCCTGTTCTGGGAGGCATGGTCGTAGAAATCGCCCACGTCGTGCCGCGAGTGGTCGTATTCCTCCTTGACGGCCCTGCTCACTTCACGGAGCAGTTCCCTTCTCATCTCGAGGAGCTTGCTCTTCATCTCCTCCAGGAATTCCGGACTGTACCCCGTCGAAGGCTGTTCTACCTTCTTTGTATTCTTCCTGCTCATGGTGAGTTCTTCTGTGGTCGGGATTACCCAAAAGCGCTGTCTGTCGCCCTCCACCTACCCCTACGAAGACGGCCGGTCAGGGTAAGAGGTGGCGGGTGCGCTGCCGAGGCGCACCCCACATTTCGGTAGACTAAAAGATAAGCATATTTGGCCGTTTGTCAAGGAGTGGGAGCGTCCACCGCTTTGCGGGCCGGGATGAGGTGTTGCGACCCCATGCTGCTGCCGCCCGCAGGGTGTGCGTGGAGGTAGCCCACCGCAGGGGAAGGGCGTTCTTGCCATGGAGGGGGGGATTGTATAGATTGTTACGGTATGTCCCTCCGGATGGCGTTCGTGATGGATCCCCTCGAGGGGATCGACGTCCGAAAGGATACGACCTACGTGCTGATGCTCGAGGCCCAGCGCCGGGGGCACGAGGTGTGGTACATGGGCGTCGGCGACCTGTACGCCGCGGGTTCCGAGGCGCGGGCGCGCACCCGGCGCGTGAGGCTCAGACACGGTGAGGAACCATTCTACGCGGTCGTCGACACCGGGGACGTCGATCTGGGCTTCTTCGACGTCGTCTGGATGCGCAAGGACCCGCCGTTCGATCTCGACTACATCTACGCCACGTACCTGTTGAGCCTTGCCGCCGAGCGTGGGGTGAGGGTGATAAACGACCCCTCGGGCATCAGGGAATCGAACGAGAAGCTCTACACGCTCTACTTCCCCGAGGTTACGCCGCCCACGCTGGTGACGAAGGAGATAGGGAGGATCAAGGAGTTCCTAGACGGCGTAGGCGGCGAGGGCGTCGTGAAACCGCTCGACGCGTACGGGGGTGAAGGGGTGTTCTATCTGAACGCCTCCGACAGGAACCTGAACGTCATCCTCGAGACGGTGACCCGCGGCGGCAGGGTGTTCGTCATGGTGCAGAGGTACATTCGCGAGGTGGCCCAAGGGGACAAGCGCATAATCCTGCTCGACGGCGAACCGTTGGGGGCCGTGTTGCGGGTGTCTTCCGCCGGGGATTTCCGCTGCAACTTCCACTCGGGCGGCAGGCCGGCTCCGGCCGAGGTGGACGAGCACGACCGGCACATCTGCGCCGTGCTCGCCCCGCGTCTCCGGCAGGACGGGCTCTATTTCGTGGGTATAGACGTCATAGGCGGCTACGTGACGGAGATCAACACGACGAGCCCCACGGGCGTGCAGGAGATAAACCGTCTCTCCGGCCTGAGGCTCGAAGAGCGCGTCATTGATTTCGCCGAGTCGCTGTGTGCCTAACCAGGCCCGGGCGTCGGAGGGGACGCCAAGGGGCGGACGCCGGCCTTTGGGGTGGCGGAGTGGGGAAGAAAGGGGCTGCGCGCCGCGGCGCACCGTTTGCAGGTATATTTATTGTCTGCACCCGCCACGCAAGGGGTGCATCAAGTACGAGCTGAGGAGAGCAGGTGGAATGAAGATCACGCGCGACGAAGTAGAACACGTGGCCGAGCTCGCACGGCTACGGTTCGAAGAGGACGAGCTCGAGCGGTTCGTCGCCCAGCTGGGATCGATCATAGGCTACGTGGAGAAACTGTCCGAGCTCGATACCACCGACGTCCCCCCCACCTATCACGTGCTCGACCTTCCCACCCCGATGAGGGAGGACGCCGTCGAGCCCCTGCTCGGCCAGGACGAAGCGCTCGGCAACGCACCGGCCCGCGAGGGCGACTACTTCACCGTGCCCAAGTTCATAGAGGACTGAGGTTGCCGTGTTGGACGTGACGAAGCTTACGATTGAAGATGCATCGGGCCTCATTGAGCGGGGCGATCTGAGCCCCGTCGAGCTGACCCGCGCCTACATCGACCGTATCGAGAGCCTCGACGGCAGGCTCAACTCCTACATCACCGTCCTTGCCGAGGCCGCCCTTGCCGAGGCGCGCAGGGCCGAGGAAGAGATCGCCCGGGGACGCCGCCGGGGACCGTTGCACGGTGTGCCGCTCGGTATCAAGGACATATTCGTCATGCGGGGTGCCCCCACAACGTGCGGCTCCCGGATGCTCGCCGACTTCCTCTCCCCCTACGACGCCACGGTGGTCCAGAGGCTGCGCGCCGCGGGGGCCGTCATCCTTGGTAAGAACAACATGGACGAGTTCGCCATGGGATCGTCGACCGAGACCTCCTACTTCGGCCCCACACGCAACCCCTGGGACGAGGAGCGCGTCCCCGGGGGTTCGAGCGGTGGGTCGGCCGCGGCCGTCGCCGCGTGCCTGTGCACGGCATCGGTGGGTACAGACACGGGAGGCTCCATCAGGCAGCCCGCCGCGCTGTGCGGGGTGGTGGGTATGAAACCCACCTACGGGCGGGTGAGCCGCTACGGGATGGTGGCCTTCGCCTCGAGCCTGGACCAGGCCGGGCCCATTGCGCGAACCGTGACCGACGCCGCCCTCGTGTTGGCCGCGATCGCGGGCCACGACCCCATGGATTCGACATCCGTCTCGATGCCCGTGCCCGACTATTTGGCCGAGCTCGAGCATGGGGTGCGGGGGCTGCGCGTGGGCGTGCCGAGGGAGTACTTCATCGAGGGGATCGACGACGCCGTAAGAGACGCCGTCACGGCCGCGATCGAGGTCTTCCGAGGCCTGGGGGCCGAGATCGTCGACGTTTCGCTGCCCCATACCGAGTACGCCGTGCCCGCCTACTACATAATCGCCCCCTCGGAGGCGAGCTCCAACCTAGCCCGCTACGACGGTGTCCGCTACGGCTACAGGGCCGAGGGGGCCAAGACGATGAAGGACGTCTTCTTCGCCTCGCGCTCGGAGGGGTTCGGCGACGAGGTCAAACGCCGCATAATGCTCGGCACTTACGCCCTTTCGGCGGGCTACTACGACGCCTACTACCTCAAGGCACAGCGGGTGCGTACCCTGATTCGGCGCGACTTCGACATGGCGTTCGAGCGCGCGGACGTCCTCGTGACACCGACCGCGCCGGAGACGGCGTTCCGGCTGGGCGAGAAGACCGGCGACCCGCTGAAGATGTACCTCTCGGACGTCTTCACCATACCCTGTAACCTGGCCGGCCTGCCCGGCGTGTCGGTGCCTTGCGGCCTCTCGCCCGAGGGTCTGCCCGTGGGATTGCAGATCGTCGGCCGCCCCTTCGACGAGGCCACGGTGTTGAGGGTGGCTCGTGCCTACGAGGCGGCCACGGAATGGTCTCTCCTCATACCGCCTGCGGCGCGCGGCGGAGGGAGTGACGGCGGCTCCAAGGGGCCGGGAGGTGAACGATGAGCGCGGAGAGGCGTTGCATGGTGTGCGGTAGGCCTTCGACGGATACTATCTGCGACAGCTGCAAGGCCAACATCCAGGGCGAGGCGCGGGCTAAGAAGAAGAAGGTGGACGACAAGGTGGAGATCGACGCCGAGAAGATAAAGAGGCGCGCGAAGAAGGAATAAGGCGTGCCGCTACCGCCGCCAAACGGCGAGGGCCGCCCTGTATACCTCGTTCCGCCCGGCGCCGGTGAGTGAGGCTACGGCGTCCACCGCCTCCTTTAGGCTCAACCCCTCGCTTCGTCTCTCTTCGAGAAGGCGGCGCAGTTCGTCCTCGGCGACCGGGGGCTCGTCCTCCGTGCAGCCTTCTACGACGAGCGTCACCTCGCCCTTGAGTTCACCCCTTGCCTCCACCAGCGCGGCGAGCTCCGGTGCCGTGCCGCGCAGTATCTCCTCGTGTTTTTTGGTGAGTTCCCTGCACACGGCGCACCGCCTGTCGCCCAGCACCTCTGCGAGGGCTCTGAGCGTATCGAGCGTACGGCGGGGGGATTCCAGTATGACGAGCGTCTCCGGGTAGTGCTTTACCGCCTCGAGCTGGGCCCTCTTCTTCTTCCGCCCCCTGCTTAGAAACCCAAGGAACGCAAACCGCGAGCACGGAAGCCCGGACACGCTGAGCGCCGCCACCACGGCCGAGGGGCCGGGCACGGCCGTGACGCTCAAGCCGCGGGCCGCGCACAGGCTGAGCAGGCGGTAGCCCGGGTCCGAGACAGTGGGGGTGCCGGAATCTGTGACCAGCGCCACGTTGAGCCCGCTCTCGATCCTCTCGACCAGAGCGGCCGCGGCCCTCTCTTCGTTGTGCTCGTGGTAGCTCATGAGAGGCTTTGTGACACCGTAGTGCGTAAGGAGCTTTCTCACCCGGCGCGTGTCCTCGCAGGCGATCAGATCCACCTCGCGCAGTGTACGCAGCGCCCTGAGGGTGATGTCCTCGAGGTTTCCTATGGGGGTGGCAACCACGTAAAGGGTTCCGTTCATTGTTAATCAGGCGGCCCCTGCCGCAATCGGATGTAAAGTGTCCTTCCCCGACGGAGCGGATCGGATCGCTTCCTGCGGGAGATGCGGCTACAACCTAAATTATATACAAGTCGTCTACTGCTCCCCTCACTGGGGGGCGCGTGGCCGGGCCGTTCCGAGGGAAAAGGACGGTCAGGGGTGCTTACGTGTGTGAGGTGGAGGGGCGACGTGTTCGCCTCCCGCTGCGGTTATCCCGGCAGTTGTAAGCTGTTCGTCGGGTGATGGGTCGGCGTGTCGTGGTGACGGCGTAAGGTGGGCGGCGGGAGCCTGGCCGGGTAAGGGTCGCCGCGTCCGCGTAGGGACGACCCTTCGCCCCACGGGGAGGAGGGGTCACACCCGTCGCCTACCGCCTGGGAGGTCGCGGCGTCCCTCTCGATCACGGGGGGCCGGAACGCCGGTGGTTGCCCCCTGGTCTGGGACCTATGGTGACGAGCGGTGGGTGGTAATGCGGTCGCCAGGCGTTTGGGCCGATTGTACGTGCCGCTACACATACACGGGGCCGGCTCGTCGGGGTTCGTCCACCGTCCGCCGCGTAAGCTGCATCCGCCGCGCGGGTGTGGCGTGCTGGTGACGGGCTCGCAGGGTGTGCGGGGATGCAACGACCCTGTGGCGTAAGGGTGGCTTGCGCTGTTGCCCGCCGCGGATGATGTAGGGCACGATCCGGCGTCGGGGGGTCGTGCAGCCGGAGCAGGTGCCGGCGGGATGCGTGGCGGCGCACGGGCGGTCACGGTGAGGGGAGATGTTCCATCGGATGCGCCGTCGATGGGCTACGGACGCGGCTCTTGTCTGGAGGGGGTGTCCCTTGGGAGCGTGGGTGGGGGAGGCCGTCTACGCGGTGGCGGGCTCTCCCCGTCGCTACTTGGGCCGCTGGGCAGGCGGGGATTCCGGAGTTCCCCCCCCGCCGCCTGCTCCGGGTCCGCGCTGGGCTCGCCGTCTCGGTTTCCCCTACGGTCTGCCGCCGCCCACTATCGCGTCCACGATGTCGGGCAGCGGGTCTTCGAACTCCACTTCCACTGGTGCGTCGTCTTCGATCCATATGAGCAGCTGTGTGAGCAGCTCGTCGTCGAGACGGGGAGCCCCGACGCGCACCCCCATTTCGGCCAGGGCAGCGGCGTTACAGGCCTGTTCGTACTGCCTTCTCATTGGTATTACCATCAACTTCTTCCCGAGGTAGAGCGCCTCGGCCGGCGTGTCGAAGCCCGCTCCGCACAGTACTCCCGCGGCGCCGAGCAGCGAGGCGGCGAACCGTTCGTCTCCGAGTGGGTGTACGGTGACGTTACCCGCCTCGTAGGGACGGCCGCGGTAGTGTTTCGAGAACACCTCCCACGGGACGTCCACCCTCTGGAGGAAGGCCGCCAGGGAGCGTTCGTCGAAAGACGGCAGATAGACGGTGTAGTGGGTGCCGCTGCGCGGGGTGGAGCGGCGTAGTCGGCTCCTGATGACGGGGTGGAATACGAACGTATCGTAGCGCCGGAAGTGGAGGCCGAGAGGATGGGTGCAGGGAGCGTACCGGTGGAGTATCAGCTCGGAGACGGCGCTCCTCCGTGGGGGGCGGGGTACGTGGGGGGAGAGGAACGACGCCTGGTGGGAGAGCCCGTAGCAGGAGATACCCTTCATGCAGGCGGCCCAGGCCGTCAGGGGCTCGAAGTCGCTCACTACGGCGTCGTACCGCTCGACGGGAAGGGAGAGGAGGTCGACGACCAGCCTCCAGGGGCGGAGGCGGCCCAGCGATCGCAGGTAGTCGATGCCGCCGTCGGTGCCGAAGGCGTAGCCGAGGCCGGGGGACCGGAACGCCGGTTCGAAGCCTAGATCGAGGTCGTATTCGACGCCGCTTACCAGTACGTCGACCTCGGCTTCGCGGCTGAGCGCCGCGATCACCTCGCGTGAATGGGTGATGTGGCCGTTGCCTGTACCCTGTATTCCGTAGAGGATCCTCATCGGGGGTCGGTCCCTCCCTGTCGCAGAGAAAGTGGCTGGGGGCATGTGGAAAAGGCAGCCCCCTCTCTTGTGTGGGGTGAACGTGGGTCTATACGATAAACGATACCGGCGCCCGCGGGTAGAGCAGACGGGAAGGGCGGCTGGGGTTGCAGGGAGCGGGCGTAAGTAGAGGTTCAGCCGGCGGGGTGTTCTGTGGTCGAGGACGTCGTGGAGCGTGTGCGGGAGCAGAAAATCCAAGAGTCGAGAAGTATTGCATCAACTAGCTAGTCCAAATATGAGACATGTAATGTAATCAGCCTTGATTCCGATCTCTCGTCGCCAAGGAGTGGGGAGACATCATCTCACAAAGTGGTTGTAATAGATGTAACATACAGATAATCTTGATGAATATGATGATATGGAGGTACCTCTCACGTTGGGATCGGCGCCGCTCGCCCGTCCCCTCTCCGAAGGCGGCCGGAGGTGCTCTCTTGTTCGTCCAGCGGCGGGCGTTACGGCACGGTTGGGCGCGGGGTCTCGGCTCCCCGGCGGAAGAGGAGGTGGGGGGGCGCGTCCCGTCCAGGCCAAGGGGGGATGCGTGGCCACGCCGGCTCAACGTTAAGTGAGAGGGGAGCGTCCCCTCTCACTCCCGCAGCCACATACTACTGTCGGTGCAAAAGAGGAGCCTTCGTGTGGAGTCCTTGCCGTGCACCTAGTCCTTACGGCCCCGTGTTTACGACCGGCCGTCACCTCATGATGACGCATGCGAACGTGCGCACCGATCTCCTTGCCACGTCCTCCCGTCTCCTGCCTGCGGGTGTCGTGGCCGTCCCAGCGCTTTCACTGTGGCGTTTGCGTCGGGCCGCCGAGCAGAGTTCAGCCTGCCTTCGGCGGTACGTATACCCAGAGCAGCTCGGAGCCGTCTTCGAGGCAGCGCACCTCGTACTCGGTCTGGGGCGGAAAGCCCACCCACGTGCCGGCGCCGACGTCCCTTGTCTCGCCCTCACTCAATATGCTGAAGCTGCCCTTTGTCACGTAGTACGCGACGTGGGTCTCGGTGTTCTTGAAGCGCTTGAGTTCCTCGCCTTTGTTGCACCTGTACCACCCGAACCAGAATGGGTATGAGGCGTTCGCGGCCGGAGCGCCGCTGAGCTGGTCGCAAGCGGGCCCGAAGGCGAGCGTCAGCATGCCGCTGCTGCCCGGTATGACGTCGCCGCAGCTGAACTGCTTAAGGTCTGAGTTATTGAGGAATCCCATGGCATACCCTCCTTCAATGGGTTTTTCAAAGCCGCCGCAAGGCCGTAATTTGCGCCTCTGCCGGGGCTCGCATAAGGCTCTTATATCACGTCCGAGGGGGCGAAGTCAATCGGGTGTGGGGGCGAGGCAGGCAAGGCCTTCCGGAGGGATGCTGTGGGGGGTCGGGGTGCAATAATGGAGCCCACCCACAGGGAGCATCGGGCCGGGAGAATGGGAGACCGAGGGGGGTGACGAACCTCTCCCCACACGGGGTGGGGATTATGACCGGCAGGGTATGGGCGATGTTGCCACGGGCGGCGGTGTACTCCCCCTTGCGCCGTGGACGGGTGGTGGGGTCGCCCCATATCGAATGGGGGGTTGTCCCTTGTGCGGAAGCGCCACAGTGAAAGCGCTGGGACGGTCGAGGGAATCGCAGCCGGGGAAGAAGAGTGGATTCGGACACGCCGGGATGGCCGGTGAGGAGGCATCAGTGGCTCGTATCAACCTCGGCTATGTGGTCATGTGTGGGGGAAACTACGGTCTTGACGATAAGTGTCGATCCCTCTGGTCAAAGGCGATGAGTTGGGTCCCGCGTCGTGGATATCTGACCAGGGTGTATGGGGTATGCCGGTGGGAAAGCGCTGCTCAAAACAACGCTGTGTTCACACGAGGTTTGGTGTGGTTTGAGCCTCTCTCTGGATTACAGGCGGGGTTTCATCTCATCGATCAAATGTGCGGTGCGGCGACACCTCTCCTCTCTAACCCTTCTACTTCCGCACGCGCACGGTCAAGTCTTACACCTTTTCCGTTCCTTTCGGACACGATGTCGAGGTGAAGAGCCAAAGAGTCTCCGTGTCCGGACCAGTTGTGTTCAGTTTCTAGAGTTATGGTTCCCGGCTTGTTATTGCGTCATACAACCATCTGGCATCCCAGGAATCCGTTCCTCTGTTCACTCTTTCTTTGACGGTGGGCGGTCTTGAGGTTGTGCCCGATGTGGAGTCGGCAGGGGGTAGGTCGTCTTTCGGACTCTTTCTGCGGTGTTGATACGGAGTCATCGCTACGAACGACACTGCCTCCGACCCAGGTGTGAGAATTTCCTTGGTGACCGCCGCTTCGACGACGCCCTACGCTTCTGCGTCGGAAGATGTTGAGACACGTTGAGCCGGTGACGTCAGCAGTTGATGACGTGGTAGTGGATCCGGTAAGGTTGAAGCGGGTGGTTGTCAGCCACATGGGGTTTGAGATCCCGGCGGTGTTCACACTCCGCCTCGGGTGGATGTGCTCGATGTGATGTGCCCGCGGCTCGGGGCTCGAGAAGGGGCCAGGGGGTTCGGGTGATGGTGGGGGAGCGGTTGAAATTGTTTCCCGGCAACTGGTTCTGCAACGCGGGCGTAGCGGGGTTTATGCTTTCACTACGAGGGGATGGGAGGCACGGCGGCGAATGGGTTTACCGTTGGAGTGTCGTTCGCCGGCACCGGCTCCGGCGGTGTTCGAGGGGAGGGATTGCGATAGGAGATACTTGATAAGTTCATATGACGGCCGGGAGAGGTCTGCGGTGGGGGGCCGTTGGAGGGAAAAAGTAAAAGATGCCCCACATGGATGAGTGTAAGGGGCCGTTCAAGGGCTTGGTACTCGCGTTGCGTGAGGCGGAGGAAGTAGCCCGCAGCCGCTCCCTGTGTGGAAAAGGCTTCAGGTTGCCGGGCCGCTTAGAGCAGCCCTACGCACAACCCGAGGCGAGATGTTCGGGATGTTCCCGGGCGTCATCACTACGCCACGCTCGCCTTCTGTCGCCGTCGTATGGTGAGTTCCCCCACCGGGTTTTGGGGGTGCAGTCGCGCCCCGGGCCGGCCACTTTGCTATCTCTGCACCTTTCTGATCATAGGTCATCACGTTTCGGAGATTCCCACCGGCGACGGTGCGCGTCTTTTCATAAACGCCCCCCTCGTTCAAGCCGTGCTACCATACTGAACAGGTTTCCAGGAGAAGCGTACCTCCGAGGCGACGCAGAATAAGACTACATCCGGGGGGTGGCTCGGCATGGGATCGTGTACTACGTGATGCGCTTCAATGCGACTCTTGGTGTGTGGACGGGTATGAACATAGAGGTTGTTTCGTTGATAGGGGAGGAAACGAAGGTTAAAAACATGGCGGAGTTTTCCTTCCTGCCCCACGGCGCTGTGAAGCCGCCTTGTGCGGCTGCTTCAGGAGATCAGCGAGCTCAGCGTACTGCGGCTGGTCTTGGGCGGACGCCTCAAGGAGTTTGTTGAGCTCGGGACCCACCTTCTTGAGGTGGCGGTCAGTGAAGGGACACCCCTCAACCGCCCTTCAGTCTCAGGAGGATGGGCCCAGCGAAGGGTGGGCGGCTTGTGGAGCGTCGCCGCCCCATCTCGTGGAAGATCTTCAGGCTCTTTGCGGTCCTGGAGGGAGCGGCCGCGACGGAGATGGGGGGAAGATGGATGTATTGGAACGGTTCAGCGGAGCGTTGGAGCGGGCACTCGAGGCTTTGGGTGAGAACGCCCATAAAGTGGAGGGGGCTCGGACTACGTGATATTCAAGTCGTTTCACGACAAGTTAAGGGAAAGCTTATGGGGGCTCAGAAGACTGGTGGAGCAGGTGGTTAGTCTGCGGAAAGACGAGGGCGGCGAGTTCGAGCGCTGTACAGCGCGATCTCGCCATCCTACAGACCGCTGAGCCGATGGTCGGGTTGAGCAGGATAGGGTACTCCCTCGGTGGGGATGAGTTCGATGAATCCGTATCCCGTGTACTCTAGCGCCTCCTTGAACAGACCGGCGCGGGCAGGGTGACGAGGTCTTCTACGGCCTGCTCCGCCTTTTCGTTGCTAGGGGTGGGGAGTTTCCCGGGGAGCTTTATGGGCCGTTCAAGCCGGTCTGTGGCGATGATCTCTTCCGGGTGCCGGTTTCTCCTTCCTCGGTGGGATCACGGAAGGACGGGCCGATAAGAAGAAGAAGTGTAAGGGAGTAAAAAGAAAACGCAATAGGTGAGGGGGTTAGAGCGTCGAACCACAATGGAATGTGGTTCTATGCGTGGGGGAGAGGGGCGGCCAAGGGTTGTTTGTCGATAGAGAGTCGTGTGTTGGCGCTTCCGGCGCCGCTGGAGAGTATCGCCCCGTCTTGTACGTGGCTCAGGGGTCGCGCTGGTCGGAAGGCAGGAGGTGCCGCGACTGTTTCCATTACCGCCACCCCCGAGGGGAGCGGATTTCTTCCCCCTTCCGGCCGAAGGTCTGCACGTGGGAGGACTCACCTTGAGACTCGTTGCTTCCAACCAGTGAAATCCCCCGCTTGTCCTCCGCCGCAGCTCTTCGTCCCCGTTTTCCCCGTTGCTATCCTGATCGATTGGGGGTGAGGGCGGGACCCTCCGTCGTAGAGTATGGACCGCCGCCCGAGTGCGTCGGGTTGAGACCGCCGCTCGGGACACCGGACGCAATCACGTACGGGGTCGCCTCGTTCGTAGGAGCGCCCTCGTGTGCGAGCGGCGGTCAGGAGCCGGCCCGCTGGCGAGCACGAGGCGTGTAGTTCGGCTGCGAGCGGCACCGTCCTATGCCTGAGCGTCGTCGCTTTCCAGCCCCGTGTCGGAGTCGGTCCCTTCCTCAACGCCCCCGGAATGGTCGAGCGCACCGCTGTCGAGGGCCTGTTGCAGCTTTCTCACCTCGTCGATAACCGCCGTGAACCGCTTTCCGAACTCTGTCAGTCTGTACTCCACCCGGATGGGGGGCTTCTCTCCGTGTACCGTCCTGTGAACTATTCCAAGCCCGATCAGCTTGCGCAGCCGTTCGTTCAGAACCTTGGCCGAGAGACCGTCGCACGCCTTGAGCATGGCGCTTGGTCTGTGGCACCCGTCGGCGATCAGATCGAGCAGCCGCATCGACCATTTGCAGCCGAGCACGCTTTCGACCATGGCGGCCACGGACGGGCCGCCGCCGGTCGACTGATCACTTGCCCGACGGTCCGATGGGTGTTGCACCATTTTGTAACCACCTTACCGAAAAGTGCGTTCTTGTCACTAAGCCTACTTGAAAAGTAGACTGTACCATATGGGAGGACGGGCGTAAATGCCTGTCTACACTACGTTATGGAGGAAGTGCGTCATGAAGAAGAAAGCCGTTTTCTATCATGCCGGCTGCCCCGTTTGCGTAAGCGCCGAGCAGACCGTGGTGGGAGCGCTTGACTCGTCACGGTACGACGTCGAGATCGTACACCTGGGCGACGACAAGGACAGGATCGCCGAGGCCGAAAACCTCGGTGTGAAATCGGTGCCTGCGCTCGTGCTGGACGGTCAGGTGTTCCATATAAACTTCGGCGCCAGTCTGTCCGATCTGAAGTGACCTTTTGACCCGTGCGGCGGGTGAGCCGGGTGTCTCCATGCCGGTGACGCCCGGCCGCTTCTCCGCCCTACACTTGCATTCTCGGCACCGATCGTGAACGTTCTCTATTCCCCCCCGGTAAGGAGAGGGTGGGGGGTAAAGGCCGCTGCTCACACGGCGGCGGGCAAGCAGGTTGGTTTGATCTCAATGCTCCGCGGGTAAGGTCCAGTAGGTACCGATCACATAACCGAGCGTGGAGTTGGGGGCTCCCGTCTGGACTCATGGAGCAGTCGTCACGGCGGCCACGTCCCGCGCTCCGGGCTATGTGCGATGCGTCGCGTCCGCAGAACGCTCTTCACGGGAGAGGTTGAGCGCATTCGCACGCTTATGGGGGTGCGCCGTGGGTTTGGTTCCGTCTCGCCTCGTGCCCTTCACCTCATCTCACGGCTTCGGCGTCAGGTTGGAAAATGGGCGTAGCGGGTCGGGGGGATGTGACGACCTCTTTCTCTTACGGCCCGTACTCGTCCCAGACGTCTCGACCGTGCGGGCCCGTCTTCGAACGGCCGCCCATCCACACCCGACCACCGCTTTCGCCGCCGGCGTGGGCGCCTCGGAGGGGGCGGGTTCGTTTCGGCCCGGGATAACGCCCCGGTAGGGGTAGGCATGTGGACAGAGCGTGGTGTCCACACCGTTCCGCTAGATGTGTAGTTGTGCCAGGCCGGCTGCAATGCTGGCCTTGGGCTTGCAGGACGCAGCGGGGGCTCGTCTCCGCATTTTACTCGGACGGGGTCTCCCGCTCATTGCGGGCTTGGTGGGAAGGGGTTTCGTGGCGTCTTCGCATACGTCGTGTGCCTCTCGCCCTTGTTCGGTGTCGGAGCAGGGTGAAGACCGTAGGGGTGCTGGGGCATATCTGTCTCCTTCTCGGGGAAGAGACGAGAGATGAGAGATATATCATTCGATGGGCTGCCACCCTGCGGTGGGATGTGAAGCGGCCGCGTCCCAGCCGGAGGGGCGGCGTCCCCTGCCGTGCATTTGCCTCGCGTCGGCTGGGCGGGGGCGGTGAGACCGCTTCCGTTGCAGGTCGGCGTTCGATAGGGTGCGTTGTTGTCCCTTCCACATGGTGCACTCTTGTAGGTTGCGGCTCTCACGGTGACGGGTGTGCGGCGTAGCTGGGGGGGATGAGATGGATCGTACCGGCTCGAGCGGCCGCGACGGTAAGGGGTCTGCGGAGGGCGTGGCACTTGGACCCCCCCAAGCCCTTGCGACGCCGGATTTCACGGGCCAAAAGTAGGAGGCCCGCAAACTGCAATGATCCTTGTAAGCCGTTGTCATCACCGGGTATTCGGACAGAGTCCCTTTACCGGCGGAGTGGAGTTTTTAGAGGGTTCTGGGCCCGTGTGGACACCTCCATGGACACCCGATCGGCCTCGGCTATTAGCGCGATGAACTCACGAGAGGGCGTTGATATCGCCACCCTCACTTACCTCAACCCCGCTCCCTTCTTCGACCTCGAGACCCCGCGGTGGCCGGTCGAGGAGGCCCTCCTGGTCTATGCCCCCACCGGGGCGTGGGCGAGGACTTGATGGGGGTGTGGGAGCAGAAGGTGTTGCCCGTGGCCCGGGAAGAAGGGAGGCGCCGACTCAGTGTGGCCGAGCCGCGCATCGGGGGTCCCTACTACCTGCAGATGCGCTACGTTGCCGCTGACCGCAGTTCTCTGAAGGTACGTTAAATACGTTTTCTAAATCGCGCTTAACCAGCCGGTTTCGAAGCGTGCACGGGGGAAGGCGGGATCCATATGGGGTCGGCGAAGCCAGTGATACACGCACCGGTCACTTAGATTGAACCGAAGAAAGCCGTACAGCCCGCTTGGGCAGGCTCACTTGCAAGCAATTTACTGGATACTCCCCATCTACCACGACTTGGGAGCAGTAGGTGCAGAGAACCGCATGAGCCGTTGGTTGTAGGCCTGTCGGGTTCGAAAAGGAGGGTTCCTATGATCACGCACAACGCCCCTTTTCGAGGCGGACGCATCAGCGGGTTGCTCGACCGTCCATCCAAAGAACGTGGCCGGATGTCGGGAACCGTGCAGGACCATGGGGGCTAGTGAGTGACTGTTGAGGCTGAGGAGTGGAGAGAGATCTCCACGTAACAGGTGTGGCGGCAAGCTTGATCACAGCTCTCTTTGCGCATGCCAGCGGGCTGCAGGTGAAGTTTGGGCAGGAAGGTTCACGAGTACGACGGTCGGCAGGGTGAGTTTGTGGTGGGCGGTCGGCAATAGCGAGCGTGTACCGTGGGTCAGAATCACTTGATTTTTTTCCATTTCGGAAATTATTTCTATACTTTCCTTGGAAAGGCCGATTAGTAGTATAGACGCTTCGTAAGGTAGCGGGTCGATCCTGCGGCCGATCCGTGGTGAATTGTTTTGGTGAGGGGACTTTGTATGTTCAGAGGAAATCATACGACGAAATCGTTGTTGCTAGGCATGGGGCTATGTTGTTTTCTGCTTTTCTGCTTTTTTCCCACTGGACACACCTATGCGGAGTCGGAAGTTGAGAAGCAGATTGATTCCCTTCGAAAACAGGTACAAGAACTCCACCTCCAATACCAAAGGGAGAGAGAGGAGCTGGAAAGGAAGTATGGTACGCAGATGGAAATGCTTGAAAAAAGAATCGATGAACTGGAGGCGCGTTTGCGGAATCGGGAGAAGGGGCATGAGAACGAGGAGAGAAGCGCCGTCGCGTCGCTGCCACTGGAGGAGGGACCCCCCGCTTTCTCACCTTCGCCTCAAGTCAAAGTGCTTTTTAGTTCGGATTTTCCAACCTATTTCCGTACCCGCGTAAGGTTGTTCAGTAATGGCACGTTCGTAGGTGCCGTGCCTGGCGAGAACGACGAAGTGTTTTTCGTGGACTCACGGTTGCTTGTGTCCCCTATGGTGAAGGTAGGCGGCAAACTTTCCATTAGGAGTCAGCTGGACATCGCGAAGAATATCATCTGGGGTGGCCTTACAAACGAGAACATCGCGCAGAAGGTGTTCGAAGCTCCGAGTCCCTCTGATTCGTTTCGTGGGGCTCTGTTGAGAGAGGTAACTAACCCCTTATCGGGGGAAGCCGTCTCTCCGGTTGATGAGGACGAAGGTTTTTTCAATCTCAGATCCCTGTACGTGGTAGCTGAAGTTCCAGTTGGAGAACTATGGATAGGACGCCAGCCCTTCGATTGGGGGTTGGGAATACTGAATAACGCCGGTAGCATGCCGGACCAGGATTTAGGGAGCATTGTTGATAGGTTTGAGTTTGACACGGCTCCACTTGCCTTGGTTGACGAGAGGTGGGAAAAGCTTCTCTTCTTCTTTGCGGTGGACCGGCTTGCTGAGGGCCTCAGTGTATCCGGCTTCAACGAGGGAGATGGGTGGGAAATAGGGGGCGGAATCTATTACCAAGGGGATAACCTGAACTTGGGCGGTTACTTGTTCTCCGTTTATCAAAACAATTTTGACTTGAGCGGTGGTCTAGGGGCGGATGTAAACCCGGCGATCAATTGGTCGCTTTATTTGGATTACAAATCGGACCACTTCCGAGTGGCGTTCGAGTTTCAGGATCTCGTGGGAAAGATAGACGGACTCGAGGCGCCGCTGCCCGATCTTCTTGGAAGCCGCAAGATAGATATAACGCCTGAGAATTTCCTCCTTGTGGCAAGGGTGGAGTTTTACCCCCGAGGAGACAAAAGCTCTGTCGTGGCGATTGAGAGTGGATGGTCCAATGGCGATGATGCGCGCACGCCGGACAAGCTGGAGGGTGGAGGAATATTTTTCAACAATGCATTTGTGATCGACAATTTGTTGTTCAAGCATATGATACCCACTGTCTACGGAGTGGAGGGCAGCGTTATAAATTCCTGGTACTTAAGAACGTGGGCCCGGGTAGGGTTGAGTGACTCCTTGCATTTCACTCCCCAGGTGGTCGTTGCATGGGTTGATGAAAGGAACGCCTTGGGCACTGATCTGCTCAATCCTCTTCCCCCCGTCAGGCGATTGGTGGGCACCGAGCTTGAGGGAACCCTTACGTGGAAAGTGATTGACGGTATGTGGTTCGATTTCATTGGCAGCGCGGTGATTGCCGGCGGTGGATTGGATGACCTTTTAAGCCAGCGCGCTTTTATAGAGGGGGTGGTTCCGACGATCGATTCCGCGAATCCGCCGGGGAGGCATTTTGCTTTCCAGGGGAGATTGATCGTTACGGTGGATGGATTGATAAAGAATTGGATGGGCTCAAGTACCTTCATGCCGAGATGGTTCTGACGGGGATGCCGGGGCTGTGTGGGGGAATGGGCGGCAGGGGGTCGTCCAAGCGTGTGGGATTACGTCTTTCCGCTGCCGCCGACTCGTCACGTCTAGGTTGAGTGCAACGGCTGGCCAGCTTGCTTGTTGGCGTGTGTTCCAAAGGAGGGAATGCACCATATCGTTGTGTCATGCTCTCAACGGTGATCCCGGACCCGCCTCTCTCCATGCTGGGGATGAAGTCGAAGTTTGAAAACATGGCTCGTCAGAGGCGACGTATGGTCCTAGCCCCCCTTTTTTTTCCTCAGGGTGATGATACAATCGACTACTGTATAGGCCTGCACCGCGGGGATTCAGCTTGAGAAAGAGACTCGCTTCCCGAGGGTACGGGGTGCAAGAGTAAGAGAACAGCCTGCGATGGTCTCTTGTAAGTTTGTGCCGAACATTGGCTAGTGCGGCTCCCTTCATATTTCCGGCAGCCGGAGGTACTGCACGTGGGTATCGATGTTTTTGCAAGAAACATAGGCAAAGTGATCGGTGAAGCCGACGAAGTGAGGCTCCAGGGATTGAACATTTCTTCTCCGGGCTCTCCTCCCCCGGTTGGCACAAAGCTCATACTCGATTTCGCGCTTCCGACCCACCCATTCCCGTCGCATATCAGCGCATATGGCGAGATAGTAAGGGTGAGGAGGTCTTCCCAAAGCGACGCGAGGCCGTACCAGGTCGAGGTTCGCTTCCTTGCCCTCACCGAATCGGATGGACGAAGGATCGAATCCTACCTGGATCAGCTCGAACGAAGAGAAAGTGATCTGGTCGAGAAAGTTGATTCGGACGTCCATACTCTCGCGGATTTCATCAACCTTCCCGACCGTGATCTCTTTGCCAAGACACGGCCATTCTGGGGTTACATAGAAAATGTCAAGAGTAAGGGTTACTACATATACAGAAAATTTCTGCTGTCTCCGTCAAACAACAGGGCCATCATATTCGACGAGATAACGGGCGAGAAGAAAGAGATAATCATGATGGGGAACAGCAATTATCTGGGACTTGCTTCACACCCCAAGGTCGTCGAGGCGGCAAAAAAAGCCCTGGAGAAGTACGGAACCGGTCCGGTGGGTTCCCCTCTGCATACGGGTAGTTACGAAGTCCATAGAATGCTTGAGGAAAAACTGGCGGGTATGAAGGGATGCGAGGATGCAATGACGTTTTCCTCCGGATACACCGCGAACCTAGGATGCATTTCCGCACTGGTCAGGAAAGGGGATTGTGCCATCATCGATCGGCTCTCGCACGCCAGCATAATCGACGGTTGTGTTCTGAGTGGCGGCAAGTTCAGGACGTTTAAGCATTCTGACATGGACAGTTTGAGGCGCGTCATGGAAGACAGCAGGGAAAAGTGCGACGGCATCCTCGTCGTCGTGGACGGCGTCTACAGTACCGACGGTGACATAGCACCCCTTCCGGAGATAGTCGAGATCGCCGCCGAGTACGATGCCAAGGTTATGGTAGACGACGCTCATGCCACGGGAGTGGTAGGACCCATGGGCAAGGGTACTGTGAGCCTTTTCAATCTCGAGGGCAAGGTTGATATTGTGATGGGGACGCTGAGTAAAGCTTTAGCCGGGGTTGGGGGATTCGTGGCTTCGACGAAGGAAGTGATCAATTACCTCAGGCACTATGCCAGATCCGCTTTCTTTTCAGCCAGCATTCCTCCATCCATAGCCGCATCCGTGCTGGCGGCCATAGAGATTATGGAGAGCGAACCGGAAAGACACGAGAATTTGCATAGAAACGTGGACTATATGAAGCGGAACTTGATGGATCTCGGTTTCAACGTGATTGACACCCAATCGGCTCTGATCTCTGTCATCATCGGTGACGATCTTTTGGCCAAGAAAATGAGCAAAAGAATTTTCGAGGAAGGAGTTTATTTGTCGGTATTCCCTTACCCGGCTGTTCCTCGGGGCCAAGAGCGCCTGAGGCTGAGCATCATGGCCACGCATACGCGTGAAGACCTGGATACCGCTCTTGAGATTTTCGACAAAGTGGGTAGAGAGTTCGGTATCATCGGAACGGGCGCCGAAGCGGCTACGGCGTCGTCTCCGGCCGCTTAGGCAGTGCAAGTCAAGTTATGATTCAGGCCTTGTGGGGCAGTGGTATGTGTTGTGTCTTTCCCCCTGGATTGCATCTACCACGGCCGTATGACGGATTTGGACTACCACGGTGTTCCCCGGCGGGTGGTCGTGACACTAAGGGCTTCTGTACAAGATCTTTGCGGGTTGCAAGTGGTTTCCCATGCTTGACTCTCGTTCATGGTATCGTGCAACTTACCGTTCTTGACGATTGAATCTTTCTCTAGCAGCACGGTAGGGAACTCTGTTTATGTGCCTCGTCTTGTTGTGTAAGGGCGGCGAACGCATTGGTCCCTCCGGGTAGTGTTCTACCCTGCATCCCTCTACGCGTCGCCGGCGAGTGGATGGGCTGGACAAAAGAGGAAGGACCTTTACGTTATATCTACCGCGAATCGAGCGTTTTCGATCCTTTGGTCAGGCCCCGCCCCATAGGCGGAGTTTTCCATCCTGTTTGAGATGCGGTGCATCCTCTCTCATCCACGTCAACGTCGTTCCCCTTAAGGCAGGCAACTACACGATCCTTGAAAGAAACAGGCTCTACCCAATACCGGGGGAAGAGGGCTCTTTCTATCGGTTCTTACGCCGTATTTCCCGCCTCACAGTTGGTCGCCAAGCCGGGGTGAAAGTTATCAGCCTCTTGGGCGACGTCGGCGCAATTGCCTTGACGGCAGGTTGGACAACGTTGTTTCGTTTTGTCGTTGTGCGTACTCTTTCCGTCGGACGAACACATGAAGAAGGAGGGGCGGCGGTGGACCGGTTGTATCGGCATTACTCTTGGCGTTGCCCTGAGAGCGATCAGGGAGTATATATTTCCAACGTCCACGTGGACATTCCACTCCCGGCGAGCCGGTTTATGATCAATGACGTTTCAACAAGTGTAAAATCTTACTCCGACGTCCCCTTGTAGCCCTAGCCGTCTTCTGGTCAAGGTCGCCGTGGTAAGGAGGGATAGAGGCTTGCCTATGATCCTGTCGGCACGCTGAGATAGCCGTGTGGCTGCCGTTGTAGGATGGGGTGGACCGTGGTAGTGGGTTGGGGGGTCCCGCCTTATTGTGGAAGTAAGGAGCATGTACCCAGAGCGGGCATCATGAATTGTGAATCATGTGCGGATGGCGATGACCCCTGGAAAATACCGGATTCTTTGGCGAGGAATTGCTATTGTTCCGATAGGAAATATAAAATTATATGGAAATCAGGATGGTGATGTGCTGACTCCCCGAGGCTTTAGGCGCGGCAGTGCGCCATAGGTTTACCAAGGTTTGTGGACAGCTCTTCTCACTTTTTCATTATACGATTTGTGCATGTGGCCGGATGGCCGAGGGCTGTTTAAGAGCCGTCTCCATTGCCTAAATGTTTCCTCCATGGGAGCACCTGATGCTGCGGCAGATTTTTCGATCTTCTGTTGGTAGATGGATCGCCGTGTAACATTCCGTATGCGGGAAGGACGTTCTGATTCGTTCAGCAGTTAAGTGCGGTTCATCGGCATGTAAGGTAATTATTCCTGGAACTGGCCCAGTTGATGAAAGAAGGTGAACGGGAGATGAAGAGATGCTGAATCGATGGCGCGGCGGTGGAAACCTCGAGTTGTTCTTCAATGTTATCGTCGTCCTTAAGACCCTTTTTCTTCTGGGGGTCATTGCCGTAAGTGTGTTGGAAGTGGTCGATACCTTGGGGAAGAAGTTCCCGGGTTTCCTACTCTATACCAACCTCATGGTGACAGAGGAGAAATTGTCCTACTGGAGTGGTAGTCGAAATGGTCTCAAGTCGTTCGATCAAGTAGTGGCGGTCGACGGGAAGCCCGTTTACACGTCTCAAGCTGTTTACGACATAGCGTCTGGAAAACCGTTGGGCACGGCCGTTGATTACACCGTCAAAAGGGGCGACAAGCTTCTCCATCTGCGTGTGCCTACGATTGAGTTCACACCACTGGACTTCGTGCGGCTGTTCGGACCCACTGCCGTGATGGGGATTATATTTTTTTCGATCGGACTTATAGTGTACTGCCTGAGGCCTTCTAAAATACAGAGTAAAGTCCTGTTCCTTTTTTGCTACTTCGTTGCTCTCTGGTTCCTCTCCATATTCGATAGCCACCTTGGATACAAACTGAATATCGAATCCTGGATATGGTTGTTCATCCCCCCGCTCTTTGCAGCTTTGGGCTTGGTATTTCCCAAGGAAAACAGGCTGACTGCGGGGAAGAGCTACGCTATTGTCTCAGCGGCCTTCTTGATTTCTTTCATACTCCTCGCTTTACAAAGCTTCTTCTACTATTCCCAGGGCGTTTGGCCGCAGATCGTCTTGGCCGTATGGATATACATATTCATCGGCACGTTGTTCTTGCTGGCGTCGATAGTTTATGCCTACGTCAATCCCACCTCGGTGCTGGAGAAACAGAGGGCACAGGTCGTTCTGGTGGGTTCGTTCGCAGGATTCGTAGTGCCGACCTTTTGCGCGATTCTTGCGGTGATCTTTCACTTGAGCAATATCACCTACTTGGCCTTACCGGTCATATTTTTCCCGCTCTCACTTGGCTATGCAATAGTGAAGCATAAGCTCTTCGATATCGACGAAATACTCAGGAAGAGTTTGGCCTATGGAATACTTACCGGCCTCGTCGTTCTCGCCTTTTTATTCGCCGTCTTGGTCCTGAATGCGGTCTTTTATCGCTACAGCGAGTGGGTGAATCCCACTGCGCTCGTGTTGGTGAGCATCTCTCTAGTGCTGTTGCTGAATCCACTGAAAGAGCGCGTGCAAGGGTTTGTGGACGTGATTTTCTTTCGCAGGAGATTCAATTACCAACGAACGATAGAAGAAGTAAGCCAGGCCATGGTTTCCTTGCTCAATCTGGAGGAGATCGGCAACAGGATTTTGAGCACCATTGAAAAGACCCTGTTTGCTTCCAATGTTTGTCTTATCCTGTCCGATCCCGACAAGGGATGCTATTCGGTCTTTGCCGAGGTGGGTGCTTCTCGGGCAACGAAACCGCTTCTACTGGACTATAACAGCCCCTTGATACACCTTCTCGTCACCACCAAGCGGGAACTTTTCAGAGAGGAGGTAC
>CAZXEJ010000012.1:0-53159 GCA_964639895.1 uncultured Spirochaetia bacterium | reverse complement strand
ACGGCGACGGCCGTCTTGTAGGGCAGTTCCTGGCGTGTGAGGTTGAATATCTTCTCCCTTATGTATTCCGCCACGAGCAGCCTCTCGGGCTGATCGGTAAAGGTGTCGTCGGGAAAGTAGCGGGGTCCAGGGGGCAGGTATACCCTGATAACATCAACCAGCTCCGAGAGTCCCTCGCCCGTCAGAGCGCTTACGGGTACGACCTCAAGCACGCGCTCGCCCAGCTCCTGGCACTCAGCCATGATCTCCAGCACCCTGCTCTTACGTACCTTGTCGATCTTGTTCACGATGGCGATGAACGGTTTCGGTATTCGTTCGATTATGTAGCGGTCGGCTGCATCGAAGGAGTTCTCGGCATCGAGCACCATGCCTACGACGTCCACGTCGGCCATTGCATCTACGGCAACCTTGACCATCCTCTTGTTGAGCTGCTGGCGGGCGCGGTGTATGCCGGGCGTATCGACGAATATGAGCTGGGCGCCGGGGGTGTTGACAACCCCCACTATGCGGTTGCGGGTGGTATTGGGTTTCGAGGATACGGCGGCTATCTTCTCGCCCACCAGTGCGTTGATAAGCGTGGACTTCCCGACGTTGGGTTTGCCCGTAAGCGATACGAACCCTGAGCGGAAAACACCTCCGTCAGCGCTCTCCCCTCCACCCCTGCCGTTATCTTCCATTCTCAAGACACCTCGTCACCTAGTGAAGCCTCACCAGAGTGCGGCCGCCGCCTCACTAGATATAGAATGGTAAACGATTGGCGGGCCCGGCACAACGTAACGACCGAGGCCGCCGTACTTGAACCGGGCTCGGGCCGCATTTAGAATTAGAGTACCGGTACGGAAGGGAGTGATTGGCGTGAAGATAGCCGTCGGGAGCGACGAGAAGACCCATCTTACGGATGCGGTGATCGAGGAGCTGCGTCGCATGGGCCATGAGGTCGAGCTTTTCGGCCCACTGGCGGGCGAGCCTCTCGAGTGGGCCGACGTGGGCGAACGAGTGGCCCGTAGCGTGGCAAGCGGCCAATGCGACGGCGGCGTGTTGTTCTGCTGGACCGGCACCGGCGTCAGCATCGCGGCCAACAAGGTCCCTGGCATCCGTGCAGCGCTATGCACCGACCCAGAGACGGCGCGCGGCGCCAGGAAGTGGAACGACGCCAACGTACTGGTGATGAGCCTACGCCTCACCTCACCCCAGGTGGCCAAAGAGATCCTGGAGGCGTGGTTCACGACCGACCCCGACCCATCGGAGCGGCACAACATCGAGAAGGTTTCGGCCATCGAGCAAGCACACCCGGCCAAACGGGCTTGAGACGAACGGATAGCCGTCCAGGCCGTTGCGCCCCGACGACCACCGAGGACTGGATCCGCGCATATGGAAGGCATCGGCAGATGAGCAGCAACACCACCTACAGTGTAGCCGTAGTGGGCGCCACAGGCGCCGTCGGTAGGGAGATGTTATCGATCCTGCAGGAGCGGCGTTTCCCCGTGGGGTCGCTGCGCCTTCTCGCCTCCGCCAGGTCCAAGGGAACGAAGCTGCGATTCCACGACACCGAGGTGGTGGTGGAAGAACTCACGGCTTCCTCTTTCGAAGGAGTCGACATAGCCCTTTTTTCCGCCGGTTCCTCGATAAGCCGCAGTTACGCCCCCAAGGCGGCAACGGCGGGAGCCGTCGTCATCGACAACAGCTCCGCTTTCCGTTTGGAGCCGGACGTGCCGTTGGTGGTACCGGAAGTGAATCCACACGACATAAAGGGCGTGGAAAACAGGGGCATAATCGCCAATCCAAACTGTACGACGGCAATCACGGTGATGGCTCTTAAGCCCATCCACGACCTGAGTCCGATAAGGCGGGTGGTCGCGACCAGCTTCCAGGCCGTCTCGGGCGCAGGTGCGCAGGCCATCGCCGAGCTCGAACAGCAAGTCAAGGCCTGGTGCCGGGGCGAACGTGCCGACCACTCACTCTTTCCGCATCCCATAGCATTCAACCTCATACCCCACATAGACTCTTTCCTAGAGAACGGCTACACCCGGGAAGAGATGAAGCTCCACAATGAGACACGAAAGATCTTGGGCGACCGTACACTCATGGTGACGGCAACGACCGTACGCGTTCCCGTTTTCAGGACCCACTGCATATCGGTCAACGTCGAGACCGCCCATGCCGTAGCCGCCGACGAGGCCCGCCGCGCTATGGAGCGGTTCCCGGGCCTCGAAGTGATGGACGACCCCGCGTCGGCAACCTACCCGACGCCGCTCGAGGCCTCGTACAAGGACGACTGTCTCGTGGGGAGGATACGTGAGGACTATTCGCATCCCAACACGCTCAACCTCTGGGTGGCCGGGGACCAGCTGCGCAAAGGAGCGGCTCTCAACGCCGTCCAGATAGCGGAACTGCTCGTAGAGAACCATGTCTGATTCGTCCATCCTCGGGAAAATCCGCTCGCTGCTCTTCGGCCCCAGGAAGGACCCCCACGTGGCGTCCTTGCCCGAGAGGCTTGAGACCAGGTTCAGGAGCTACATCGATCCCGACGAGTCGGTCCTCTTCATCTTAAGGACGTTCCGTACCATTTACAAGGCTCCACGCTGGGTCGACAGCAACCAGTTCTTCCGTTCTTGGCTCGTCGTCACCACGAAGAGGCTCATCGTGCTCAAGAACACTTCGTCCCTGAGCCCGTTCCGCGATCTGCCCCTTACGTCCATCGCACGAACCCTCTACGAGGCTGGCGACGACGAGTTCCGCCTGATCGTCGATTCATCTCCCGACCTCTACGTGATGGAGTTCGGCAAGGAAGCCGTCTCGTACTGCGCGGAACTGAGATCGATACTCGACGGCCTGCTCAAGAGGGCCCGCCGTGACGCGACCGAGGCCGCTGGCGAAGCCGTCCCCTCCTACTGCCCACGTTGCGGTAAGAAGCTCGAAGCCGCGGCCAACTACTGCCACAACTGCGGCCATGCAGTAAGGGACTAATCCGCACCCGGCTCAAGCAAGTGGCCTCGCCCGCTCCTTCCGCGTCCTACCTTAAGCGACCAACGGCCGGATCATGCCGCAACACCGCCGCCAATCGCTGCTCCCTACGCCGCCGGCCGGGACGGCCGTTCACCTCCAACCCATCCCCCCCTCGGCTCCCACCCCCAAGAGTCCGTACGCGGCCGCCTCTCGCTAGGGCGCGGCGGCCTCCGGTGAGGCCACACCACCGGCCTTAGGCCGCCCTATTTGCCCCTTTCGCCCATTTCAACCCCGCATAACGCAGGCCCCCTACTCATGACGGTGCTCAACCTGCAAACCATCTTTCTCACACGGCCGCTCGTGCGGAGCCGACCACCCTTTTGTGATATATTGTTCATGACATGATGCGAACGCTGATCCGCGCCGTATACGCCCTCTTCATAGCGCTGTTCCTCGCACTGTTCGCTCTCACTATCTACTCACAGACCGACTACTTCAAGACAATACTCAAAGGGGCCATCGAACGGGCCGTATATACCTCGACGGGACAGCGCCTGACAATAGGGAAGCTCGAGGGAAACTTTGTCACCGGACTCCGCGCCTCCGACGTGAGACTCGAGGTGGACGGCGAGCCATTCGTGGACATCTCGTCCGTTGAGATCGCCTACTCGATGCTGCTCCTCGTAGACAAGAGCCTCTTCATGAACCGAATCGTCCCTCTCGATGCGGTGCGGGTGGAGAACATCACCCTGACCCTTGTACGTGACGAGCACGGACGCTGGAACTACAAGAAGCTCCGGAAGAAGCGTTACCTGCCAACACCGAAGAAGGGGAGGCCGTCCGGCCTAAAGTGGAGTTTCCTCATAGAGCGGGGCTCTCTCGAGGGGGCGAGGCTAGTGGTTGTGGACAAGAAGAGGGGAACCAGGAAACGCTACGCCGTCGGCGAAACGGAGTTCTCTCTCTACCTGCTGGGTCCGACGCGGACGGTGGAGATCAACATCGGGAGAGCGACCTCACTCACCGTCGAACCCGGCAACCTGACGGCCCAAAGCCTGGAGGCGAGGGTCACGTTGAGAAGGGGTGAAATCGGGATCGACGTGTTAAAGTTCAACGCCCTAGGCATGACGGGCTACATTACGGGCAGGATGCAACCCAAGGCGGAAGGCACCGGCCGAGGCGGCGCTTCATTCGCATTCGGAGGGTTCCTCTATGGAGTGCCCACCGGTGTGGGTCACCTCAACCTCCGGCTCGACAAAGTGACCGGCTCACTCGCACCCGGCGGCACGCCCCACGTGAAGGCCGACATCACGGTGCTTCCGTCGCGCATTCTGGAGCAGGTGATGGAGGCGCGCCTTGAAGGGCTGGGACTGGAAGGCGCCACACTATCACTGCCTCCTACGACGATCAAATCACGGAGAGGAAAGGCCGTTCTGGAAGCAACCGTCGATCTGAGCCGGTACCTCGGCCGTGGGGATAAGAACACCCTCTCGGCCACTTTAACGCTTACGGACTACGACGTCTCCTTCCTCGGCAATCGCCTCAAGGGGCTTGCCGATGGTACGGTCGAAGCTGCCAGGCTCCTGGTCGACCTCAACTGGGGTAAGCGGCACGAATTTGAGGCCTCATACACGGTCGAGGCGCTCTCCTTCTCGGGCCCCGCAGGCAGAGTGAACCTGAGCGGCAGCGGCGATCTGGTAGGGGGAGAAGCGGGCTTCGATCTCACGGCAGACGTCACTGACCTCGACCCGTCCGTTTTATCGGGAAAAAAGAACGTCCGAGGCAGCCTCAACGGCGAGATAAAGGTCACCGGCTCGCTGCCGCTTGGGAAGTCACTATCGCCACCCTACGTGTTCGCCACGGGGCTAATAAAGGAATCCGACCTCATGGGGGGCCGCATCAGGCAGGCGCTGTTCCAGGTCTCCTATTCCGATCACCGGCTGAAGATAATCTCGCTCAACGCCGACCTGGACGGAGCTAAGGTGGCCGCCATGGAAAGGGACGGCAAGCTCAACTATTCGATACAGGCGTATGACCTGTCGTTGCTCGGCGGCATCCTGCCGGGCCACAGCCTGGCCGGCTCGGCCGAGGCCGTGGGCTACCTATCTGGCGACCTGCCCCGGCCCGAGGTCGCGTTCACCGTAAAGCTCCAGGACGCCTCCCTGGACGGCTACGCCGTGGGAAGCGGCAAGATAAGCGGCACCGTAGAGACGGCCGAGCCGGCCTCGGCCTCGTCGTTGGCGGGCAGCCTCGAGAAGGTGAGGATCGGCAACAAGGGTTTCGAACAGATTGATTTCACCGTAACAACATCGGGAGGAGACGCCGTCGGAAGGCTCAGGGCGAGCAAGGACGACGACAGCGGCCTGGAGACTCGCTTTACAATCTACGGCGTGAAGGAATCCCGGAAGCGCCTCGTGTTGGACGAGCTCGCCGTAACATTCGAAGGACGCACACTACGCAACAGCGCCCCTCTCGAAGTGCTCTTCTCCCCCGGCAAGGTCAAGCTGCCCTACTTCCACATGGTGTACGGCGACAGCTTCCTTCTGGCAAGGGGGGAGGTCGACCTGCATGGACCAGTGGACCTTGCGGTCGAGGTAAAAGAGGTAGACCTCAGAGAGATCGCCAGCGCATTGGTCGTCGTCGAAGCCCCGCCGGTGGAAGGGATGGCGAGTGGTACTCTCCGCATCACCGGCACATTCGAACGACCGAATGTTGCACTCACTCTCAAGTTCGACCACTTCAAGGCCATGGACCTCACCGCCCGACAAGCCACGGCCACATTCGGCTACAAGCACGACAAGTACGATTTCGAACTCGTCCTCAACAGCGAGACGGAAGAGATACTGAACGTAAGCGTCGAAGGCCGTCTAAAGGCATCACTTAGCAACATCGGGCGCAACCTCATGGATGCTCCGCTCCGGGCCGTCGTGCGCTCAAACGGCATAAACCTCAGCCCCCTTGCAGCCGTAAACAGCGAGATCGTATCAGTTGACGGAGCGGGCTCGGTCGACCTGCGCATCGAAGGCACCCTCGCCGAGCCGCGCCTCTACGGTACGATCGTCCTCGATGCCCTGACCGTGGGGCTGAGATCGCTCAGGAACCCCATACTCATAGAGGGCGGGACGGCGAGGTTCGACGGTCAACATGGGGCTCTCACCGGGGTCAACATCGTCTCCAACGGCCACCGCAGTCCCCTGACGGGGAAGATCGATCTGGCAAACGGATCGTTCGAGTTCGAGTGCACGCTCAACCGTCTGGAACTGAAGCCGCGCGGCGTAAAGGCGAAGGTGGACGGCACGCTGAAGCTCAAAGGGGAGAGAGGAAAGATTGCCGTGAGCGGAAAGCTGAAGATAAGGCGGGCTAGGATCAAGCTGCCTGAGCTCCCCACGAAACAGATCGAAGATATAAAGTTTGTCGACGAAGAAGAAGCCCGGAGCGAGGAGTTCCGTATATATGACCGACCCGAGGACGACTACTACAAGGACAACTTCGCCATCGACCTTGAGATCAAGATACCTGGCAACACGTGGATAAAAGGGCGCGGAACCAACGTAGAGGTCAAGGGGTTCGTACGACTGCACAAGGCATACGGTGAGCGGCTGAGGATAATGGGGGATGAGATAAACATAGTACGTGGCACCTACGACCTGCTGGGGAAGTTGTTCATTCTCGAAAAGGGCACGATAAGTTTCCGAGGTGAACCCGACATAAACCCGTTCATCGACATAACGGCCCTCTACAAGGTATCGGACGTCAAGATTTACGCCTCCATCACGGGCACGATGAAGAAGCCCTCGGTGACGCTCTCGAGCGAACCCTCGATGGAGCAGACCGAGATCTTCTCCTACCTAGCGTTCGGCACCTCATCGAACAGCTTGACACCGAACGCCCGGGCCTCGCTCCAGGGAAAGGTCGCCGAGGTCGTAAGCCTGATGGCCGCGGGCAAGATAAAGGACCTGATCGGCGAGCAGTTCGGGCTCGACGTGATATCGATCACGGGAGGAGAAAAGGAGTTCTCCGGCACACAGGTGGAGGTGGGCAAGTATCTTACGGACAACCTCTACGTGGCCTACGAGAGGTCCTCTGTGCTCTCGCCCTACACTAACCAGATGTACCTTGAGAACACCGTGAAGATCGAGCTCACATTGTTCGATTACCTGAAGCTGGAATCAACCGTGGGTGGAATCGAAAGCGGGGGCGATGTTTTCTTCAACATAAACTACTAGAGCGGGCAGCCGCCAGCGACCTCCGCCGCTTCAGAGGGGGGACATGCATTGCACGGAACCCACCGGAGGAGAGGGCTAGGAACCGGAGTTGAGAAACCGCCTAATACCGCGGACCGCCTGTCCTATCCTCAAGGTGTTCTCCACAAGGGCGAACCTCACGTATCCCTCGCCCGCGTGGCCGAAACCGATTCCGGGCGAGACGGCGACCTTGGCCTCTCGTAAAAGAAGCTTCGAGAACTCGAGCGATCCCAGCTTCTTGTGCTCTTCCGGTATCTCCGCCCATACGAACATCGTACCCAGCGGCTTGGCAATCTCCCAGCCGGCCCTTCCGAGGCCCTCGACCAGCTTGTCCCTGCGCTTGCGGTACCGCTCCCGGATCTGCTCGACACAGTCTTGAGGACCGTTGAGCGCCGTAATGGCGGCTATCTGTATGGGCTGGAAGATCCCGTAGTCGAGATAGCTCTTTATGCGTTTGAGAGCGCTCACGATACGGCTCGACCCCACCATGAACCCTACTCGCCACCCCGGCATACTGTAGGTCTTGGAGAGTGAGTAGAACTCCACACCCACATCTTTCGCCCCCGGCACCTGAAGGAAGCTGGGGGCCTTGTAGCCGTCGTAACACAACTCGGCGTAGGCGAAATCGTGCACCACAATGACCCCGTACTCCTTGGCAAGCTCGTAGAGCCCCTGGAAAAAGTCCATTCCGACCACTCGTGTGGTGGGGTTGTGCGGAAACGATACAATAACGACCTTGGGCTTGGGCCAGATGTCCTCGATGGCCTTGCGTATGGACTCGACCAGATCGGCCTCGCCGTCGAGCGGCACGCTCTGGACGTCGGCGCGGGCAATTATGACCGAGTAGCTGTGTATCGGGTAGGTGGGGCTGGGAACGATCACCACATCGCCGGGCGAGAGGATGGACGTCATAAGGTGGGATATCCCTTCCTTGGACCCTATTGTGACAACGGCCTCCGTATCGGGATCCAGATCGACGTCGTAATTCCTCTTGTACCAGTCGCAGATGGCACGCCGCAGCTTCGGCAATCCCTGCGACGATGAGTAGCGGTGGTTCCTGGGATTCGAGGCGGCCTCTATCAGTTTGTCCACGATGTGCTTGGGTGTGGGCTGGTCAGGATTGCCCATGCCCAGGTCGATCACGTCCTCGCCGCGGGCCCGGGCCTTGTGTTTGAGGTCGTTTACGATGGAGAACACGTATGGGGGGAGCCTGCGTATAAGGGAGAACTCTTCGTCGCTCATTCCTTTCACCGGATCGTTACCTCGCACCGCAGCCGAGCGGTTTTCCGATATCTAATAAGTGTAAGCCAACGGCCGCCGAAGGCAAGCGCGAATCCCCCCACGCCGAGGGATCGATGCGCCTGTGGTGGCACACCTCAGGGGGAGGCTCGGTCCGGTTGAACGGACAACAGCGTGTGATACAATCATAGCGATGGGAAAAGCCCTTCCGCTCGTCACCGTGCTAGCCTTCACCGTACTTTCTTGCACACCGTTCGCACGCAAGCCCCCACCCTCTTCCAAGCCTCTCCCACCGCGCCTTGGGGCCACCCAGACGGGGCTCGCCTCGTGGTACGGGCTCGAGGAACACGGCCGTAAGACGGCTAGCGGTCAGAGGTTCGACCGCTTCAAGCGTACGGCCGCCCACCGCACGCTGCCGCTGGGGACCGTAGTGAGGGTCACCAACCTCGAGAACGGACGGGACGTGCTCGTCACCATAAACGACCGCGGACCCTTCGTGCCGGGTAGGATAATCGATCTTTCCTATGCCGCCGCAAAAGAGATAGGGATGATCGAGCAGGGAGTGGCAAAGGTCAAGGTCGAGGTGCTCTCCGTACCCAGGGCCTACGCCGACCCCTTCACACCGTCCTTCACCGTACAAGTGGGCGCATTCATCAATCGCGGCAGCGCCGTCAGGCTGAGAGATGAACTCGGTGCCAAGGTGGGCCAGGACGCGAGAGTGGAGGTCTACAGGAAGGGCTCTCGTACGTTCTACAGGGTGCGTGTGGGCAGGTTCACGAAAAGGCGCGAGGCCGAGAGGCTGGCCCGAAGGCTGAGAGCGGAGGGATATCGCACGCGCGTCGTGCAGGAGTAGACTCCCACAGGACGATGACGACTCGAAGTCGTGCCCTATGGACCGAATATCCCCCGGGCCGCACGAGCAATCGACATTGGAAACCCCATCACCGTGGACCCAGCAAAGCGCTCGGATAGGGTACGCCGCGCCTGGCACCCGCTACCCGCCCCGCGGCCCGGCCCATGCATTGTTTGCACCGCAACCCCGCCACCCACCCATACACCACCGGTCGACACGCCCAACCCCTATCGGCTACGAGAACGCATCCGCCGCTCCCTCCCCTCGCTTTCGCTCACGTAGACAACAACTCCATCTCACAAGCGCCCAACCCCCCTCCGGTCTCCAGAGGACCAGCACCTCGTAGAAGAGGGCAACGGGAAACCTTGCGCCGTTCGCACGTGCGAGAGGCCGTCTCTCCTGCAGGGCCCTTTTCGATTGACAAGGCGTCTATCCCCATTTAGATTATAAACGTCTTTTCACGTGCAAGGGGCCCAGCGTGGCACCGGCACGCGACCGAGGGTGCCTGGATTCTCGCAATGGACCGGGACGCCCGTATAGACGATCCAAAACCCCCTTCGGGACGGAACTGGAGCCGTACCTAGTGAGCATCTCACCTTCCACCTCGACACCCGATTCCACCGCTTCGGGCGGTCCTGCGTCCGCAAGGGGTCGGGTCACCGTCCCGCAACTGCGTGCCCGCAAGGGCAAGGCGGAAAAGATCGTGATGGTGACCGCTTACGATGCACCTACGGCCTCGGTGGTGGACGAAGCCGGTGTCGATGTGGTGCTGGTGGGCGACTCATTGGGCAACGTGGTACAGGGCAGGCCCGACACGCTGGGGGTCACGATGGACGAGATGGTCTACCATACCTCCATGGTGAGCCGCGCCGTAAGACGTGCCGCCGTCGTGGCCGATATGCCGTTCATGTCCTACCAGGCTTCCAAGGCCGACGCCCTGCGCAATGCAGGCCGCTTTCTCAAGGAAACCGGTGCAGTGGCCGTAAAGCTGGAGGTGAACGAGCGCGACCTGGACACGGTACGGGCGCTGGTGGGATCCGGCATACCCGTGATGGGACACATTGGGCTGTGCCCCCAGTCCATCCACGTAATGGGCGGCTACCGCGTACAGGGACGCACCGAGGAGAATGCCGGCAGGCTCCGTGCGCTAGCCGAGGCGATCGAACAAGCCGGTGCGTTCTCACTCGTCCTCGAAAGCATACCCCGCGCGTTGGCGGCCGATATAACGGCCGCCGTCGGCATACCCACGATAGGGATAGGAGCCGGTCCGGACTGCGATGGACAGGTACTGGTCCTGCACGACCTGGTGGGGTTTACGGTCGGACCGGTACCGAGGTTCGTAAAGCGATACGCCGACGTTCGGAAGGTAATACTGGAAGCCGTCGAGCAATACGCATGCGAGGTTCGTGAGGGCCAGTTCCCCGGACCCGAGAACTGCTACGATTAGCGCCATGCGTAGAGTGGAGTCCATTTCAGAGATGCAACGGCTCGCCGAGGGCTTAAGGCTCGAGGGAAGGACCATAGCGCTGGTACCCACGATGGGTGCCCTCCACGAGGGTCACCTCAACCTGGTAAGACACGCCTCCGGCATGAGTGACGTCACCGTGGTGAGCATATTCGTAAACCCCACCCAGTTCGCCCCCAACGAGGACTTCGATTCCTATCCCCGACGAGTTGAAGATGATATCGCGCTGCTGGACGCCCTTGGCGTCGATGTGGCGTTCGTCCCTGAGGCGGCCGAGATGTATCCGGAAGGATTCCAGACCTATGTCGAGGTCACGAAACTCCAGCGCCACCTCTGCGGTCCATTCCGCCCTGGCCACTTCCGCGGAGTGGCGACGGTTGTACTCAAGCTATTTAACATCGTCAAACCCCACGTGGCGGTGTTCGGCGAGAAGGACTACCAGCAACTGAGGATCATCGAGACCATGGTGAGGGATCTCAATCTCGACATCCGAATCGAGCCCCATCCCGTAGAGAGAGAGGAAGACGGCCTCGCCATGAGCTCGCGTAACGGCTACCTGGACAAGGAAGGGAGAAGGCGCGCGGCGGCCCTGTATGAGGCGTTGAGCCGCGTAAGGGAGGAGTTCCTGAACGGAACCACCGACGCTGCCGCGCTCGAAGCCGTGGGTACCGAGGTGTTGCGGAGCCGGGGGTTGACCCAAATCGACTACCTGCGGATCTGCGACCCCCGGACGCTCGAGACCCGCAAGAGGGCTCGCCCCGGCGACGTAGTGGCCCTGGCGCTGAGATTGGGAGGCACGAGATTGATCGACAACATCAGGCTCTAAGGAGGTTACGATGCAGAGAACCCTACTGAAGTCGAAGATCCATCGCGCAGTCGTTACCGAAGCCAACCTTGAATACGAAGGCAGCCTTACCATCGACAAAGATATCATGGAAGCGGCCGACCTGGTGGAGTATGAGCAGGTACATATATTCAACATAACGAACGGCTACAGGTTCATCACGTACGTAATCGAGGGTGAGCGCGGCTCAAGGGTGATTTGCGCAAACGGGGCCGCTGCACACTTGGCCAAAGAAGGCGATACGTTGATAATAGCGAGTTTCTCATCCTACGAGGAAGACGAGTGCGAGCGGCACGTACCTAAGCTCGTATACGTCGACGAGAACAATAACATCCGAGAAGTAAAAGGTCACGCGACCAATGGCAGGCTCGAAATAGCAACCGCCAAGGGTGCCTAGGAAGAAGCAACCACCGCCAGAGGCGTATCCGGCCCCCCTTTACGGCCCCACCCTCACACATGTGGCACGTTATAGATATTTGCGCCGGTAGAGCGTTACTCACCACCAAGAAAAGGACGCACCGGATCCCTCAGGCCTTGACCGGACACTTCATCTTCCCCTCGCGGGGCAGCTCACTCCAAACACGCAATTATCCGTCCCCTACTCCCAGTTGGCTTGCGCCAAACCGTACCTGCTCCTTCCCAGGTAAGGCAAAGGGGGGCCTCTCCCCGAGTCACAGTGCGCAAATGGGTGCCCCATACAGTAGAGGTTCAACCACGGCACGGCGCCGTCGCCTCGTCCGATGCCGCAAAGCGATTCAGACCCCTATCAGCGTGATTTGTAACGTTCCTCGAACGCCTTCCTCCACCGCGAAGTGCGGGGAGCGTTCGACGAAGAGGAGCCGCTCTGTCCGAGCCTGCGGATGAGGTCCTTTTGGTTCTCGTCCAGGGCGGTGGGCACCTCGACGTCAATGGTCACGAATAGATCACCTCGTCGGGCGTGTCCGGCCTCGAGGCTGGGTATGCCCCGGCCCTCCAGCCTGAACACCTCGCCGGGTTGGGTGCCGGGAGGGATGTCGATCGAGCCCTTACCCTCGAGCGTGGGAATCTCTATCTCGGCTCCCAGCGCCGCCTCCTCGAACGTTATGGGAACAGTACAGTAGACGTCCAGCCCGTCCCGCTTGAAGAAGGGGTGCTCCTGAATGTGGATGTTGATGTAGAGGTCTCCTCGGGGGCCGCCTCCCGTGCCCACCTCCCCCTCGCCCCTCATCTTAAGACGCATTCCGCTGTCAATCCCCGGTGGCACCTTCACCTTCAACCTTCTCTTAACCACCACGAACCCCTTGCCCTCACACGCACGGCACGGCGTCACAACCCTGAACCCCCTACCTTCGCACGCAGGGCAAGTGCGGCGGACGGCGAACACGCCTTCCTTGTAGGTTATAACCCCCCTTCCACCGCATTCGGCGCATGACTGGCGTCCCGCCTCCGTAGCCCCCAGACCCGAGCATTCTCCACAAGGTTCGCGACGTGGGACCGTGATCTCCTTTTCCGTGCCGAAGGCGGCCTCTTCGAGTTCGATATCGAGGTCGAACCTAAGGTCGCGGCCGCGTTCGGAGCCGTGGCGGCGGCGCGCAACGTTGAAAAGCTCTCCGAACAGGTCCTCGAAAAGCGAGGCGAACCCACCGCCGACCGCCCCCTCGCCGAAGAGACCGTCGGTCCGCAACTGCAGGAGGCTGTCGTACTGGGCCCGCTTCTCCGGATCGCCAAGCACCTCGTACGCCTCGTTGATCTCCTTGAGCTTCCTTTCGGCCTCGGCATTCCCAGGGTTGCGGTCCGGATGGTACTCGAAGGCAAGCTTCCTGTAAGCCTTCTTGATCTCTTCCTGCGTTGAATGCCTGTCCAAACCCAGTACGGCGTAGAGGTCCTTGTTCATCTCGTTTCCCCTGGAGGGGGATCACCCCGTCACTGCTGTCCCTTTTCGGCGTCGGCCTTGACGTCGGACGAATAGATGGCGCGTGCGAACTTGTAGGAAAGCTCCTGCAGTTTGCTCAGAGCAGAACGTATCTCGGTCGCATCGTTGCTCTCTTTGAGGACCGTGGCGAGCTCCTCCTTGGCGCGCTCGATCCCCTCTTTCATCTCTTCGTCCATCTTTCCGGCATAGATGTTGAGCGTCCTGGTGACCGAGAACAACACGCCCTCGGCTTCGTTCTTGAGCTCGACCAGCTTGCGCCGCATCCTGTCCTCGTCCTTGTACCTTCTGCTCTCCTCGATGATCCGCTCGATCTCGTCCTCACTCAACCCGCCTGAGGGATGGATCTGCACCTCTTGGCTCTTGCCCGTGCCCAGATCCTTGGCCGATACGTTGACGATGCCGTCGGCGTCTATCTCGAACGTAACCTCGATCTGAGGAATACCACGGGGGGCGGGTGGTATGCCGACCAGCTCGAAGCGGGCGAGGGATATGTTGTCCGCGGCCATCTCCCTCTCGCCCTGGAGCACGTGTACGCTCACGAACTCCTGGTTGTCGAAGGCCGTCGTGAATATCCTGCTCCTGCGGGTGGGAATGGTCGTATTGCGCGGGATTATGGGGGTGAAGATTCCGCCCTTGGTCTCGACGCCGAGCGAGAGCGGTACGACGTCGAGAAGCAGCACCTCATCCACCTTGCCTTCGATGACGGCGGCCTGTATGGCGGCCCCTATTGCCACCACCTCGTCCGGGTTTATGGTCTGGAGGGGCTCTCGGTGGAATATCTCCTTCACCTTCTCCCTGACCCTGGGCATGCGGGTCATCCCCCCCACCAGCACCACTTCGTCTATATCTTCCGGACTCAGACCGGCGTCCTCGAGAACCTTCTCGCAAGGCGTCCGCAGCCTCTCTATCAGGTCCTCGACCATCTCCTCGAACTGGGCACGGGTAATGGAAAGGTTGAGATGCTTCGGGCCGTCTGCGTCCACGGCTATGAAGGGCAGACTGATCTGGGTCTCCTCCTGAGTCGAGAGCTCGTGCTTGGCCCTCTCGGCCGTCTCCTTTATACGCTGCAGCGCCATGCGGTCGGTGGTGAGATCGATGTTTGTCTCGCGCTTGAACTGCTCGAGAATGTATTCGACCAGTCGCTGGTCGAAATCGACACCTCCCAGGAAGGTATCGCCGCTTGTGGCCTTGACGTCGTATACGCCTTGTGACATGTCGAGGATGGAGATGTCGAAAGTGCCTCCACCCAGATCAAACACCGCCACCTTGATGTTCTCGCCCTGATCGAAGCCGTAGGCCAGCGCCGCTGCGGTGGGCTCGTTGATTATGCGTTTCACTTCGAAACCGGCTATCCGGCCGGCGTCCTTCGTGGCCTGGCGCTGCCGGTCGTTGAAGTGGGCGGGAACGGTGATGACGGCCTTCGTAACCTCGTAGCCGAGGTACTCCTCGGCGACCTTCTTCATCTTCTCTAGAATTATCGCCGAAATCTCCTCGGGACTGTAGAGCTTGTCGTTTATCTCAACCCAGGCATCACCCGAGGGACCGGGCACTATCTTGTAGGGACACATCTGCCGGGCCTTGGCTATCTCGGGCGAATCGAAGCTGCGGCCGATGAGCCTCTTGACGGCCGTAACCGTGCTCTGCGGGTTCACGGTGGCCTGCCGCTTAGCCACTGGACCGGAGTAGCGGGTGCCATCCTCCGTGAAGGCCACCACCGAGGGTGTTATTCTGCTGCCCTCCTCGTTCGGAATCACCACCGGGCCTTCCGGCTCGACGACGGCCACGCACGAGTTGGTCGTTCCAAGATCGATTCCCAAGATTGCCATACCTTTTCTCCCTTACCCCCTGGACCTTTGCCGCGGAGTACGCACTCTTAAGCGGACTTTACTAAATTTTACTATAAAATCAGCTGTCTCCCTTATCCTCGGCCGATTCCTCTTCCGGCTTGGCCTTCGAGACAGCCACCAGGGAGGGACGCAGAAGCTTGTCTTTCAGCATGTAACCCTTCAATATCTCGGAAAGAACAAGCCCGGGGGTGATCTCAGCGGCCTCGACGTGATCTATGGCATGGTGGTAGCGGGGATCGAACTTGTCGCCCGCAGCGACTTTGATCGGCTTGACGCCGAACTTCTCTAGCGTAGAGAGAAGTTGTCGGTGAACGAGCTTTATCCCCGTCACAAGCACGGGTTCAGTCTCCTCTTGGGGCGCGTGCTCAATGGCCCTCTCGAGGTTGTCAAGGACGCCGAGCAACTCCTTGATGAGTTCCTCGTTACCGTAGGCCATGATGTCGGCCTTCTCCTTGGCAACGCGCTTCTTGTAGTTGTCGAAGTCGGCTACCAGCCTTATGTAGCGGTCCCGCAGCTCGTCGTAGCTCTTCCGCAGCTCGTCCAGCTGACGGGTGAGCTCGGCCTCCGTCGTGCCCTCTTCGTCGACGAGCCCGGGTTCATCGGCCGAGACGCCCTCATCTTTGCGCCCGGCCTCTTCGAGGTCGGTTTTCTCCTCTACTCCGCCTCCGGATGCCGCGGCTCCACTTCCGGCATCGGCCCCGTTCGTGGAGCGGGCCTCCTCCGCCTCACTCTGACCCTCGCCGTCGGCCCCGTCGGCGGTCACTCGCTCAGCGTTTTCGTCCTCGGACAAGGACCTCGTATTGTCTCCGCTCCTCCTCTTCGTCTTTTCCCTGTCAACCATGGCACCTACAACCCTCCTTCAGCCAATAGGTTACTGACCACGCCTGCCGTATACTCGACGATGGGGATCACCTGCGAGTAGTCCATTCTCATGGGTCCGAAAACACCGACCGTACCCTTCCTCTTGTCGAAGCCGTAGGGTGCCACAATGACGCTGCATCCCTCGACGATGCCGTTGGCGCTCCCAACGAGCACGCGGACGCCGTCGCCCTTCATGGCGACGTTGAGTATCTCGTAGAGTACCTCCTTCTCATCCAGAGTTTTGACAAGGTCGCGAAGCCGCGACGGGTCGTCGAAACCGGGGGTGTCGAAGATGGTGCCCTGCCCTTTTACGAACACGCTGGAACGGGTCTTCCTCCGCATCAGTTCGTCCATGCTCTCAAGGCTATCGACCAGCATGCGGTAGACCTCTTTCTCATGCTTGATCTGCTTGACCACCTTGCGCTTGAACTCCTCCATCGTGAACCCCACGGCAAGCTCGTTCAGGTAACGGCTCATCCGCTCGAGCATGTCGGCCTGCACAGGCCTGCCCACCCGTATGAGCGTCTTCTCGGTGATACCTCCCTCTAGCACGAACATAACCAGCACCCGGTCCTCGGAAAGCTTCACCAGCTCGGCCGACTTGATGGTCATGAAATCGGTCCTCGGTACCGTTGCGATTCCAGCGAAATGGGTGATGTCCGACAGAATGGAGCTCGTCTCGGCTACGACCTCTTCAAGCGTGCCCTCGACCCTCATGTAGCGCCTGCGGATGGAGAGGCGCTTGTATCGGGGAAGACGGGGCTTGGTGAACAGGTAGTCGATGTAGTACCGTATGCCCTTTTCGGTGGGGAGTCTCCCGGCCGACGAATGCGGCTTGGTCAGATAGCCCAGTTCAGAGAGATGAGCCATCACGTACCTTACGGTGGCCGAACTCCAGGGCAGCCTGTAGTCGCGGACGAGGGCGAACGAACCCACCGGCACGCCGGTCTTGATGTAGTTGCGCACGACCAGATCGAGTATGGTTTTGGCCCTGTCGTCCATAACGGTGACGGCCATGGTCGCTACCCTCCAACGAAAATATAAACGATGGAGGTGCGAATTGTCAACGTGAGGGAAAGCGGATGTGTCTCGAATTCAACCGTTTTTTTCTCCCGCTCCAAAGACGAGGTCATGCATCAGACCTTCGAGCAGCCCGCCGTCGCTGACGACGAAGCGACAACAGCTGAAGAGGCCGAGCACTCCAAGCACGATGGCGCATCCCGGAACGATGAGGTCTTCCCTCCCACTCTCCATGCCTGGGACGGCGAGCCTCCGGGCGGCGTCCAGCGAAGCCATCCGCCTCATCACCTCGGCGACGAAACGCGCGGCAACGACGTGGCCATCGACGGCTTCGGGATCGTAGCGCTCGAGCCCCAGATCGATGGCGGCGAGCGTCGTTGCGGTGCCCGCCGTACCGACGACGACCGGAGGTGCGTCGAAAAGCCGGCGAACCGCGCCGGCCCCCTTATGCAGCTCCGTACGCACGACGCGCTCCAGCTCCTCCAACACCCCTGCCGCTATCGGCTCGACTCCGATCCCGAACCGCTCGGCCAGATCGACCACTCCGAGCGGGAGAGTCACCACTTCGGCCACCTGCCCCTTGACAACGCCCACCACCTCGGTGCTGCCGCCTCCAACGTCGAATATCGCCACCTGCGGTGCAGATAGGCCGAGCGACCACAACACACCTCGAGCCGTAAGCTTCGCCTCCTCTTCGCCGCTTATCGTCTCGACACGGAGGCCGCAACACCGGCACACGCGGCGGACGAAATCGGGGCCGTTTGCAGCCTCGCGCACTACGCTCGTGGCCACGGCTCTTACGCGCCGGACGCCCAAGCGCCTGAGTATAGACGAGTAACAGCGTAGGACGGACAGCGTGCGGGAGGCGGCATCGTCGGCTATGAATCCCACTTCCCTACGGAAGCCGCCACCCAAACGGTTTATATCACGTCTCAACAGCACCTTGCGCGGCGCTCCTCCTTCCATCAATTCGCATACGAGGAGCCGCACCGTGTTGGTGCCGATGTCGATGGAAGCCACCCTCACACCGAACCCACCGTCCGTACATCCCCCGACATGTAGCGGGCGGCGTGTGAGACGTAGTTTTCGGCCGAGCGTACGATGGCCTCAAGCTCTTCCGGGGTCAACTCCCTCCTCACCTTGGCCGGCACCCCCATCACGAGCGTACCCTCCGGCACCTTGAAGCCGGGGGGGACGACCGAACCAGCCCCAACGATGGAGCCGCTACCTATGCGGGCGCCGTCGAGGACGACGGCCCCGATGCCTATGAGCACCTTATCGCACACCGTGCACCCGTGCAACACCACTCGGTGTCCGACCGTGACCTCGTCGCCCACCTCGAGAGACCACCGTCCGCCGGTCACGTGAAGCACGGAGTTGTCCTGGATGTTCGTCCTACTGCCGATGCGTATCGGGTAGACGTCGCCGCGGACAACCGAGTTGAACCAGATGCTGGAGTAATCGCCCACCTGCACGTCGCCCACGACGACTGCACCCTCGGCCACGAAAACACCCTTGCCCAGCCGCGGAGTAGCACCGTTGTACGCGTAGATCATCCTACTCGGCCGCCCCCTCCTTCTTCTCGGCCCGGGACTCTTCGATTATCTTGGCCGCAAGGGCGCCCGGCACCTCGTCGTAGTGGGAGAAGAGCATCGTGAACATGCCTCTACCGCTGGTAATGGACCTCAGTTCCGGGGCGTAGGTAAGTACCTCGGCCATCGGCACCAGCGCCTTTATCAGGTGTCCACCGGCCTGGGGCTCAACGCCCGAGACCTTGCCGCGGCGTGCGTTGATATCGCCTATGACGTCGCCAAGGCAGTCGTCGGGAGTGATGATCTCCATGCTCATTATGGGTTCGAGCAACACGGGCTGGGCGCTCTCCATCGCCTTCTTGAACGCCATCGAGCCCGCTATCTGGAACGCTATGTCGGAGGAATCGACCGGATGGTGTTTACCGTCGAACAGCGTGACGCGCACGTCGGTCACTGGATAGCCCGCCAGCACGCCGTGCTTCATCGCCTCCCTTATGCCTTTCTCGACCGAGGGGATGAAGTTGCGCGGTATGACGCCGCCCACGATCTTGTCGACGAACTCGTAGCCGGCTCCCCTGGGGAGGGGTTCGATCTCGATCCACGCGTCCCCGTACTGGCCGCGCCCGCCGGTCTGCTTTATATACTTGCCTTCGGCCTTGGCCGTGCCCTTGATGGTCTCCTTGTAGGGTACCTTGGGGGTCTTCATGTCGACGCTTACGCCGTAGGTACTCTTGAGTTTCTCCACAATGACTTCGACGTGCACCTGACCAGAACCGGATATGAGGAACTCGCCGGTCTGCTCGTCCCGCTTGAACTGTATGGTGGGGTCCTCCTCCCTTATCTTGGCAAGCGATATCATGAGCTTGTCTTCGTCGCCGCGGCTCTGAGGCTGGATGGCGTAAGAGATCACGGCCTCCTCGGCCTCGGGGAAGTCGATCACAATTGGCGAAGACTCGTCACACAGCGTATCGCCCGTGACCGTTTCCTTCAGTTTGTTCACCGCCACTACATCTCCCGCCTTGGCGATGGACACCGTGTGCTGCTTCTTGCCGATGAGCTTGCTGAGATGGCCTATTCTCTCACGAGTGCGGCGGGTGGAGTTGTATACGGTGGAGTCCGGCTTGAGAGTGCCTGAGAACACCCGCAAAACGCTTATCTTCCCCGCATAGGGATCGGAGATGGTCTTGAAAACGGCAGCTGCAAGGGGGGCGTCCGGGTCGGGCTTCCTCTCCACCTCCTGCCCTTGAAGATCGGTTCCCTTGACGGAAGGGCGGTAGAGGGGAGAAGGCAGGTAGTTGAAAACAGCGTCCATGAGAACGTCAACACCGATCGGTCTCGTCGCCGAACCCACTACAAGTGGGGTCAGCCTTCCGCTCTGTACGCCCTCCGATATGACCCTGTATATGAGTTCGTCGTCGAAGGTCTCACCATTTAGATACCTCTCGAGCAGCTCGTCGTCCGTCTCGGCGACGGTCTCAATGACCTTCTCCCTCCAGCTTTCCACTTCTTCCGCCATCTCGGCCGGCACCTCGGCCACGCTCCCTTTACCGTCGCCGTCGTAGACGATGGCCTTCCTCGCTATGAGGTCCACTACGCCGCGTACGTTCTCCTCTTCGCCAATGGGTATGGTCAGTGCTACGGGCTGTATCCCCAGGTCCTTCTCGATGTCGGCCACGGCGTTGTTGAAATTGGCCCGCTCGCGGTCGATCTTGTTCATGAACAGTATGCGGGGGAGGCCGAGATCGGTCACCATCTGCCAGTACTTCTCCGTCTGTGTCTTGACGCCGCTCAGGGCGCTCACCAGTACGACGGCGGCGTCCACGACACGGAGGGCCGATTCGGTCTCATAGAGGAAGTTGGCGAAGCCAGGGGTGTCAAGTATGTTCAGCGTGCCGCCGTTCCAGGTGCAGAAACCCATGTGCACGTTTATGGACATGTGCCTCTTGCGCTCGCTCTCCTCGTAGTCGAGCAAGGCTACGGCGTCCTCGGCCCTGGGCGGGCGGTCTATGGCGCCGGAGACGTATAGCATGGCGCTGGCCAGAGAGGTCTTTCCGGCCCCGTGGTGGGCTATTATGGCGATGTTCCTTACGTTCCCGACGCTGTTGTCACCCATGGACTCTCACCTCTCCAAGCGGCGTTGATATCTATTATAGAGCGCTGTCCGATGGATTGTAAAGGCGGGATGCGGCCCTCTGGAAGGCGTACCGTTCTGCTTGGAGGCGCGATTGACGGTTGGGGTGTAGGCGAGTAGTAAGAGAGCGCGATCAATGGTTGCCGTACTTCCTCTTGAACCTTTCCACCCTGCCCTTGGCCTGAGCGGCTCGTTCCTTACCCGTGTAAAAAGGGTGGCAATTGGAGCAGATCTCGACCTTGAAATCCTCCGCACGGGTGGAGCGGGTCTTGTAGACGGCTCCGCACGCACAGGTGATGGTGACCTCTTTGTACTGGGGATGGATATCGGGTTTCATGGGTTTTCAGCCTCCAGAGTGGAGATACTCTACCACAAACAGTGCGGTTTTCAAGCACACGCAGCGGCCGGAAAGGGATATAGTGCCGCCGCGGCCGCCGTTCTCTCGGGCGCGCAGGGGGGGACGGCATGGGATGACGGCAAGGGCGCCTCCCGATTGGGAAGATTGGGAAGCTCTAGGGGATGAGTACGGGGATGACGGCAGCCCGCATGGCCGCCTGTAACAGAGCGTACGGACAGTCTACTCTAATCAATGTTGCACACACCACAGATGCCGAGCGGGAAAAAGGCTTCGCCCCTCAAAAGGTCAGGATGGAGCCGCTTCCTCACCGACCGGGGCCGTGGGGAGGCGGCGAACGCGCTGAATGGAACTCGACCGTACCCCTCTAGGGACGAGGGACGCGGTGTTGCGGGAGAGGAAAAGCCGCTCAAGATATAAGAGCACACCATGCCGAGACACGAGCAACTTCCGACACGTGGAGTATAATAAGTAACTCTTTCCCCTGTAGCCGGAGAGCGTGGGGGGAGTCCTAAAAACGGGCGCTGTCAAGGGCTCATGCCGCTCCAGGCCGGCCCGTAACGGCGTTCCGCCCCTCAAGCCCTCCAGCGTGATAAGAGGCGCCGGGACAACCTGCGCGCCAGCCCTTCACCACCCGGTAGCCGCTTCCCCAGTGAGCGTTTAAGGGTAACGGCAAGGCGAGGGCACACAAATACGCGCGTGAAGGACGGAGCGGCCTGCGCTCCACATTGACTCAACACGCCGTAGAGCACTGGACCGTCCGCGCAGACAGTGCTCGCAGAACTCGGACAGGCGCGTGCGAGCTCACACTCTCACGCCCACGACAGGCGGCGGGTGCGTACCGACAGCGTCGCGAGGCAGTCCTCTTAAAGAAGGACAAGCCTCATTCATCAACCGCCACAGCGCCCTCGTCGGGGGGCGCTGTGGGCTTACTTCTCCGTGAACTCGGCGTCTATGACGTCGCCTTCGTCCTTGCCTCCCGTTCCGGCCGAGCCGGCCGCCGCCGTACCACCGCTGTCTGTGGCCTGGGCTCCCGCCGCCCCGCTCTGGCCGGCGGCCTTCTGATACATGTGCTCCGCTATCGAGTGGGACGCCTTCGTTATGCTGTCTATGGCCTCCAGTATCTCGGTTATGCTATCGGACTTGAGCGCCGCCTTGCCCTGCTCGAGAGCCTCGTGCAGCGTCTTCTTCTCGTCCTCGGTGAGCTTGTCCTCGACCTCCTTGAAGTTCTTCTCCGTTCTGTATATGAGCTCGTCGAGCTTGTTCCTGTTCTCGATGAACTCCTTCTTCTTCTTGTCTTCCTGTGCCTTCTCCTCGGCCTCGCGTATCATCTTCTCGACCTGCTCCTTGGTCAACCCGCTCGATGCCTCGACGCGGATCTTCTGCTCCTTGCCCGTGGCCAGGTCCTTTGCAGTCACGTGGAGTATGCCGTCGGCGTCGATATCGAACGCCACCTCTATCTGCGGCACCCCCCTGGGGGCGGGCGGTATGCCGTCAAGCACGAACCGTGCCAGCGTCCGGTTGTCGGCGGCCATGGGCCTCTCACCCTGGAGGACGTGTATCTCCACGGACGACTGGTTGTCCTCGGCCGTGGTGAAGACCTGGCTCTTCCTGGTCGGTATGGTGGTGTTGCGCTTTATGATGGGGGTCATTACACCACCCAACGTCTCGATGCCGAGCGAGAGCGGTGTGACGTCGAGCAGCAACACGTCCTTCACCTCGCCGGCCAGCACGGCACCCTGGATGGCCGCTCCCACGGCAACCACTTCGTCTGGATTGATCCCCTTGTGAGGGGTGCGGCCGAAGAAGTCGCTCACCACGTTCTGGACAAGCGGTATACGGGTCGACCCCCCGACCAGGATGACCTCCTTGATGTCAGATGGCTTGAGACCGGCGTCTTCGAGCGCCTGCTTGCAGGGGCCGAGCGTACCCTTGACCAAGTCCTCGATGAGCTGCTCCAGCTTCGAGCGCGTAAGCTTCATGATGAGGTGCTTAGGCCCCGTCTGATCGGCCGTGATGAACGGCAAGTTGATCTCAGTCTCCACGGTCGAAGAAAGCTCTATCTTGGCCTTCTCGGCGGCTTCCTTGAGGCGTTGCAGCGCCATCTTGTCCTTGGACAGGTCGACTCCGCTCTCTTTCTTGAACTCCTCGATCAAATATTCCATTATCCTGCGGTCGAAGTCGTCGCCGCCTAGGTGGGTGTTGCCGTTCGTCGACTTGACCTCGATCACGTTGTCGCCCACTTCAAGGATGGAGATGTCGAACGTGCCGCCTCCCAGGTCGTAGACGGCTATCATGCCCTCCCTCTTCTTGTCGAACCCGTAGGCAAGTGCCGCCGCCGTGGGCTCGTTGATTATCCTCTTGACGTCGAGCCCGGCTATCTTGCCCGCGTCCTTGGTGGCCTGGCGCTGGCTGTCGTTGAAGTAGGCGGGCACGGTGATTACGGCCTCGGTTACCTCGTGTCCGAGATACTCCTCGGCGGCTTTCTTAAGCTTGCCAAGGATGAAGGCCGATATCTGAGGTGGAGAGTACTTCTTCCCCATCACCTCGATCCAGGCGTCGCCGTTGTCGGCGCGCACAACCTTGTAGGGAAGGCGCTTGGCCTCGTCCTGGGCCTCCTCGTAGCGCATACCCATTAGGCGCTTTATCGAGAACACCGTATTCTCGGGATTGACGATAGCCTGACGCTTGGCCGGCCCGCCGACGAGTATCTCACCCTCCTTGGTGAAGGCGACCACCGATGGGGTCGTTCGGTTGCCTTCCTCGTTTATGATCACCTTGGGCTCGCCGGCCTCGACCACCGCCACCACAGAGTTGGTGGTGCCAAGATCGATCCCTATGATTTTCTTCGCCATCTATGTGTCTCCTCCTCGTTGGTCTTCCATCTCAACAGGTACACTCACACTCTATTGCCCCGGCCCCCTCCAGGCGGCGGGCCGCTATGGCTCGCAGCTTGCGGACGGCCGATGCCTCGATCTGCCTCACCCTCTCCTTCGACACCCCCAGCTCCCGGCCCAACTCGTGGAGCTTCTTGGGCTTCTCACACAGGTACCTACCCTCGACCACCACCCTTTCGCGCGGAGTGAGTTCCGCCATTCCGTCCCTTATGGCCTCCCAGCCCACACGCTCCATCTCGACCTCCCCGACCAGCTCCTCCTGCGTGAGGCGGTCGTCCACGAGCAGGTCCAGATAGGCTAGAGAGCCGTCGCCGTCTGGTGCGTGGACATCGAGTGAGAGGTCCCTGGCCTGGGTACGCGTCTCCATCATACGCACATCCGATTCCTTGACGCCGAAAGCGTCGGCCAAGCGGGCTATCTCGTCGTCTTCAAGCGGGGCGTCTTCGGCCAGGTCCAGCTCCCTCTTCTTGCGCCCGAGCTTATGGAACAGCTTGCGTTGCGCTTCGGTGGTGCCCAGCTTGACAACGCTCCACGAGCGCATAATGAAGTTATGTATATAAGCCTTTATCCACCAGACGGCATATGAGATGAGCCTAGTTCCCTTGCGGGGATCAAAGCTCCGGACGGCCTTCATCAGCCCGAGCGTCCCTTCCTGTATGAGGTCGAGCAGCGGCACCCCATAGGAGGCGTACTGGGCCGCCATCTTGACCACGAACCTCAGGTTCGAGAGCACGAGCAGCCTGGCGGCCTCGAGGTCGCCTTCCTCACGGTACTTCAGGGCAAGCCTCCTCTCCTCCTCACGGTCAAGTACCGGGTAGCGGGAGACCTCCTTCAGGTAAAGCTCCAATGAATCCAACTTGGCAACTGTTCCCATCTCGAACCTCACCCTTTAACCTAATCATCAATCGGGAAATGTCAAGGAAGCATAATGGAAAGGATTAAGAATGCGCTGTATCGGGTCTAAACCATTATATTTGATACGTAAGAAACGGCGTTGAGCACGCCGCAAGACGTGTGGTTGCATAGAAATCCCGAGGCGCGATCACCGAAGGTAATGAGCCTAGGAGAGAACCCTCGGGCGGAGGGACGCACTAGTTAGAGGGGGCGGGCCAGGGGAGACGGACAGAGGGACCGCCGGGTCGAAAGCGCCGTAACACGCCCCGGACCCGCGGCTTCTCCACAGCGCGCACTCGAAGACGCCTCGTCGGGGTGAGGCACACACGACCGTCGGCCGCGCCCATTCCATGCGGGGCGAGCCACAGGATCCATTGAACACGCCGCCAGAGATACGGGCGGTACGGCACTATGATGCAGCTAGCTGTATCTGATACTGTCGCCCCTCCTGCAACGAGGAACGCACCACGCCGGACCCAGGCTTAAAGCTTCGAGTTCAGTTACCTGCGGCACACAAGGACGCTCTACCGCTGAAGGGCTGGGGGGAAAACAAGTGGTGCATCTACCACTCGCGGCCTTTGGTGAAGGTGAACGCCCCTTCCTGGAAGGGGGGTGGGGCGTAGAGATCGCCACGCTGCCCCTATGGTGCAGCGTGCATACGGCACCACCAGGCTACCGGCCGGAAGGTACACACGTATCGCCCCCCCCCCGATTCAGGCGCCGCGCTGGGCGAGCACCGCCTCGGCGGCCTTTCTGGCAACCTCTCTCATGTCGCCGCCAGTCGTTATGTCGAGGCCCGATTCGGCGAGCAACTTTCGGCCTAACTCCACGTTCGTACCCTCGAGTCTTACGAACAGGGGCACCTCGATGCCCACCTCGCGAGCGGCAGTGATGATTCCGTTGGCTATGGTGTCACACTTCATTATCCCGCCGAAGATGTTGACGAGGACGGCCTTGACGTTGGGATCGCTCAGTATCATCTTGAAGGCCTGTGTAACCTGTTCAGTGCTGGCGCCGCCTCCAACGTCGAGGAAGTTGGCCGGCTCGGCCCCGTAGTACTTTATGATGTCCATGGTCGCCATGGCGAGGCCCGCGCCGTTTACCAGGCATCCGATGTCCCCTTCGAGCTTTACGTAGCTGAGCCCCCATTTCTTCGCCTCAAGCTCGTGCGGGTCCTCTTCATCGGGATCAAGCATCTTCTCATTGTCGGGATGGCGGAAGAGGGCGTTGTCATCGAAGTTTATCTTGCTGTCCAGAGCCAACACCTCACCTTCGGAGGTCACGATCAACGGGTTTATCTCGGCCAGCGAGCAATCGCTCCCGACGAACGCCCTGTAGAGGGCGTCGATGAACCGCACCGCCTTGCCCACCAGCTTCCCCTCAAGTCCCAGGAAGTAGGCTATTTTCCTCGCCTGGAACGGCATCAGACCCAACGCCGGTTCGACGTGTACCTTCAAGATCTTCTCCGGGCTCCTCGAGGCCACCTCCTCTATCTCCACCCCACCCTCGGGGCTCGCCATCACCACCACCTTCTCGGCCGCACGGTCGACTACCATACCCAGATAGAGCTCGCGCTCTATGTTGGCCCCTTCCTCGATAAGCACCTTGTGCACGATCTTCCCCTCGGGGCCGGTCTGATGGGTGACCAACCTCATCCCCAGCATCTCCTCGGCTATGCGCCTTACATCGGCAGGCGACGAAGCCACCTTTATGCCGCCGGCCTTGCCCCTGCCGCCTGCATGCACCTGCGCCTTTACCACAATTTTGTCGGCGCGCAGATCGGACGCTATCCGCTCGGCCTCTTCGGGCGTTGAGGCGACCTTGCCCGTCGGAACCTTCACGCCGTACTTCGACAGCAACTCCTTGGCCTGATACTCGTGTATGTTCAACTCATCTACCTCCTCAGAGTTGTGGGTGACGTGGGACCGTGCGCGCTACGCCCCCTTTCTCAGCCCCCCGAAAGCCACGCCTTTATGTACTCGCGGCGCATGCGCGCTATATTGGATATGGAGATGCCCCTTGGACAGACGGCCTCGCATTCGGCGTGATTCGAGCAGCTGCCGAACCCCAGCCGGTCCATCGCCTTGACCATGCTTAGCACCCGGCGCTTCCGTTCGGGGTGTCCCTGGGGCAGGAGGGCCAGATGCGAGACTTTGGCCCCCACGAAAAGGGAGGCCGACGCGTTGGGGCAAGCCGCAACGCAGGCACCGCACCCAATGCACTCGGCCGCGTCCATGGCCTTGTCGGCGATCTCCTTGGGTATGAGAATGGTGTTGCCGTCCGGGGCGCTGCCGGTGTTGACGCTGATGTAGCCCCCCTCGAGGATGATCTTGTCGAAGGCGCTGCGGTCGACCACGAGGTCTTTGACGATGGGGAAGGCCTCGGCCCTGAACGGCTCGATGACGATGCGGTCGCCGTCTTTGAAGAAACGCATGTGAAGCTGGCAGACGCTGGTCAGCCGGTTGGGCCCGTGAGGATAGCCGTTTATCACCATGCCGCACGTACCACAAATGCCTTCACGGCAATCGCTGTCGAATGCAACCGGGTCCTCGCCCTCGCGGGCGAGCTTCTCGTTGAGCACGTCCAGCATCTCAAGGAACGACATGTGCGGCGACACGTCGTCCAGTTGGTAGGTTACGAATCTGCCCTTTGAGTTGGCGTCCGGTTGGCGCCAGATAACCAATTCGAGTCTCATCTTGCGGCTCCTGGTCGATGAGTCTTATTTGTAGCTTCTCTGCGACGGTTTGACAAACTCGAAGACTAAGGGTTCCTTGTGCAGCTCGGGCACGGCGTCGTCCCCTTTGTACTCCCACGCCGCCACATAGGCGTATTCCTCGTCGTTGCGCAGGGCCTCGCCGTCGGGCGTCTGGTACTCCTCTCGGAAGTGGGCGCCGCAGGACTCGTTTCTCTCGAGCGCGTCCCTGGCCATCAGCTCGCCGAGCTCGAGGAAATCGGCCACCCTGCCCGCGAGCTCGAGGTTCTTGTTGAACGTCTCGCCCGAGCCCGGCACCTTGAGGTTCTCCCAGAACTCCTCCCTTAGACGGGGTATCTCTTCGAGCGCGTACTTGAGCCCCTTCTCGTTTCTCGACATTCCGACGTAGTCCCACATTATCTTACCCAGCTCACGGTGGAACTCGGTGGGCGTCTTTTTGCCGTCGATGGAGAGAAGCGACGAGGTGAACTGGCGGACGCTGGCCTCGATCTCACGGAACTGCGGGCTGTCGGTGCTTACCGGCGGCAGGTCGGCGCCGGCGAGATAGTTGCCCACGGTGTAGGGCACGATGAAGTACCCATCACCAAGCCCCTGCATGAGTGCGCTGGCACCCAGGCGGTTGGCCCCGTGGTCGGAGAAGTTGGCTTCCCCTATTACGAAGAGGCCGGGGATCGTACTCATCAAGTTGTAGTCGACCCACAGGCCGCCCATCACGTAGTGGGGGGCGGGATAGATTCGCATGGGCATCTCGTAAGGGTTCTCGCCCGTTATTCTCTCGTACATCTCGAACAGGTTGCCGTACTTGTCGCGCACGACATCAATGCCAAGCCTCTTTATGGCGTCGGAGAAATCAAGGTAGACGGCATGGCCGCTCGGGCCCACGCCGCGGCCCTCGTCGCACACGCGCTTTGCGGCGCGGGAGGCGACGTCGCGCGGCACCAGGTTGCCGAAGCTCGGATACATCCGCTCCAGATAGTAGTCCCTCTCCGATTCCGGGATCTCGTTGGGCGGTCGCTTGTCGCCCTTCATCTTGGGCACCCATACCCGGCCGTCGTTGCGGAGGCTCTCGCTCATGAGAGTGAGCTTCGACTGGTATTCGCCAGAGAACGGTATACAGGTGGGATGTATCTGCGAGAAACAGGGGTTGGCGAAATAGGCCCCCCGCTTGTAACACCGCCAAGAAGCGGTGACGTTGGAGTTCTTGCCGTTGGTCGAGAGGTAGTAGACGTTGGCGTAACCGCCCGTGGCCAAGACGACGGCGTCGGCCGCGTGGGACTCTATCTCCCCCGTGTAGAGGTTGCGGCAGACGATGCCGCGGGCCTTGTCGTTGACGACTACGAGATCGAGCATCTCGCGCTTAGGGAAGAGCTCCACCTGGCCGGCCTTGACCTGTCGCATGAGCGCGCTGTAGGCGCCGAGCAACAACTGCTGCCCGGTCTGTCCGCGGGCATAGAAAGTGCGTGACACCTGCACTCCCCCGAAGGAACGATTGGCCAGCAGCCCTCCGTACTCGCGGGCGAACGGCACCCCTTGGGCCACGCACTGGTCGATTATGTTTACGCTTATCTCGGCAAGCCTGTAGACGTTCGATTCACGCGAACGGTAGTCGCCACCCTTTATCGTGTCGTAGAACAGCCTCCACGTGCTGTCGCCGTCGTTCTGGTAGTTTTTGGCGGCGTTGATCCCCCCCTGGGCCGCAACACTGTGGGCCCGGCGCGGGGTGTCGTGAATGCAGAAGCTCTTTACGTTGTAGCCCAGCTCGCCGAGCGAGGCGGCGGCCGATGCCCCGGCCAGCCCAGTGCCCACGACGATCACCGTGTATTTTCTCCTGTTGGCCGGTGCCACCAGCCTTATTGCAGCCTTATGCCTGCTCCACCGCTCCTCGATGGGTCCGCTGGGCACGTTTGAATCCGGGAACATAGCTCATACACCTCCCCTGAGATAAAGGACGACCGGCAAGAGCAAAAAACCCACCGCCAGCACTACGGCCACCGCTATGCCGACGGCATAGATGAAGGGCGAGTACTTGGGGTGGTTGACACCCAACGACTGGAACGCGCTCCAGAAGCCGTGGCGGAGGTGGAATCCCAGAAGCACCATCACGACCACGTAAGCAACAACATTGAACGGAAGGGAGAAGAACTCCATCACCAGCCTGTAGAGGTCTCTGGCCTGACTGCCGTCTATGAGTGTGACGTACCCTTCGGCAACTCCCGAGCCGAAGCGGAAAGTGAGGACGTGCCATACGAGGAAAGCCAACAGCACGAGGCCGGTCACTATCATGGTGACCGACGAGATGGTCTTCCTACTGGGCTTGCCACGGCTGCGGAGTAAGCTGTACCCCGTCCTCCTGGCGCGTCGGTTCTGCAGATAGACGGAGACCGCCGATACGATGTGGAGTAGGAAGACCAGCAACAACAGCACCTCGAGCACCGTGAGTATCGGACCCAGGCTCCACAGAAAGTGAGCGTAGGAATTGTATCGGTCCGGATCCTTGGACAAGAGAAGCAGGTTCTCAGAAAGATGCAGGATGACGAACGCCACAAGCCCCAGGCCCGTAATCCCGTTGAGGAACTTCTTGCTTACGGTGGTCCACCTGACACCCTCTTTGATATCAGACATCTGGTCCCATCTCCTACGATCGGTTTGAGGGATACGCCTACTCCACTTGCACCCCCAATCGCGGCGGACGCCCTGCAGGTGCTGCCTGACGCCCTACCCTCACAGCGGCTGGGAAGCGCCGTGCGGCCGCGGAGCTGAAGCTACAACACGCCCAGCTCGTGTATCCGCTCACAAAGCTCCTTGACGTGCCCCGCCGAGCGGTGGAGAGACTCTCTTTCTTCGTCCGCGAGCTCGATCTCGAATATGCCCTCCACGCCACCGGCACCGAGCTTGGCCGGGAGTCCGCAGAACACGTCCTCAAGGCCGTATTCGCCGCGGGCGAGCACGCAAGCAGGCAGTATCTTCTTCTTGTCCTTCAGGATGGCCTCACACATCTCGGCCGTGGACGACGCCGGGGCGTAGTAGGCGCTTCCGGTCTTGAGGAGCTTTACTATCTCCGCCCCTCCTTGTCGCGTGCGTTGTATAAGGGCCTCCACCCTCTCGGCCGGCATCAGCTCCGTGATGGGCACGCCCGCGACGGTCGTATAGCGCGCGAGCGGCACCATGTCGTCGCCGTGGCCGCCGAGGACGAAGGCGTGAATGTTGTCGACCGAGACCCCGAGCTCCATGGCGATGAAGGCGCGGAAGCGGGCCGAATCAAGCACGCCCGCCATGCCCATCACCCTTTCTCTCGGAAAGCCGCTTACCTTGTGCGCCAGATAGGTCATAGCGTCAAGCGGATTCGACACCACTATCAGGATGCAGCCCGGAGAAGCCGCCACCACTCGCTCGGTCACTTCCTTTACTATCTTTGCATTTATGGAGAGAAGGTCGTCCCTGCTCATCCCGGGCTTGCGCGGCACACCCGAGGTTATGACGACGATGTCCGAGCCCTCGGTCTCGTCGTAGCCGTTCGTGCCAACGACGTTTACGTCGAACCCGATCACCGGCGCGCTCTCCATCAGGTCGAGGGCCTTGCCCTGGGGCATGTCTTCGACGATGTCCACCATCACCACGTCGCCAAGCTCCATCTCGGCCAGCCTGAGGGCGGTGGTGGCACCTACGTTGCCGGCCCCTATGACAGATATCTTCTTCCTACCCATATTGCACGTTCCTCCTGGAGTGACTTCAGCATTCGAGCAGCACGGAAGGGCCAGCGCTCAAACGAAGTGGTCCATGTTCTCGACTATGGCCTCGCCGAACTCGGAGCACTTAAGGAGCGTGGCGTCTTCGAGCTGCCTCTCGAGATCGTAGGTTACCCTCTTCTCGGAAACGGTCTTCTCCATGGCCTTCACTATCAGGTCGGCCGCCTCCTTCCAACCCAGATATTCGAGCATCATCACGCCCGAGAGTATGAGAGAACCGGGATTGACCTTGTCCTGGCCCGCGTACTTGGGCGCAGTGCCGTGAGTTGCCTCGAAGAGCGCCGTGTAGTCGCCGATGTTGCCCCCCGGGGCCACGCCGAGGCCGCCCACCTGTGCGGCGCATGCGTCCGATAGGTAGTCGCCATTGAGGTTGAGAGTTGCGATCACGTCGTACTCGGCCGGCCGCGTGAGGACCTGTTGGAACATGTTGTCGGCGATGCGGTCCTTGATGACCACCTTACCCTCGGGCACCTTGCCGTCGTACTTGTTCCAGAGGTCGTCCTCGGTCACGGTGTAATCGCCGAACTCCTCGGCGGCCACCTCGTAGCCCCAGTTCCTGAACGCACCCTCGGTGAACTTCATTATGTTGCCCTTGTGCACGAGCGTCACACTGCGGCGCCCGTGCTTTATGGCGTAGTCGATGGCCTTGCGTACCAAGCGCTGCGTACCGTAGCGGCTGACGGGTTTGATCCCGATACCGGAATCCTCCCGTATCTTGGTTCCGAAAGTGGAGTTGAGATAGTCTATGAGCTTCTTAGCCTCCGCCGAACCGGACTCCCACTCTATTCCGGCGTAAACGTCCTCTGTGTTCTCACGGAAGATTACCACGTCCATGAGCTGCGGGTTCTTGACGGGAGTAGGCGTGCCGCGTATCCATCGCACGGGGCGTACACAGGCATAGAGGTCGAGGATCTGCCGAAGCGCTACGTTAAGGCTGCGTATGCCGCCTCCTACGGGTGTAGTGAGCGGTCCCTTGATGGCTACAACGTAGGTCCTTATGGCATCGACCGTCTCCTCGGGCAGCCAGTTGTCGGTCAGGTTGTAGGCCTTCTCTCCGGCCAGAACCTCTTTCCATACGATCTTCCTAACCCCCGAATAGGACTTCTCGACGGCTGCATCGAACACCATCTTCGCGGCGCGCCAGATATCGGGCCCGGTACCGTCGCCCTCGATGAACGGTATGATGGGATCGTCGGGCACTCTCAGCGATCTGCTTTCCTTGTCGATCTCGATCCTGGAACCTTCGGCCATGACGACGTCTCCTTCAAATGGTTGGTGTTGGTATCATCCCACGATGGGAATGAATATTACATGAGATTGCAAAAAAATAAACCGATATCCACCCCACCCTGACGGAGGAGGTGCAGTCCCACCCTAGGGGCTAGGACGACGAAAGGATCTGGCGCAGGACGCAGGGAAGAATTCCACCGTTCTCGTAGTACTCCACCTCCACGGAGCTGTCCAGGCGGCACCGCACCCGGTAGCTGTCGACACGACCATCCTTTCGGTGCACAGTCACGGTGAGTGTCTTGCCCGGCTCTATCCCCTCGCCTATACCCTCGATGTCGAATACCTCGGTGCCGTCGATCCCCCAGGTGGACGCGTTCTCACCGTCCACGAACTGGAGCGGCAACACGCCCGTCCCCACCAGGTTGCTCCGGTGTATGCGCTCGAAGCTCTCGGCGATGACTGCCTTGACACCCAGCAACTGCGTTCCCTTGGCAGCCCAGTCGCGGGAAGAACCACTGCCGTACTCCTTCCCCCCCATCACCACAAGAGGCACCCCTTCGGAACGGTACTTCTCGGCGGCATCGAATATGGTCATGATCTCACCGTCGGGCATGTGCCGGGTCCAGCCGCCCTCTCTGCCGGGGACCATGTGGTTGCGGAGCCTTATGTTCGCGAACGTACCGCGGATCATCACCTCGTGGTTCCCCCTGCGCGAGCCGTAGCTGTTGAACTGCGAGGGGGGAACGCCCCGAGCGATGAGATACCGCCCGGCGGGGCTGTCCTTGGGGATGGCCCCGGCAGGTGAGATGTGGTCTGTGGTGACCGAATCTCCCAGAAGTACGAGTAGCCGGGCTCCGCGGATATCAGACGGCGGGCTGGTCTCCAGGGTGAAGTCCTCGAAGAAGGGGGGTTCCTGTATGTAGGTAGAGTCAGGATCCCAGTGGTAAAGCTTCCCCTCTGGAACGTCCATCGATCGCCATAGGTCGTCCCCCTCGAAGACATGCGCGTAGCGTCCACGGAACAGCTCGGGATCGAGCGCCTTGTGCACGAGCTCCCGTATCTCGGCCTGCGACGGCCAGATGTCACGGAGATAGACCTCTTCGCCCGCGGCGTTCCTGCCGAGCGGCTCGTTCAGGAGATCGACATCGATCGCACCGGCAAGAGCAAAGGCCACGACCAGCGGGGGCGACGCCAGGAACGACAGCTTGACCAGGGGGTGAATGCGCCCCTCGAAGTTGCGGTTGCCGCTGAGTACGGCTGCCACGTTGAGGCCTTTCTCCCTCACGGCGGCCGCCACGGCATCCGGCAGGGGGCCGCTGTTTCCGATACACGTCGTACAGCCGTAGCCTACGAGGTTGAACCGCAGCCGCTCGAGGTATTCCATAAGACCAGACCCCTCGAGATAGTCGGTCACGACGCGCGAGCCGGGGGCGAGGCTGGTCTTTACGGCCGGGCCCACGTCGAGGCCGGCCTCGACGGCTTTCTTGGCCAGGAGGCCAGCTCCCAGCATGACCGAGGGGTTGGACGTATTCGTACAGCTCGTGATGGCGGCGATCACGACGGAGCCGTCCCTCAGCGTAGTCTTCCGTCCCTCGACCTCGATTTCCACCTCCCTGTCCCCGGCCTCCGCACCCGTGAGGAACCCCGCCGAACTGCGCTTAAGATCCTTGAGAGGTATCCGGTCCTGGGGACGGCTGGGGCCGGCAAGGGACGATTCCACCGTGGCCATATCCAGTTCGATCGTCTCCGTATAGAGCGGCTCCACGCCGTCGTCCGTCCTGAAGAGGCCCTGGGCCTTTGTGTAGGCCTCCACCAGCTCCACCACCTCCCTAGGGCGGCCCGTCCCCCTGAGATAGTGCAGCGTTTCCTCGTCCACGGGGAAGAACCCCACCGTAGCCCCGTACTCGGGGCACATGTTCGATACCGTCGCCCTGTCGGGGAGCGAGAGATTCGAGAGACCGGGGCCGTAGAACTCGACGAACTTGCCCACCACGCCCTTCTCCCTCAACATCTGCGTCACCGTCAGCACAAGATCGGTGGCCGTGACGCCGTCGGCCAGGGCACCCGTAAGCTTGAACCCCACCACCTCGGGAAGCGGCATGTAGAGGGGCTGGCCGAGCATACAGGCCTCGGCCTCGATACCGCCCACACCCCAGCCCAGCACGCCGAGGCCGTTTATCATCGTCGTGTGCGAGTCGGTGCCTATCAGCGTGTCGGGATAGGCCACGACGGTGTCGCCCTCGCGGCGGTGGGCCACGACGGTGGCCAGGTATTCGAGGTTGACCTGATGCACGATGCCCGTCCCCGGGGGAACGACGCGGAAGTTGCGGAACGACTTCTGGGCCCACCGCAGGAAGGCGTAGCGTTCCTTGTTTCGCTCGTACTCACGCTCGACGTTCTTCCTGAACGCGTCGGGCATGCCGAAGTAGTCGACCTGGACCGAGTGGTCTATCACCAGATCGACCGGAACGATGGGGTTTATCTTCTCGGGGTCATCGCCCATCCGAGCCACCACGGCCCGCATGGCCGCGAGATCCACTACACCGGGCACGCCCGTGAAGTCCTGCAGTATCACGCGGGCAGGCTTGTAGGGCACCTCCTTCTTAGCCCCCGACGAGGGAGACCACGAAGCCACGTTGGCCACGTCGTCGGCGGTCACGGTGCGGCCGTCTTCGTTTCGCAACACGTTCTCGAGCACCACGCGGATCGCGAACGGGAGTTTTTCAAGATCGAATCCCATCTCGCCGGCGAGCAGGTGGAGGCTGTAGTAGGTCACATCCCCCATGGAAGTAGCCAGCTTAGACCTAGTAGCGGAAGAAACTTTTGAACTCATCGGTCGGTCCCCCGAAACGGATTTGCCTTCTGCATTATGAGTGGCGTGCGGTCAAAATATATACCCGAACAACGACGGCAGTTCCAACCCGAAGAACGCACGGTCAGGCGACATCCGACGCGCCGGCGCTCCCCATGAGGCACCCGCCCCTCGCCGGAAAGCGTCGGGCCCAGGGGTGAGCTGTCTGCCCCCAGTGGTAGCGACGCACCCGCATCCAAGGCAGCGCAAGGCGCTCAATTGCAGAGGGGAAGGAGACCAGCCGTACTACTCGTCACCGCCGTTCAGGGAGGACTCGATCTTCTTTATCTTGTTCAGCCTTCTCTCGTGCCTGCCCCCCTCGAACTCGGCTTCGAGCCATACCCGCACTATCTCCTCGACCGGGTCCTTGAGTGGAAACCTGGCTCCCAGCGCCAACACGTTCGTGTCGTTGTGCCGGCGGCTGACCTCGGCCGTAGCCACATCGGAGGCGTGCACGGCGCGCACACCCGGGTACTTGTTGGCCACGATGGCCATGCCCACGCCGGAGCCGCAAACCAGGATGCCGCGCTCGGCCTCGCCGCGCGACACCTTCCTGGCCACGACGCTCGCGTAGTCAGGGTAGTCGACACTCTCGTCTCCGTCGGCCCCCACGTCGACCACCTCGTAGCCGCGGTCCTTGAGATACTCCTTTATGCGGTTCTTGAGCCTTACGCCGGCATGGTCGCAACCCAAGACCACTCTTCTCTCAGCCATCGTATCTCCCCACGACCAGGGTCACGTTCGTGCCCCCGAAGCCAAACGAATTTGAGACGGCCACGTCGACACGCACCTTGCGGGCCTCGTTCGGAACGTAGTCGAGGTCACACTCGGGATCGGGGTTGTCGAGGTTGATCGTGGGCGGCAACACCCCTGTCGTTATGGCCAGTACGGTGAACGCCGCCTCCACCCCCCCGGCGGCCCCCAGCAGGTGACCGGTCATGGACTTGGTCGAACTGACCGGCAGGCTGTAGGCATGTTCGCCGAACACACACTTTATGGCCCTGGTCTCGTTGACGTCGTTGAGCGATGTGGAGGTGCCGTGGGCGTTTATGTAACCCACGTCCTCGGGGTTGACCGATGCGTTCTCGAGCGCACGCTTCATGCAGTTTACGGCGCCGTCGAGGGCGGGGGCGGTGATATGGTGTGCGTCGCTACTCATCCCGAACCCCAGTATCTCGGCGTAGATCCTGGCCCCCCTCCTGCGCGCGAACTCCAGTTCCTCCAGCACCAGGATGCCGGCGCCCTCGCCCATGATAAAGCCGTCGCGGTCACGGTCGAAGGGGCGCGAGGCACGCTCGGGCTCGTCGTTTCTGGTCGAGAGGGCACGCATAGAGTTGAAACCGGCTATGGCGACCGGAAGCAGGGGGGCCTCGGTGCCGCCTGCTATCATGACGTCGGCGTCGCCGCACCCGATGAGGCGGGCGGCCTCGCCCACGGCGTGGGCGCTAGCGGCGCAAGCCGTGGCCGCGCACAGGCTGGGCCCCTTGGCGTTGAAATATATAGATACATACCCGGCGGCCATGTTGGCTATCATCGAGGGGATGAAGAACGGTGAGACACGCCCGGGGCCGCGCTCGTACATCTCTATTACGTTCCGACAGAACGTGTTGAGGCCGCCTATACCGGAGCTGACGTAGGTGCCCACGCGGGTCGACAGCTCATCGGTTATCTCGAGCCCCGCATCGTTGAGAGCCATGCTCGCGGCCGCGATGGCGTAGTGTATGAAGGGGTCGCTCCGACGGACCTCCTTCTTGTCCATGTATTGCGTGGGGTCGAATCCCTTGACCTGTCCGGCGATCTGGGTCTTCAGGTTGGAGGGATCGAATTTGTCAATACGCGATATGCCGGACCTGCCGTGGCAGATCGCATCCCACGTCGACATGGTATCGAGCCCCACGGGCGTGAGCAGCCCGATCCCGGTTACCACGACGCGCCTCTTCATGACTAGTTCTTGCGCTCCAGAATGTAGTTGACGGCGTCCCTCACGGTCACTATCTTCTCGGCGTCCTCGTCCGAGATCTCCAGTCCAAACTCATCCTCCATGGCCATCACCAGCTCGACCAGATCCAGCGAATCGGCACCCAGGTCTTCAATAAAGGCCGCATCGAGATCTATCTCGTCCACGGGCTTTCCAAGCTGGGCAGAGACCATGTCCTTGACCTTGGCCACTATGTCCTGCTCGAGTTCTACAGACATACTCCTTTCCTCCAGTTAACGATAGGATTTTACATGTAGAGTCCACCGTTCACCCGCACCACCTCCCCCGTTATGTACGACGCCTCGTCCGAGACTAGAAACGCCACCACACCGGCCACGTCCTCCGGGCTTCCGAATCTTCCCAGGGCGATCGAACCGACGTACGCCTTCCGCACGGCCTCGGGAAGGTCACGCGTCATGTCCGTCTCAATGAAGCCGGGGCTCACGGCGTTTACCGTAACGCCCCTCGATCCCAGCTCACGGGCCACCGATTTGGTGAACCCTATGATACCGGCCTTCGAGGCACTGTAGTTGGGCTGTCCCGCATTGCCCATCTCGCCCACGACCGATGTCACGTTCACTATTCTACCCCACCGCTGGCGCATCATCACCCTGGCCACGGCCTGCGTCGTGTTGAACACCCCCTTTAGGTTGACGGCCAGCACCTCGTCCCAGTCCTGCTCCTTCATCCTGACGAGCAGGCCGTCCCGGGTGATTCCCGCGTTGTTGACCAAAATGTGCACGGTCCCCAACCGGTCGACGACGTCGGCCATGGCCCGTGACGTCGCGCCGTGGTCGGAGACGTCGAATCCCACGACGTCGCACTTTCCGCCCGCGGCCTCGATCTGGCCGGCCACCTCCTCGGCAAGGCTGGGATTGGACACGTAGTTTACGACAACGTGGGCCCCCTCGCGCGCGAGCCTCAGCGCTACGGCGCGGCCGATACCGCGCGAGCCCCCGGTGACGACTGCAACCTTACCAGCTAAACCCTTCATTTGCCAACCTCTCCGCCTGTTCTACCGTAGCCACGCTCACCACCCGAGCTCCCTTTACCGTCCGCCTCACCAGGGCCGTGAGCACGTTGCCGGGCCCGATCTCAATGAACCTCTCCACTCCGCGCTCGACCATGAAGCGGACCGATTCGTCCCACCTGACGGGGCTGGACACCTGCTCGCAGAGCAACTCCTTGACGCGGGCCGGATCGTCGTTGGGTCGGGCCTCGGTGTTGGTAACGACCGGGACCTCGAGAGGAGATATCTCCACCTCTTCTAGCACCGCGCGCAGCCTCTCGGCCGCAGGCCTCATAAGCCCGCAGTGGAATGGAGCGCTCACACGCAGCGGCACCACCTTTCTGGCTCCTCTCTCGAGAGCCATGCGGGACGCCCTCTGGACGGCGTCCGCGTGGCCCGATATGACCACCTGGCCCGGGGCGTTGTAGTTTGCGGGGCTCACCACGCGGCCCTCCGAGGCTGCCTCGGCGCACACGGCCTCCACACCGCCCTCGGGGAAGCCCAGCACGGCGGCCATTGCCCCCTCGCCCACGGGCACCGCCTCCTGCATGTAGCGGCCGCGCTCCCGCACGATACGTACGGCGTCACCAAGCCCGAGCGCCCGGGCCGCAACGAGCGCCGTGTATTCGCCCAGGCTGTGGCCGGCCACGAGCGAGGGCCGCGGCAACCCCAGTCCCTCGAGCACGCGCAGTACGGCTACGCTCACAGTCAATATGGCCGGCTGAGCGTTCTGGGTGAGCTTGAGCTCTTCCTCGGGAGCATCGAAACACAGCGCCGCCACGTCGAGCCCCAGTGCATCGCTGGCCTCTTCGAACACGCGGCGGGCCTCGGCGTAGCGCTCGTAGAAATCCCTGCCCATGCCGGCGTACTGCGATCCTTGACCCGGAAAAACGTATCCAATCATGATGGAAACGCCCCCGTCAACTCAACACCGGACCGAGCGGCGCCCCCCGTTGCACGCTCAGCCTGACGCTCCCACATACTCGGCCACCTTGCGCTCGATCTCCTCCACCAGGTCGCTGCGTGCGAACCTGTCGGCCATCACGATGGCGTTCTTCACCGCCCGCGCCCGCGAGCGGCCGTGACCCAGAACGCACACCCCCCTCACTCCCAACAACAAAGCGCCCCCGTACTCCCGGTAATCGAACCTCTCGGTGAGGAGGCGTTCAAGGACTTCCACCAAGCGGCCGACCTCCGCCGTACCGCCGCGCACGCCCATCTGCTCCGCTATCCTGTTCATGTGGAGCTCCATGTACCGGGGCAGAAGCTCGACGAAACCTTCACCCATCTTGAGCAGTATGTTGCCCACGAAGCCGTCGCAGACGACAACGTCGACATTGCCGAGCAGCAAGTCCTTGCCCTCAACGTAGCCAACGTAGCCCGGCAGGTGCGACCTGAACATGGCGCTGGCCTTGCGCGTGGCCTCGTTTCCCTTGATCTCTTCTTCGCCGTTGCTCAACAGAGCCGTTTTCACCCTCGAATGGCCCGTGTATATCTCAAAGAACGCCGTACCCATCACACCGAACTGGAACAACTGCTCGGGTCCGACATCGACGTTGGCCCCGACGTCTACGAGCAGTGATTCGCCCCTCAGCGTAGGTATCAGCGCCCCCAGCGCCGGGCGGTTTACGCCCTCGATCTTGCCCAGCGTGATCATGCACAGGGCCATGAACACGCCCGAGTGGCCCATGCTGACCACGGCCTCGGCTTCCCCTTCCTTGACCATTCCGACGGCAACCCGGATGGAGCTGTCGGACTTGCGGAGAGCCCGGGCCATCGGCTCCCCCATCTCGACCACCTCGGTCGATCCCACGATCTCCATCCCCGAGGGTATGGAACCGCGCTCCCTCTTGATGTACTCCGCTATCTCGTCGGCTCTGCCCACCAAGGCTATGTCGGCTTCCACTTCGTCCACCGCCGACAAGGCGCCTTCGATGAGTTCACGGGGGCCGTAGTCGCCCCCCATCACATCAAGAGCGATTTTCATAGACTGGTGGCGGTCACTCCTCGGCCCCGGCCTGGCTTTCGTCCTTGAAAGTGCGTCCCTTGTAGAAACCGCACTCGGAACAGGCCCTATGAGGAGGCTTCATCTCACCGCAGTTCGGACAGATCGACACGCCCGGCATGGAGGCCTTGTAATGGGTCCTCCTCTTTCTGGAGCGCGATCTTGAGTTTCTTCTCTTGGGCAGCGCCATGACAACTCCCTATTTCAATTGGTCTCTGATCTTCTCGAGCACCACCAGGCGCGGATCGACCCAGTGGGAACGGCAACCACAGTCGCCGGCGTTGAGGTTGGCTCCGCAGTGTGGACACAAACCGCGGCACCCTTCGTCGCACAGAACCCTTACAGGAAGGCCCATCGCCACGACCTCGCGCAGGTAGTCGCCCAGCACTATCTCCTCGCCCTCGTAGTAGGCATAGTCGACGTCGAGGTCGCTGTCGGTGTCCTCGCTGAAACGGACGTCGTTCGTGAGCACCAGCCGCACCTCGGGACTGAGGGTCCGCCGGACCGGCTCGAGACAGCGCGAACAGAGGGCGTGGAGAGTGAACGTCACCGTGCCGGAGACGTTGATCTCGCCCTCCTCCCTTGTCAGAAAGAGGTCGATAAGCACGTCGGAGACCAGCCTCATATGGTCGTCCTGGGCGGAGAGTTCGGGTACGTTGTCCACCCACTCAGGCCTGCGATGAGTGGTGATGCGGAGTCCCCCCTCCACTATCTCTGAAATCCTGATGTTCATCACTTACCAGCAAGCGACGGAAATTCAGCTGATTTAATATAATACAACAAAATCGATTTACAAGCACCCGGCGGCCACCGGGGGGAATCAGACGAGGTGGCAGGCGACCGTCCGCCCCTCTCCAACCGGTCGCAGCAAGGGCTCCTCAAGCGCACACCGCTGCTCGGCCAGGGGACAGCGAGAGTAGAACCGGCACCCTTGCGGGGGATCTACCGGCGAGGGCATCTCGCCCGGGGCGACGAGGAGCCTCTTGCGGCGTGCCGGTGACGGGTCGGGCACGGAGGCGAGCAACATCTTCGTATAGGGATGGAGGGGGTCGGCGTAAAGGGCCTCGGCGGGGGCCGACTCGACCACCTTGCCCAGATACATGACGGCAATACGGTCGCTCACGTGCCTTACGACGCGAAGGTCGTGGGAGATGAACATGTAGGTGAGTTCGAACTTGCGCTGAAGATCGAGGAAGAGGTTTATTATCTGTGCCTGGACCGAGACGTCGAGCGCAGAGACCGGCTCGTCGCATACGACGAACTCGGGCCTTACGGCCAGGGCGCGCGCGATCGATATCCTCTGGCGCTGTCCGCCGCTGAACTCGTGCGGATAGCGCCCTAGGGCGTCCTCCCCCAGACCCACCTCGCCGAGCAGCCTCACCACCTCGTCGCGGCGGCGCCCCCGGGGAACGATACCGTGTATGTAGAGCCCCTCGGCCACTATGTCCTCGACCCTGTGTCTCGGGTTGAGCGAGCCGAAGGGGTCCTGGAACACTATCTGCATCCGCCTCCGGTAGGGCCTGAGAGCCGATTGGCCCAGCCCGGTTATATCGACTCCGTCGAAGACGATCCGCCCGGCCGTGGGCTCATAGAGCCTTATCGCCGTCTTGCCGAGCGTCGTCTTGCCGCAGCCGCTCTCGCCCACTACGCCCAGCGTCTCGCCCCTTGCGATTTCCAGGTCGACGCCGTCGAGCGCCTTCAGCACGGAACGGCGGCGCGAGAACACACCCCCACCGATAGGGAAATGCTTCTTGAGACCTTCGAGTCTCACGAGCGGCTCACCCACGGCTGCGCCCTCCTTCAACCCTCTCCCAAAAGAAGCAGGCCGAGCTGTGGAGAGGGCCAACCTCGATGAGGGGCGGCTCGGACTCCGCGCAACGCGCCTCGGCAAGTGGGCAGCGGTCGCGGAATCGGCATCCTTGTGGCAGGGCGTTGAGCGGTGGGACGGTACCGGGTATGGCCTTGAGGCCGCGTTTACGCTCACCCACCATCGTGGGGAGCGATTCCAGAAGCCCCACCGTGTAGGGGTGGCGTGGGTTGGCGAAGATCTCCCCTACGGGAGCATGCTCCACGACCTTGCCCGCATACATCACGTATACCTCGTCGGCCATCTGGGCCACTATGCCGAAATCGTGTGTGATGAGCAGCAGGCTCATCCCGAGGCTCGACTTGAGATCGTCGAGCAGCCCGAGGATAGCGGCTTGGATGGTGACGTCGAGCGCCGTCGTGGGCTCGTCGGCCACGATCAGCTTGGGGCCGCACGCAAGGGCCATGGCAATCATCACGCGCTGGCACATCCCCCCGCTCAGCTGGTGCGGGTAGCTGTCGTAACGCCTCTCGGGATCGGGTATGCCCACCATTCGGAACAGCTCCACCACACGACCTTTCTCCTCCGACCGAGGCACTACGCCGTGGGTGCGGAGCGCCTCGGCCACCTGCTCGCCCACCGTAAACACCGGGTTGAGCGAACTCACGGGCTCCTGGAACACCATCGATATGAGCCGCCCCCGCACTCGCCGCAGCTCACCCTCGTCGAGGGTGAGGAGGTCCCTGCCCTCGAACAGCACCACGCCGCGCTCGATCCTGCCGGCGGGCTCGGGCACGAGGCGCAGGATGGAGAGGGCCGTCACCGTCTTGCCGCAGCCGCTCTCGCCCACCACGCAGACGGTAGCCCCGCGCCGAACCATGATCGATACGCCGTCCACGGCCGGCACCCTCACCCCGTCGACGGCGAACGTCACGCGTAGATCCCTTATATCGAGTAAGACGTCTCCACCGTTGCCGCTCATTCCCTCCCCCTCAGGCGCGGGTCCGTAGCGTCGCGGAACCCCTCACCCACGAGATTGAACGCCGTCACCGTAAAGAACAGCGCCGCCCCCGGGAACAGCACCAGCCACCAGGCGAAGTCGACGTACTTCTTCGACTGCGACAGTATTTCGCCCCACGTGGGCTCGGGCGGCAGAACGCCGAAGCCGAGGAAGCTGAGCGCCGATTCGACCAGCACGGCCCCGGCCACGCCGAAGGTTGCCGCGACAAGCACGGGTGTCAGGGCGTTGGGCAACATGTGCCTCAGCATTATACGGCCGTCGCCGCAGCCCACGGCGCGGGCGGCCTCGACGAAGCTCTGCTCGCGAAGGCGGAGGAACTCGCCCCTCACCAGCCGGGCGATGCCGGTCCATCCCGTAGCCCCGATCACTATCATAATGTTGTAAATGCTCGGGTTGCTGAAAGCAAGGACGGTGAGGATAAGGAAGAATACGGGAAAGGTCATCATCACCTCGAATAGGCGCGATACGACGAAGTCCACCGTGCCGCCGTAGTAGCCCGCCACCGAACCCATCACGATCCCTATTACGGCCGCTATACCCACGGCCACGAACCCGATCGAAAGGGAGACGCGCGTTCCGTGGACGATACGGCTCAGAACGTCGCGCCCGCGGTCGTCCGTCCCGAGCAGGTGCTTCCTCGAAGGGGGCGACAGGACTGCGAGAAGGTCGCTCTCGGTGGGACTGTAGGGGACGGGGGGCATGACGACGACGTCCCCGTCGCCGAGGCTCTCGCGCAGCGCGTGGAAATCGATCTCCCGAAGCTCGGGGTAGTCTACGAGGAGGGGGAAGTAGCTGCGGCCGTCAAGCCGCAGGTATATGGGCACGTCGCCTGCTATGAAGTCGTCGGCCAAGGCCACCAGGGCCAGCAGCCCGATGAATACAAGCCCAGCCACGGCGAGCTTGTCCTTCCTGAACTCGCGCCACACCGACACCCAGTATCCGGTCCCTGCTCCGGAACGCACGCTCACGATCTTCCCTCGAAACCTATCCTCGGATCGACGAGGACGTATAGAATGTCCGAGAGCAGTATCCCCAGCAGCGTGAGGAACGCCGAGATGGTGGAGATGGCCATTATCACCGGGTAATCGCGCGATAGCACAGCGTCGAACCCGAGTTTTCCGATGCCGGGGATGGAGAATATGCTCTCTATAATGACGCTACCGCCGATCATGGCCGGCAGTATGGAGGCCACGATGGTGACGATAGATATGAGCGAGTTTCGCAGGGCGTGTTTAAGGATAACCGTCCTGGAATCGAGCCCCTTGGCGATGGCCGTACGTATGTAGTCGGCCCGCAACACCTCGAGAAGGCTGCCGCGCTGGTAGCGCGAAAGCGCCGCAAGGTCGGCGTAGGTGAGGCAGACGACGGGCAGCGTTATGTGCCACAAGTAGTCGAGCACCTTCATGTAGAGCGGCAGATACTCCCAATCGGGGGACTTGATGCCGTAGATGGGAAACAGGTTCAGGTACTCTCCGCCGCCGAGGAAGTAGATGAGGATGATGGCGAGCCAGAAGCTCGGTATAGAGTAGAGGGCGAACAGGGAGAACGTGACGGCCCGGTCTAGGAAGGTGCCGTGCTTGACGGCCGACATCACCCCGAGGGGAATCGATATCGCGTAGACGAGAAATATCGATATCAGATTGAGCGACAGCGTGACGGGCAGGCGCTCGGCGATCTTGTCGATCACGGGCCTGTGGTCGACGTATGAGTTGCCGAAGTCGAGCGTCACTATCTGCCTTAGCCATATGGCGTAGCGGACGTAGATGGGCTTGTCGAGGCCGTAGAGGCGCTTGGTCTCTTCGACGATCTGGGCCGTTATCTCGCTGGCCTTGACCCCTTCTTCGATGGAGAGCTTGCTCTCGATGGGGCTTCCCGGGGCGAGCTGGATGATGAAGAACGTAATGAGCGTTATCCCCACCAGGGTGGGCACCAGCAGCAGTAGGCGCTTTGCTATGTATGCTCCCATCGTCACGGACGTCCGGATTGTTTCAGCGCGCGGCGCTCCCATAGCGCTGAAGCGGAAGGGGCACGTACCACTCACGCGGGTCGAGCCCCAGCGGGTAGACCCTTACGTTGCGGAAGCGGTTGCTCACGGCGACGAGCGACTTGTTGCAGAACAGAAACGTATAGGGCTGCTCCTCTTGCACGATGCGCGCAAACCTTCGGTAGAGCTCGATGCGCTTCGAGCGGTCGAACTCGCGCCTTGCACGCTCGATAAGCCTGTCGGCTTCGGCGTTTACGAAACCGACGAAGTTCGAGCCCTTCTCGGCCTGTGAGGAGTGCCATATCTGGTAGGGATCCGTCTCAACACCCATGCTCCATCCCAGGGTGACGGCGTCGAACTTCCTCTCGCGCAGGCGCTGCGTGAAAACGGCCCACTCGGTCTTGCGGATCTTCATCACTATGCCCACACGCCGCAGCTCCTCCTTGAGCAGCGTGGCTATCTTCTCACCCGTCTCCGAGCCGTTGGGCAGCAGGAACTCGAACTCGAACGGCACGCCGTCGCGGTCGCGGATGCCGTCGCCGTCGCTGTCGACCCAGCCCGCCTCGTCGAGCAGTCGCTTGGCCAAGGCGGGATCGTAGGGCAGGGGCTTTATGTCATGGTCGTATTCGGGGCTGTTCACGTAGAAAGGGCTCGTGACGACGGCGCCCTGTCCGAACAGTATCTTTTCGAGGAACAGTTTCCTGTTGACCAGATGGGTCATGGCCCTTCGCACGCGCCTGTCCGAGAAGTAGGGCCTTCGCATGTTCCACCCTATGTATGAGTAGTTGGGGGTGAAGTAGCTGTATTTGTTGAACTTGCGCCTGAAATTGGGCGTATCGGTCTGGCGCGTCCACTGGATGGGTGTAAGCCCCATCAGATCCAATCCTCCCTGCTTGAGCAGTTCCAGGGCCACGGTCGAATCGGTGATGATGCGGAATACTATGCGCTCGATGTGAGGCTTCTCGCCCCAGTAGTCGGGGTTCCTCTCGAGCACAATCTCTTGGCCCGTCTTCCACTTGACGAACCTGTAGGGACCGGTCCCTATGGGGTGGCGCCCGGCGGGGTTGGTGTTGAAGTCGCCCTTCTCGAACACGTGTTTGGGTACGATCGGCATACCGCCGCAGAACTCGAGCGCAAGGAAATAGGGCCGGGCGTAGGTGAATACCACCGTATAGTCGTCCACGGCGCGCACACTGGTCACGTCCTTGTAGTAGTTCCTGAGATGGGGAGCGTCCACGCGCGGGTCCTTTATCATACGGAACGAGAACTCGACGTCACGCGCGGTGAAGGGAACACCGTCGTGCCACTTGACGCCGCGTCGGAGATGGAACGTATAGCGGAGCTTGTCGTCCGAGATCTCCCACGACGTGGCCAGCAGGGGCTTGAGCTCCAGCGTCTCGTTGTCCCTCGTAAGCAGCGTCTCGTAGACGTTTCCGCCGTTGACCCTGCTCTCGTAGACGTCGGTCGCCGTGATGGGGTTCAACGTGGCGGGCTCGGCGCTCAGGTTGTAGATGAGCCAATCGCCGTCTACGGGCTCTTCGGCCGCGACGGCTGCGGGGGAGGCCCCTTCGACACCGCCCTCTCCCTGCGCCGCCCCCTCTCCCCCGGAACGGCACCCTGCGGCGAGAACGGCACCCAGCACGAACACCACTGCGAGGGTGAAAACGGAACCTATTCTCACCCTACTCCTCGCTCACCTCACCGGCTGCTACGGCTTCGTTCTTGGCCCGTTCGGTTCTTGAGAACTGCATTTCGTAGAAGGGCTTCAATATGTCGATGGGCAGTGGGAAGATCACCGTGGAGTTCTTCTCCGTCGCTATCTCGGTAAGTGTCTGAAGGTAGCGGAGCTGCACGGCCACGGGGTTCTTGGCAAGGATGTCGGAGGCCTCCGACAGCCTGGCCGAGGCCTGGAATTCGCCCTCGGCGTTTATCACCTTGGCCCGGCGCTCGCGCTCGGCCTCGGCCTGCTTGGCCATGGCGCGCTGCATCTCCTGCGGCAGATCGACGTACTTGAGCTCGACGAGCGTCACCTTTATCCCCCACGGATCGGTATGCTTGTCGAGCACCTCCTGGAGCTGCACGTTCAGATGCTCGCGCTCCGAGAGAAGCTGGTCGAGCTCGACCTGACCGAGCACGCTTCTCAGAGTCGTCTGGGCGAGCTGGGAGGTGGCGTAGAGGTAGTTCTCCACCTGGATCACGGCGCTCACCGGATTGACCACCTTGAAGTAGACCACGGCGTTAACCTTGACCGAGACGTTGTCTTTCGTTATGACGTCCTGGGGCGGGACGTCCATCGTTATCACCCTCAGGCTCACGCGGACCATCTTGTCTATCCCGGGAATTATCCACGTGAGCCCCGGTCCGCGCGGTGCCAGCACCCTTCCCAACCTGAACACCACTCCCCGCTCGTACTCGTTGAGCACCCTTATACCGGAGAACAGGATAACGATGAATATTCCCAGCACCAATATGACCGGCATCACCACACCTCCGAACGTTGATTCTACTCCGCCTTCCTCACTCTGAGCCTCATTCCCCGCTCCATCCCCACCACGACCACCTCATCACCCTTATTAATAGTATCACCGCACACCGCGTCCCAGTACTCCCCGGAGACGAACACCTTGCCCTCGCCGGCGATGTCGGTGATGGCCGTACCGTGCTGGCCGATGAGGCTTTCGACACCCGTGGCCGGCTCGAGGCGCTGGGCACGGAACAGGAAATAGGCCACAAAAGCAAAGAACAACCCCACGGCTGCGGCCGAGCTGAGCAGCATGTCCCAACTCACCCGGAGGTCGGCCTCGGGAGTGCGGAACAGCAGCACCCCGCCCAGGATGAAGCTCACGAGACCTCCCACCGTGAGCAGTCCGTAACTGGTCACATATATCTCGGCCACGAACAGAGCGAGCGCCAGTATGAGCAGGGCGAGGCCGGCGTAGTTGAAGGGCAGTATCTGCAGCGAGACGCAGCCCGTTATGAAGCAGATGGCCCCGAACACGCCGGGGAACACCATGCCCGGCTTGAGCACCTCCATCGTGAGGCCCAGAGACCCGAGCGAGAGCAGGAGGAACGCGATGTTGGGGTTGCTGAGCAAGTCCACCAGCTTCTGTTTGGTGTTCATCTCTAGCCGCTCCACAAGAGCGCCCCGCGTCCTCAACCGCACGGTGCGGCCGTCCACCTCCACTTCTTTGCCGTCCACGCGCTCGAGCAACGTCGCAAGATCGGGCACCACGAGGTCGACCACACCCTTCTCCAGAGCCTCTCTCGCCGTTATGGAGGCGCTCTTCCTTACGGCCTCGAGCGCCCACTCGACGTTGCGCTTCCTCTTCTCGGCTATCCCCTTGATGAAGGAGGCGGCGAAGTTCTCTATCTTTTCACCCATTATCTCTTCGGCCCCTCTCCCGCCTCTACCCTTGGACTCGGGCTCGGCGTCCTTCTTTCCGCCCTCCCCGGGAGCGAAGGGCGAACGGCCCTGGGGACCTATCACCACGGGGTGTGCGGCCCCGATGCTGGTGCCGTCGGCCATGGCGGCTATGTTGGCGGCCAATGTGATGAAAACCCCCGCCGACGCAGCCGTTGCGCCGCTGGGCGAGACGTAGACCGCAACGGGAACGGAGGAATTGAGCAGCAATTTCACTATATCCTGGGTGGAAGTGAGCAGCCCTCCGGGGGTATCGAGCTCCACAACCATGAGCTCGGCCCCCCTCTCGGCCGCCTCCTTGAGCCCGTCACGCAGGTAGTCCACGACTGCCGGGTTGATGGTACCGTCAACCGTGAGCACCACCACCACGCGGGCGGAGTTCGAAGGGGCCGTTGGTTCCGCCTCCAGCACCGCAGCCGAGATGACGCCGAGCACGAACGCAGCGAGAAGGGATACGAATAGGGCTCGGATGTGATCTACCATTGTCGGGACACTTGTTATTGTAGCCCCAACGCCGCCCTACGGCAAGTCGCCGGCACCGGGGGCTAAGTGGTGCACGCGGCGCCGAAGCACCGATATTTACTTTTGCGGACGAGCGATTATAATGCTCCCATGGCCAAGGTCACGTTCACGCGCAAAGAGCTAAAGAAGCCCGACAGGTTCGCCGACGCCGTAGCCAAGGCGGTCGATTGGCTCCAGGAATACTACGTGCACGTGATACTCGCGCTGGCGGCCGTCCTGCTCACGCTCGGCATAGGTATCGTCACTTCGCAACGAAGCGAGCGCCGCGAGATGGAGGCCAACGCCAAGCTGGCCAATGTGCTGCGCCAGTACGCCGATGGGGCCGGGAAGGCCGAGCTGGACGAGGCCGTCTCCAAGCTCGAATCCATCGCAGCGGCATACGACGGCAGCCGGGCATCGGCTCTGGCTCGCTACTGGGCGGGGCTATACGCCTTCAAGGCGGGCAACTACGACAAAGCCATTGAGGAGCTACGGAGTTTCCTCGCCGATGCCGACAAGGAATCGACCCTCTATGAGGCCGCCGTCCTGCACGTAGGGCTGGCCTACTTCAACATGGGACGCTGGGACGAGGCCATACGCTATCTGGAGTCCATATCGAGCAGGGATTCGTTCTTCGCCAAGCAGGCCCGCATACACCTGGGCATGGCCTACGAGAAGATCGGACGCACGGATAAGGCGACCTCCATCTACACCGACCTGCTAGAAGTGATGTAGCGGCCGCCACCGCCACCATACTCTTGGCCGTCGCGAATGCTTACGCGCGCGGGGCGCGGCCCCCCCACTTTCCCCCCTGATAGGATCTCTCCTCCGTTCATTGCCTCGCATTTCACATGCCACATACGCCTCCCAGACCCACGGCGGGGCTGCACCTCTGGAAAGGGGCCACGCGGGCTGCACAGGGGCGCCTGGCAGCAGCTCTTCCCACCAGCGCCTCCCAGACAGCAACAATACGGACATTCCCGCTTCAGGGGGCCGGAACGAGCAGGGCAAGCACCCAAGACACCCTCATGCACGGTAGGAGCACTCGGTTGCGCAAGCCGGCAACCGGGCCTCGGTACCATGCAGGGGTGATACACGCGCGTCCCCTGACCGGGTGCAGAGACCGTTGAGAGGGGTGGGTACGGCTGGCGGGGGGTGTGAGCACACGGCCTTAGTAGAAAGGGAGAAAAACGCGCGCATCATGGGGAAAGGGGCGACTACGCAGCGCTGCGGCACTCCGCGCGCGGTACCGGTTCTCGCCGGCAGCGAGGGTATCGGTGGAACGGCACATCCCCTGGACTACCTCGGGGCGTCCACGTTGTGTAAGGAACGCTACCTCGTGGCGCGGATAGGGATGCCGGGGCGGCTTCCATAAGCCTCAGGATGTGAGAGGGGGTGTGGCCGGTGGCACCCTCAGGGTTACGCGAAAACAGCAGGCCGCGGCGTGCCGTCCAAGGAGGCGTCAAGAGCGGGGCGTCACAGGACGTGCGGTCCGGCAGGCCGGAACCGCACCCAGGGCGACGGACGCTCAGACGAAGACGACCAGTGAGGTAGGGCGCAGACGGTGATTCGACGGGCACGGCGGGGCGGAGTCGCATGGGTAAGTTGCAGAACACGGCTGCCGGGTGCTATGCGTCGGGTCGGGCGGGATCGGCACAGGCGTGACAAGTAAGGGGCGCCGTTTTACGGGTTCCACAAGAGATGGGATGGGGCGTTTCCTCGACTACCGAGCCCCTCTGAGGGGCACCGAGCCGCACGGCGCGGATGGACGGCGAAGGTACCACAGCCCCGTGCCAGAACGTCGTCAGAGCATTCACCGGATGCGCGCTCAGAGATGACCCGCCCGCCTCTCCAGGAACCGACCCGCAAGCGCTATCACGCGATCCCTCTCCTCGTCCGGGTCGACCCAGACGAGGTCGGGCTCCTTGCGCAGCCACGTCATCTGCCTGCGCGCGTAGCGCCACGTGTTGCGCCCAATGAGTTCGACGGCCCTCTCGAGCGTCACCTCACCCCTCAGATGAGAGACGACTTCTTTGTACCCTATGGAGCGGAGCGGCTTCAGCCGGGCGTCGTACCCCATATCCAGAATGGACTTCACCTCGTCGACCAGGCCCTGCTCCACCATGCGACGCGTCCTTCGTTCGATCGACTCCCTGAGGCGGGGGGGCTCGACGGCGAGGGCGATCTTAAGCACGTCGTAGCGCACCGTTCTGAAACCGTGGCGCCTTCTCAGGTCCGACATCCTGAGGCCCGTTGCGCGGTATACCTCGAGTGCGCGCTGTATGCGCACGTAGTCGTTGGGGTGGATGGCTGCGGCGGCCTCGGGATCGATGCGGCGCAGCTCCTCGTAAAGGGCGGCCGTACCCCGCTCGGCGCGTTCCCGATCGAGCTCCCGTCGTACGTCATCGAAGGCGGGGATCCCCTCTATTATGCCGTGGAGCAGGACGCGCACGTAGAGGAACGTCCCCCCTACGAGCACAACATCCCTGCCGCGGGCCGCCGCGTCGTCGAGCACGCGCTCGGCGTCTCGTCTGTAGAGGCCCGCGTTGTAGGGACGGTCGGGTTCGACGAGGTCGAGCATGTGGTGGGGTACTTCGGCCCGTACCGACGGGGGAGGCTTCGAGGTGCCTATGTCGAGGTACTTGTATACCTGGAGCGAATCGGCGCTTACCACCTCGAGACCCAGCGCTCGGGCTAGATCGAGGGCGAGGGCGCTCTTGCCGGAGGCCGTGGGGCCGAGAACAGCTATGATTTTAGGTCCTTCGTGCTGCAACTGACGAGATAAGGAACACGCGGGGGGTCGGCCGGGAACGGGCCCCTCGTTCGGGGACCGTCCAGCCGGCTCGGCTCAGGAACCACCCTTCGGGACGGGCTCCTTCTCGGCGGTCTTCTTCCTGTAGTCGTCTATGTTCTCGCTCAGTGCCTCCTTGCGGCTCAGCCTTATCTTGCCGTCCTTCTCCACGCTGAGGCATTTGACCAGCACTTCATCCCCTTCCTTCAAGATGTCGCTCACGGCGCGCACACGTCGCGGGGCGAGCTCGGAGATGTGCAGAAGGCCGTCAACGCCGTTGAACAGCTCTACGATGGCGCCGAAATCGAGGATGCGCTTCACCTTGCCCAGGTAGACCTTGCCGGGCTCGGCCTCGCGCACCAGATCCTCCACGATGGCGCGGGCCCTCTCGCACGAGGGGCCGTCCGGGGAGGCTATAGTCACCGTACCGTCGTCCTGTACGTCTATGACGACGCCCGTCTCCTCTATGATCTTCTTTATGACCTTGCCGCCCGGACCTATGACGTCCTTTATCTTCTCGGGCTTTATCTTGAAGCTCACTATCTTGGGCGCGTAGGGCGAGATGTCGCTGCGCGGAGCATCGATTATCTCCCTCATCTTCTCGAGCACGTAGAGCCGGGCCTCGTGCGCCTGCTCAAGGGCGCGCGTGAGCATGGCCTCCGTTATGCCCGAGACCTTGATGTCCATCTGCAACGCCGTCACGCCCCCGGCCGTACCGGCGACCTTGAAGTCCATGTCGCCCAACTGGTCCTCGTCACCCAGGATGTCGGTCAGGATGACGAACTGGTCGTCCTCCTTGATGAGACCCATCGCGATCCCCGCCACCGGGGCCTTGATGGGTACGCCCGCATCCATGAGCGAGAGAGACGCGCCGCAGACGGTGGCCATCGACGACGAGCCGTTCGATTCCAGTATGTCGGACACTATCCGGATCGTGTAGGGGAAGGCCTCCTTGTCGGGAAGCACACACTGAATGGCCCGCTCGGCCAGGTGGCCGTGCCCTATCTCGCGCCTGCCGGGGCCCAGGCGGAAGCTGGTCTCGCCGACGCAGAAGGGAGGGAAGTT
>CAZXEJ010000011.1:0-54949 GCA_964639895.1 uncultured Spirochaetia bacterium | reverse complement strand
GAAGTTGATCTCCATCATGCGGTCCAGGGTTTTCAGATCGGTATCGATGATGGGGGCGTGTGTGAACCCTCCCACGATGTTGGCAAGCACGTGCAGGCCGCCGTAGCTGCGTATCGTCTTGGTAACCACCTTCTCGGCCTGCTTCTCTTTGGTGACGTTGGCTTGCAATAACATGAACCTGTCCTTGTTGCCCTTTAGCAGGGGCATTACGTTCTTGAGCTTGTCCTCGTTGAGGTAGGTGCCCACGACGCAGGCCCCTTGACGGAGCATCTCCTCGGCCACCGCCATACCCAAGGCGCCGGTGGCACCGGTGACGACGGCCACTTTTCCCTCCAGTGTACCCATGGTTCCTTTGTTCCCGGGCGGTGAGTTAGCTGGGGCGGCCGCTGAGTTCCTACAGTCCGCCCCCGGGGTGTTTGAGCGGCGGCTTCTATGGTTTATAGTGCTAGTGCGCAGGCCGCACCATTACTGTTACTCTAACCACAAGGGGCGGCTTCTGTCAAAGATGGCTAAGAGAGCGGTGGGAATCGATATAGGCGCCACAAAGACACGGGTGGCTGTGGTCGAGGATGAGAGGGGCGTCGTCTCAGACAGCGTCTTTCCCACACCGAAGGGGGTGGGGCCTCGAGAGCTGCTCGATCGGGCAGCTGCCGAATACCGGAGGCTCGCAGCCTCCGGGGGTCTGGAGGCGCAAGCGGCGGGCATCGGGGTGGCCGGACTCGTCGGCACCGGAGGCCGACTGCTTACGGCGCCGAACCTGGGCTGGAGAGACGTCGATCTGGCAAGCCTGGCTCGTGATGTGCTTCGAATGGCGGCACTTGTCGAGAATGACGTCAACACCGCCTGCTGGGGCGAAAGGGCGTATGGGGTGGCCCGGGGTGTCGATGACTTCGTCTGCATCTACGTTGGCACAGGCGTAGGGGGTGGGGTGGTGACGGACGGACGTCTGCTGAGAGGGCCCGCCAACTCTGCCGCCGAACTGGGACACATCGTGGTTGCCGCGGGCGGAAGTGAGTGCTCGTGCGGGGGACGCGGCTGTCTCGAGGCCTACTGCAGCGGGTGGGCGATTGAGAGGGAGGCCCGCAGGGTTGCACCCGACGCAACCGTCGCCACACCCCCGCAGGTGGCCCGTGCCGCTAGGGCAGGCGAGCCGTGGGCGCTCTCCATAGTGTGCAAGGTGGCCAAGCATCTGGCAGCCGGGGTAGCGACGGTCGTACATGTCTTCAATCCCAGGTTGGTCATCCTCGGCGGAGGGGTGATCGAGGGGATAGACGGCCTAGTAGAAGATGTAAGGGAGAGAACGAGGGATTTGCTCATGCACAGCTCTTTCTCTAGCGTCGAGATAGTAAAGAGCACCCTTGGATCTGAAGCCGTAGTGCTGGGCGCTGCAGCGCTTGCTTCGACCGCGCTTCCTTGACCAGGGGCGATGTCTCCCCCTACGGACACCTCCACTGTGTGGCACGCGCCGGGTGTATCCAGGCTGGTTGCACAAGCCCCTGATACCGCTGCCGACACCGCACGGCAGGGCCATCGATCCCCCCCTTTTTGGAGCCCGCTCGACGTGTAGTGTCCTAGGGCAAGGGGATGGTACTGGGAGAGACTGCTTCGCTACGAGCCTGAAGGCGGCGTACCCACGGAGGTGAGGAACGTTGTTGCCCGCGGCCGCCCAATCGCTCGTGCCGGCTTCATGCGGCCGCAGGCGTGCCCATCACTTAAGGCCGCCTCCCACACACCTACTTGGGGCCTTACTTGAAGTTGCCTGCGAACGCGGTCGGGCATCCCTGGCCACTTGTCGAGGCAAACCGTCGGCCGATGACACAGTGGCTACTCGCACTCCGAGACACTGCTGCTATGAGGAGAAATCTACCTCGCGCTCTCGATGTTTTCCTGTCATGCTGCGGTGGCAGCGCTCTGAGGCGAGCCACATGGACCTTGAAGAAGTTGTACGAACCGGCAGGGGAGACCAAACCTCCGTTAGGGCATGGCCGCGTGCCGAGATACGAGATAATAGAGTGGATGCCGTAGGCTGGCGCTCGTGGTCGCGATGTTCGTTGGGACGACAAAGATGCGACGGTCGGTACCAACGCCGTGAGGAGTTCGGGAAGGAGAACTTCTAAATGGCCGACACGATTCCGAACGTCATCAAAAACACCTCTTATTGAGTTGTTGAGCCCCATTGAGAAGAGGCTTCAGGAAGCGGCCCGTGTGGGAAGCCGGCACCTGCGCCACCTGCTCCGGCGTGCCCGCGGCAACGACACGCCCCCCCTCTTCACCGCCCTCGGGGCCCAGGTCGATCACCCAATCGCAACACTTGATCACTTCCAGGTTGTGCTCTATTACGAGCACCGTGTTTCCGGCATCGACGAGCCTGTTGAGCACGGCGAGCAGCGTGCGCACGTCCTCGGCATGAAGACCGACGGTCGGCTCGTCCAGTATGTAGAGGACGCCTCTTCCTCCCTTGCGGGCAAGCTCCTTTGCGATCTTAAGCCTTTGTGCCTCACCGCCCGACAGCGTCGGGGCGGGCTGTCCGAGCCTCAGGTACCCGAGCCCCACCTCGCACAGCACTTGCAACTTCTTGTGAAGCGACGTCGGCCCATCGAAGAATTCCAGGGCTTCGGCCACTGTCATGGCGAGCACCTCGTCGACGTTCCTGCCGCGGTATCTCACCTGAAGCACCTCGGGCTTGAACCTCTTCCCGTCACACGTCTCGCACCTCACCTTGACGTCGGCGAGGAAGAACATCTCGACCTTCTCGACACCTTCTCCCTCGCACGTCTCGCACCTTCCGCCCGGCACGTTGAAGGAGAAGCTCGAGGGGTTAAGTCCCTTTGCCCTTGCCTCCGGCGTCGCCGCAAACAGCTTCCGCACCTCGTCCCATCCCTTCACATACGTGATGGGGTTCGAGCGGGACGTCCTGCCGATGGGAGTCTGATCGAGAAGCATGACGTCCGTAAGGTGTTCGGCTCCTTCCAGGGCCTCGTGCCTGCCGGCCTTCTCCGTAATCCCCTTCATCCGGCGTGCAAGGGCAGCGTAGAGGACGTCCACGACGAGGGTGCTCTTACCCGACCCCGAGACCCCTGTCACGCAAGTGAGCGTACCCAGGGGGATCTCGACATCTATTCCCTTGAGGTTGTTCTCGGCAGCCCCTACCACGCGCAAGACACCCACGGCCGACCTCCTACGGCGGGGAAGCTCGATGCGACGGTCGCCCTTGAGATACGACCTTGTCAAACTCTCGGTGGCCCCATCGAGGAACTCCGCAAGTGGACCCTGGTAGACCACCTGTCCGCCCATCTCGCCTGAGCCGGGCCCAAGTTCGACCACATAGTCGGAGGCCCTTATCATGTCGAGGTCGTGCTCGACGACGATCACCGTGTTGTCCCTGTCGCGCAGATCCTTGAGTATTGCAGTGAGACGCTCAATGTCGCGCGGGTGGAGGCCGATCGATGGCTCGTCCATTATGTAGAGGGTCTCGGTGAGGCTTGCGCCGAGCTGGCAGGCGAGGTTCACTCGCTGGGCCTCGCCGCCCGAGAGCGTGCGCGTGAGCCTGGCAAGCGTCAAATAGTCGAGCCCCACCTTGAGCAGGAACTCCACGCGGGACCGTATCTGCCGCACGATTTCGTCGGCAATTCGCAACTGGTGTTCGTCGAGCTCGAGATCCTCGAAGAACCTGTGGAGCGCTCCTATGGAGAGGGCCGTCAGCTCCGATATGGTCTTCCCCCCGACGCGCACATAGGAGGCCTCCTTCCTGAGCCGCGTCCCCTTACAACTCGGACAGTCGAATCCCGAACGATAGCGGCTAAGGAAAACCCGCACCCCAACCTTGTGGCGCTTGGATTCCAGGTAGTCAAACACCCCTCTGATACCGCCGTATGCGTCATCGCCCTCAAAGAGCAGCCTCTTCTCCTCCGGGCTGAGCTCTGAGAACGGTTTGCCGGTATCAATCCCGCGGCTTTCGGCGAAATGGAGGAGCCTCGCCATCTCATCCCTCAACGACGGCTTTGTGAACGGCTCTACGGCCCCGTCCTCGAGAGACTTCCGCGGGTCGGGCACGATGAGGTCGGGATCGATGTCGAGCACGTTTCCAAAGCCGTTGCAACGTGGGCAGGCGCCGTGGGGGCTGTTGAAGGAGAATAGAAGCGGAGAGGGTGAAAGAAACCTCACCCCCGGACACCTGGGACAGGCGAACTCACTCGAGAAGGCCATCCGGCCATGGTCCGCTACGTAGACGAAGACGGTCGAACTCTCGGCGAAGGCGGTCTCGAGCGAATCGACGAGGCGGCTGTGGTAGCGGTCCTTGAGGACGATACGATCCACGACGGCCTCGTCTCCATGCCGTAGGGGGGTGTCGGGATCTATGTCCACCGTCCCCTCATCCCTCATGATGCGGGTGACGCCCGCGGCCAACAGATGTGCGGCGTCAAGCTTCTCGGGCGGCAACGGGATCGTCACGACCGCCCTCCGGCCGCGATACTCGCTCAGCAGGGCCTCGGCCACCGACTGCGCGCTGTTGGGCCTTACCTCCTGGCCGCATGAGGGGCAGTAGGTGCGCCCCACCTTGGCATAGAGCAGCCTGAGATAGTCATAGATTTCCGTCGTAGTGCCCACGGTGGAGCGGGCGTTCTTTACGTTGTTTACGCTCTCGATGGAGACTACCGGCGGCAGACCCGCAATGTCGTCCATGTCGGGACGGTCGATGCGCTCGAAGAACTGCCTGGCGTACGTGGACAGGCATTCTACGTACCGGCGCAACCCCTCGGCGTAGAGGGTGTCCATGGCGAGAGAGGACTTGCCGGATCCACTTAGACCGGTGAGCACGGTTATCTCGTGCCACGGGATTGCGACGTCTATGTTCTTGAGGTTGTTCTCCCGGGCACCGATGATGGATATGTATCCCTTCATGTCTGACGGTGAACGGACTACCGGCAGGGTGAAGCCGCGCCGTCCCGACGGGGGGAGGGTACGGCACGCCCCTAATCAGCCGCCGCTGAGCTGCTGCGCGAGGAAGCCAGCAATTCGAGCAGCTGTCCGTGGGATGCAATCTCGGTTACGCGGGTGTCGTCGAGGGGACGTACGCCGCGGCTGTTGTACCAGACGGGTTCTATGCCGGCACTTATCGCCCCGCGCACGTCGGCCCCCCAGAGATCGCCCACATGAAGGCTCTCGTGGGGGCTCACACCCAGTTGATCCAGGGCGTGGAGAAATATACGTTTGTCGGGCTTCACCATGCCCACCATGGTGGAATCGGCGACGGCGTCCACATAGCCCATGATACCGGTCTCGAGGAGCTTCGCCATTGTCCTGCCGTCGTTGTTCGAGATCACCCCTATCTTGATGCCCCCTCGCTTGAGTTCGCGCATCAGTTCGACGGCCCCCGGCAACGGCCTGCGCTCGAAGGCGATGTGGCGCATGCGTCCCTTCATCTCCTCATAGACGGCTCGGTGGTTGTGCTCGATACCGAGCCTGCCAAAAAGGGTGCGAAAAAACCACACTATATACTGCTGCGTCGTTATAGAGCCGTGGGCCACATACTTGAGATAGACGTCGTAGTCGGTACGCACGTAGAGTTCGTCTATGGTCTCGAGGTCGACCTTGAAACCGAGCTCGGATAGAGCCGTGCCCAGTCTGTGCGCGTAGCTCGGCACGGTCGAGGCGAGCGTGTCGCCGAAGTCGAAGAAAACGGCCTTCACATCCCTGTCCATTGCTTTCAGTGTATTAGTATATTGTGTATTATAGTTACTGGATTTGCAATACATGCTGACATCTTGTGGGTCGCCCCACGCCGTCCCGGAGACGACGACGGCAGATGGGAGTTCGCGACCCTGTACGGAGGTCCCGCAGCACATGTCTTTACTGGAAAGGGAAGACCCCGAGGTGGCCGAGGCCATCCGCAAAGAGATCGAGCGACAGGAATGGACTCTTGAGCTCATAGCGTCGGAGAACTACGTGAGCCCGGCCGTGCTCGAAGCCTCCGGCTCGGTGATGACGAACAAGTACGCCGAGGGGCTTCCCGGTAGAAGGTACTACGGCGGGTGCGAATTCGTCGACATCGTAGAGGTACTTGCGATCGAGAGGGTAAAGCGGCTGTTCGGTGCCGAGGCTGCAAACGTCCAACCCCATTCCGGTTCCCAGGCCAACATGGCGGCTTACTTGGCACTGCTCGAGCCGGGCGACACCATAATGGGAATGAGCCTCGATCACGGCGGCCATCTTACCCACGGCAGCAAGGTCAACTTCTCCGGACGCCTGTTCAACGTGGTGGCCTACGGAGTCAACCCCTCGACGCATCTGATCGACTACGACGAGGTAAGGGAGCTCGCCCTCCGGCACAGGCCGAAACTGATCGTCGTCGGATGGAGTGCCTATCCCAGAAAGATAGACTTCGAGCGGTTCCGCCGGATCGCCGATGAATGCGAAGCTTATCTGATGGCCGACATCGCCCACCCCGCGGGCCTGGTCGCGACCGGCCTCTACCCGGATCCCGTGCCCTATTGCGACATTGTAACCTCGACCACCCACAAAACGCTTCGCGGCCCACGGGGGGGGTTCATATTGATGAAGGAGGAATACGCCAAGAAGGTTAACAGCCGCGTGTTCCCCGGCACCCAGGGTGGCCCTTTGATGCACGCCATCGCCGCCAAGGCCGTTGCGTTCCACGAGGCACTGCAGGAGGGGTTCAGGGAATACCAGCGCCGCGTGGTCCAAAACGCGCGCCGACTTGGTGAGAGGCTGGTCGAGTATGGATTCAAGCTCGTATCGGGCGGTACCGACACCCATCTTATACTCGTAGACCTGCGGGAGACCGATCTCACCGGCAAGTTGGCCGAGGAAACGCTTGAGAAGGCCGGCATCACGCTCAACAAGAACGCGATTCCCTTCGACCCCCGCCCACCCGCCGTGGCAAGCGGCGTAAGAATCGGCACCCCGGCCGTCACGACACGTGGAATGGGTGAGGAAGAGATGGTTGCCATAGCCGACATGATCTACGAGGCCCTCGACAACCACGACAACGAGACCGTCCTCAGGAGGATCAGAGACCAGGTCAGGGATCTCTGCAACCGGTTCCCCATATACCGGTACCTGCTCGACTGAATCCGCATGAAGTGCCCCTTCTGTCAGACCACCGAGACCAAGGTCGTCGATTCCCGACTCAGCCGTGACGGGGAAGCCATACGTCGCCGCCGCGAGTGCCAGGGCTGCGGCAGGCGGTTCACAACCTACGAGAGAGTGGAGGAGATCGAACTACACGTGGTCAAGAAAGACGGTCGCAGGGAACCGTTCGACAGAAACAAGGTCATTCAAGGGATGCTCAAGGCCTGCGAGAAGAGACCGATCAGCGTGGAGCTCATCGAGGAATACGTGGCCTCACTCGAGAGAGAGCTGCAGGAGATGGGTGAGAGGGAGGTGGAGTCGAGGCTGATAGGCGAGATGGTGATGAACAAACTTTATGAAGTGGATGAGGTTGCCTACGTGAGGTTTGCATCCGTCTACCGATCGTTCAAGGACGTAAACCAGTTCATGGATGAACTGAGGGATCTGCTTAAGATAAAGCGCAAGAATTCGGCGATGGAAAAGGCGGCGGCCGCAGCAGAAGGAGCTGGCTCGAAGGGCGACGCCGGAAGAGGGCGACGACGCACCAAGCGACGGGGATCGAATGGGGATTGAGTGGTGTCGAGGAGCGAACGAACCGCATCGACGGGGGCAACCCGTAAAGTATGGCCACGTAGGTACGACAGTGGAGGGCTGGTTAGACAGCCTCCCACGGTGCAATTGAGGAAGAACGTTCCAAGTAGAAACCGTAAGGCCTTGAGGTAGGAGATCATGCTCATAGACACTCACGCCCATCTGGATTCACTAGAAGATCTCGCTGGCACGTTGCAACGCGCCCGTGAGGCCGGCGTGGGCATGGTCGTAGCCGTGTCGTCGAGCGTGGAATCCTCAAGGCGCACGCTTAAGATCGCACATGACCACGACATGGTGTTCGCCGCCGTGGGAATACACCCCCATACGGCGTCCGAAAGCTCAGTCGAGGACATGGATGAGATCCGACGGCTCGCCCGCGAGGAGAAGGTGGTGGCAGTCGGTGAGAGCGGCCTTGACTACTACTGGATGAACTCACCGAGAGAGACACAGCTCGAGTTCTTCCGGCTTCACGCTAGGCTCGCCGTCGAGCTCGGTCTCCCGTTGGTAGTGCATATAAGAGACGCCTTCGACGACGCCCTGAGGATAGTGAAGGAGGAAGAGGTCTGGAGGTCGATGGGTGTGGTGCACTGCTTCTCAGGCGACTGGGAGGCGGCAAAACCGTTTCTCGACCAGGGGTTCTACATCTCGTTCTCAGGGATGGTTACGTTCAAGAACGCATCGGCCGTAGTAGATGCCGCAAGAAAGGTGCCTCTGGAGCGGCTGCTCATAGAGACCGACACGCCATACCTTGCGCCGGTGCCCCATCGTGGGAAACCGAACGAGCCGGCCTATGTGCGCTACGTTGCCGAAAAAATAGCCGAGATCAGGGGAGAGCCGGTTGAGAAGATAGTTGAAGAGACCACCATAAATGCCAGAAATCTCTTCGTTTTCGAAAATGAAGAAGTTCCTTCTTCAATAGCCTACCGGATCGGCCGCTCGCTCTATCTCAACATCACCAATCGTTGCACCCTTGGTTGCGTGTTCTGCGGCAAGTGGAAGAGCTTCCGCCTGAGAGAGTACGACCTGCGCCTGAAACGTGAGCCCACGGTGGACGAGGTGCTCGAAGCAGCTGGCGACGTAAGCCGATACGAGGAGGTTGTCTTCGTAGGGTGGGGCGAGTCGACACTGCGGCTCGAGGATCTCAAAGCCATATGCGGCGAGCTCAGGCGTCGCGGTGCAAAGCGGATAAGGGTCGACACCGATGGGCTGGCAAATCTCGTACACGGCCGTAACGTACTGAGTGAGCTTGAGGGCTTGGTGGACGCAGTCTCAGTGAGCCTGAACGCACAGGATGCGGAAACCTATGCAAGAATATGTCCGTCCAGATATGGCGAGAAGGCCTATGAAGCGGTTCTGCAGTTCATTCGGGATGCCAAAAAATACATCCCCCATGTCACGGCCACGGTCGTAACCGTACCCGGGGTTGATGTGGAGGCATGCCGCAGGTTGGTGGAGCATATAGGCGGAGTGGAGTTCCGAGCGAGGACATACGGCAGGGTGGGATGATACCTTGCCTATTTTATGACGACATTTGCAAACCTCTATATCTAGAAATTACTTTAAGATATTCAATCCTTTAATCTAGGTTGGTTAACATGCATATCTCAACAATAATATTATATATTCGCTACAGTTGACTTTGACGCGATATCGGTATTTATGATCTCAAACAACGCCGCCCTCACGTCCTTGCGCTGTATGTATGGAGTGCAATGCGCCAACGATTTCTCAGCTGAATGACCACGTTTATCACATCCCGTTAACGGATACGGAATATTCGAGATGGACAAGATAAGAGTTGCCGTCACCATGGGGGATCCATCCGGCATAGGACCCGAAATCGTCCTGAAGGCCCTCAGCACCGAGCCTGTTACGAAAATACCTTTGGAAGTGGTCGTTTTCGGGGACGCTACGGCCCTGGCTCTAGCGGAGGAGCTCACCGGCCTTAGAGCTAGATTTCAATTCAAGGCCATAACTTCGCTTGACAGAAATGACCTCCTCGTGCGCAAACCGAATCGCGCCTGCGGCGCCGCCTCTCTTGAATTCATCAAAGAGGCAGTCTCATACGTTTTGAAAGGGTCGGCCCACGCCCTTGTCACAGCACCTATCAGCAAGGAGGCCATACATGTCGCAGGTGCTACGGAACCCGGTCATACCGAAATGCTTCGACGCTTGACCAAGGTCCCTTCCGTCGCCATGATGTTCGAGGGGCCCCGTCTCCGTGTGGTTCTTGCCACCATACACGCACCGCTGTCCGAGGTCCCAACGCTGCTTACAACCGAGAAGCTTCTTCAGACCATCATCATCACCCACGCAGCCCTCAAGGAGCTCTTCCTCATCGAAGCACCTGCCGTCGCACTAGCCGGCCTCAATCCACATGCCGGAGAAGGGGGTGTCTTGGGCAGAGAGGAGATCGACCTCATAGCCCCGGCCGTGGCAAGGGCCCGTGCCATGGGAATAGACGTGCAGGGGCCATTCCCGGCCGATACCCTGTTTCACCGTGCACTAGACGGCCTCTGGGACGCCGTCATAGCCATGTATCACGACCAGGGACTTGCCCCGTTCAAGATGCTCCACTTCGATACCGGTGTGAACGTAACACTGGGGCTGCCCTTCGTGCGTACTTCGCCCGACCACGGCACGGCCTTCGACATAGCGTGGAGCAATGTAGCTAATCCGAAAAGCATGGCATGTGCAATTGAGACGGCGGCACGCCTGACAATGAACAAAGTGCGCGCCCGTAGCAGGTAAGTGGCCTCAGTAGTGCACAGCGTCGACAAAGTTCCACGCCCCAGACGCATTTTCCTCTCCCTCCGCCCCTTTGCAGGACGGACGGAAATCTCCTCCCCGAGAGCGAGCACAGTAACTCCGCTATTGAGAGAGTGAGGGTTGGTGGAGACAAGACAACGGAGAGCGACGGTATGCCGACTCCGTGCCTCACATTCCCCATGCGACACCACGACACAACCGCTCAACCGTTAAAGCCGTCCACCTGCAAGATCAAATACCGATCGCGAGGGGAAACCATTGCAGCCACATTAGAGTAGACCGGTCTTGACGTCCCGTACTCTCTCCACTATCCAGTCCCCCGGCGGTGCATGCAGTGCATATGCGGGGGGGGTGAAGAGAGGCAGGACACCGATTCGCCTCCCTGTCATTCAGGCAACATCCAGCGTGGAATCGCCGTCTCTTCTTGCCCCCATATTTCTATCATCTCCAATTTCCCGAACAGAGAGCCCCCCTTGCGGTGTTGAAACGCCTGTACTTGTTCCCAGGTGCTATAAAGGGGAACATCCTTTCACATCGACTGAGCCCGCAAGTTCGGCGTTGGGGTGGTAGAGATCGAATAGCTAGTCTTCGGAGTTCGAACCGGAGGCGCTACCTCTGCCAGAAGACCTGCCGGCCAGAGCTAGGATTCCGCACGGAGGCTAGGTGCCCATACGGCGCGTACCTTCGTGTCGCGAATACCCCCCTTTGTTTGGGATGGGTCCGTCTTCTAGTCGCCCACGGTACGACCCACCTTAACTTCCCACTCCAAGTCTTGGTCGCTTGCGGTCGAGTGAGCGCGACACGGTTCTCAATCGTTGGTCCTAGGCGTACCTTCTAAAGGAGGGTTATGGGGTCAGGAGGATATCAATCGGGGGAGGATTTCGCCCGATCGCCCCCTCAATGTCACGTCATAGAATTGGGAGTTGGGTGTAGGATCGAGGTTTATCTCGATTACGGGCTTGTTCCTGCTTTTGGCGGCGAAGCCGAGTGATGCAGCGGGTTCCACGACGCCCGAGGTACCGACGATCAACATGACGTCACATTCCTCGACGGCCTCTACACAAGCCCGTATAGTCTCGGCCGGGATCATCTCGCCGAACCATACAACATTCGGACGCGCCAGGTGACCCGTGGCCTTGCACCGTGGGGGAATGGTGCCGAGCGGCACCTCCCTGTTTTCTTCTATCGTGCCTGTGACGGTACACCTTATTTGCCAAATATTGCCGTGCAGCTCTATTACGTTCTTGCTGCCGGCGACCTTGTGCAGTCCATCAACGTTTTGTGTAATAAGGGTGAATCGCTCCACCCTTCGCTCGAGCTCCACCAGGGCGTGATGGCCGGGGTTGGGCTTGGCCTCGCTTATCTTTTGTCTCCGCCAGTCGTACCACTCCCAGACGAGCTTCGGGTCCCTGTGGAACGCCTGCGGCGTGGCCAACTCTTCGGCACGATACTGCCGCCACAAGCCGTCGGCCCCGCGGAACGTGGGAATACCGCTCTCCTGTGATACGCCGGCCCCGGTCAACACGCACACGGCACCCGCACCGGCTATGAGCTCCCTAGCCCTATCGAGCGCCTCTATATCAGTCACTGGATCCGCCATAGCTGACACCATAGCCGCGGGACAAGTGTGCCGCTTGTCAACTACCAGCTTAACCAGCCCCGCAGATGCCATTATGATACCATCCGCGGCCCCAGGGCAACAGGGGCCATCTGCGAGCGAACGCCGTTGGTGCCAACGAAAGATGCTTGCACCGCGTATCATATTACTCTAATCTATTAAGTATAAGTGATTTTCATCCATCAGATTTTGTATGGCAAGAAACAGAACGCTTGATTCAGGAACGCTGTTCCCGCCTCCTCCGGCCGCCGTACCCTTGGCCGAGAGACTTCGCCCAAGGACGTTCGACGAATTCGTCGGCCAGCAACACCTGGTCGGTCCCGATGGGACCATCGCCAAGATGCTTGGTGAAGGGAACCTCCGATCGATGATTCTCTGGGGCCCGCCCGGTACGGGGAAGACCACTTTGGCCCAGCTTGTAGCCGACACATGCGATGCGGAATTCCGCCCCATCAACGCCGTCTCGTCGGGGGTAAAGGAGGTCAGGCAAATCATTGAAGAGGCGGAGAAGGCCCTTCAGGTGGGCAGGAGGACAGTTCTATTCATCGACGAGATACACAGGTTCAACAAAGCACAGCAGGACGCGTTGCTCTCGTCGGTGGAGAAGGGAACACTCGTGCTTATAGGAGCAACGACCGAGAACCCTTCGTTCGAGGTCATCTCGCCGCTGCTGTCGCGGTGCAATGTCTACGTGCTTGACCCCCTGGGCGAGAGGGAGATGGAACTCATACTGAAGAGAGCCCTCTCCGTGGACGAGGTCATCTCCGGCTTCGAACTCGAAGACGAGGCGCGCTCCGACCTAAAGACCTTGGCCGGAGGGGACGCTCGCGTCATGTTGAACGCATTGGAGAACGCAGCGACGCTCGCAAAGCGTGCAGGACGTCGGGCGATTTCCAAAGACGACGTACGCGAGGCGTACCAGCTCACACGCTACCGGTACGACCGGGCCGGAGAGGAGCACTACAACACCATATCGGCCTTCATAAAGAGCGTACGCGGAAGCGACCCCGACGCAGCCCTCTATTACCTGGCCAGGATGCTCGAGGCCGGAGAGGACCCCAAATTCATAGCACGCCGCCTCATCATACTGGCGTCCGAGGACGTCGGCAACGCCGAGCCCCATGCGCTGACGCTTGCGACTTCGTGCTTTACCGCCGTCCATTACGTGGGTATGCCGGAGGCGACGTTGATACTTGCCCAGACCACAACCTTTCTTGCATCGTGCCCCAAGAGCAACGCTTCAACAGCGGCCATCTCGCGTGCGATCGAAGACGTAAGGAAGCACCCGAACATAGCGGTTCCGCTTCACCTTCGCAACGCCCCCACATCTCTGCTCCGCGAGCTGGACTACGGCAAGGAATACAAGTACGCCCACAGCTACGAGGGCCACTTCGTCGATCAGCCCTATCTGCCCGAGGAGCTGCGTGACAGGGTGTACTACCAGCCCACCGAGCAGGGTAGGGAGGCCCGTCTCAAGGCCTACCTCGATTCAATATGGAAAAAGAGGCGCCTAAAGGACAGCAGGGAAGAAAGCTGAACGTCTGGGGAGCGGAACAGCGGTCCGCTTGCTGAGACGGCAGAGGCCACGACTCGCAAAAGTGTATACTCCAAGCTGCATACAACCCACCGATCCCATCATCTTTCTCCAAATGAAGAGCGGCTCGCCCTAACGCCGTCGCAATGCTACCCGAATTTCGTGCTTGCCGGTCCCAGATGCCCGACTCCTGCGTCCATCCCTCCATGGTCCAGATCGCCAACCCTTCTGAGAGAAGCCCCCGATTGCGATGGATCATTCGGCCGAAGCCGCCTTGGTAAGGGTTATCGGGCGGAAGTGAAGATAAACCGGCCTCGTACCTGAAGACCCCATTAGTGGTGGCCCCCACATTCCCCTACGTCACCCTCATCCGCCGGCTGCCGGGCTTGCAAACCTTTCACACAGTGCTTAATCATAGATATTGGCAAGCCGACGGCCGGCGAGCGCCTAATGAAGCTACGTTCCAGCCCCTTACGACGAGGATGGCACGGAGCGGAGAGTTCCATCTGCGGGTTGCACTCGACCTCCTAGGGCGCTAAGCCGTCGGCTCATTCGAAGGGAAGGGCGCCCGGCCTTCCCGGTGGCTGCCGTCCCTGTACGGCTAGTCCCTCCGGGCGGGGAACATTGAGATGAAATACACTATCGGTGAGGGAGATGCTCTCGTGGTGGTAGATTTCCAGAACGATTTCTGCCCCGGCGGGGTGTTGGCCGTGCCGGGTGCCGACGCCATAATCCCGGCCGTCAACACCTACATACGGATGTTCTCGTCGGCCGGCCTGCCAGTGGTTTTCACCCGAGACTGGCATCCGCCCGATCATTCCTCATTCAGGGAGCACGGCGGCCCCTGGCCCGCTCATTGCGTCCGCGGGACCCACGGAGCGCAGATACACGACGACATCGCTATTCCCCCAAGGGCAATATTCATCGACAAGGGAACCGACAGGGAGTCGGAGGGCTATTCGGGGTTCGAATCAACGCCTCTCGAAGAGAAGCTGCGGCGGCTGGGAGTAAGACGGATATTCGTCGCCGGGCTGGCGACCGACTACTGCGTAAAGCACACGGCCCTGGACGCACTCGAGCGCGGTTTCGACGTGGTCCTGCTCCTGGATGCAACGAAGGGGATCGGACTCAAGGATGGGGACATCGAGGGATCGATCGAGCAGGTCGTAAAGGCCGGCGGGCATACGGCGAGTATCGATCAATTCGAACTGAATGAGAGCCGCCATAGCCGGGGATGAAGAGCGCGCGTCTTAGACCGTCTTGGCAGGACGTACCAACAACAGCCGAAGGAGGATCGCATCGGATGGGTTCGGTTTTCACACAGATAATCAACAGGGAACTCGAAGCCGACATCGTATACGAAGACGAAAAGTGCATTGTGTTCAAAGACATAAACCCCCAGGCCCCCGTCCACGTGCTCATAGTGCCGAAGAAGGAAATACCGTCCATAGCCGACGTAGAGCCTGAAGACGAGGAGCTGTTGGGACACCTCCTGGTAACGGCCCGCAAGGTGGCCGAGTTGCTTGGCGTGGCGGACAAGGGGTTCAGGCTTGTCGTGAACACGAACCGCGACGCCGGCCAAAGCGTCTACCACTTGCACATACACCTTCTGGCCGGAAAGCGGATGGGTTGGCCGCCGTGGCCCACATACTGACCTTTCCCCCAGGGTCGGGGTGCAACGACGGCGAAGGGAACTCCGCTCCACCTCCTCCCCAACTAAAGTGGGCTCGCGGGCTAGGAGGTTGCAACGTGCAAGCGGGGAAGAAGTCTCACCTCCGGTGGAATTACGGCGTCACCAGCAGGGTTGCGACGGGGTCTGGGATGGCGTTCGGTCACATGGTGTCTTGCTCCCCGCTCTCCCGGGGACGAGTAAGCTCGCCGGCAGATGTCGTGCGTCCCGGTCGTTCGACGAGCGAGCCACCGAAGTAAATGGGCCTCTCCCCAACTAGCCGGCTCTGGAGGGGGGTCGAACACATCCCTTCCTGACCGGCCCAATAAAGCCAACCATTCTCGTGTTCGAATGAAGGGTAGTGCGGGCGTTTGCGGAGAGAGAGTCGCCGTTGCTAAGCGGTCTGGGGTGTGACACACGCCTTTGGGTCTCACCCCTCGTTGGGGAATCCTTACACACAAGGCGCCATGGGGCTGCCTGTTCGTCTCCAGCGTGTCCAACTACGTTCTTGACGCCTGCGCCCATCTCAATGCCGTACCCGACCTCAGAGACGGCATTCTCAAGGCCGGGGTCAGCCGCCCCCCACACCATCATCCCTGAGGAGGAGGCGAGAAAGAGCTCCTCGGCAAAGCCCGGACCTCTATGCTATCCGGATCCCCCTCGATCACGGCCCCTGGATACCAACCACGGGGGGGCCGTCTGCTGAAAGCGCATGTAATCCAGGTGCGACGCGTTACGTTGCCGCATCGACGTCCAGCAGGTAGCTCCCGTAATGGATGTGGTGTTCTATGAGACTGGACGCGCGTAGCCTCTCCGTGCGGGCCGGCCTCGCGTGGTATTGAGCCAATGGAAGGATGGGCCGGAGGAACGCTCGCTCCGCACTTTGAGCAGCCGCAGCCGGCTCAAGGGGACCGGTCATAAGGCCCTGCGACGAACGACCAAGACACGGGAGCATGAGAAGCGCGCCGGCCCGGCCCTTGCATCGGGGAGGCGAGACCCTCAGGTGACGGCACAAAAGACCTTCCCTTAGCACCCCCGTCGTTGAAGGCAGCGAGGCCTGAGGTGAAAGTATCGTGTGTCTCTTGGGAGTCTTCCGTACATGGGAGCGCCTCTACGGGTAGCTGGCGAGGTTGGAAGAAAACGACCTGCGAGGACCGTCATGCCCCATGGCATCAGACGCCGATGGCAAGCCCGACGCGGCGCAGCGCTCAATGGGGTTTTCCTCCCATGGGGCTAGCCAGCCCCCACCGTCTCTCCCAGGGTACCGCGTAGTTGGAGACGCCGCCGCTCTTCATACACTCAACCACCAAACGCAAAATTTTACAGTAAGTGTCGGCGCAGGCGGAGAGGCCGGGCACCGGTGCCTTACGAAAGCGGACGCTCCTAGGTTACCCCAACGGCCGCCGCGTCGCGGTCGGACAGCATCCCGCCGTCGGAGCGGGGCTTCACCGTACCGTCCCTCTTCCACGAGCGCTCGCATCGGGGTTCGTCCCGGAGATCGTCGACCTCGACGTGCAGCTCTCCCTCACCGACTTCAACGGCGAAGCGGCTTACGCCGCACAAATCGGCCATGTCGTCCATATGCAGCTCGAGTGTGGTCCTCTCTTCCTCCGAAGCCGTGATCACCCTCACACCCGCGTCCAGCGGGTTCCGTATGCCGCGCTCGGTCTTTGCGACTTCGAGCGCCTTGAGCACCTTCTCACGGACCCCCATCACCCAGTCCCAGTGCTCGCTGCACTCGACCTCGAACGGCTCAGGAAAACCCAACAGGTGAACGCTTTCCTCCGACGCCTCGAAATCGATCCCCTTAAGCTTGTGATACGCGTCCTCGGCCGTGTGAACCACGATGGGGGCGATAAGTCGTATGAGGGCATCGGCCAGCCGGTAGAGGACGGTCTGGGCTCGACGCCGACGACGGCTTGCAGCAGGGTCACAGTAGAGCCGGTCCTTGAGGGCCGCCAGATAGACGGCGCTCAGCGTGTTGTTGCAGAAAGAGAACAAAAGCTCGCTCACGCGCTTGAACTGGTAGTTCTCGTAGAATGCCACCGCGTCCCGTATCACGCCGGCTGCCTCTCTCATTACCCAGGCGTCGATAGAGTAGCGGTCGTCTCGGCCCAAAGGGACCGAGTCACGCTCGGGATCGAAGTCGTTGAGGTTGCCGAGCATGAAGCGAATCGTGTTCCTCACCTTGCGGTACTCTTCGCTCGCAATCCGGAAGAAGTCCCAGTCGACCTTGATGTCGTTCGAGTAGTTGAGCGTGCTCACCCACCAGCGACAGACGTCGGCTCCGTACTTGGCAAGCAACTGGTCCACCTCGATGGCGTTGCCCCCCGACTTGCTCATCTTCTTCCCGGAGGCGTCCACCATGAACCCATGGGTAAGCACCGTACGGAAGGGTGGGGTGCCCGCCGCGGCAAGGGCGGGAAGAAGGGAGAGCTGGAACCAGCCGCGGTGTTGGTCCGACCCCTCGAGATACATGTCGGCCGGAAAGCCGAGCCCCCTTGCAAGCAGGACGGCGTTCCAGGAGGAGCCGGATTCGAACCATACGTCGAATATGTCGGTGCCCTTGCGCAGCCCGGCAATCGCCTCGTGCGGATTGCTCAACACCCACTCGGGAGCGTCCGGGTCGGAGGTGGGATCGTAGCCCTCAAGCAGTTCCGACGCCCCGGCCTTGAACCATACGTTCGATCCATGTTGGGCCACCTTTGCGGCTACGGTCGCCACGGTCGAGGGGGTCAGCAACACTCTGTCTTCCGGGTCGAGGAATACGGGTATCGGCAATCCCCACGCTCGCTGTCTGCTTATGCACCAATCGGGACGAGCCTCGAGCATACCGCGGAGCCGGTTCCTGCCCCAGTGAGGAACGAACTCAACGGCCCGCTCGACGGCTTCGAGCGCAAGCTCTCTCAGCGTGCGACTCCCGTCGGTGAACGGCTTGTCGACGGCGATGAACCACTGGCGGGTGGCGCGAAAGATGGTGGGCGTTTTGCTGCGCCAGTCGTGAGGGTAGGAGTGTGTGATCTCTTCCTCCATGAACAGGCACCCCGACTCCCTGAGCCTGGCCACTATCTTGTCGTTGGCATCCCAGACGAGCACCCCCCTCAACCATTCGGGGGCGGTGTCGTCGAACGTACCGTTTTCGGTGACGGGACAGTAGATCTCAAGCCCCACGTTGAGCGCGCACTGGTAATCCTCCTCACCGTGGCCGGGGGCTATGTGGACAAGGCCGGTACCGTCCTCGAATGTGACGAATGGGGCCGCGACGACTGGAAGCTCCTTTGGAAGGAATGGATGGCGGTAACGTATGCCCGCTGCTGCTAACTCGGACCCCTTTACGGAGCCGCGCTTGACGTACTCTTCCAGGCCCGCCAGCGCCAGCACCCGCTCGGCAAGGGGCTCGGCCAGTATCACGTAGAATCTGCGGCCGCCGCCCCTGCACTCATAGGCGGCATAGTCGCCCTGCGGTCCTACGGCCACGGCCAGGTTGGCGGGAAGTGTCCAGGGCGTGGTGGTCCACACGAGGAGGAAGACCGACGAACCATCCTCGTTTCGTAGCGGGAACGGCAGAAGCTCGGGGGTGACGACGGGGAAGAGCACGTACACGCTCATGTCCCTGCGCTCCATGTATTCCAGTTCCGCGTCGGCGAGCGCCGTTCGGTTCTCGATCGACCAGTGCACGGGCTTGAGCGCCCGGTAGACGAGCCCCCTTGAGACCAGCTGTGCGAAGACATCGAGCACGCTCGCCTCGTATTCGGGCGCCATCGTCAAATAGGGCCGGTCGTAGTCCCCCATCGTACCCAGACGCTTCATCTGGCCGGACTGGATCTTTACATACTTGCGGGCGTAAGACTCGCACTTGCGCCTTATGCGAAGGGCGTCGGCGTCCCGCGCCTCGGCACCCATCTCCTTCATCACCAGATGCTCGATCGGAAGACCGTGGCAGTCCCAGCCCGGAACGAACTCGCACCCGTAGCCGGCCATCGTCTTCGAGCGGACCACCAAGTCCTTGAGCACTTTGTTGAGCAGGTGGCCCATGTGGATGGGCCCGTTGGCATAGGGTGGGCCATCGTGGAGCACGAAACTCTTTCCCCTCTTACGGCGGCGCAACCTTTCGTAGAGGTCTATCCGCTCCCAGAACCGTTGGATGCGGGGCTCTACCTCCTGCAGATTGGCCTTCATCGAGAAGCTCGTCTTGGGAAGCAGGAGCGTATGGCGGTAGGGGTCCTTTCTCTTCTCCCCCTGGCTTGTGGTTCCGGTCTCACTCATGATGGCCTGTCTCCTGGGCAGAGGCGGTGGGGTCGCAGGCGGCGTACCAAAGCTTGGTGCATGCAGCCACTCCCCGTAGGGCGCGGACGGCGATTACGCCGCACTCTATATTACCACAACCGTTTCACATTATAAGGGATCGGACACTCCGGCACCGCACCCCCTGCCCCCCGGTACGGCATGCCTTTTATCCGCCACGGTGTTGGTCTAAAATTATACCCACCCTCGAGCCGAAGGAGCATCCCATGGAAGCCTCCCCCCAGCGCCTCTCGCCCTTCTGGTGGATAGGAGCAGGCGACGTCAACGCCCTTTTGAGCCTTGCACTGGACAACCTCACCCAACTGCTCATGCTCTCGGTCCTTCTCGTACACGTGTTCGACTTCCCGCGCGAAATCGTGTTCGGGCGCATGATCCCCGGAACAGCGGTGGGGATACTGGCCGGAAACGCCGCCTACACCTACATGGCCGTCCGTCTGGGTCGAAGGCTCGGCAGGACGAACGTCACGGCCATGCCACTCGGCATAGACTCCGTATCCCTGTTCGGCTACACGCTCGGCATCATGGTGCCCGTCTGGCTGTCGACGGGCGACGGCGAGTTCACTTGGCGGGTGGGTGTGGCCACAATCGTGCTCTCAGGACTGATAAAGTTGCTGCTCACGTTGCCGGCCAAGTGGATAAAGGAAGCCTTTCCACCTACGGCTTTGTTGGGGTCTATAGCAGGCGTAGCGCTTATGCTAATAGCGTTCCTTCCCATGTTGTCAATAATGAACTCACCCTTGGTGGGATTCGTATCGATGGGGATAATATTCGTCACCTTCTTTACGCGCCGCACCACCGTCTGGGGAGTGCCGGGAGCACTCTGGGCCGTCGTGGCTGGGACGGCCGTCTACTACGCGCTCGGCCTCTTCGACCAAACGATGACGGCCTCCCACATAAGCGGAGCGGCATCCTTGAAGCTGTCATTGCCCGGACCCACTACCTCATCGTTTGCAGCCTTCAAAGTGGCTGCATCCTACATCTCCATCATCATCCCGCTCAGCATAGCAAACGTCGTCGGTGGCGTCGACGTCACCGAGAGCGCCGAAGCGGCCGGCGACCCATATGACGTGAGGGCTATCGTGTTCGTAGAAAGCGTGACCACCCTTGCCGGCGCGTTGTTCGGCGGCGTTGTACAGACCCGGTCATCCGGCCTACAAGAAGATGGGTGGTCGTGCCGGCTACACACTGTTTACAGGCCTGGTCGTCGGAGCCGGAGGAATGGCGGGCCTGCTGTCACCGCTTCTGCTCTACCTGCCCAAGGAGGCCATAGTGCCCATACTGCTGTTCATAGGGCTCGAGATCACGGCTCAGGCCTTCAGGCGCTCGCCGGACGCTCACGCACCGGCCGTGGCGCTGTGCTTCATCCCTTCGATCGCATACCTTGTTCAGGTGATGATGGGGCAGTTCGGCCTCAAGCTCCAATCCATCCCCGCCGAGGCACGCCATATGGCCGAGGCCGTGCGCCTACTGGCCAACGGTTTCATCGTTACGGCCCTCGTCTGGGGAGGGGCGTTGGCAAGCGTAATAGACGAGCGACCCCGCAAGGCAGCACTGTTCCTGGGATTGGGGGTCGTATTCTCGTTGTTCGGCCTGATACACTCACCTCTGGAGCACGGGGCGCTGTTCCTCCCCTGGAAGCTCTCGAGCCGTGTACCATGGGCCATGGCCGCGGCGTACCTGCTGCTTGCCCTGCTGTTGTACGCTTCAAGCCTCGGCCGCCCCCGCCCCACGTAAACCGCACCTGGGGCGAAACTGCCCCATCCGCACACGGAAGATGGCCCATTCAGACTGAAGTCCATGCACCTTCCACCACGCCGTAGCCCACCGGGGCACGGTCGTGCAATCCCGCCACGACGTGGAGCAGGAACACCCATCCTAGCTAACCGGCCCCAAAGGGAGTAGTAAGTACCGACCGTAGAGGGAGGTCGTAGTGGCCCGCCGCACTACTCCACATGCGGCTTACGCAGCATCCATCGCCAGTAGTGCCTTAGAGCAGTGGAGGGCGTCCCAGCCCAAAACCGTGCGTATTCCCCCTCCGGTAACGCCCACCCCTGGGGCCACCGGTCGAGAACTCACGTACGCAGCACGTCACCGCGGCCTTCCCGTACTTCACTTCGCCTCCACCTCCTCCCGCCTCACGGCTCCGAGGGAGCCGGCGGCGGGGCACGAGGGGAGTAGCCGGCTTGGAAATCCAAACCTCTTTTCGCGGTGGTCCCCGACTAAGAAGGGAGCCGTGCAATATCTCTCGGTGCAAGGGGAGTAAGGCGGCCCCCTTGCAGCAGGCTGTGGGGGCCTTGTCTGCGCCAACCATCCAGCGCTCGCCGCAACGACTCGAAGCCATGCGCCCATCGGTAGGAGAGCCTCCGGCACATCACGGCCTTGGGTTGAAGTGGGCGCACGGCGCGAACTCGACCCCCATACAGATCGTTACCACCGCCACCACGCCAGACTAGGCGTCCCGTGGGTCCAGCTGGCCTTCGAATTGACCAGAAGCGGTCTAAAACAGGCCTGGGTAAGAAACTGGTACAGCGATACAGAAGCGCCCATGCAACAGCATCGGGTGGTCGGGGAAGGGGAGGGGGGTCGTGATCAATTCTTCACCATTTCCACATCGCAACGGAACGGTAGCAGCGAGAGAGCGGCCGGGGAAACCGTCCCACCCTGCTGACCGCGTAATGCCCGCACGCAGGGCACCCCCCGCTACGAGGGGGTGTTACCATACTGAGGAGCGCAATTCCGCGCGTCACCGAGGCGGAGCCGCCAGCGGAGAGCGGCCTGCGTGGTCTCGGGCGAACATGGGCGAAGATCTCCGTCGGGCCCGCAATCGGGGGTGATCGTTTTCACACACCCTTGGATCGAGTCATGTCGGCACAGGGCCGAAGGCGGCTTGACACCCGCAGACGGTAATCTTTAAAATTGTGATGATGCAGAGACTGAGGGGAGGTCTGTGTGTTGGACTTGTTGATTTCCAGCAAGGGCGAAGAGATAAACAAGGGGCTCACCCCGCTTTTCAGCGTCATGTACATGCCCACGGCGCTGGACAACCTGTTCTTCATAGCCGAGATACGCGAGAACGACCCCGAGAAGCTGGAGAAGATCAGGGCGTTGCTGCCGCTCCTTAGAGACGAGTTCTGTACCGACGACCGGTTCGTCCTGGAGGTCACCACCACGGGGTTCAAGCTCAAGAAGAGGTTCGACAAGGAGAAGGAATACATGGAGGAGTGGGAGAAGTGGGTGAAGTTCTCGCACAACCTCTACCGCGGGTTGGCCAAGGCCATAGGTGAAGAGGTGCCCGAATCATTCGACGAGGTTTTCTAGCGGAGCGAACCCGCATACCCCGGCCGGCCACTGTACTTCGACGCGCCGCTCCCCGGTGATACGATGAAAAGCGCTCCCATCCGCTGCTCGATCTTCGTCACCTGCCTCGTCGATACATTCTTTCCAGAAGTAGGCATCGCAATGGTGGAGGTACTCGAGAGGCTCGGCGTAGATTTGTCCTTTTCCTCCGCCCAGACCTGTTGCGGCCAGCCAGCCTACAACGCTGGTTACGAACGCTACGCCCGCACGGCGGCTCGTCGTTTCGTCGACCTGTTCGGCCGCGACAACGATGATGCGTATATCGTCTGTCCGTCCGGCTCGTGTGCGGCAATGGTGAAGTCGCTCTACGGCCCATTACTCGAGGGTGATGCCGAAGCGCTGGCCGCCTGGGAATCGGTGGCCCGCCGGACCTATGAGTTCACTACCTTCCTCGTAAAGGTGCTCGGCGTCGAAGACGTGGGCGCCGAGTTTAACGGAACGGTCACTTACCACGATTCGTGCCACGCCCTCCGCGAACTGGGCATAAGCGATGAGCCGCGCCGCCTGCTGCGCAGCGTGCGTGGGGTGCGGCTGGTAGAGTCCAGACTCCATGACGCCTGCTGCGGATTCGGCGGTACGTTTTCTCTCAAACTTCCCCACGTATCGGTGGCGATGGCCGAAGAGAAGGCGGAGGCCCTTGTCGCCTCGGGAGCCGACGTGGTGGCGAGCACCGACATGGGATGCCTAATGCATGTGGGAGGCCTCATGAGGAGGCGTGGCCTGCCCATCCGTACAATGCATGTTGCGGAGCTGCTGGCCTCCGGGCCAAGGAAGGGAGGGAGGCCGTGAGCACCGAGGGACGCCGGACCTTCGAATTTTTTACCCTGTCGGCCGAGGCCGTGGCAGACGAGCGGCTGCGCACGGTGCTGAGGGACGTAATCGACCGCTTCCGCTCGAGGCGGCGCGCGATGCTCGAAGCCCAACCGGACTGGGATGAGTTGAGGCGCCGTGCCCGCGCCATAAAGCGGCACACCGTGGAGAACCTCGGCCGCTACCTCACCGAGCTCGAGGCTTCCGTAGAAAGGGCGGGCGGAAAGGTTCACTGGGCACGCGACGGAAGAGAAGCAGCTCGAATCGTAAGTTCAATCGCGGCGTCCGCTGAAGCTAAGATCATCGTAAAGAGCAAGTCGATGACCACCGAGGAGATAGGGCTCAACGAGGTGCTCGAGTCCGAGGGCTACCGAGTCGTGGAGACCGACCTCGGCGAATACATAATCCAACTCGCCGGCGAGAGGCCGTCACACATCATAGCCCCCGCCATCCACAAGGGGCTTGCCGAGATATCGCGTCTGTTCCAAGAGAAGCTGGGCATTCCTCCAACCGACGATGCCGATACCTTGGCCGCGGCGGCCCGAACCACGTTGAGACAGACCTTTCTCGAAGCCGACATGGGTGTGAGCGGAGTCAACTTCGCCGTGGCCGAGACGGGAACGGTGGCCGTGGTAGAGAACGAGGGCAACGCGAGATTTGTCACCACGGTGCCCAGGGTACACGTGGCTGTAATGGGTATCGAGAAGGTGCTGCCGCGGTTCGAACACCTCGGGCTGTTCCTAGGCCTTCTGGTGAAAAGCGCCACAGGGCAGAAGATATCCACCTACGTCTCTCTCATAACCGGGCCGCGCCGTCCGGGCGAGAGGGACGGGCCTGAGGAGTTCCATCTCGTACTCCTTGACAACGGCCGCTCCCGGATCGCGGCTGACCCGGAAAGGAGGGAATCACTTTATTGTCTCCGCTGCGGGGCGTGCCTCAACGTCTGTCCCGTCTACCGCCAGGTAGGAGGGCACCCCTACGGCGGTATCTATTCAGGTCCAATCGGGGCCATAATCACGCCTCAGCTGTTCGGCCTCGACAGCGCCCATGAACTCCCCTTCGCCTCATCACTCTGCGGCGCCTGCAGAGACGTATGCCCTGTGGAGATCGACATACCCCGTATCCTCGTCCGACTTCGAAATGAGAGCCTGAGCAGCCGAAAGGGGGTAAGCAGGCTTCGGGCGGCGCTCGAGAGGGTGGGATTCCGGCTCTGGCTCCTCACCATAAGAAGCCCCGTCCTCTATTCAGCCGCAACGCGCCTGGCAGGCCTTCTCATGCGGCCTTTCGCAAGGCGCACGGCCGACGGGCGGAGGGTGCTTGGACGCCTGCCGTGGCCGCTGTCGGCCTGGACGGCGGAGCGAGAGTTCCCGGCAGTGGCGAGCGAGCGCTTCAGAGACTACTGGAAGAAGAAAATTAAGACATAGCAGGGTGCTAAAATACATTGTTAAAGTCATCTAGAGAAATCATACTAAGCCGTTTACCGGCGCCGTCGACCGAGCCAGAGGGAGATGACGCCGCCTCAAAGCGACACGGAGGGGCCGGTTTAGACACCCTCTCCAGCAGCGGACTCCAACCCAGCGCGGCACATCCCACCAGCACCGACAACCGATTGGTGGAGCGCTTTCTCGAGCAGATCGAGCTTGTGGACGGCAGAGGTGCCACCGTGGGGTCGCGGGAGGAGGCTGCATCGTACATCGCGCCTCTGGTCAAGGACGAAGGCATAACGAAGGCCCTGGTTGCACGTACGCCGCTTTTGATCGAAGATCTCGGGATCCCACAGTTGTTCTCCTCCCTGGGGGTCGAGGTGGTCGCCGACCTAGATAGTTTCGATCCTCATCGAGCGGCGCAATGCGACATAGGAGTAACCGAGGCCGCATACGGCATAGCCGAGACGGGTACGGTCGTGGCCTTATCCGCGATTGATGAGCCGAGATCCTGCTCACTGATCCCTCCTTGTCACCTGTGCTTTCTGCGCAGCACCAACATAGCCGGGAGCCTCGAAGAATTCTTAACCACCTTGTATAAGTCTGGATATACAGGTGGTTACGATTCAATTCTCACAAGTTGCGTAACCCTGATAACCGGCCCCAGCCGCACGGCAGACATCGAACTGCGCCTCACGCTTGGGGTACACGGCCCAAGGAGTGTACACGTTCTTGTATGGGAAGAGGGCACGGCGCGGCCGTAGCCTCGTCCGCACCATGATGAGCCTCCCTCATCGGTACCATGAGATCCAGTGCGGCAAAAACGGCGCTTTCCTGTACCCCGACACGCAACCCTTCTGCGGGAAGTGGACACTATAAGGGGGCGCAAGAGTGCCCCGTCGATCATTTGCCCACGCCCGACCCGACACTACATATCATATATTGAGCTAAGAAGGAAGGAAATTCCCTGTAGCAGCTCCCGCGGGGATGAAGAGGTGCTTCGGGGGGTGATGTCTCAATGGGCCGGGGATACCGAGGTGCGACCGGGTAAATCGGACTGCGGCGGGTACTTCGTCAGCTCCGAAGCAGCCCCACTCTCAGCGTGTTAACGGAGGCCCAACCACTGGCGTGCCTCTATCGACTGTCCAGTCACATCGGCGGAGTCATCGCTTGCAAGGTAGACGAACAAGGGTGTCAGGTCATCGGGAGTGGGTAACGTCATAGGATCCTCCATCGGATAGGCGACGGCACGCATCGCAGTCCTAGTCCCACCGGGATTGACGGCGTTCACGCGCACGCCGTGACCCTTTAACTCCACGGACAACACCTGCGTGAACCCTTCGAGCGCAAACTTGGATACGGCGTATGCGCCCCAATTGGATGTCGGACGCTTACCGGCCCCGGAGCTTACATTGATGATCGACGCCGACGACGACCGGAGCAACAACGGCAGCAAAGCCTTCGTGATGAAGAACTGGCCGTTGATGTTTACGTTCATTACCTCGACCCACGTGTGCTCAGGGTAGTCGGCTATGGGGGCCCTGACGCCCAGGACGCTCGCGTTGTTAACAAGAACGTCCAGTGCCGGGAAGCACTCGCCAACGAACGAGGCGAAACGGCGGACGTCTTCGAGATCGGCGACGTCGCACACATGGTGCCATACGCGTGCAGTCGACTGAGACCTTATCAAGGAAGCGGCATCGACCAGAGCGTCCGCATTGCGACCGCATATCACAACGTCGGCCCCTTCGCGTGCGAAGGCGCGGGCTACGGCGAGGCCGATTCCACGACTGCCGCCCGTGACGACTGCGCGTTTACCGCGGAGGATCATGACCGGAAAGATTATACCGCACACCCAGGACGGCGGAAAATAGGATGCCGGAAGGCGGAAGGCCAGTGCGTTCGGTGCCCAAGGTCGTTTACTTTGGCGCGAGGGCAACGACGACGGCGATCCTGCAAGCGGTCGGGCCGGACACTGAACCCCCCGACGAATAGGCGTCTCGATGGACCGGGGCCGAGGGATACGGCACACGTCTGATAATGTATATTATGTAAACTCATGTGTCTAGCACATAAAAACCAACGCCGCAAGTCCCGACGGGAACTCGCGCCCTCAGAAGGCCCACTTCCCCCCTACGAACAAGGCACAAAAGAACGCGTACATCAATGAGAATACGAACGTCACCAAGTAGCCTGCCAGCTGTCGTCCAGTCAACACCGCACCCAGATAGATGAACGCCGGGAAAAGCGAGAGCGTGTAGCGCGGCATGCTGAGCAGAAAGGAAATCGAAGTAGACATGAGCACTACAAGAGCCATATAGACTCCATATGACTTTCGCACCTTCAGGAACACGGCCACCGTCACTGAGAGCGCAAACGCCGTAAACATAAGCTCGGCCCCGCTCACCATCACCTTATCGGCAATTTCTCTCCACCGGAAACCACGCCACGCGCCGTAGACGGCCTCCCACGGGAACGCCGCCGCTTTGTGCCAGTTGGTACTCTGGAAGTGTAGGAACATCAGAGCGTCACCATAGACTACGTAGTTGATCACCAGGTAGCACAAAGGGCCCAGTAGGATAAGAAGCAGCCACACCCACTCCCATCCTACACGCCTCAGCCTGAACCCCTCGCCTTCCACGAGCTCCACCAGGAGAGCCGGGAGCAGAAGTATGCCCGTCACGCGCGTGAGGGAGGCCAACATCGCGACTATCGATGCGGCCACCCAGTTTTTCCGTCTCGCGTAGTAAAAGGAAGCCGCCGCAAGGGCTATGAACGTTGACTCGGTGTAGCCCGCATGGAGGAAATACGCCGTGGGGAAGATGGAATAGAAGAGAACGGCCCCAAGAGAACGCCTGGCACAGTAATCGAGCCTCGCAAGCCGATAGATGAAGTAGACGCTTGCGGCGTACGAGAGGTTAGACGCAACAAGTGCAGCAGCCGCGTAGTCGTGTACGAGTGGACGGAACAACCCGATCAGGAATGGGTAGAACGGATAGAATACAATGAACAGCCTCTCCCCACCGTGCGAGAGGTATCCGTGCTCGGCTATCGACAGGTAGTGAGGAGCATCCCACCGGTTCCACAGCTCGAGCAGCGACCTGAAGCTGTTCCCCTCCACGGCGGCGGCCAGGAATGAGTAGGCGTAGGTACACAGTGTCGTGACCACTACCAGAGCACCTATCCGCCACCACTCCTTTTTTTCTAGGCTCATGACTGCACAGGCCCCGGCGACGCCCGGTGCCTTGATATTACACAATAGCCTCCGAGGCGGCAACGCGCCCCCATCCTCAGGGCGCGCCGTGCCCCCAATCCGATGCTGGCGAACTTGCACGGGTCGACAGATTCCTTATATTTAACCGTAAAGGACGTTCGCATATACAACACGACACCTAGAGGGGGGAACGGTTCCACGATGCCGATCTACGAGTACGAGTGCCAGAAGTGCGGAGCCATAATCGAGGTCCTTCAAGGGTTCAACGATAAACCGCTCGAGGTGTGCGAGTGCGGAAAGAAGGGGAAGCTCGTGAAGATAATCTCGCTGTCGTCGTTCCATCTGAAGGGCAACGGCTGGTACGTAACCGATTACGCAAGAAAGACCGCCCAGCCGCCTTCGGTCAAGCAGACCAGTTCTTCTCTGCAGGAAAGCCCCTCGGGCGGGGCCGGGGAAGCGGCGGGAGGGAAGGAAGATTAGGCCCCCGGCCGCGATACCGATCGGGTAAGGACCAGTTACACGGAGGAGTGCGCGTGGGGTCTCCGACCCCCTACCCTTCTCACACCACGGCTATCATCCAGCGACGGAGTGAACCGAGCTCAGAAATGGAACCACGCGCGTAGGTGTCGAGTCTTACCCCTACGACGGGCTTTCGATCGGCCCGACCAAGTGACAATCGCTCCGTGTAGGAAGAGGCACAGGCGGTGATACACGAAGGAGGGGGTACAGGATGAACCGCGTCTATGAGAAGAGCCTCCTTCAACTCCACACAACACCGTGGTTGCCGGGATGTTCGGCATGTGCAGGCAAGATCACCGTCAATGGGTGGTCCGACCAGTCGACGACCATTTCCCTCTTGGATGCCGTTGTCATCTATCGTACTTGATCTTCGCGAAAGGGGATTGTCAATGAATCTAGACATATCGGGCAGAATTGCCATTGTGGCGGCGTCGAGCAGGGGCCTGGGCAAGGCCTGTGCCATGCGGCTAGCCGCCGAAGGTGTACGGCTCACTATATTTTCGCGCAACACCCAGAGCATCGAGGCCGCAGCACGCCACATACGCGAGTCAACCGGGGCCGACGTACTCGCCTTGGCGGCAGACGTAACCGACGCCGAACACCGACGCCGAGTCGTCGACGAAACCCTCCACCGCTACGGGACCGTGCACATACTGGTCAACAACGCAGGCGGTCCCCCCTTCGGCACGTTCGAGCAGTTCCCCCTCGAGGCATGGCGTGAGGCCCTCGAACTCAATCTGCTCAGCGCCGTACACATGACCTCTCTCGTGCTGCCGGAGATGAAGCGCAACAACTGGGGCAGGATAGTCAACATCACGTCCATAGCCGTGAAACAGCCTCTCGAGGGACTGATACTCTCGAGCACGGCGCGCCTCGGCGTCATAGGCTTCTCGAAAACCCTGTCGGCCGAGGTGGGAGGCTACAACATACTGATAAACAACGTTTGCCCCGGCCGGATAATGACCGATCGAATAAGGCAGATCGCCGAGCACAGGGCCACCTCCACCGGACGTTCGGTGGACGAGGTCGTAGCCGACTGGGAGCGCGACATACCGCTCGGCCGACTGGGCAGGCCCGAAGAGCTGGCCGATCTGGTGGCGTTCCTGGCTTCGGAGCGTGCAAGCTACATAACGGGCGCCACCATACAGGTGGACGGAGGGGCGCTCAAAGGGCTCTACTGATGAAGCAAGCGGTGTTCCACCCTCGACGGGCGAGGCCGTGGCACCACCCTCCCACACATGGAGAACTCCGGTGAGCTGCGAGCGGAACGACGTCAATTCCTACGAGGCGCGACCGTACTCCTATGGGCTGAGCCCCCATGTGCTGCTGGCGCTCGCCGTGGCGGCGGCTTACGTCGCCCTTCCTCCCCTGGCGGCAATGGTCCGCTCCACACTGTCGCGTCCTCTTCCCACCCCGGGCGCGTACGTAGAGCTGCAAGAGGGCTCGGCCTTCCCCATAGCTATGCCTCTCGAAGAGGCAGAGCGGGTGCTGGCCTCACGGGACTTGACCCTCGCGGGGGGTGAAGCGGTCTCCCTCCAACCGGACGGTACTGTCCGCATAACACGGATGAGCGCCTCGAAGAGGGTATCTCTCGGGATGTGTATCGACCTTCATGGGGCCACGTGGAGCGAGATCAGGGCGTTGCCAGGCGTAGGGGACAAAACCGCCCAGCGCATCGTGGAGGCGATCTCTAGTGGGGGTCCTGAGAAGCGGCCTCCCACGCTGGAGAGAATCAGGGGCATAGGCCCCGTCAAGGCGCGCCGCCTGGCGCAATACCTTTGCAGGTCCAGGCAGACGTTCGCCTCCCAGCCCACACGTGGCCGCTAGTGCCTGAGCCAGTAGAGTACTTCATCGACTGAATCCGACGACCCGCTACCACCTCCACGCCTTCCCCCTCCGGGAGCCGCGTAGGCCCCCCCACCGGTGACAGTCGAAGGGGGCAGGTACTGGCTCTCCAGATACTTCAGTTCGTCGTCTTCGAAGGACTTCCCCTTCTTGAACGGCAGGAAACCGAAGGGCGTACTGGCAAAGTGGATTCCTTCGGGAACGGGAAACTCGCCGCCGGGGAACCTCTTGAGGGCAACCCTCATGAAGTCCATCCAGACGGGCAACGACGCACGGCTGCCGGACTCCTTCTCCCCTAGCGTCGAGTGATCGTCCCTACCCACCCACACGCCGGCTATAACCTTGGGGCTGAACCCTATGAACCAGGCGTCCGTATAGTTGTTCGTCGTCCCCGTCTTGCCAGCTATGGGGGCCAGCTTCCTGAGCGGCCTCGCCCTGCGGCCCGTTCCCTCGGCGATTACGGCGCGCAGCATGTCGACCATTATGTAGGCCGTATCGGGTGCCAGTACATCCTCGGCCGCAGGGGCGGGCCCGGGGGGGATGTGGTTGACCTTGACGAATTCGAGGAACTCGGACGGCGTCAGATAGGAACGCCGCCCGGCACTGCCGGTCCGGGGGGTAAGGAACGGACCCGGGGCGTGTGTGGCGAGATCGGCTTCAATGAGACTGCCCTGGTCGGGGGTCTCGAGGGGCTCCTTGCCGCTGCGCCGGGCGATCTCACGTATGATCTCCTCGCGCTTGCGTTCCTTCTCGAGCTTTTCCATCTCTACACGCGAGAGCAGCTCGCCAGCCGTGTTGTCCTCGATTATCTTGCCGTTCCTGTCGTATATGCGCAGTATGAGTTTAGGCTCGACCAGCTTACCTTCGGTGGCGAAAACGTTGTATGCCCTGACCATCTCGACCAACGTCACGTCCGAGCCCCCGAGCGCGAGCGAGGGATAGGGGTTTAGCTTAGAGACGAACCCGAACCGCGAGGCGTAACGGGCCACATAGTCGGGCCCGATATCGAGTATGAGCCTTATCGAGGCGAGGTTGCGCGACTTTGCCAGCGCCTTGCGCATCGGTATCAGCCCCATCGTCGTTTCGTCGTAGTTGCGGGGCATCCAGTCGCCTATCATCACGGGCATGTCCCAAAGCGGGGCGGTCTCGTTTAGTCCCCGGTCGATGGCGGCCGCATAAAGGATGGGCTTGAACGCCGAGCCCGGCTGCCTGCGTGCCTGCAGGGCACGGTTGAACTGTGATCGGGCGAAGTCCTGTCCGCCTACCATTGCAAGCACGTAGCCGCGCGTATCCATAGCCAGCAAAGCGCCCTCGACCGAGGGCAGGTAGTCCCAGCGGGCGATGTAGCCCCCCTCGGCCTTGCCCGTTATCTTGACCCTGATGACGTCGCCCGGCTTGGGGACGAAGTCGGCGAGGCTCCATCCCTTATAGCCGTTGGCCGGTGCATAGCGGCTGGAATAGGGGTTGGAGAAAAGGGGGACAGCCGTTCCCAGCGGCTTGCTGAGGGCGAGGTTCATGTAGGCCTTGTACCTTCCCACGGCGAGGTTCACTCGGTAGAGGTACTGGCGTTTTACAGCCTTGCCGTAAGGGGTCTGGTCGATGGGCTCCACGCTGAGGACGGCCGCCTCGTAGGTGGACGAGACCTCGGGCGGCGCTTCACCTTGGGCCGCGAGGAAGTCGCGCAACTCGCGCGTCGTCTTGAGCCTTGCCACTACGGGGCCCGCGTCGTTGCGCCTCTCGAGATCCCACCCCCTGCGGCGCAACGCCCATTGGGCCGCGAGGCTGAGGTCGATATCGAGCGCGGTGAAGACCTTGTATCCCCCGTGCAGGAAGGCACGCGTGCCGACCTTATTCTCTAGATGCCTCCTTACGGCCTCTATATAGTAGGGGGCGATCTCCAGGTTCGTATTCTTCTTGGCAACGATGTGGATCTTGTATTGAAGGGCATCGCGCCACTGATCGCGGGTGATCAACCCCTGCTCGAGCATCATCCTCAACACCAAGCGCTGTCGGCGCAGCGCACGGTCCAGATGCTTGCGCGGAGAGTACTTCTCGGGAGCCTTGGGCAGCGCAGCCAGAAGAGCGGCCTCGGCTATGTTGATCCGGCGTACGGACTTGCCGAAGTAGTTCTGGCTCGCCGCCTCGATCCCGTAACAGTTGTCGCCCAGATAGATGTGGTTGAGATATATGTAGAAGATCTCGTCCTTCGAAAGGGTGCGCTCCATGCGGTACGAGAGGATGGCTTCCTTTATCTTGCGCGTGATGCTGCGCTTGGGTGAGAACAAGAGGTTCTTCACCACCTGCTGGGTTATGGTGCTTCCACCCTGTACGATCCGGCCCTCTTCGATGTTCTTTATCAGCGCTCCTATTATTCGTATGACGTCGAACCCCCCGTGTTCGTAGAACCTTTTGTCTTCGATGGCTATGAAGGCGTGCTTCACGTGGTCGGGGATCTCCTCGTAGGGGACGAGCTTGCGCTTGCGGGAGGCGAACTCCGCCACCAGGGTGCCGTCGGCGGAGTAGACCTCGTTGACGAGCTCGGGCTGGTAGGATGCTATTCGCAGCATGTCGGGAAGGTCGCGCGAAAAGTAGTAGTAGGCAACGACGGCGGCCGCCGCACCGAGCAGTATGAGGACGGCCATGATGTAGAGAAGAGACCTCAGGACTCCTCCTCGTTCGCTTGCAACGACTCTGCGTAGTTGGCTCATACGATTCCGCTCGACCGGCGGGCGGTGCGATTTGGGGGGGCGGTGCGGATCCTTGTATACTAAAATAACACAAATGTCGGCCCTGCACTATAAGGCGGCCCCGGCCGCCGGGTGGGGCGGCTCCACTCACAATGGTGAAGGAAAAGAGCCACGCGTCATTTGCGGAGTACGTACGCTCCATACGCGACCAGAACGTAAAGGCTGTCGTCCTTAAGCTCAAGAACGATTCGGCCAAGCAAGGGATAGAGTGGGAACACATAAGGAGGCTTCTTGTGGAGCTGCACCGGAAGGACCCGGACACGATGGCCGCCGTGCTCTCCTTCCTCCTGGGCGTGGAGTCAAGCGAGGGGCAGTAGCCATCGGCTCGGGGTGTGGACCCCGCGGCCAGCGTCGCGCCCGGTAGAGGCGTTTCGGCAGCAGGAGGGGCCTTCTCAACCACCAGTGAGGAACCCGAGCGGGGAGAGGCATGACGCTGAGCACGCGCCCGGCAAGCAGAGGCTCGACCTACCGGGGTGGGATTGGAGGGTGTACGGTGGAGAGGTATCGCCGCACATCGCATGTCTTATGCATGCATCCAAGGTCCTAGAGCGCGCTATGCGCCCATTGGATTTTGGATTAGCGAAGAGCCCATGCCGGCGAACGGGGCGAGTCGGATTGATTAAGGAGAAAGGGGGAGCGAGTGCAACGCATCGCTATGGTTGCGCCGGTGCTGAAAGCCCAGGGAGGAGAGGAGGAATAATTAAGAGGGGAGATGCGTCCCCCACCCGACGAGACAACGCTCGGCCAGTCCAACGGAGACGGCGGGATTGGAAAGGGCGGCATATCCACCCTACCCCTCTGGTTGCGACGGCGCGCGATGCTCATTCGCCTATGAGGCTGCCACCCACCGACTATCGGGCCGCACAACGGAAGAATCGCAATGGCTCCAACCATAAGGACGGCATCCACCATACTGGACCTCATCGGTAACACGCCGATGATCGAACTAAAAAGGGTTGTCCCGCCGGGCTGCGCCCGAATACTGGCAAAGCTCGAGAACCAGAATCCGGGCGGCAGCGTCAAGGACAGGATATGTCTAGGCATGATTTGCGACGCCGAGCGCAGGGGACTCATACGCCCCGGCAGGAACGTGATCGTCGAACCCACGAGCGGCAATACGGGCATTGGTCTCGCTCTGGTGTGTGCTGTCAAGGGATACGAGCTGGTTCTCACCATGCCCGATGACATGAGCGTCGAGCGGAGGATGCTGCTTTCGGCCTACGGGGCGCGGCTCGTGCTTACACCGGCAGAACAAAAGATGGAAGGCGCCGTGCGCGAGGCCGAGCGTATCGTTAGAGAAGATCCCCGCGCCTACATGCCGCAGCAGTTCAACAACCCGGCCAACCCCGAGACACACCGCCGCACCACGGGTCCAGAGATTGTGACACAGGTTGACGGCAGGATCGACGGCTTCGTAGCGGGCGTGGGGACGGGTGGAACCATCACCGGTGTGGGCGAGGTGCTGCGCACGCACTACCCTGACGTGGTGATAGTGGCCGTCGAGCCCGCCGAATCTCCGGTGCTCTCGGGGGGCGAGGCCCATGTGCACGACATCCAGGGCATAGGGGCCGGATTCGTGCCCTCCATACTGGATACCACCATCTACGACTACGTCGACACGGTGAGCGGTGAAGAGGCCAAGACCCATACGCGTATGCTCGCACGCAAGGAGGGCGTCTTCGTTGGCATATCGGCCGGAGCCAACCTGGCCGCATCGATACGGCTGGCAAGGAAGCTTGGAGCCGGAAAGACGGTGGTCACGGTGTTCTGCGACACCGCCGAGAGGTATCTGAGCACGGACCTGTTCACCGGCTGAGGGGAACCAAAGAGGCACAAAAACCCCTACGTTGACGGCCTGTTAGGTCCTCTCCCAGCTCGGGGGGCGTTATTGCATTGAGTACCTAAGTATGCTATTCTATATAAGCAGTTTTCCATACATTTTTCAGGGGAAGTGAGTGAAAAACCAGTTGTTCAAGAACCTTCTTCTGTGGATCGTCATATTCGTTGCGATCATAGCCCTCTATCAGTTCGTCCACACCCCCAGGACCTCCACTGAGACAATACCCTACAGCCAGTTCATCTCTGCCGTGGAGAACGGCGAGGTGTCTTCTGTAGAGTTCAAGGGCAACAAGATCGAAGGCCGCTACGCCGACGCCGACGCCACCGGACGCGGCAAGTTCATCTCCTACGGCCCCCCGACCGAGGATCTCTTAAAGCAGCTTACCCAGCACAATGTCACGTTCAGCTTCTCCTCGCAAAGCGAGGGGGCGTTGACGTCGATGATATTCAATTGGGCTCCCCTGCTGCTACTGGTCGTCATAATGGTGCTGTTCATGCGCCAGATCCAGGCCGGTGGCACGAAAGCGATGAGCTTCGGCAAGACGCGCGCCCGCATGCTCAAGGAGTCTCAGAACAAGATCACTTTCAAGGACGTGGCGGGCGTTGAGGAGGCCAAGGAAGAGGTAAAAGAGCTGGTCGACTTCCTCAAGGACCCCACCAAGTTCACCCGCCTGGGCGGCAAGATGCCTAAGGGGGTGCTCCTGGTGGGGCCCCCGGGGACGGGGAAGACCCTTCTCGCCAAGGCCATCGCCGGTGAGGCAGGCGTACCTTTCTTCATCATAAGCGGCAGCGATTTCGTCGAGATGTTCGTAGGTGTAGGCGCCTCGCGTGTAAGGGACCTCTTCGCTCAGGCCAAGAAACACGCCCCATGCATAATCTTCGTCGACGAGCTCGACGCCGTCGGAAGACACCGCGGCACAGGTCTGGGCGGTGGCCACGACGAGCGCGAGCAGACGCTCAACCAGCTCCTGGTCGAGCTGGACGGGTTCGAGACCAACGAGGGCATCATAGTGCTGGCCGCCACCAACAGGCCGGACGTCTTGGATCCCGCCCTGCTGAGGCCGGGCAGGTTCGACCGCCAGGTTGTGGTACCCAGGCCCGACGTGCGCGGCCGCGAAGAGATCCTTAAGGTCCACACCAAGCACACGCCCGTAGACGAAGACATAGACCTCTCGCTGATAGCCCGTTCCACACCGGGCTTCTCCGGGGCCGACCTTCAGAACTTGGTCAACGAGGCAGCCCTCCATGCCGCAAAGAAGGGCCAATCCAAGATCTCTATGGAGGACTTCGAATACGCCAAGGACAAGGTGATCATGGGGGTCGAGCGTAAGAGCCTCATCATAAGCGAGCGCGAGCGCAGGATCACGGCCTACCACGAGGCCGGTCACGCCCTTTGTGCGAAACTTACCCCCGACGTCGATCCCATCCACAAGGTCACTATCATCCCGCGCGGCCTCGCCCTGGGGCTTACGCAGCAGCTTCCGCTCGAGGACAAATACACGCTGTCGCGGACATATCTCAACAACACGATCATGGTCCTCCTGGGCGGCAGAGCGGCCGAGGAGATAGTGTTCAACGAACGTACCAGCGGAGCCGGAAACGATCTGGAGAGGGCGACGGAGATCGCAAGGAAGATGGTATGCGAGTGGGGCATGAGCGAGAACGTCGGGCCGGTCAGATACGGCCAGAAGGACGAGCACCCGTTCCTGGGAAGAGATATCTCGCGCCACAAGGAGTACAGCGAAGCGACCGCCGTCCTCATCGACAAGGAAGTGCAGAAGCTGATAACGGACAACTACAACAGGGCGAAGAAGCTGCTCGAGGACAACGAGGACCTGCTTCACCGACTGGCCCAGTTGCTGCTCGAGAAGGAAGTGGTCGATGCCAAGGAGCTTGACCTTCTCGTGAGGGAGACGAGGTCCGACCAGGAACCGGCCAAGGCGAGCGGTTCCGCTTCGGTATAGAAGCGCCCATCCCGGCACATTCGCGTCGCTCAGCTTAGAAAGAGGCCGCTCCCAGGGAGTGGAGGTGTCCGGGACGGCTGTGGCTCCCTTCACCCCCATTCTCCCGGCCGCTGCATAGAGGTGAGACCGGGCTGCCGTACAAGGTGTGGACACCGCAATGACGGGTTGGGGTTTATAATATTAAAGTGTGCAAAAATAGGACGCATTTCAGAGGGGATAGAAACCGTTGTTAGAGTACCGTCTAAACCAATGGACGCCCTTCCGCCGGGGCGGTGGCGATAGAGGTGGGGCTATGAACGCAAGGCTTCCCATCGGCGAGAGGACACTGGTGATGGGAGTGCTCAACGTAACACCCGACTCCTTCTCGGACGGCGGGCTCTACATGGATGTCGAACGAGCAGTCGAGCATGGAATGAGGATGGTCGACGAAGGGGCCGACATAATCGACGTCGGAGGTGAATCGACGCGCCCGGGCGCCGCCGCCGTGAGCGCCGAAGAGGAAATGAGGCGCGTCCTGCCCGTCGTGAGAGAGCTTGCCCTAAGAGTGAACGTGCCCCTCTCTATCGACACCACAAAGTCGACGGTCGCCGACGCCGCTCTGGCCGCCGGAGCCGCCATCGTAAACGACATAAGCGGCCTCAAGTTCGACCCCGCACTCGCCCGTGCGGCGGCCCGCCATCGGGCCTACCTGATACTGGGGCACACACCGTCTACTCCGTCTCTCATGCAAGCCCACTGTCCCCTATATGCATCGCTGCTCGACGAGGTAGCATTCTCGCTCCGGTTCTCGATCGAGAGCGCCGTCGCGAGCGGCGTCGACCCGGACGCTATAATAGTCGACCCCGGCATAGGCTTCGGCAAAGACGCACACCAGAACCTCTTCCTCCTCAACCGGCTAGACCACTTCAAGGCCTTGGGAAAGCCCATTCTCGTGGGTACCTCGAGGAAATCGTTCATCGCCGCCGTAACAGACGACCGCACGACGGGGACGGCCGCCACCGTTGCGGTGGCCGTAATGAGGGGGGCATCGATCGTCAGGGTGCACGACGTTGCGCAGATGAGAACCGTCACCCGCGTCGTCGACGCCGTGCTCGCTTCCTGTGACGGAGCGGCCCCGGGCAGCACAGGGGGTGGATATGTTTGAAGGACTGAGTTTCCCCGATTTCAGGCTTGTATGGGATGTACTCGACATACTTATCGTGGCCCTCGGCATCTATTACCTTCTCACCGTCATCGAGAAGACGAGGACCATACGGATCCTGATCGGCTTCATATTCGTCTTTCTCCTTTACCTGCTGTCTCAATACGGGGAGCTCTACACGCTCAACTGGGCACTCGGGCATTTCCTGAACTCCATAATCATCATCGCCGTCATCCTCTTTCAACAGGACATCCGCCGGGCCCTGGCCGGCTTCGGCCGCCGACCGCTCATCTTCACAGGAGGAGCCAAACAGATGGAGGAGCGGCTCATCTTCGAGCTTGTAAAGGCGTGCAGCTACATGTCGAACAAGATGATCGGCGCCATAATCGCGATCGAACGCGGCAACAGCCTGGCCGACTTCGTTGAGATAGGGATGAGGATCGAGGCGCTGGTCTCGAGGGAGCTCATCATATCCATCTTCAACCCCGCCTCGCCGCTTCATGACGGCGGAATGATAATAGCACGCAACAGGATACTCTCCGTCGGGTCGTTCTTTCCGCTGGCCACCGATCCCGATCTCGAGAGGGATCTCGGCACCCGTCACAGGGCCGCCATCGGACTTTCTCGCGAGACCGATGCTATAGTGATCGTGGTCTCCGAGGAAACCGGACTCATTTCGCTCGCCTACCAGGGCAACCTGATGCGAGGGCTGGACGCGACGTCGCTTGAGAACAGGCTGATGGAGCTTCTGAGCCTCAAGCAACCTCAAAGCCATGGATACGGCCTGCTGACACGGATGTTCAACATAAGGAACCAAGCCGGCGACAGCCCACAACGTCTGACCGGCGGGGAATAGCCGGGATCTGAACGAGGAGCCTCCAAGGGGTGTTTGGCGACCTTTTTACGAGAAACATAGGAAAGAAGGTTCTCGCCCTGCTGCTTGCGGTGACGCTGTGGTTCATCGCAAACATCGAGCAGAACGTACAGAAGACGCTCACCATTGACATCATATACGACAAACTATCGCCGGGACTGGTCATCATGAACAACCCGCCCCAGAAGCTCAAGATCTCCGTACGCGGTACCCGCGGCCAGCTGTCGACGCTTTCGGCCAAGTCGCTGAGCTACGTGCTCGACCTCTCGAACGTGACCCCAGGGGTGTCGAGGTTCGAGATACATCCCGACCAGGTCAAGGTGCCCCGCGGCATACAGATCGTAGGCCTCACGCCGGCCGAGATAAAACTCGAGGTCGACCGGCTTGTAAAAAAGAAGGTCAAGGTCAACCCCGTGATCGGCCCTCCCGACAGCGGCTTCGAAATCGTGGGAGAACCCGTAGTCAACCCGAAGACGGTCGTAGTCGAGGGACCGAACAAGATACTGTACAGCCTCAAGGCCATTCCCACCGACACCGTCTCCACCTCGGGCGTCAAGTCGGACTTCACGATCGAGGTCCCCCTCAAAACGCCCCCCCTCGTCAAGGTACTCAAGCACGACAAGGTCAAGGTCACGGTGTTCCTCAGGGAGATCGTGTCACGCAAGGAGTTCAAAGACCTGAAGGTCGATCTCTCAAGCCTGACCGACAAATGGGACGTCCAGAAGGATGACTACACAGTGGACCTTGTTTTCGAGGGACCGTATAACATAATAAAGGGGCTCAAGAGCGAAAACATAAAGGTCTACGTGGACGGTTCCGAGATAGGGGCCTCGGGCAAGGGGAAGACCATGAGGGTTACACTCAAGGTCAAGGTCACCTATCCGTTCAACGAGAAGATAAGGCTCGTCAAACAGAAGCCGAAATCCATCACCCTGCGGCTCCGACGCAAGGCGGGAGGGGAGCAGCGGCAATGAGAGCAACCGTAGAGAGGCGCATCTTCGGCACGGACGGCATCCGAGGCGAGGCCAATGTCCACCCCATGACGCCGGAGGTGGCGATGAACGTGGGCAAGGCGCTGGCCTACTCGATAAAGCGCAGGAGCGGGGTGCGGCGCCCCAAGGTTGTGATCGGCAAGGACACGCGGCTTTCGGGCTACATGTTCGAGCAGGCCCTCGCCGCTGGGGTCATATCGATGGGCGGAGACGTCCTGCTGCTCGGCCCCCTTCCCACGCCCGCCATAGCGTTCATCACAGCCAACATGAGAGCACACGCAGGTGTGGTCATCTCGGCCTCCCACAATCCCTACACGGACAACGGCATAAAGATATTCGACGGCGAGGGGTTTAAGTTGCCCGACGACGAGGAGCGGCGGCTCGAGGAACTCATGAGCGGTGCAGCCGTCGAGTCGTCCAGGGCCTCGCCGACCGAGATCGGCAAGGCGACAAGGATCGACGACGCTCCAGGAAGGTACGTCGTGTACGTGAAGAACACATTCCCGCGGGACCTCGACCTGGGGGGAATCAAGATAGTGCTCGACTGCGCCAACGGCGCCTCCTACAAGGTGGCGCCGACCGTGTTCGCCGAGCTGGGGGCCGACGTCGTTTCCATCGGGGTCGAGCCGGACGGCAGGAACATAAACCTCGGGTGCGGCTCCCTCGAGCCTGACTTGCTCAGCCGTCACGTCAGAGACCACGGCGCCGACATAGGCATAGCGCTCGATGGCGACGCCGACAGGGTGGTGTTCTGCGACCACACGGGCAGGGAGGTGGACGGAGACAAGATCTTGGCACTCTGCGCCGACGAGCTACACCGCGACGGCCGGCTGGCTCGACGTACAGTGGTGGCTACGGTGATGAGCAACTCGGCCCTCGAGGAGTTTCTGGCCGAGCGGGGATGCAGGCTGGTGCGCACACCCGTCGGAGACCGCTACGTGGTGGAAGAGATGCGCCGCGGCGGCTACAGCTTCGGAGGGGAAAAGTCGGGTCACATCGTTTTCATGGAGCACTCCACCACGGGGGACGGCACGCTGGCGGCCCTGCAGGTTCTGGCCACGATGGTACGCAGGGAAAGGTCATTGGCCGAGCTTGCGGGAGGGCTGGAGCTCTACCCTCAGAGGCTCCTCAGTGTCAGAGTGAGAGAGAAGGTGCCGCTCGAGGGTGTGGAGGGACTGGAGGAGCTGTTGCGCGACTGCCGGAGCAGGCTCGGCTCACGCGGGAGGCTCAACCTGCGCTACTCGGGTACGGAACCCGTGCTCAGGATAATGGTCGAAGGGAAGGACGAATCTGCCACCGAGGCGGTCGCCGCTGCGATAGCAAACCACATCGAAGAGACAATCGGAGCCGGAGAGAGATGCCAAAGCTGAACGTCAACATAGATCACGTAGCGACACTGCGACAGGCCCGGGGCGGTCGTGAACCCGACCCCATACACGCCGCCTGCATCGCCGAGTTGGCCGGGGCAAGCGGCATAGTGGCACATCTCAGAGAGGACCGCCGCCACATACAGGATTCCGACATGGAACTGCTGAGAAAGGTGGTCACAACGAAGCTCAACATGGAGATGGCTCCTACGGAGGAGATGGTCTCGATTGCGCTAGCCATACGGCCCGACGTCTGCACGCTGGTTCCTGAGAGGCGACAGGAGGTGACCACGGAGGGAGGGCTCGAGGTGGCAGGCGCGCTGGAGGCCGTACGCCGAGTAGTGGCGAGGCTCAAGGGCGGCGGGATAGAGGTCGTAAGCCTGTTCATCGACCCCGACACCGCACAGGTCGAAGGCGCTGCCCTTGCGGGAGCCGACATGGTGGAGATACACACCGGCCGCTACGCCGAGGCCTCCAACGACTCCCGGGCCGCACTTGAGCTCGACGCCATACGCAAGGCCGTCGACGCCGGCCTCTCCGCAGGCCTGCGAGTGGCTGCCGGACACGGCCTCAACTACCACAATGTGGCTGCCGTAGCCGCCATCGAGGGAGTCGAGGAGCTCAACATCGGCCACAGCGTAGTGGCAAAGAGCGTCTTCGTCGGCATGGAGAGGGCGGTGCGCGAGATGGCGGCCCTGTGCCTGGGACGCCCACCAGGTAGCCCGTGACGGCATGATAGTAGGGATAGGAATAGACGCGGTCGAAGTGGCCCGAATGGAGAGGCTGCTTGAGCGGTCGGGCGCGAGGGCGTGGACGAGGTTGTTTACCCCGCTCGAGAAAAAGCACTGTATGGAAGCGACCTCAAGCCGGCGCAGGGCCGAAAGGGCGGCCTCGAACTTCGCCCTCAAGGAGGCAGTGTCGAAGGCCCTCGGCACGGGGATGGCCGGCGGCGTCAGGTTCCGCGACATAGAGGTATTAAGGACCGTACGGGGCCGCCCGACCGTAACACTCCACGGCAGGGCCCGAGAAGAGGCCGTGCGTCGAGGTGTAGAAGCAATACACGCTTCGGTGACTCACGAGCAGGGCATTGCCATAGGGGTAGTCATCCTGGAGCGGCTGAAGGGTTAGAAGAAGGCGTAGCTGCAACGCGAGGCTGAGTGTATGGTATCCATTCCACCGAGACGCTCTCTCCCACCGTCCACGCGGAAGGAAAATACCCACTACAACCTCCTGAGGCGCGGCCTGGGATGAGCCTCCCGGCATCCAGCCGAACGCAACCCCTTCTCTTCACCTGACACCGTTGGTCGTTGCTCCCCGTGGAGCGCCCCGCCTAAGAGCACGGGTTGGGGGAGAGCACGTCTCACGGCCGGAACACACCCTCCCCTTCCCGGTCCGTACTTTGGCTGATAGTGGGAGCTGATTGATATGGCGGTGATCGGCACCTTGATCGTTTCACCGTGCATGTGGAAGCCACATCACAGCGGTGAATCGATACAAATGTAACGGTACGAGCTTTCTATTTGCCGACTTTAGGGTCGTGCCCCGCAACTTCCCGGCTGTTTAGAGTGGTAGAAGCAGCGCTTTCATCGCCCTACTACGGCCGGTTCCCCCTGACCCCGGAGGTCCAGCCAAGTCGCATTCCTGGTGACGAGCAAGCAAGACCAGGATCTTCGTCGTCATCCTCCCAGGGGGGCTGACGTGGTGGCGACGGAACGCCTCTCCATGGGTTCCCACTCGCCCCCGCCGAGGAGCGATTTCAACCAACCCCACGCTAGCCTCCTCGGCCGGCGGAGACGCCACCCTAGAATTGATTCTTTGTGTTTTCACGTATGCAGCGGGACGAGACGTGTTGGGCGCTCAGAATGCGGTGAAAAGCCCTTCGCCGTGTCCCCTCCGATGCGGCTAGAGAAGCAAACCGTACACCGTCTCCCCCTCTAGGCCTCGGCATCCTCCGGGTGCTTGTCGCTGCGGGCGTTCTCACACGTCGGGTCGCATTTGCCGTAGAGGACGAGCTTGTAATCGTCTATCTTGAAGTGGTTCTTGGCCCCGATCTCCTTCAGCATGTCATAGAGCTTCTGCTCGGAGAAGCACACTATCTTGCCGCAGTCCTGGCAGATGATGTGGTCGTGGTGCTCGCCGCTGAAGTTGACCGGCTCGTAGCGGGTCTTGCCGTCTCCGAAGTTCCTCTCGAATGCAAGACCACATTCCTTGAACAGCTTGAGCGTCCTGTAGATGGTTGCGAATCCAATCTTGCTGTTCTTGGGCTTTATGCGCTCGTAGAGCTCTTCGACGGAGACGTGATCCTCAGTGTGGTTGAAGAACTCCTCGAAGATGATCTCACGCTGCTTGGTTATCTTGAGCCTCTTCTTGGCCAGGTAGTCTCTGAGAACCCTTTTTCTCTCAGCCTTCAAACTGACAGTGGGTTGAACCTTCATCTCTGCAACACCGCGCCGTATTATTGTCTACTATCAATTCTACTATGGACGGCCAGAAAATCAAGCAGGTATTACCAGATGGTAACTTCTACCGCTGATTAATCCCTGCGCGGTTCCCGTATATAATAATCGATTGGACCGAAAGCCGTCCAGACCACGCTCCACGGGGTGCAATCCGTTGTCAGACGATGGCCTCTCGTATCTGGAATCGCTCAACCACCTGGACATACGCCCTGGGCTAGAGAGGATGTACGCCCTCATGGAGGCCCTGGGGCTAAGGGACGATTCGTTTGCCACCGTCCTCGTGGGCGGCACCAACGGTAAAGGCTCCGTTTCAGCGATGGTATCGACCGTGCTCTGTGAGTGCGGCTACAGAACCGGCCTCTATACCTCGCCTCATCTCGTGAGCGTGACCGAGCGTATGGCCATAGACGGCCGTCACATAGAGGAGGGAGAGTTATCGGAGCTTCTCCTTCGCGTGAGGGAAGCGGCCCGGAGTGGCGGCATTCTGGTGAGCTACTTCGAGGCGCTCACCGCAGCCGCCCTGCTGTGGTTCGACCGTACCCACGTCGACGTAGCCGTGCTGGAGGTGGGTATGGGGGGCCGCTGGGATGCCACGAACGTGATGACGCCCGAGGTGGCGGTGGTGACGAACGTCTCGCTGGACCACACGGCTCACCTGGGTAAAACGGTGGAAGCCATAGCAAGCGAGAAGGCGGGAATCATAAAGCCCTCGCGGCCCGTCGTGACGGGTTCAGCCGGGGCCCCCCTCAGGGTGGTGGCCTCCAAGGCCCGAGCCGAGGGATGCCCCCTATACGTGTTGGGAAGGGATTTCTCGGTCCGCCCCGACCCGGAGGGCCGTCTCTCCTATCGGGGCGCATCGTGGAGCCTCGACGACCTTATCGCCGGACTCAAGGGCGCCTACCAAGCCGAGAACGTAGCCCTCGCCGTTGCGGCACTCGAGCTGCTTCACCAAAACGGCCGCTTTCAGGTGGCGGAGTGGGCGCTCAGGGCTGGCCTGGAACGCACGCACTGGCCCGGCAGGTTCGAGATCCTCTCGCTCTACCCGCCGGTGGTGGCCGACGCCGCACACAACCCCGCAGGGGCCAAGGCACTGGCCCGCTCCCTGGAGAGTGAGTTTCGCGGATTGAGATTCACCCTCCTTATGGCCTGCTCCCAGAGCAAGGACGCCGAGGGTATTCTCGCCGCGCTGGCCCCGGTGGGGGCAAGGGCCGTGGTTACCGCCTACGACTCACCCTCGGCCGTCCACCCGTGCAGGCTGGCCCGTATGGCCGCCGCACACTGGGACGAAGTGCACGTGTCAACCGACGCCGCATCCGGCCTCGAGACGGCACTCTCTCTCGGAGGACCGCTCTGTGTTACGGGCTCCATATACCTGCTGGGGGAGGTGCTTCCCGAGCTGAGACGGCGGTTGTCCGCCCGCGGGAGGCGTGCTATCCTATAGGCCAACCCCCCAGCACCCGTACAAATGAAGAAGGTATCCGTCTTCCTAGACAAGCTGTTCGTCGATCACGACAACGGCCCCGGCCACCCGGAATCCCCCCACCGGATCCTGGTCATAGCAGACTCGCTCCGCGAGAACGGTTTCATGGACAGACTGGTCAAGTACCCTCCCCGTGACGCAACCAAGGAGGAGATAACCCGGGTCCATCAGCCCTCCTACTACTACCGGCTCGAAGCCACCCGAGGCAGGCCGCGCGTGTGGCTGGACCCCGACACCTCCACGTGTCCCGTCTCGTTCGATGCGGCCCGTCGCGCCGCCGGCGCCGTGTTGGAGGCCGTCGACCGGGTGACGGCCGGCGAGCTGGACGTGGGGTTCCCGATGGTGAGACCCCCGGGCCACCATGCCGAGACCGATCGGGCCATGGGGTTCTGCCTCTTCAACAACGTGGCCGTCGGAGCCGCCCACGCCCTCGCCGAGCGCGGACTTCGCAAGGTCGCCGTCCTCGACTGGGACCTCCACCACGGCAACGGCACCCAGCACATATTCAACAACCGCAAGGAGGTCCTCTACATCTCCACCCACCAGTATCCCTACTATCCAGGCACCGGCGCGGCCGAAGAGGTGGGCTTCGACGCCGGCGAAGGATACACGGTGAACGTACCGCTCAACCCTACGATGGGCGATCACGAATACATGAAGGTGTTCCACAAGATCGTGGGACCGGTACTCGAGCGGTACGAACCCGACCTCATCATGGTCTCGGCCGGATTCGACACCTACGAGGGCGACCCGCTGGGAGGGATGAACATCACCCCGAGGGGGTTTGCGCAGCAGACGAGGTTCATGCTGGACAAGGCACGCGATCTGTGCGGCGGACGGATAGTATTCGTGCTCGAAGGGGGCTACGATCTGGACGGGCTTTGGCTCTCGACCAAGGCGGTTTTCGACGAGATCTACGACACGACCCGCACGGAGCCGGGCGACGTCGAAGCACCGTCGAAAGCCGACCCTATCATAGAACACGTCTTGCGCATCCAATCAAAGTACTGGAAGCTATGAGCCTCACTCCCCTGCTCCTTTCACACTTCGGACACGCACGAGGCAACCTGGGACGAGGCTCCGCCTTCCCTAGCCCCCGGTCTCCCGCAGCAACGCGAGAGGACGCTACCCCCTTCCAGCCGACGGACGCCCTTCTCGGGTCATGTAGGTCTACACCGTTCCGGGAGCGCCCAGCGCTGCCCCCTATACGCCGCACCCGCTACCGATAGCCCGTCGGCAGCCCCGCCGAACCGGTGCCTCCAAGGCAACCCGCTACCACCGCTCAACACCCCGCGGCGGGTGCCGGCCGTGCACTGTGGACGTAGCACGGGTGGGAGTGCGCTGCACAACTCCATCGGCGTCCCTGCCCTCTCCAATGCGGCGTAGAGCCACCTTCCCGGCGCGGAGGCCCGTATACCTAGGGCATCACCCAGCGTTCCCAGACCACGGTATAAAGAGGGGGGAAGCCGCCCACTACCTGCCCAGCCTCTAGCGCCGGTCAATACCCTCCTCCCCTTGGGGCCGGTGGCGCCGACCGCGCCGACCAACCACCGCCGCCTCCATGTTACCGGCCCCCCTCACCCGACCTACCGCGGCCCGCCTGCGCGTTTCCTTCTCGGCCGCCAAGGGCACACCAAGCACGCTCCGTGAGGTCCATAGACGTGCGCCTCCGGCACTTACTCCCACTGCAGGCGCCCCACTCGCACCCCCTTGCTCCAGGCAAAGTAGAATGGTGGTCTCAGCAGTTCCGTTGAGGATCGCGTCACCTAGCAAAGCGCCGCACGTATGTCCCGCCGACCCCTCTTCAGGGGTCAGCCGCCCCGCGCTGCCTTGCGGTGGTCTTTGCCCTCGAGGTAGAGGAATTCGCACATCTCATACAGGCGAGAGGCTATCCTCTGCCCTATCCTCTCTTCCAGCGTAGGCATCCCCGCTGCGGCGGAGGAGTAATCGGGCGGCGCGTATTCGGGTGATACGTAGTTGGTCGTGACGAGCGTGGGCTTGGATGCGTTGTAGCGCTTCGAGATGAGCTGGTCGAGGACGCCGAGTTCCCACTCGCTGCTCCTTCCCTTTCCGAGCTCGTCTATGACCAGCACCTCGGCCTCGATCAGGGGCTCTATCACCTCACCCTCCCCCCTACCCTCAGTGTAGGCATCCTTCAGTTCGCCCAGCAGGTAGAAGAAGTCCTTGAACAGGCATCTCACGCCGCGCTGCAGCGTTAGCTCGGCCACCGCCCCCACGGCAAGATGCGTCTTCCCCAACCCCGGCCCTCCCATGAGAAGGAACCCCCTGCGGTTGGGGTACTCCTTTACGAACTGCTTCACGTAGCTGAGAGCCCGCTTGTTGTACTTCCTACCCTTGTGGGCGAAGGTGTCCACCTGTAGGACGTTGTGGTATCGCGGTGGAATACCGGACAGGTTGTATAGGCGCACGTTGCGCCTCACCGTACCGCAGGCGGAGCACGGCCTTACATACGAATATCCCCCCTCGGCGCTGAAACGCTCGAACCCACCGCCGCCGCACACCGGGCACCGCCCCACGCAGTCGCACAGCACGGCCTCGGACGACGCGGCGCCGGACCTCACGCTCCATCCCCTGCCGTAGCAGTCCTCGCACCCTGGGGCGACGCCCTTCGCAGTACCCTTCGTCATGACCCGACCTCCCTTTCGGGGGTGGGAAATATCAATCCGCGAGCAGAGCCTTGATGCCGAACCTCCTGGCAAGCACCGTGTTGCGCAACTGCAGGAGGCTCTCCTCGTAGGCCTTGCTCGTCATGTACTTCCCCCCCTCGTGTATCATACCCTCGGCCTCTTTCAATACGGCGCGCTTCGTATCCTCGTCGAGAGAGTCGAAAAGTTCGTCATAGATGTAGGACTCCACCTCGTCGACCTTGTCGAGCACCTCTGCCGCCTCTCTCAGGTCGCTCTCCATGATGCGGCGACGGGCCTCGAGATAGAGCGTCCTCACCTTGTCGTCCTTCTCCATCGAAGCCAGCCTGCCCAGCCTGTAGACGACCTGCTCGGCCAGAGCCTCTCCGACCGCTCCCCCTACCTCGTCTGCGTCACCGGGGACGCGCCCCATGGAAGCCGCGATCCCGGCCTCTATGGCCTCCCTGAGATCGCACAAGCGGCATGGCCGCTGTGTCGTCCCCCCAACGACGACGCCCAAGCGTGCCACGGCGTCACGTATCGAGCGGAGCACGATTTCCTTGGGGACGCCAGCACGGCGCCAGGAATCGATTAGCTCGTAGTCGGCCGAAGACAGCATCACCCCCCGGCCCGTAAGTTCGAGGAAGTATTGCTCTATCTCTCGTAGATAGGAACCCTCGTCCATGGCAACCTGTCCTGCTCACCCCTCGGCCGCGGCGGGATGTGGCTGCATCCCCGCTGTTCCGTCCCACCTCCACGGGCACGCTCCCCCGACACGAGCCACCGGCGGGGCTACGCGCGGCTGGAGCGCGCCCCGACGAGACGGCGCATCTCGTCTATCGTGGCCCTGTAGTCGTCGGAACGGAATATGCCCGAGCCCGAGACGAAGACGTCGGCTCCCGCCTCGGCCACCTCGGCTATGTTGGTCACCTTGATGCCGCCGTCCACCTCGATCAGCGGGGAGTAGTCCGAACTGTCCACCATTCGCCTCAGCCGCCTCACCTTATCGACCATGGAGCGAATGAACTTCTGGTCCGAGAACCCTGGCTCGACCGTCATCACGAGGACGAGATCCACGTACGGCAGCAGCTCCTCGACAATCGATATGGGTGTCCCGGGGTTGACGGCCACGCCGGCCATCACCCCCCGGGCTTTTATGTGCTGAACGGTGCTGTATATAAGGCGGCAGGCCTCGACTTGTACTGTGATGCACTTTACGTGTTCGCCGCCCGCATCGACGAAGGCGTCTATCAACGTCTCGGGCCGCTCGATCATGAGGTGTATGTCCATCGGGGGCGGCGCGACCGAGGCCAGCGACTTTACGACCGGCACGCCGAGGCTTATGTTGGGCACGAAGTGTCCGTCCATGACGTCGACGTGTATCCAGTCTGCGCCCGCCTCTTTTACGGCCGAGACCTCGTCGCCGAGACAGGAGAAATCCGCCGAAAGAATGGATGGTGCAATGAGCTTGGCCATCGTCGATTCAACCCTCTCTGGTAAGTATGGCGGCGAAGAACCCGTCAATATTATGCCTGAGGGGGTCGAAAATCAAAAACCCCCGCTCGGTGGCGAAGGGGGCGAGGAAGGGGTACCGTGACACCGGAGGCGTACCGAGCCTGAAAGTCGGGTTGCGTTTGAGGAACCGCTCGACGACGCACGTGGTCTCCTCTTCGGTGAAGGTGCAGACGGAGTAGACCATGACACCCCCCTGCCTGAGCAGAGAAGAACAGCCCTCGAGCAGGGCAAGCTGCATGCGTGCCATCGTCTCGACGTCTTCGGGCATCCGTTTCCACTTTATGTCGGGATTCCGCCTTATGACGCCAAGGCCCGAGCAGGGTGCATCGACGAGCACCCTGTCGAAGGGCTCGAACCCCCTCAACCCACCCGAAGGAGTTGCGGCATCGGCCGCGACGGTGCGTATCGAGCCGAGCCCAAGCCTGCGGGCGCTCTGCTCCACGAGGCGCAGCCGCGCAGGGCTCACGTCGGCCGCAACAACCTCGCCCTCGTCCCCCATGAGCTCGGCCAGGTGGGTGGCCTTGCCGCCCGGAGCGCTGCAGGCATCCAGCACCCGCTCGCCGGCCCGTGGGGCGACGGCGTAGGAGACGAGCTGGGCCGCCTCGTCCTGCACCGTGACCCGGCCGGCCGCGAAGGGGGCCAGGCGGGCGGGATCGCCCACGCGCCCGCAGACTGCGAGCCCGACCGGAGACCAGCGCGTTGGGCGGCACCCCAGGCCGGCGTCCCTGAGCTCGTCGGCGACTTCGTCCCTTGCGGCCCTCAACCGGTTGACCCTGAGCGTCAGCGGAGGCCGGGCGTTCAGCGCGGCCGCAACGCAAGTGGCGCGCTCCGGCCCGTAGGTGCGCACGAAGAGCGAGGACATCCAATCGGGATAGGAGTGGAGGAGTGCTACGCGCGAGGCTGGATCGGAGGGTTGCGGCCGCGGGATCCGGCCGCCGTCCACGTCACGGGCCAGACGGCGCAGGACGGAGTTTACGAACCCGGCCACGCGCGCGCCGTAGCGCCGCTTGGCGAGTTCGACGGCTTCGTCGACGGCGGCGTAAGGCGGAGTCGAGCGCAGGCACAAGAGCTCGTACGCACCCACGCGCAGGACGTTGCGCACACCCTCCTTCTTCACCGCCCTCTCAACGTAGCGGCCCAACACCCAGTCGAGACGACGCAGATGCCTTATGACTCCGAAGGCGATCTCCGTGGCGAGCGCCGTCTCCCGCTGCGGCATCTCCCCCATGCGGCGGGCTACCCTGTCGAGGGCCTCCTGTGCGTATGCGCCCCGTCCGAGCACCTCGTCCAGCACCCTTGCGGCGCACTCCCTTGCCGAGCGGCGCTTTAAATCCATCCCAAACTTATATACAATAAATTACTGATCGTTGCGTGCTTCGCCCCGATTGGATTCTTGACATAGAATCGACCAAGTATATATTGTCTTGACTCATTCAACCAGGGCTCGGGAGGTCGCATACATGTCCGCCAAGAACTTCATCTTCACATCGGAATCCGTCACCGAGGGACACCCGGACAAGATGGCGGACCAGATATCGGACGCCGTCCTCGACGCCTACCTCGCCCAGGACTCACACTCCCGCGTCGCATGCGAGACCATGCTCACGACGGGGCTGGTCTGTGTGGCGGGCGAGATCAACTCCAGGGCGCACGTCAACATCCCCGAGGTGGTAAGGAACACCATCTGGGACATCGGCTACACGGACAGCTCCATGGGGTTCGACGGCTCTACGTGCGGCGTGCTCGTATCCATCCAGAAGCAATCACCTGACATTGCGATGGGCGTCGATCCGGGCGAGGGTAAGGAACAGGGCGCTGGCGACCAGGGCCTCATGTTCGGATACGCGATCGACGAGACCGAGGAGCTGATGCCCACCCCTATCGTGTTCGCCCACAAGCTTGCCCTCAGACTCACAGAGGTGAGGAAGAACAACACCCTGCCCTTCCTGAGGCCAGACGGCAAGACACAGGTCACCGTGCGCTACGAGAACGAGAAGCCAGTCGGCATCGACGCCATCGTCGTCTCCTCTCAGCACACGCCCGATGTGTCGAACGCAACGCTGCGCGAGGGCGTGATGGAAGAGGTGATAAAAGCCACCATCCCCGCCTCGATGCTCCATCCCAATACGAAGATATTCATCAACCCCACGGGCCGGTTCGTAATCGGCGGTCCCAACGGTGATACGGGCCTCACGGGAAGGAAGATCATCATCGACACCTACGGCGGCTGGGCCCGCCACGGCGGAGGGGCGTTCTCGGGCAAGGACCCTTCGAAGGTGGACCGCAGCGCCTCCTACATGGCGCGCTACATAGCCAAGAACGTCGTCGCCGCGGGCCTAGCGAGGAAGTGCGAAATCCAGCTCGCCTACGCCATAGGTGTGGCCGAACCGGTGGCCGTGATGGTGGACACGTTCGGCACGGGCGTGGTCCCCGAAGAGGTCATATCGAACGCCATAAGGGAAATATTCGACCTCACGCCGGCCGGCATCATACGCACGCTCGATCTGCTGAGGCCCATCTACAAGACCACAGCCGCCTACGGCCACTTCGGACAGCTCTGCAAGAACTTCTCATGGGAAAAGACCGATAAGACGGAAGAGCTCAAGAAGGCGGTCGGATGAGCCCTGCGCGCCTGGGGCGGCCGCACACGTGCGGCGGCGCACACCCCCAAGACCAGCGCGTCCTTCGGTGCCGACCCTAACGGTGCCGCACAACCGATACGAGACAACACACCCACACCAGGAGGTCATCGATGGTCGATCACGACATAAGGGACATCGAACTTGCAGAGGAAGGAAGGCTCAGAGTGGAATGGGCCGGCGAGGAAATGCCGGTGCTCGCACAGATCCGCGAGCGGTTCAGCAGGGAAAAGCCCCTCGAGGGGGCTCGAATAGCCGCCTGCCTCCACGTGACGACCGAGACGGCCAATCTCGCCATCACACTCCAGAGCGGAGGAGCGCAGGTCGCCCTCTGCGCCTCCAATCCCCTGAGCACCCAGGACGACGTCACGGCTCACTTGGTTCGCGACTGCGGCATATCGGTCTTCGCCATAAAGGGCGAGGACACCGACACCTACTACCGCCACATAAACAGCGCCCTCGACATAAAGCCGCACATCACGATGGACGACGGCGCCGACCTGGTCTCGACCCTCCACAAGGACAGGACCGACGTGATCGATGGGGTGATCGGAGGAACGGAGGAGACGACGACGGGCGTCATCAGGCTGCGCAGCATGGCCGAGAACAACGTGTTGCGCTACCCGATAATCGCCGTGAACGACGCCGACACCAAGCACTTCTTCGACAACCGCTACGGAACCGGACAGAGCACGCTCGATGGAATCATCCGAGCCACCAACCGCCTCATCGCCGGCACCAACTTCGTCGTCGTAGGCTACGGCTGGTGCGGCAAGGGAGTGGCGATGAGGGCCCGTGCTCTGGGGGCGAACGTCATCGTCACCGAGGTCGACCCCCTCAAGGCGCTCGAAGCGGTCATGGACGGCTACCGGGTGATGCCCATAGCCGAGGCCGCAAAGATAGGCCACTTCTTCTGCACGGTGACGGGCAACATACACGTGATAAGGAGCGAGCACTTCCGCCTTATGAGGGACGGCGCCATCGTGTGCAACTCCGGACACTTCAACGTTGAGCTCGATCTCGAAGGGCTTGCCGCCATGGCGAAGCAAAGGAGGAAGATACGCCCCTTCGTAGAAGAGTTCACCCTCGAAGACGGAAAGCGTATAAACGTGCTGGCCGAGGGAAGGCTGGTCAATCTGGCCGCCGCCGAGGGACACCCTTCCAGTGTGATGGACATGAGCTTCGCCAATCAGGCCCTCTGCGCCGAGTACATCTTCAAGAACGCCTCGAAGCTGGAGAACAAGGTGTACGACGTCCCGAGGGAGATAGACGAATCGGTATCGCGCCTCAAGCTGAAGGCACTCAACGTCGAGATCGATACCCTCACCGACGAGCAGGTCGAGTATCTGGCCTCGTGGCAGATAGGCACTTGAGACGCATTTCCCTGAGACGAGGTGGGCGGAGTGGGAAGCGATGCTCCGCCCTACTCTCCTTCGCATCGGGCGGTCGCCCCAAGAGGTCGGCCGCCACATGAACACACCACATAGTAGAGCCATCACGACCCCCGCTTCAACCACGGGGGTGTGAAGCGCCCCCGGCCCGCCGCAGGCTCGGTGGTGCGTACCCCTGCCCACAGGGGGCTGCACCGAGATTACTGTCTGCAAGGGGTACGATGAGAAGGTGTCTACATGCTTGGAGACTTCCATCCCGGTGGGCGCCCGTAGTAGGCACGGTCTCACAAGGATATCGCGGTGAAATCTAACGGCAGTCGACTGCCGGCTCTAGAGCGTCCCGACGCACTACGCCCGTACGCTCCAACTCAATGCCGCGCTCAAACCCCGTCTCGGCGCGACCATCCGCTGCCGGGGTGACATGGCCGAGGACCGGCGCTCCATGTACCGGCGGAGGGTGCGCAGCGACGTCGCGGTGGGAAGCCATGCCGAGCGGCGCAGCCACGCCACGTCCTCCGGGATAGAGATGACGGCAGAGCCACCGGCAAACCTGGGCCGGGGTGCAGGTCGCATTCCCTGTACGGACAATTGTAGCGCCAGCCCCTCGGCACCGGGGGAGGACGGCTGCCCTATGACGAAAAACGGCTCCTGCGCCAACGCCACAGCCTCGCCCGTAAGGGCGCACGTCGCCCATACAGGCAAGTCAGTCGTTGAATTCCGCGTGCCCGCGCCCCCATTGATGCAAGGACACGCCGTCCAACCCACGCTGACGCAAGGGATCACACGGACACGCCGCAGCCCTCATCGCCACGCCACCGAGCGGTCACACGGGCCGAGCGGTGATGGAGGAACGCTCGCCCTTCTCACCGCACCACGCACACTCCACCCCTCCTCGGCAACCCGACCCTGTGCGGACACCCTCATCGTCCAGGCAGCAGCCGCCCCTCCGCCGAGCCGAGCACCCATGGCCCCCGTAATATCCCCTCGGCCGCAGCCGCCCGCGCAGCACCGAGGGGCCGTGCCGCACCCACAATAAACCCCTTCCGCCCATGCCGCCCCGGGGTTCCTACCCCCCCTGGGCCTCCCCACTCCCGGGCGGCACCCGGCTCCACCCGGGGGCGCCGCAATGGAATTCTCCTTCCCGGACAT
>CAZXEJ010000010.1:0-56934 GCA_964639895.1 uncultured Spirochaetia bacterium | reverse complement strand
TTTTTCAAGCCGAAGACGGCATACGAGTAACGAATTCGTGACTGGAGTTCAGACGTGTGCTCTTCCGATCTACATCGTGAAAGGAAACCACACCGCGACCCTATCCCGAACACCCGCCGCAGGACCTCCTCAAACCGGCGCCAACCCCCCGTCCCGTAGGGAAGGCCGCCGCGGCACCGGTCCCCGGCGTGCGGGCACGCCTACGGCTCACCTTCGCCCCAGCGGCAGGGACCCCCCCTCTCAACCCCCCCGCCGCTAAGAGACCCTCCCCAGGGGTTGCCTCGCGGCCCATCAAGCGTTACATTCTCAATGTCGGCCCCCCGCTCCGAGTGAGGGAGAGCGGAAGAGAACGGCCTTCCCCTTCGGGGCGGGGCCGTCCCGCCGTCAAAACGCCGTGGAGGGCGAAGATGAAATCCTACACCGAATACCTATGGTTCAACACCGAAAAAAAGAGAGAGATGATCCACATCACCGACACGGTCAGGGAAGCCGTACGCAAGAGCGGAATAGCCGAGGGGTTCGCGCTCGTCTCAGCCATGCATATCACGAGCGCCGTCTACGTGAACGACCTCGAGGAGGGCTTGATCGAAGACATCTGGGAGTGGCTCGAGGGGCTCGCCCCCTACAGGGACGACTACCGGCACCACAGGACGGGAGAGACCAACGGCGACGCACACCTGAAGAACCTCATCATGCACCATCAGGTGATAGTGCCCGTCACGAAGGGCGACCTCGACCTGGGCCCGTGGCAGAGGGTGTTCTACGCCGAGTTCGACGGCCAGCGCAGGAAGCGGGTCATAATAAAGGTGATAGGCGAGTGAGGGGGGGCGGCCGGTTGCGCCCCTCGTGTATAAGTGGAGACATCCCGAACGGAAGGAGATCCCGACGGTGTCTGCGACCGACGACCGTGACGCCAGTAGACCTAGGTTCTACATAGACAAAGAGGGCAACTGGTACCAGGACGGCCTGCCCGTGCTGCACAGGCGCACCTATCTCTACAACATATCCAACCTCAAGAGCGACGGCGACGGCCGCCTCTTCGTGGAGGAGGGTGACGTGCGGGTCTACGTTCGGGCCGAAGACACGCCTTTCGTCGTAAGAAGCGTGGTCAGCCGAGAAGGAAGGCTCCAGCTGGTATTGAACGACGATACCGTCGAGGAGCTGGACCCCTTGCATCTCCGGTTCGGCGAAGACAACGTACCCTACACCACCGTCAAGGAAGGCCGCTTCGAAGCGCGGTTCAGCCGGCCGGCCTACTACCAGCTTGCCTCGCACATAGTAGAAGAAGGGGGCGAATACTTTCTCGAGCACGCCGGCATGCGCTATCGACTCGGGAAGGCCGGACGAGGAGGCGACGGCTCCGCTAGGGAGTAAACGAGCGGCACACACGCTCGATGACGGCGTCGGCCAACAAGAAGCCCTCGTCGCTGAGGCTCAACCGGTCGCCCTCCATTCTGAGGAACCCCTCACGAACCAGGTGGGCGATCCGCTCCGGGTCGGGTCGGAGGCCCGTCCTGCTGCGAAGATCGGTGATGCTGACCCCTTCGGCCAACCTGAGGCCCATGAGCAGCGTCTCGTCGGCAACCTGGGCTGCATCCAACCGCTCGCGTGCGGCCACGGGGGGCTCGCCTCGAACGGCCTTCTCCATGTAGAGCCGGGGGTTCCTCACGTTGCTCCACCGCCGGGGGCTCCCCCTCGTCTCTCCGACGTCCGTGGACCGAAGGTGGGAGTGCGCCCCCGCCCCTAATCCCAGGTAGTCCTCTCCGCGCCAGTAGAGCAGGTTGTGACGGCACTCGTACCCGGGACGGGCGAAGTTGGATATCTCGTAGCGCTCGTAGCCTCGGCGGGCCAAGAGCGTCACGGCGAGCAACAGCATGGCGCGTGAGGCCTCCTCGTCCGGAAGATGCAACAACCCCCTACGGGCCAGCGACCAGAAGGGCGTGCCCTCCTCTACGGTGAGCCCGTAGCAGGAAAAGTGCGTGGGGCCCAGGGCGACCGCGCCCTCAAGGTCGTGCTCCCACTCCTCGAGAGTCTCGCCCGGGGTGGCGAAGATGAGGTCGATGTTGACATTCACTATGCCGGCCTCCGACACGGCATCCACGGCCCGGCGTATATCGTCGGGACTGGTCCTCCGGCCGAGCAACCCGAGCTTCCTGGGGCTCAGCGACTGCACCCCCACGCTCACCCTGTTCACGCCAGCCGCCCGGTAGCCGGCGAGCTTTTCTACGTCGACGCTCTCGGGGTTTGCCTCTACCGTGACCTCGAGCCCCGCGGCCACGCTTGGCGCGGCGCGGCAGAGCGCCTCCACCACCGCGCCGACTGACTGGGGCGAGAACAGCGACGGCGTCCCACCGCCCAGGTAGACGGTATCAAGGGTCCTGGATGCGAGGACGTCGGCGTAGAGGCGTATTTCACTCAGCAGCGCATTGGTATATTCTTGTTCAGGTACCTCGAACCCCACCCCCCAGGAGTTGAAGTCGCAGTACGGGCATTTCTGCGTGCAGTAGGGAATATGTATATAGACTCCGAAGGCCACGACGTGTTATTGTACGCAACGCCGCGCCGATATCCACCCCCCCCTGCGCCGCCGACCGCCCAGCCGCAGCATAACGCGGCCAAGCTCAACGCCGGCCCGCTCCGCCGCCGAGAGGCGCGCGTCGCAAACGCAGCAAGGTTGCAAACGCCGCACTCCAAGGAGGACGCGTACGATGAAAACCAATGAGCGCAATCTCTTCTTCGTGATGTTCGCCAGGAGCGTCGTCCCGATGGTGGTACTCGTCGTCGTGGCCGCAGGCGCCGCGGCTGCTCAGGAGGAGGTGCTCACCGTTGAGGACGCCGTACGGATGACGCTCGAGAACAACCCGCGCATCAAGGCGAGCCACAGCGAGGTGAAGGTGATGCGGTCGCGTCTTCTGGACGCCAAATCCGCCTTCTACCCGCAGGTCAACTTCAAGTTCATCATACCCTTCATCGAGCGCGAGTCGCGCGTCTCGCTCGACCAACTCATATGGGACTTCGGCCGTACGCTCAACACCGTGAGGATGAGCCGCTCGAACGTGGACGCCTCCGAGTACGAAGCACTAACCGAGGAGATGGACGCCGTACTCGAGACGAAGGTGGCCTACTACGACGCCCTCGCCGCCCAGCACGAGTATGAATCTGCACGGGTGGTCGTGGAATCAAAGAAGAAGGAACTGGAACGCCTGCAGAGGTTCCACGAAGTGGGCAGGGCGTCGCTGGTGGAGGTGACCGAGGCCAGCGTCGAGCTGGGCAACGCGAGGCTGCTGATGCTGGAGGCACGGAACAAGCTCGAGAGCGCACTGCTGCATCTACGCGAAACCATGGGAGTCGGCGACGGCTTCAAATTCCGGCTCAAGGAAGACCTCACCTACAAGCCCGTCTACGTCGACAGGGAGTCGGCCGTAAAGAGGGCGCTCGAGCGCCGTCCCGAGCTCCGGCGCCTGCTGGCCAAAGAGGCCGCCCTGAGGGCGAGAACGAAGGCCTCGCGCCGCCGCTTCCTCCCCGTCGTCGTAGGCAGGGCCGCATACAGGTTCGAGGGAGAGGGGGCCACGGGTCCGGACTTCATCGCGGGTCTCGGCATCAAGATGCCGCTCTTCAACGGCTTCTCGAAGCTGGCCAAGGTGAGGGAATCGAGGGCCGAACTGGAGAGGACCGAACACGAGATCGAGGCCATGAAGAACGAGATCGAGGCCTCGATAGGGAAGCTGTTGCTTGACTTGAACTATGCACTCGAAAGCATAAACGTCACCGAAGCCTCCCACCGCTCGGCACAGAGAGACCTCGAGCTCGCCAGGAAGCAGTACGAGATGGGCAGAAGCTCCGAGGTCGAGCTGCTGGCGGCCCGCGCGCTGGCCGCCAGCACTATGAGCGACTACGCGCGCGCAGTATATAATTATAAAATAGCCCGGGCACGCCTCGAGCGCGCTCTTGGCGAGGATATAGAGTGAGGAAGATGAAACCACGCTTGCGAACCGCCCTCACAGCGCTGCTCGTGGTGGTGCTGGCGCTGATGGTATGGGGACGCCTCCGCGGAGGGTCCGAGTTGCGCTACCGCTACGGCACGGCCCCCGTCGACAGAGGGGACATCACCGCGTTCGTGACCGCAACGGGCACCGTCAACCCTACGGTGACCTATCGGGTGGCGAGCCGTGTGGAGGGCACCGTGACCGAGGTGCTGGTTGACTACAACAGCACCGTCAAAAAGGGCCAACCGCTGGCACGACTGGACGCCGAGCCTTTCCGAAGGAAGCTCGAGATGGCACGTGCCGATCTCAAGCATGCGCGCGCCGAGGCCGAGCTGCTGCGAAAGACATATGCCGCCAACAAGGAGCTTTACGCCGAGGGGTTCATCTCCAGCGAGGAGCTCCAGAACTCACGTGCACGCCACCTCTCCGCGCTGGCCCAGGTGGAGCGGGCCGAGACGGCGCTCAAGACGGCCGAGGCCGATCTGGAAGCCGCCACCATACGCTCGCCCATCGACGGCACCGTCATCTCGGTGAACGTCAAGCCCGGCCAGAGCGTCTCCCCAAGCCTGGCGGAACCACTGTTCATCGTGGCGGCCAGCACGTCACGCATGGAGGTCGAAGCCAACGTGAGCGAAGCCGACATCGGCCTCGTCGAAGTGGGACAAAAGGCCCGTTTCACCGTGGACGCCTACCCCGACACTGAGTTCACCGGCACAGTGTCGACCATCATAAACGACCCGGTCGTAAGGGACAACGTGGTAACCTACAACGTCATCGTCGCCGTCGATAACCCCGAGGGCAAACTGAGACCCGGAATGACGGCTGCCGTGAGATTGCTCGTGGCCCAACGGCGCGGTGTGCTACGTGTCCCCAACGCCGCGCTGCGATTCATCCCACCCCCCGCCGCCAGGATACGGGGGAATGTCGACGGTGACGGCGGAGGAGCCCGGGTCGTCTGGACGGAGGTCGGGCGCGACGAGCTCGTACCGGTCAAGGTCAAGGCCGGCATAAGCGACGAGCGTTACACGGAGCTCGTCGAGGCCGACGGACTCAAGGAGGGAGATCGCGTCGTGGTAGAAGCCGTACGCGAAGGTACGGCGGGGAGCTCCGATCCCCTGGGACCCATTAGACTACCGCAACCCAAGAGGTTCTGACCGCTTGAGCATCGTCATAGATACACGCGACCTGCACAAGACCTACCGGCTGGGCGAGGTGGAACTGCACGTGCTCAAGGGGGTGTCGCTGGCCGTCGAGGAAGGGGAGTTCGTCGCCATAATGGGCCCCTCGGGCTCGGGCAAAAGCACGCTCATGAACATCCTCGGCTGCCTGGACCGACCCACGCGGGGCACTTACATGCTCATGGGTCGCGACGTGTCTAGGCTTGACGCCGACGCACTGGCAGCGATAAGGAACAAGACCATAGGGTTCGTATTCCAGAACTTCAACCTCCTGCCGCGGCTTACGGCGCTTGAGAACGTGGAGCTGCCCCTGATTTACGCCGACACCCGCGCCGACGTACGCTCCCGCCTCGCACGCGAGTCGCTGGCCAGAGTGGGGCTCGAGGGATACGAGCACCACCTGCCCACACAGCTCTCCGGGGGCGAGCAACAGCGTGTCGCCATCGCAAGGGCCGTCGTCAACAGTCCCTCCCTCATCTTGGCCGACGAGCCGACGGGCAACCTGGACACGAAGACCAGCGAGGAGATCATGGAGGTGCTCAAGGCGCTGAACGCCGAGGGCAAGACCGTGGTCATGATCACACACGAGCCCGACATAGCCGCCCACGCACGTCGCATCGTGACCATAAAGGACGGCCGCATCGAGTCCTCGCGCGAGGTCCGAGGCGAACAACTCTTTGAGGGAGGCGGAGCGGGACGATGAACTTGAACGCCGCCTGCAAAGTATCGCTGAGGGCGCTCCGAACCAACAGCGGCCGCTCGCTGCTGACCACGCTCGGCGTGGTGATCGGCGTTGCGGCCGTCATCACCATGGTGGCTCTCACGAACGGCGCCAAGAACATCATCGAGACCCAGCTCGTCAGCCTGGGCGGCAACTCGCTGATCATCAACTCCGGCCTCAGGGCGCGCAGCGGCGTGCTTTCGCAGTCTCGCTCGACGGCCACTCTGACGGCGGCCGACGCCGAAGCCATCCGCCGCATAGGAGGCGTCACCTACGTGGCCCCCATAATAGACACGGCGCGCCAGGTTGTGTGGTCGAACAGGAACTGGTTCACCACCATCGTCGGCACCAACCGCGACTTCGCCTACATCAACGACTGGTTCCCGGCACACGGTACATTCATCGCCGACGACGACGTCCGACGCGCGAAGCTGGTGTGTGTTCTCGGCAGGACGGCCGCATCGAACCTTTTCGGATACGCCGATCCAGTGGGCCAGTCCATACGTATCGGGAAGAATCTCTACACCGTGCTCGGGGTGCTGAGCCCCAAGGGGCAGACCCCCAGCGGCAAGGACCAGGACGACGTGGTGATCGTTCCCTACACGACGTTCCAGAAGTACGTGAGAAGGAGCGGCAACGTCGAAGACATCGCCGTCTCGGTGAGCGACCCTGGACTGATTCCGCTCGTGTCCGAGCGCATCACGAGGCTGCTGCGCGACCGGCACAACTTGACCGACTCGATGCCGGACGACTTCTACATAAAGACGCAACAGCATGTGACCGAGCGTATATTCAACATCTCAAGCATAATGAGCGTCCTGCTGGCCAGCATCGCTTCGGTCTCGCTCATCGTGGGCGGCATCGGCATAATGAACATCATGCTCGTCTCCGTGACCGAGAGGACCAAAGAGATCGGTATCCGCCTCGCCGTGGGAGCAAGGCGACGTGACATCATGGTCCAGTTCCTCATCGAGGCTGTCATGCTTTCGGTGTTGGGGGGCGTGCTGGGCATCGTCCTGGGCGTGGTAGCCTCGAAGGTGTCTTCGTTCGTGACCGGCTGGCCCACGCTCATCTCGTTGGGCTCGGTCGCGATCTCGTTCACGTTCTCGGCACTGGTGGGGATATTCTTCGGCTTCTACCCAGCCGTAAAGGCATCCAAGCTCGATCCGATAGTGGCGCTGAGATACGAATAGACTCGGCCAAGTGTCTACGAGCGGGCGCAATCAAAGGGGAAGGTCGTTGGCACCACATCGCGGTCTGGAGGACACCGGAGGACAGCACCTGGAAAGGTGAGCACCTTCCCGCGCCGCCGAAAGGCGCAGCGATAAGGCAAACAGCGCCTTCACCAGAGGGACGGCACCCTCTACCGTCCAGGGTGTGCGCAGAAACCTCACGCACCGCCCTCCCCCACGACGCCTTCGGGAGCATATAGCATAACTTATTGGACCCCCGTCTCGTCCGTACCCCGAGGACTCAGAAAAGGACCAGGACGCTTCCATCGGCGCATGCGGCAAAATCGGTGAAGCCGTCGTCGGTCACGTCACCCAGTCCCAGCACCAGCCGGCCCAGCGAGGCCCCGGGCGAAGCCCCCTCGAAGGTGAGCAGTGCATCGGACGTGCTCATCGTCGCGGGTAGCGAATCGCTGCCTGCAAAGAGGTATACGGTTCCATTCGCCGTACCGGGAGCACCCACGAGAAAGTCGCCGTTGTTGTCGATGAGATCGAGTACCACCCCCTCGTCACGCTGGTCCCCCACGATGGCGGGGTTCACGTCGCCGAGGTCTGCCACCGAGGTGCCGAACGCGTCGCCGGGGGCGCCTCCCGTGATCTCGACCACCGGAGCCGGTGGCACCCCGGTACCCTTGGCGTCGGCTATGTCCGAGCCGGAGAACAGCAACACCTTACCCGTCCCCGCCGCATCGCCCGGCACCCCCACCACTAGATCGGCCGGTCCCCCTACTCCGGTGTCGGGATCGACGAAGCCGTCCAGGTCGCTCCCGCCCGAGAGAGCTGTGCCGAACCCGTCGGCCGCGCTGCCGGCAAGCACGGTGACGGTCGATAGATCCGTAGAAAGGTCGAGTGAAGAGAAGTCGCTGTCGCCGAATACGACGTAGATCTTCCCCACGCCGGGCGAGCCCACGGCCAACTCCTCGAGGGAATCGTCGTCCATCTCGCCCACCAGGTCGACGGCGCTACCAAACATATCGCCCGCAGCCTCGCCGTCTATAACCGCCTTGGAAACCGAGGCCGCCTGTTCACCCTCGGACAAGTCGTCGGCCCTGAACAGGTACACCCTCCCCCGCGACGAGGCGTATCCCGGGGCACCCACCACGAGGTCGCGTTTGAACCTGCCCTCGAACCCTTCGGCGTTGAGCACGGTGGAGCCGAACAGGTCTCCGGGGTTCTCGCCGGTGATGGTGATGTCGGCTGTATCCGCGCCCGAGGCGAAATCCACCGTCTGAGGCAGGCCGTCGGTGTTGCCCGCAATGATGAACACCCTGCCCGTCCCGGCGTTGTAATCCGGCATGCCGATCACAATCTCCTTCGAGGCATCGCCCACCGTGTTCTCAATGGAGCCCACCGCCGCGCCGAACCCCTCGGCCGGATCGCCTATGAAGACGACGTCGGCCGTGTTGGGACCACCCAGGTCCAGCACCTGGTCCACGGCCACGTTGGGGTCGGCCAGATCCTCCTTGCCGTAGAAGAGGTAGACCTTGCCCTGACAGGGGTCACCCACGAGGATGTCGTTTATGTCGTCATCGTTGAAGTCGTCTCCGGCCACGGAGGCACCGAAACAGCTGGTCGCGTCCTGTAATCTTATCTCCAGCTGCACCACCGCGGTGTTGACGGCCACAACGTTCGAGGGACCCGAGTTGTTGCCCACCTCGTCGCGAGCGTTCATGGCCAGATAGAACGTCGTCCCGCCGGTGATGTCAAGCCGAGGGATAACCATCTGTTGCTGAGTGCCCGCTTCCTCGGGCACCGGCTCGTTCTGGATCTGTATGGCCTGGTCGAAGTTGTCCGAAAAAGCGGAGGCGATTGTGGCCTCGTCAACCCCATCGAGCGAGGAGAGACCGAGGAAAGTAGCAAGCGACGCCTCATCGAAGAACCGCAGGTCGTGCACCGTAGCCCGGCCGCCGTCGCCGTCATCGCCCGTGGACGTCCACAGGATGAGACGCGTGGCGCTCTCGAAGGTGAGATCGTCGATCGGGGCGGGAGGTGTGTCGTCTCCCACGTTGCATCCTGCGGCTGCAAACAGCGCAGCGCACAGAGCGACGGCCAGCAGGAAGTGCGCGCGGACTATATAGAGCATGGCTAGGTTAGTAGTGTGCTCCCTCGAGAAAGGCTAACCCATTTTACCGAACATCGGCCCATATTCCAAGCTCCGCGGCGATCTCCCGCAGGAGGGGTGTAAGGGGACCGTCCCACAACGGTGGGAAGCAGTACGCCCACTGTGAACACACCCCCCGCTGCACCCACCCTCCCCTTCGCCGAAGCACCCCCCGCGGCACCGGGGCCGAAGAATCGCCCCAGCCCCCCACGCCGGGAGCCCCAGCGCGCGCAGGCATCCACTCCAACCACGCACATGCAGTCACCTAACGGCCCGAAGCACCCGCCGCGTCGTTCCTTCCGCACCTTCCACCCCGTCCCCACGCACTCACGTACGCAGGACCCGCACAACGCCGGCCCCCCCTAGACCGCCCCGAACGTCCGCCTCGAGCAAGCCCGCCTCCACCCAGCAGACGCTCGCCGCCGCCGTGCTCGAGCAAATCCCTCCACGCCACCGACCGCTGGATACGTCCACACCGCGCCCTGCCGCCAGCACCGTGGGGTGAGCGGGTCCGATTGAAGGGGACGCGATTCCATGGTAGGGTTCCTCATCCATCCCACACAACTTCACCTTTATGGAGGGCGAGCCGTGTGCACGATAGCATCCGTCAAGGCACGCGAGATACTCGATTCGCGAGGAAACCCCACGATCGAGGTCGAAGTGGTGTGCGAAGACGGCACCTGCGGGGTGGCGGCGGTCCCTTCGGGGGCCTCCACGGGGGAGCTTGAGGCCCTGGAGCTCAGGGACGGCGACCCGGCGCGCTATAAGGGCAAGGGGGTACTCAACGCCGTGCGCAACGTGAACGAGACCATAGCCAAGGCCGTAGTGGGCCTCGATGCACACGAGCAGTATGCCGTGGACTCGCGCCTCATAGAGCTGGACGGCACCCCGAACAAGAGCAAGCTCGGGGCCAACGCCATACTTGGCGTCTCGCTCGCCGTGGCCAAGGCCGCAGCCGACTCGCTTGGCACCCCGCTCTACCGCTACCTGGGCGGGGTGGACGCACGCACGCTGCCGGTGCCGCTCATGAACATCATCAACGGCGGCGTCCACGCGGACAACAACCTCGACCTGCAGGAGTTCATGATCGTACCCCACGGCTTCGAATCGTTCGGACGCGCCCTCCAGGCGGGGGCCGAGATGTTCCATACGTTGAAGGCCATACTGCGCAAGCGGGGCCACTCGACTTCGGTGGGCGACGAGGGCGGCTTCGCCCCCGATCTCGGCTCGAACGAAGAGGCCATAGAGCTCATCCTGACCGCCGTCGAGCAGGCCGGCTACAAGGCGGGCGACGAAGTGGGCGTGGCGCTCGACGCGGCAGCAAGCGAGTTCCACGAGGACGGCTTCTACACGGTCGAAGGAAAGCCCTTGAAGGCCGAAGAACTCATCCGACTGCTCGAACAATGGGTCGAGCGCTACCCCATCGTTTCCATCGAGGACCCCATGGCCGAGGACGATTGGGACGGCTGGCGTCTTGTGACGGAGGCGCTCGGCCACCGCATACAGCTCGTAGGCGACGACGTGTTCGTCACCAACCCCTCGATCTTCGCCCGCGGCATCGATGAAGGGGTGGCCAACGCCATACTGATCAAGGTCAACCAGATAGGGACACTCACCGAGACGCTGGAAGCCGTACGCATGGCGGCCGCGGCGTCTTACGGCCGCATAATATCCCACCGGTCGGGCGAGACGGAAGATACGACGATAGCCGACATCGCCGTGGCCACCGGGGCGGGACAGATAAAGACCGGCTCGCTCTCGCGCAGCGACCGGACGGCCAAGTACAACCGACTGTTGCGCATCGAGGAGGAGCTGGGGGCGGCCGCTAGATTCCCTGGGGCGGACCTGTTCGCACGGCGCTCATGAGAGGCGCGGGACGCTTGACGAAGGGGAATGGGATACTGTATCATTTTTCCGGAGAGGGAGGACGACGATGGCCAAGACAGGAACACGAGTACACGTGAGACTGAAGAGCACGGCGAGCCCGCACGTCTATCACACGACGAAGAACAAGCGCAATACGACTGAACGGCTCCAGCTCAAGAAGTACGACCCCGTGGTAAGAAAGCACGTCCTCTACAAGGAAGTAAAGTAGCCACCGCCCGAGCGGCTCGCCACACCCTGCACCGGCCGAGGGGGGGATGAATCGTCCACCCACCCCCCCAGCGAGTGGACGCACCGTAACCCAGCCACCCCCCCACCGTCGTCGGCACCAGCGCCGCGCAAGCGGCCACTCAGCCACCACCCACGGCCCGCCCCACGTGGCGGGGCAACGGCGCCCCTCATAGCGCATACAACGGGCTTGCCCGCCCCGTTCCCGGCGGAAGGTATGTACCACGCAACCGCTCGGCCGTTCCGTCCGCCCCGTCTACACGGAGCGCACACCCACCCCTCCCCGCGTGGCGTGCTCAGTTGGCCGGCACCGCCCTTCCCTGCGCCCACTCGCGAAGGGCCGCTATCCTCTCGCGCATCGACGCCGAAAGCGGCACGGTGCGTGATATCTCGTCCAGTATGGTATCGGTCGTGAGGGGGGCACCGTCCGAGAAAGCGGTATAGAGGGCAGAGACGACCACTTGCTCTATCTCGGCGCCGCTGAACCCTTCGGCGGCGGCGGCCGCCCTTTCAAGGTCGAACGACGCCGGGTCCCACCCGCGCCGCGACAGGTGGATGGAGAAAATTGCCTTGCGGGTCTCGGAGTCAGGCAGGTCTACGAAGAATATCTCGTCGAAGCGCCCCTTCCTCAAGAGCTCGGGCGGCAGCCTGCTCACGTCGTTGGCCGTGGCCACGACGAACACGTCGTGGCGCCTCTCCTGCATCCACGTCAGGAACTGCCCGAACACACGCGTTGAGACGCCCCCGTCGGCGTCCCCCTCGGCCGAGGCAAGCGCCTTCTCTATTTCGTCGATCCAGAGGACGACCGGCGAGACACGCTCGGCCGTGCGCACGGCGCGGCGGAAGTTTTTCTCGCTCTCACCCACGTACTTGTTGTAGAGGCGGCCGGGATCCAGCCTGAGCAGCGGGAGCCTCCACTCCGAGGCCACGGCCTTGGCGCACAGGCTCTTGCCACACCCCGGCACCCCCAGCAGCAGGATGCCGCGGGGGAACGTGAGGCCGAACCTCCGGGCACGCTCGGGTTCGAGCACTATGCGCTTGCGCTTGGCGAGCCACTGCTTGAGACCTCGAAGGTCTGCCACCTCGGCCATGGTCTCCTCGGCGGGGTAGTATTCGAGCAGGCCCTCCTTGTCCACGACCTTGCGCTTGTTCTCGAGCACGCGCCCGATGTCGCGCGCCGTTATCACGCCGTCCTCCACGATGACCTTCGTCACCACCTTCTCGGCCTCGGTCATCGTAAGGCCGCGCAGGTTGGAAGCGAGCCTCCGGAGCTCATCCTCCGTTACCTCAACCCTGACCGGCCTGCGCCTGCCCAGATCGGCCACCACACGCGAGACCAACTCGCAGTACTCTTCCACGGCCGGCTCGGGCATCACGTAGACGGCGCTGTAGGGAGCCAGCTCCTCGGGCACGTCGGCCTCGTCGCCTGCGACGACGATCGCACCCTTGCGCCCCCCCATGAGGCGTGCCGTCTCCTTGAGCCTGGCCACCAGCACGGGGTCGCCCATGTAGGGGGCGAGTGAGCCGAACAGGTAGACGGCGGGAAGCTCGGAGCTCTCGATGTGGGCGAGGGCCGCACCCGGCTCGGCCGTGCCGTAGACGGCGTTCTCGGCCCCGTCGCGCCTGAGACCGGAGGACGGGGACCAGACGAAGAGGGCCGCCCCGAGGCGGTTGGCCACATGGCGCAACACGAGGAGCGAGCGCTCCTCGTCGGGGTTGTCGAGGAACACCACACCGTAGCGCGATCGTATGAGAAGCTCTATCTCTCTTACGGCGTCCTGCACCTTCACCTTCCGCGGAACCTCGCCCGTGGCGGGATGGAAGCGGCCGGATGCGTGGGCGTGACGTCACCGGCCGATTGTAATTATAATGTCGTTTCCACGTCCCATGAACAGGGCCGACACCCCCCCGCAGCGTCGACGATGCGAACCGCGGCCGCGGAGGCGGCACCAATGTTCGCACCTTTCCTCTGCGGCCGCAAAGGCGGACGAGAAGGCGGCTCTATCCGTCGGCGGGGGAGTGGCCGGCGTCCAGGCCCACGGCGAGCGGGGGCCGATTGTGCAGACTACGTCTCGAACAGCACCAGCTGAGCCTTCTCGGCACGCCCGGGGCGCGGGACGCGGAAGGCGGCCGCAGAGAGCGGCGGCATGGACCCCTTCAGGCCAGCGCGCCTCAGCGAGAGGGCGAACAGCGAGGCTATCTGTTCGGCCACGGGACCCTCGCCCCTCATGCGGGTGAAGAAACGGGGATCGTTGAGGGCGCCGGCGCGCATGGAGCGTATCTTGCCGAGCACCTTGTCCTTGCGCATCGGGTAGTGTGTCTCGAGCCACTCGGCGAACAGGTCGGCCACGGCGTGAGGGAGCCTTATGGGGACGTAGGAGGCGAACCGAGCCCCGTGCTCTGCGCAGGCCGTGAGGATGGCGGGCAACTCGTGATCCGTAAGACCCGGCACGACGGGTGCCACGAGCACCCCAACCGGTATCCCCGCCTGCGAGAGCTCCTTCAGCGCCTTGAGCCTCAAGGCCGGCTGCGAAGCCCGGGGCTCCATGCGACGGGCTAGCTCGCCGTCGAGCGTGGGGATAGAGAGCATCACCACCGCCGCCCCGAAGGAGGCCATGTCGGCCAGTATGTCGGTGTCCCTCGTGACGAGGTGGTTTTTTGTCACCACGGTCACCGGGTTGCGGAACTCCCTCAGCACTTCGAGCACCGAGCGCGTGATGCGCAGTCTGCGCTCGACGGGCTGGTAGGGGTCCGTGACCCCGCTCAACGCCACCGGCACCGGCTTCCATCGCGGAGAAGAGAGCTCGCGTCGGAGCAAGGAGGCCGCCTCTTCCTTGACCACGATCCTGGTCTCGAAATCGAGGCCGGCCGAGAACCCGAGGTACTCGTGCGTGGGGCGGGCGTAGCAATAGGAGCAGCCGTGCTCGCACCCCCGGTATGGGTTGAGGCTCACCGTGTACGGGACGTCGGGGCTGGTGTTGCGGCTCAGCACCGAGCGGCTGGCATCACGCAGGTAGACGGTGGGGACTGAGCGGGGAGGTACAACGGAAGGGTCGTCGTAGTCGGGCTCGACCTCAATGCCCGTGAACCTGTTAGCCGGGTTCGTGCCGTGTCCCCGCCCCTTGGGAGGGGGCGGGCCACCCCGTGGTGAACCTCTGTTGCAGGCCATCCCGTACTCCGCTACAGGTACATGTGGGCCACGTACTTGCCGTAGCCGTTATAAGGTATTGTATCATACTCCTCGTCGCTGCCCAGGAGCCGCTCCTTGCGCTGTGACCAGCGCGGATGGGGCTTGTCGGGCCGTACGTTGGAGAAGAACCCGTACTCCGACGGTGCCACCTTGTGCCAGAACGTCTCGGGGCGCGAGGCCACGAACTCTATGCGTTGTACGGCCTTGGGGCTCTTGTAGCCGTACTTCCACGGCACAATGATACGAAGCGGGGCCCCGTTCTGGACGGGAAGGGGCCTTCCGTAGGCGCCTGTAACCACCATCGTGAGCTCGCACAGGGCCTCGTCCAGCCGGAGAGCCTCGAAATAGGGCCACGGAAACCACGGCTGGTTGCGCTGCCCCGGGGCCTCCGACGGCCGGAGGAACGAGACGAACCTCACGTACCTGGCCGACGACAGCGGGCGGACCCTCTCGACGAGCAGCCGAAGCGGGAACCCCGTCCACGGCACCACCATCGCCCACCGCTCGACGCACCTGAACCTGTATATCCGTTCCTCGAGCGGGAACCACCGCACCAGGTCGTCGAAATCCACGGTGAGTGGGTTCTCGACGAGGCCCGTGATCTCAACCGTCCAGGGACGCGTCGCAAACCGCTCCGCCAGCCGTCGCACGCGGTCCTTCTCGGTGGAGAACTCGTAGTAGTTGTTGTAACCCGTGGCAAGCCCATACGGAGTGACGGGGCGGCGGGCCGTATAGCCGGGGTTGCGCGGGGCCGGATAGAGGCGACCGGACCCAGCAGGAGAGGAGGCCGGCGGAGCGGCCGTCGAAAGGGGGACGCCGACCCAGAGCGCGGCTGCGGCGGCAAGCCCGCCCGCGACGAAGCGCCTCCGGTCCAGGTAGACGCGCTCGTCGGTCACATCACGCTCGCTCAGGCCGTACCCCTTCCTCTTGAGAATCGTGCACACCTGGACACACCTCCTCGCGACGCCGCGCCCACCACTCCGCCACCTCCTCTTCGCTCGAAGCAGGCGTTGCAGCTGCGGCGTTTACTTGTTAGCATAACACAGCCCCGACGTCACGACTAAGGAGGTCGTCGCCAATGTTCAGCCTGGCAAGGAGGTTCATCAAGACCGCGCTCGTGTTTCTCCTCGTGGGGCTGGGGGTCGGACTGTACATGTACGTCGGACTCTTCGCCCTGGGCAGGTGGCCCTCGAGAATACTCGTCACGGCCCACGTGCACATACTGCTCGTGGGGTTTCTCCTCTCTATGATATTCGGCGTCGCACTGTGGATGTTCCCGCGCAAGCCCGACATGAGCCACCTCACCTCCCCCCTCGGCGAAGCCACCTACTGGTTTCTCACACTGGGCACGGCTCTCCGGTTCGCAGCCGAGGTGGTCGTCTCGGCCGTCCCTACGGCCTCCTACCTCAAGGCCGGTGCCATAGCAGGCGCGACCGCCCAGTTGGTGGCCGTCGGGCTGTTCGTGGCCGCCATATGGGGCCGCATCCGCCCCGTGGGCAGGCTCAAGTAGGCGCTCCCTCGCCGCCGCCCCCTGCAGCAAGCGTAGTGGCCGCGTACGGCCGCGCACGCCGCCGCACCAGCTCGATTGCAAGCAGCGTCCAGACGGGCAGGAACTCCACCAGCACCACGTACCGTTCCTTGACGTGGTCGTAGCCCCGCGGCTCGAAGTAGTAGCCGAGGTAGTAGAGGGCGAGAAGAGGGGTCAAGGAGAGAAGGGACCACCTGGGTGCGAGAGCCAGAAAGGGAATCATCCAGACGTAGTACCACGGAAACGCCGTAGGGCCGAGGAGGAAAAGCGCCGCTACGACGAGCAGCGCCCCCGAGGACGCTTGCTGCGCCGAACGACGTGCACGTAGCGCCGCATAGAGCGCGGCCGCTGCAACGAGGGTCGCGACGAAGAGGCGGGCCGCGGGTTGTGAACGCCAAGCCGGGATGCCCGCCAAGGGAAGCGCCCACCCGGCCGCTCGTACCAGGCCTTTGAAGAAGAGGTCGTTGTTCTCCCAGCTCGCCACGTAGCGCGCAAACCCCGTCTCGCCCGCCGGCACGCCGGCCAGCCACAGGGGCAGCGCCAGGACGGCTACGCCCACTGCCACGCCGAGCGCGAACACGACGGCGGCGGCCCGGCGCCCCTTGGCGGCCCAGAGGCGCGCGGCCGCAACAGGGGCCAGAAGGAGCGGCCACAGCTTCACCCCTGCACCTGCTGCAAGCGAGGCCGCGGTCCGCAACGGGGCGCCCCCGGACGCGAGGCAGAGGGCACCCAGGGCGAAAGGAAGCGCCACGACGTCGAAGTGGAGGGAGTTGTACACCTCCTTTACAAGGAGCGGGTTCCACCAGTAGACGGCGAGCAGCCAGGGAGGCAGGGAAAGGCGCCTCAGGGTGATCCACAACACGCCCAGTGTGAGCAGGTCGAACACCAGGTACAGCGCGCGCAGGGGGGCGATGCTCCACGGCGAGAGCGGGTGTGCCGCGGCGAAGACCAGCTGGACAAGCGGCGGATAGACGGTGCGCAGATGCGGATGGTTTATACGCTCCACGATGCCGGCGGGGGCGGCCCGCGCCAGCGCGGCAAGCTCATGGGGTGCGGCGTCCTCGAGAGCCTCGGCGGGCGAATAGGCGTAGGGGTCAAGGCCGTGGACCGTCACGGCTCCGTCCCAGAGGTAGCGGTAGAAGTCGTCTTCGAGAGCAGGGATCGACGCGGCCATGGCCACCCGCATGGCGGCACCCACGGCGAACAACAGGAGCACCGCACGGCGGCCGGGCGTGCGACGGGCGGCCCACAGACGCACGGATAGGAGGTAGAGCAGTCCCGCACCGAAGAGGAGCGCCACGAGCTCGACTACGGGCATCTGGAGCGGGTCGTAGGGCCGGACGAAGTCGCGGCTCAACACCGATAGCGCCGCCGAGGTGCCGACCAGGCCGGCACCGCATGAAGTAAGCGCAATCGATCTGCTCACTCCCATACGAGCATCCCTCCGTCTCGGCCGTACGTTGGACCCCTCCACCCTACCAGGCGCCCGCCGTTACGGAACGCACTGCGCGGCCCGGCGCCGAGCCGCAGCGCCGCGAGCGACTGCCCCCCACCGAGCCGCCTTCCCCGCCTACGGAAATCCCTCGACGTCGTGTATAATTATCTCTTTAGTTTTTTCCAAGACAAATTTATGGTAGATCTCAGACCTGACGCGTCTCTCATGAAACTCACAGATGTACTGCGGAAAGAGTGTATCGTGGCACGGATGCGATCCTCCTCCAAGGCCGAGGTCATCGAGGAGCTCGTGGACGCGCTGACGGCCGTCCACGACACTCTCAAGAAGGACGTGCTCGTCGATGCCCTCATGCAGAGGGAGAAGCTCTGCAGCACAGCCCTCGACGAAGGGGTGGCCATACCCCATGCCAAGGTAAGCGGGGTAACCTCTATCGTCGCCGCCTTCGGCCGCAGTCCTGACGGCATCGATTTCGACTCGCTGGACGGCAAGCCCACCCACCTGTTCATACTAATAATCGCCCCCGAGGACTCGGCGGGATCGCATCTCAAGCTGCTGGCACGCGTCTCGAACATGTTCCGCTCGCGCGAGTTCCGCAGCCGTCTGCTCGAAGCCGACAGCGCCGACAAGATCTACGAGATCATCGCCGAGGAAGATGCAAGGTTCAAGCAACAGCACGCCCACGGTTAGGGATCTCTACGATGAGTGCCGCGCGCATCTAGACCTGGAGCTGGTGGCGGGCGAAGAAGGGCTGTCGAGGACCATATCGGTCCCCAAGGTGCAGAAGCCGGGGCTCAAGCTTGCACTGCCTGAGCTCGAGCTGGAAGAGGAGAAGATCCCCATCCTCGGGCTCACGGAGATAGAGTACATGGGCTCGCTCGCCGCCGGCGCGAGAGACAGGCTCGCCGAGGCGATGACGCGCAAGAACGTGCCCTGCATCATACTCTCGAATGGACAGACCCCGCCCGTCGAGCTCGTCCGTCACTGCCGAGACAACTCGATGCCTCTCTTCCGCTCAGGCAAGGGTACGGGGACGCTGATAGCGGCGCTCAACCGCATACTGGCCAAGAGGCTGGCCCCCTTCATCACAAAGCACGGCCTGATGATAGACATCCAGGGGCTCGGTATCCTCATGCTCGGCGAGAGCGGCATAGGAAAGAGCGAGTGCGCCCTCGATCTCATCATGCGAGGGGCCAAGCTGGTAGCGGACGACGTGGTGGTAATCCGGCGGATCGATCCCTCGAGGCTGGTGGCCTCGAGTCCCCCCACCATACGCCACCTGATCGAGGTGAGAGGGCTGGGCATAATAAACATCAGGGAGATGTTCGGCTCAAGCTCGGTGAGGGACGAGAAGGAGATAGACCTGGTCGTAGAGCTCAAGAACTGGGCCGCGGACGCCGACTACGACAGGCTGGGATTCGAAGAGCGTTTCTACTCGATAATGGGTGTAGAGGTTCCCTATCTGCTGATACCCGTCAGTCCCGGACGGAACATAGCAACCATCGTAGAGGTGGCCGCCCGCAAGAGGCTCCTTGACGCGACCGACCGGAGACTGAACAAGCCACATAGCTACAAACCGAAGGCGGGGGACGGGTAGAGCTTGTAGAGCAGGTGAGGAGATGGCCACCTACAAGGTGATAACGGGCCTTTCAGGGGCGGGCAAGAGCACGGCCGTAAAGCTGTTCGAGGACATAGGCTACTTCTGCGTCGACAACCTGCCGCCGGGGCTGATGCCGCCGATGGTGGAGCTCATCGAGGGATCGGGGGAGATCGAGCGCGTTGCGTTCGTGGTCGACGTGAGGGAGGGGGTGTTTTTCGACGCCGCGCTGGAGGCGATAGCCGATCTCAAGCGCCGGGTGCCCGGGACGGAGATAGTATTCCTCGAATCGTCCGACGAGACGTTGCTGCGCCGCTACAGCGAAACCAAGAGGCGCCACCCGCTGGCAGCAGACGGCGACCTGAGCGGGGCCATAGCACGCGAACGTCACATGCTGCGGCCGTTGCGCGAGGCGGCCGACGTCGTAATCGACACCACCACCTACAACGTCTACAGGCTGCGCGAGGTGCTGCGCGACCTCTTCGATCGCACCGAGCCCGCGAAACTCACACTAACCGTACTCTCGTTCGGCTACAAGTGGGGCGTCCCCCCCGAGGCCGACCTCGTCTTCGACGTCCGATTCATCGCCAACCCACGCTACGTAGAGGGGCTGGCCGACAAGACCGGACTTGACAGCGAAGTAAACTCGTTCATTATGGGATATGAAGAGAGCGGAGAGTTCATACGCAGGGTGGTCGAGCTACTGGAGTTCCTCGTGCCCCTCTACGAAAAGGAAGGCAAAGCGTACCTGACCGTTGCCTTCGGATGCACGGGGGGCGTACACCGCTCGGTTGCAGTCGCCTCGGTCGTCGCCGCCAGACTCGCCCGCTTCAATCCCACCTTGAGACACAGGGACATCTACAGGGCTTAGATGGCCGATGGGATGATTGGCGTAGTAGTGGTTACCCATGGAGCTTTGGCCGAGGAGCTGGTCTCGACGGTGGAATTCGTCGTCGCGGGGAAGCCCACCGTGAAGATCGAGCCTATCAGTCTCGACCCGAACATGGAGTTCGAGCAGCTGTCGCGTGAGATAAGGGAGGCCATCGAGAAGGTGGATGGAGGAGGCGGCGTGCTGCTTCTAACCGACATGTTCGGGGGCACACCATCGAACATAAGCCTTAGCTTCCTCGAAGAGCAGAAGGTAGAGGTGATCTCGGGCGTCAATCTGCCCATGTTGCTCAAGATCGCAACCGTACCGAGCGGCATCACGCTCGAAGAAGCCGTCAAGATAGTAGAGAAAGCGGGCAAGGACAACATAATCGTAGCGAGCAGGCTCCTGAAGAAGTGGAAGAAGTAGGGCCGCTCAGTCCCCTACCCTCTCGACCTCCCCCCGCGAGCTAGCCGCTCCGCTCGACACCGACCCGCCCACCTCGGCTGCGACCGTACCCCGCCGCCGAGGGCGAGATGCCGCCCCCGCAGGCCCGTGCGCAGGACGAAGCGCAACGCCGTGGCCAGACGCACCGATCGGTGGCTGCGCACCGACGCCGCTTGCGGCTGGAAGCGGCCTCCGCCCCCCCGGTTGCGTCGCGCGGATCCCTGGGCGGAGGGGGAGGGGGGGACGGGTGAGAGGTGATGAGGCTCCGTCCGGCCGCCTGCAGCGCGGACTTACAAGCCGCGCCCCCGCCTCCCCGCCCGCCTCCACACGGCAGCCGTACGACACCCCTCCCATACCTTGGCGCGCGACGCCCCGGAACGCATCTCCCATCCCTGGCCAGGCCCCCCTGCGTGTACCCATCACCTCGGAGGAGCGGGTTCGAAGCCGCAGGGGTTCGCTGCCTCGGCGGGACGGACGGAGATTCCGCGGCCCCGTCCCGGGGCGTACGATTGCGCATTAACGGACCCACGAGGGGGGGCAGCCGGCCGGTGGTGTGGGACGGCGAGGCTTCCGTGCGGATCTGGCGGCCCGAGGCGGCAGGCATAGGAGGCGGCCACGGCCGATACGGACTCGTAGCCGCAGGGCATGCGCGTGGCGGCTCCGTTTACACCACATGAAAATGTTGTATACTCCATAGGTACCATCCACCACATGGCCTGAGAGGGGAAAGACGACGATGAGTTACGTGGGCGACCTGGAAGGAGTGATCAAGTCTTGGAAGAACTACATACTTACGGGCGAGCTCAGCGAGTACACGCTCGAGATCGAGAACAGCGTGCCGCCTGAGATGGCCGCCATCGCGCTCTATCTCGACATGTCGACCGTCCGCGCTTCGGGCGAGACGCTCCAATACTACCAGGGATACAGCAAGGCCGCCCAGGACGTGCTCCACTTCATCGGCGTAGAACTCCTCCAAGACGACTCCGCAAAGAAGGTGCTAGTGAAGCGCAGCCTCGCCTATCACGAGACACAGAAAAAGCTCAAGGAATTCCTGTGGGGAGAGGGCTCCTGACCGAAACACGCCCCGCCGCCCGCGAGGCTCCCCACCCTCCCACCCCAGCGCCGCCCAAACCCGCCAGATGAGTCTCGCCGAAGCGTTCGACATATTCCTCATAGATCTCGACGGGGTGCTCTATGTGGGGGACCGTCCGGTCGAACACGCGCCCGAGGCCGTCTCAAGGCTAAAGCGCATGGGCAAGAGGGTGTTGTTCATAACAAACGACCCCAGGCACACGGCCCACCGCTTTGCCGAGAAGCTCAGCTCCATGGGGATCGAGGCCTCCGGGAACGATGTGGTGACTTCCGTAGCCGCCGTGATCCATCATCTGCTCAACGACGGCCTCTGTGGCGACGGCACGAAGGCGCTCGTCATAGGGACGGACGAGATGAAGGGGGAACTCAGGGAGGCGGGCATAGAGCTGTGCACACTGGACGATTGGCGCCGCGCACGGCTCGTCATCGTGGGCGGGCACGAGGGGTTCAACTACGCAGAACTGAGGGCGGCCGCCCTCGCCGTGGGCAATGGCGCCGCCATCATAGGCACCAACCGCGACCCAGCCGTCCCCTCGCCCGAAGGGATGGTGCCCGGCACGGGCGCTATCATAGCGGCCCTGGAGACGGCCACGGGAAAGAAGGCCACCGTGGTGGGAAAGCCCGAGAAGACGATGTTTGAAACCGCGCTTGCCAGGGCCGGCGTCCGCGGCAGGGCCGTCGTAGTGGGAGACAGGCTCGATTCCGACATCGAGGGGGGCAAGAGGAGCGGTCTCGACACGGTACTGGTGCTCACGGGCTCGACCACGAAGGAAGAGGTCGAGCGCGCGCACGTGCGGCCCGACTACGTGATAGGTGACCTGGAGGAACTTTTCGAGGCCGACTCCGCCCCCTAGGGGCGGCCGCCGTGCGCAGCCCCCAGGGGGGGCCGACCACATAGACCGAGGCAAAAGGAGGAAACAACCTGCCATGCCCACCGTCGAGACAAACGACATCACGCTCAACTACGAGCAGGAGGGTACGGGGGAGGACGTGGTATTCATAAACGGCCTTACGATGGACCTCAACGGCTGGCACCTGCAGGTATCCGACTTCGCGCGTAGGTTCCGCCTCCTGCGCTACGATTGCCGAGGTCAGGGGCGCTCGGACAAGCCATCCGGTGCCTACACCCATTCCATCCACGCGCGCGACCTCCTCGGCCTGCTCGACGCACTGGGGATAGAGAAGGCCCACCTGGTGGGACTTTCCAACGGCGGGATGATAGCAATAAGGTTTGCACTCGAGTACCCGGAGAGGGTGGACCGGCTGGTGCTGGTCGATACGACCTGCCGTATAACCCCCCTTCTGAGACTGATGCTCGAAGCATGGATCAAGGTGTGCCGTGCGGGCGGAGTGCCGCTACTGTTCGATGTCGCGTTGCCGGTGCTGTTCTCGGATCGATACGTGGCCGAAAACAGGGAACAGATAGCCTTGATGAAGAAGCTCTCTATCGAGCGCAACGAGCCCGAGGCCGTAGTACGGCTGGCCGAAGGCTGCATGGGGTTCGACGCCTCGGCGAGGGTGGGCGAGATATCCCGCCCCACACTGATCGTGCACGGCGAAGAGGACATCCTCATACCACCGCGCCACGCCCACGCCCTCCACGACGCAATCGCCGGCTCCGAGCTCCATATTGTAGGTGGCGCGGCCCACGTGCCCATAATAGAGAAACCCGACGAGTTCAACGACGTCGTCATAAGGTTCCTCGAGGCGAGCGGCGGGGCTGCGGCCGGAGATGAGTCCGAGGCGGGGTGAGGTACCGTTGAACTACTTGCTATTGGGTGCGGCGTTCCTCATAGCGATCGCAGCCGTCCTCTGGATAGACCGGCGCAACAGGCGCGAAAGGGAAGAGGCGGCGCGCCTCTACGAGTCTGTCTTCGCACTCCGGCGACGCGTGCGCTGGGGCATGATGATCGACGAAGTGATGCGAGAGTTCGGCCGCTCGAACTACGTGATGACGGAACGCGTGGGCGAGACGACGGCGCTGGGCTTCACGAGCCGCAGCGAAGAGGGCGAAACGTTCCTCAGCTTCTACTTCCTGGACGAGCCCCCCGAAGGGGCGCTGGTGAGGATGGACGTCTACCTGCTGGATGCCCCCCCCGAGAGGTACAACCGACTTTTCTCACGCCTCGTAGAGCTGCACGGCGACCCCCGGTTGGACGAACGGGGTGAGACCGCGCTCTGGGAGCTCGAAGACACACTGCTCGCATTCGGAAAGCGCGAGGGGGGAAAAGAGGTGGAACTCCAGTTCTGGCAGCCTTCGTTCCACGCCGAAGGATCTTGAACCGCAACGCTGAGAAACGCCCCGCGTCGATACCGCGAGAGGGGGCGGGGTACCCTTCGGGGGCCTCTCTCCAACGGTAGAGGGCCCGCCTGCGGCGAGGTAAAGTCCTTTCCCTCGGCCGACCGCTGCGAGTCCCGCAGACCGTCGCACCTTGACAACCCCTAACCGGCCTCGTCCCTCCCGCGCGGGCCGCCAAGGCCGCGCGGGAGAGCTGTAGTCTCGGACGTGGGGCCGTTCGGGCTCAGGCCCTGGCCGGCACGGCCTTTTTCACCTCGTAAGTGTTCTTGAGACCCGTCTTCGGAGCCTGGATGAGTACGGCCATCTTGCCCTTGTGCTTGTTCTCGTACATGTTCTGGTGCGCCAGCGGCAGATCCTCATACGAATAGGTCTCCGAGAGAACGGGCTTAATCAGTCCCTTGCAAACCAGTTCGTTCGCCCTCAGGCACTCCAGGGCGTTGGCGAAGTGGGACCCTATGATACGCTTCTGGTGCATCCACAGGTGGCGTACGTCGAACTGCAGGTTGTAGCCGGTCGTGGCCGCGCAGATCACTATCCGTCCGAAGCGGCTGCAGACGAAGACGCTCGTCGGGAACGTGGCCTCGCCCACGTGTTCGAAGACGATGTTCGGGTTGCGCCGCTCGCCGAGCACCTCCCATATCTTGCGGCCGAACCGCTTCATGTCCTCGAAGCGCAGCTTGGTCTGCTCAGGCGTCTCGTTGTGGGAGAACATCAGGTTGGGGAAATCCTTCCTGTTTATTACCCCCCGAGCGCCGAGCTCCATGCAGAGTTCGGCCTTCTCCTCGGAGGACACCACGGCTATGGCGTCGGCACCCACCATCTTGCACAACTGGATGGCGAACACGCCGAGGCCTCCTCCACCGCCCCAGACGAGCACTATCTCGCTCGGGCTCAGTTGAGCCTGGGTCATGAGCATACGATAGGCCGTGAAGTAGCAAAGGCCGTAGGAGGCGGCCTCTTCCCAGGTCAGATGTTCGGGCTTCCTCAGCACCTGTTGCGCCTGCACCACGGTGAACTGCGCGAACGAGCCGTTCGGTGTCTCGTATCCCCATATCTTCTGGCCGCGGCTGGCCATGGGGTCGTAGCTTATGAAGTCGTACGGTGTCTCGGTCCTGGTCGAGTGGGTCTCGGATTCCACGTTGCAATGGAGGATCACCTCGTCGCCGGGCTTCCAGCTCTTTACGTTGGAGCCGACCCGCCACACTATGCCGGCGGCATCGCTGCCTGCGATGTGATAGTCCTTCTTGTGCACGTCAAGCACCGAGACAGGCTCGCCGAGGCCGGCCCAGACTCCGTTGTAGTTGATGCCGGCTGCCATGACGAGCACGAGCACCTCGTTCGGCCCCGGCTCGGGAACGGGCATGATCTCTTCCTTGAAGGACTTGAGAGGCTCGCCGTGACGGTCCTTTCTTATGACCCAAGCCCTCATGTTCTTGGGCAGTACATTCAGGTCGGGGACCACGCCGAGCGGCATGGGACCCTCCTCGGTGACACGCCTCCCCTCATAGGCCAGGTCCTCCATGTCGATCGTGGCCTTCACGGCCACGCCAGGGGCTTCGTCTATTACTTCGTCGTTTTCGGTTTTGGTCACTATTTCGTCTCCCTTCCTGACGGTCTCATCCTGCCGTCCTTTCCCATCAGCACCCGGCTTGTCGTTCTTCGACATAACGTTACCCCCTTCACAAATATGATCGTGAATAATGTTCTAGCTCGCCGCCAGACTTGTGCGGATGGTCGGTAATTCTAACCAGTAGGGAAAAAAATTCAAGATTTGTAACATGCAGCGTATCGTGATAGCTTTTCACTGGAAGGCGCCCACCCCGGGAAGTACCGAGAGCGGAGGTGCGAGCGGAAGATGGATGGAACGGCAATGGAGAACGCCGAGGCGGGCCGCGTAGACGTCTTGGTGCGGGAGCTCGCTCGGCGCCTGCTCCACAACTTCAACGCCATGGTCGTCAAGAAGGGCCGCGCCCTCTCGCCTTTCGGAGCCGCGCTGCTGTGGATGGCGGCGCTGGTCTGCTATCCCCTGCTCGTCGTGGTGCTCGCCGCCATCGTTGTGCTGACCGTGGCCGTCGCTGTCCCCGTGGCCGTCCTGGCCGGCCGACGCCGCCGGGGCCGCTAGCGCGGGGTTCCTTTCCCGGCGGTGGATAAATGATATAATATTTTTTCATGCCCAGAAAGAGCAAGCTCGAGGACATGCTCGTCAGAAGCAAGTTGCCCCGCCACGTGGGTATCATCATGGACGGCAACGGCAGGTGGGCGTGTCGAAAGGGCCTGGACAGAATAAGCGGTCACCGCGAAGGGATGAAGGCGGCCAAGGCGGTCGTCAAGGCCGCAAGAGACCTGGGTATAGAGGCGCTCACGCTGTTTGCCTTCAGCATACAGAACTGGCAGCGTCCCGAGAGCGAGGTCAGGGCACTTATGGAGCTGCTCAAGGAGTACATCTACGCCGAAGGGGATATGCTCACCGAGAACGGCATCCGGCTCAACGCCATCGGCAGGCTCGACGAGCTGCCGCGGGATGTGCGCGCCGCGCTCTACGACCTGATGGCCGAGACGAGGCGATCGAAGGACATGGTGCTCACGCTGGCCCTCAGCTACGGCGGCAGGGAAGAGATAGTGGACGCCGCCCGACGGGCGCTGGCAGACGGGGTGGATCCCGCTGAGCTGGACGAGAGGAGGTTTGCGAACTATCTCTATACGCACGACCTGCCCGATCTGGACCTCATCATCCGTACAAGCGGCGAGATGAGGATATCGAACTTCATGCTGTGGCAGTCCGCATATGCCGAGCTGTACGTCACCAGCGCGCTGTGGCCCGATTTCAGGAGGCGCCACCTCGTCAAGGCTCTCCTCCACTACCAGAGCAGGGAGAGGAGGTTCGGCCTCACCAGCGAACAAATCAGGAAAAGGAAGACCGTGTGAGAAGGATAGCGCTCTTGGGCTCGACGGGCTCCATCGGCCGACAGACCCTGGAGGTCGTGGAGCGGTTCCCCGACAGATTCACCGTGACGGCGCTTGCGGCCGGATCGAACGTCCCGCTTCTTAGAGAGCAGATAGCACGTTTTGGGCCCGAACTGGTCTCGGTGGCCGACGCGCGCGACGCAGAGGCCTTAAGAGCCGCACTGGGCATCGGCGGGCCGCGCGTGGTGCACGGCGTCGAGGGAGCCGAGGAGGTAGCCACCCACCCCGAGGCCGATACGGTGGTATCGGCCATGGTCGGGGCGGCCGGTCTCAGGCCCACGCTCCGGGCTATAGAAGAGGGCCGCACCGTTGCGCTGGCCAACAAAGAGGTGCTCGTTACGGCGGGCGAGCTGGTAACCACGGAGGCCGCCCGCAGCGGGGCCGCCATTATTCCCGTCGACAGCGAGCACAGCGCCCTTTACCAGCTCATCAGCGAGCGCGACAGAGACTACATACGAAGGATCATACTCACCGCCTCGGGCGGGCCCCTGAGGAACGTCCCCCAGGATAGAATGGACGAGGTGAGCGTAGACGAAGCCCTCGACCACCCGACGTGGAAGATGGGCGAGAAGATAACGATCGATTCGGCCACACTAATGAACAAGGGGTTCGAGGTGATAGAGGCACGGTGGCTGTTCGGCATACCGGCCGATAGGATCTCGATCTGGATACACCCGCAGAGCATCGTCCACGCCATGGTCGAGTACGTGGACGGCTCGTTCGCGGCCCAGCTCAGCAGGCCCGACATGAAGATCCCCATCGCCTATGCTCTGAGCTTTCCCGACCGCCTGCCGCTCGAGACCGCCCCATGTGCCCCCGGCGACCTCAGCGGCCTCACGTTCGAAGAGCCCGACCTAGCAAGGTTCCCCTCGATAGGACTCTGCTACGAGGCGCTCGACACCGGCGGGACGATGCCGGCCGTGCTGAATGCCGCCAACGAGACGGCCGTCCGGGCGTTCCTGGCGCGGCGGATACGGTTCAACCAGATCGTGCCCGTGATAGAGCAGGTGATGGCACTCCACACTCCGAGCCGCGCCACATCACTTGAGGAAATCGAGGATGCCGACCGGTGGGCACGGCGCCAGGCAGCCGCAGCGATAGAACGGCTGCAGCCCGCACAGGGGCCGCCCCTCGAGGGAGCACGATGAACACAGTCGCAGCGTTCCTCTTCGTCATAGCCATACTTATCTTCGTCCACGAGTTCGGCCACTTCTTCGTTGCCAAGCTGGCCGGCATAAGGGTCGAGAAGTTTTCTCTCGGATTCGGCCGGAGGCTGCTCGGCTTCCGCAGAGGGGAGACCGAATACGCCGTATCGCTCCTCCCCCTGGGCGGATATGTGAAGATGGCCGGCGAGGGAGGGGAATGGGGGCTTATAGTGGAAGAGGTGGCCGAAGGGTCGCTGGCCGAGAAGGCGGGCTTGCGGCCTGGAGACAAGGTGACGGCCGTCGACGGCACCGAGCTGGCGGGGGTGGAGTCATGGGCCGAGCTGAGGAAGCTCCTCGAGAAGACGGGCAGAAACAAGCACCTCTTCGTAGTCGAGCGCGACGGGCGCAGGGTAGAGATCGAATTCTCGCTAGACGATCTGGGCGGAGCACTGATATACGCCGTACGTGAATACCCGAGAAGCTTCTCGCGCAAGCCCATCCCGGCGCGGCTGGCCGTGGTGCTGGCGGGGCCGTTCATGAACCTGCTGTTCCCCTTCGTAGTCATGCCCCTCGTCTTCCTCATAGGCATACACGTGCCCAAGTACCTGGACGAGGCGCCCGTAGTGGGATGGGTCGCCGAGGGGTCGCCTGCGGCCGAGGCGGGCTTCGAGCCCGGCCAGGAGATAGTCGACATAAACGGAACGCCGGTCCGCAGCTGGCGCGACGTCAACGTGATGGTGGGGGCAAATCCCGGGGCCAGACTCGAAGTAACCGTGAGGAAGGAGGGTCGCACGCGGACGCTGGTCGTGGAATCACCGCGCGATCCGACGGTAACGGAGGGACTGGGCATAGCGCCGCCCCTCGAAGCCCGCGTGGGGAGTGTGTTGAGGGGAACCCCGGCCGAGAAGGCCGGCCTCCGTCCCGGCGACAGGATAGTGGCCGTCAACGGCGTGGCCGTGGCGAGCTGGTACGAGATGGCCTCCGTAATAAGGCGCAACGCCGGACGTGAAATCGTGCTCACCGTAGAGAGGGAGGGTGCCGTCCTCAAGGTGCCTGTGACGCCGAGGCCCATCGACGCGGCGGGCCGCGGAGCGATCGGAATAACCCCGCAGAGGGAGGAGGTGCTCAAGAAGTACGGCTTCGCAAGGTCGGTGGTCGAGGGTATCGAGTCGGCGGCCAAAATGGTAAGGGACATAACGGTCCTGCTCATCGGGTTCCTGCTCAAGCTGATCACGGGGAAGATCTCGCTCTCCGTGGCGGGCAAGACCATAGCGGGCCCGATCGCCATAGCCGACTTCTCCGGCGCGGCCGCCCGGGGAGGGTTGGCTTCGCTGCTTCAGTTCATGGCGTTCATAAGCGTCAACCTCGCCGTCATAAACCTCTTTCCCATCCCCGTCCTCGACGGCGGGCACGTCGTCTACCTGGCGATCGAGGCCGTAAGGAGGCGTCCCCTGAGCATGAGGACGCTTGAGCTGGTCCAGCGCATGGGATTCGCTTTCCTCATATTCATAATGCTCCTTGCGGTCTACAACGACCTGGCCAGGCTCGACCTCGTGGACAAGCTGGCCGAGCTGATGAGAAAGTAACCGCGCCGCCTGCTCCGGCGGCGAACGGCACCGAACAGCTCATGGGACATGGCCGCACCCCTTCCCTATACCGCAGCAGCAGATGGGCGCGGACCCGGCCCACGCGTGAGGGGTACCTGTTCCTCGCACTCACGTTGTTCGTGGGGCTGTCGGCGCTCAACACCGGAAACAACCTCCTCTACCTCACATTCGGCATGATGCTCAGTGTGGTGGCCGCCTCGGGGCTCATGGCTAGAAACAACCTGGCCGGCATCGCCGTCGACGTGCGGCCCCCCGAGCGACCGTTCGCGCTCGTGGCGGCCCGGTTCCATGTGACCGTGCGTAACACCAAGCGGCTCTTCTCGTCCTACTCGCTAACCCTCCGCCTGGGAACCGACACCGCATACATGGTACGCCTTGAGCCCAGCCGCTCGGCAGCCGTCTCGGTGGGATATGTATTCAAACACAGGGGCAGAAACCCCTTGCCCCCGCTGGTACTGGAGAGCGGGTTCCCATTCGGCTTCTTTACGAAGCGCCTACCCATCGAGCCGACGCGGGGCGACATAGTAGTCTATCCGCGGCTCGTCGAGGTGGACCGACTCCCTCCGCCGGCCGGAGTCGAAGGGGGCGCCGCCCATGGGGCCGAATCCCGCGAGATGGGTGCGGAGCTGCGCTCGCTACGGGAGTACACCTACGGGGACAACCCGAAGCTCATCCACTGGAAGGTCTCGGCTCGCGCGGGAAAGCTCATCCTCAAGGAGCTGGAGGAAGAGGAATCGAGAAAGGTGGTGATGGAGTTCGACCCCGGCTCGTCGCAAAAGACGCTTGAGCGGGAGATCAGCGAGGCCGCATCCATGTATCTGAAGCTAGTCGAAGAGGGCGTGGAGGTGGATTTCGTGGCACCTGGAGCAACGTTCACGCACAGTGAGACCATGGGGTCGCCGTGGCCGGTATTGACCTACCTGGCACTGTTCGGGCAAGAGCCCCCCGGCACAAGGGGAAAAAAGCTATAGAGAGCACGGACACTAGCCGAGCCCACCCAGAGAACCCGGCCCCCCGCACTCCGCATCCCACTCAGGCACACCTGCGGCGTGGCCGGTGGGAGAGCCATTCATAGGGACCTCGTTGGGATCTCGTTCAAGCAGGGCCGCAAGAGACGGCGTTCAACTAAGCTTTGCAAGCACTACGCTCAGGATGGCCATCAAGATGTAGGCCACCATCATCACGTATGGAGGAGAGTGCATGGCTCCCTTTTCCCGGTTGGGAACTCTCGCCACCCCACGGGGCTTCTCCTCCACCTTTGGAGTCTCTTGAGAGGCCTCTTCCGAAACTTCTACCTTTTCCTCTTCCATCGGTACGTACACACCTCGACGCTTTTTTCAGAGTGGACGCTAAGGGCGGTCGGCATCCTGTACGACGCCCGGCCCGAACACGTATTCCTCCAGGAGGTCCAGCTTGCTCTTGAGTGCCTTGACCAGCCTCTTCTGGAGATCGTGCCATGAAATCATACCATGGTATTTGCCCTCGTCGTCAAGCACGACCAGATGGGTTATGTGGTGCTTCTCCATCAAACTCAAACACTCCATGAATGGGGTGTCCAAGGTGACCGTCTTCAAGTCGGTGGTCATTATCTCCGAGACCTTCACCTCGCTCGGTATCCTGCCCTGAGCCACCACCTTGCGAGCGAAGTCGTTGTTGCCTACTACGCCTACCAGCTTGCCGTCTTTGAGCACCCCCAGGGTACGTATCTTGTAGTTCTTTATCTTGAGCGCAGCGACGTCGGCAGTATCGTCGGCCTCGACGTACCAGATATCGTCCCGCTTGCCCACGATGTCTCTTACCGTGATGTTCTCCAGCATACGCCACCTCCCCCAGAACAAAGATTTACCCTGTCACATATTCAATTGTATCACAGGTGGGTGCAAAAAAGAACGTCCGCACCCTCCCGCGCGCCGTAGAGTGCGGCGGCTGGAAAGAAAGAGCGAGGTGTGAGGCTCACAAAGCAGAAGCGGACAACAGGGCTCACACTCGCACAAGAGGCCGTGCCGTCACGTGGAGACGAGGCCGCGGCCCGTGCACCGCCTCAATGCATCTCCCATGGAGTGGGGAGCGACCCGATCGGGACCACTACCCGACCCACACGACCATGACACCCGCTGGGACGTGTATCCACGTCTTCCCCCCTCGGCACGCGGCGCCGTGGGCGCGGACCCCCAAGGGACGACCGCGGGTTCCCCCGAGCAGTAGCGGCCGCCCCATCAGGCGGTTCCAGCCCCCATAACCCGAGCCCCAACCGGCGCACCCTCCGCCCGGACCACATCCACGCTCAACACCTCGAACCTAAAACCTCACGGCTGGGAATAGGGCCCACTCCCACACGCATGGGCCGCTTGGGAAGGCCATCCCCCCGAGCTGCACCGTTCCGCCACCCGCCGGGGCACGGGCGGAGTCCGATTCATGGTGTATAATGGTATCCTGCATCCAGGACAAATTCGGCTTACAAGCATCTCATGGGATACCAAGTGGAACGCGCCACGGCCGTCGAGGCCGTTCGAAAGGCGGCCCGTTTGTGCAGGAGGCTCCAGAAGGCCATCGGCCCTTTCCGACGGGCCGAGAAGAGTGACCTCTCACCCGTCACCGTAGCAGACCTTGCGTCGCAGGTGCTCATAAACGCGACCCTGCAAGAGCGCTTCCCCCATGACCCGGTTCTCTCGGAAGAGCAAAGCTCCATCCTGGCCGGCCCCGCTGGCGAGGAGCTCGCCACGGGCGCGATCGAAGCCCTCCGCCGAAGCGGCCACCTCGTGCGGAGCGCCGACCTCGGCCGCCTCATCGACCACGGCAAGAGAAAGGGTTACGCCGGCATACGCCGATTCTGGACCGTAGACCCCATAGACGGCACCAAGGGGTTCCTTCGCGGCGGCCAGTATGCAGTCGCCGTGGCCCTCGTAGAGGAAGGAGAAGTGGTCGTGGCCGCCATGGGGTGCCCCAACCTCGGCCCTGGGCCGGAGACCGTCGAGAAAGCAGAGGGAGACGGCACGCTTTACGTGGCCGTCCGAGGCCAAGGAGCCTTCATGGCCCCACTCGAGGGGGAATCCCCGGAGAGGCGCATCTCCGTATGCAAGGGTGCCGATATTGCGCGCTGCGCTTACCTGGAATCGGTCGAACCCACCCACTCCTCGCACGAGTACGCCCGCCGCATCGCACGGCTACTGGGAATGGAGGCCCCTCCCCTGCGTATGGACGGCCAAGGCAAGTACGCCGTCCTCGCACGCGGCGATTCCCCCCTCTACCTGCGCCTTCCCACAAAGGGCGGGCACAAGGAGAAGGTGTGGGACCACGCGGCCGGATTCCTCATAGCAACCGAGGCGGGCGGCAGGGTGACGGATCTGGAGGGGCGCATCCCCTCGTTCGCAACCGACGACGGCACCCTAGAGCTCCGAGGGGTAGTGGCGACGAACGGCGAGATTCACGAACGCGTGCTTGATGCCGTGGCACGGGCGTTAGGGTGAGAGTCGCCGTCTACTGCCGCCGGGAGTGGCAACTGCGCTTCAAAGAAGTTCCGTGACGGTTGGAGGCACGCGCCCCCAGAAAGTCCGGCCTCGTAGTACGACCCCGAGTGCGCTTTTCCCATCGTCACATCCGGCACCGCCCACTCCGGCGGGGGGAGAGATAGGCGTTCGGGGTGCGATATCCGTTAAAGCAACGACCCCTCCACTCCACACACACCGGACGTTTGATTCTTCCCCGCCCGCTGTTAAACTTCTTCTACGATTCCCCCTTTCTAAAGCCACCCCCACTACCGGTGCACCTGGGGCACCGCACTACATCCAAACGAGGAGGACCTACAAGTGAACAGACGAAAGATTGCTGCAGTCTCGGTGGCCGCGGCCTTCCTGCTCCTCTGGGCCAGCGGGTGCGCCTTCCTCGCGGGTGCCGCGGTTGGGGGTGCGGGCGGCTACATCCTCCGCGACCAGGGTTTCAAGCTCCAATCGCCCGTGGAGAAGGAGCATTAACCAAGAGGGGACATGTCCCCACCTGGAGTAGCACGGGCACCATGCATACCCCGACACCCACCCCACTGTGGGGAAGGCCCGCGCCGTGGAAGGAGCGGGATCACTCCCCAGCCCCACCACCCAGCGGCGCCGATGGGTACGCGGAATAAGGTGCTAAACCCAACGGTGGAAGCGGCGGAGCTCAATCCAAGGCGCTATCGAAGTGCGAGTTCGATCGAGGACCGGGGCATACCAGACGGCACCCTCAGGCGGTCACACCCAACGCAGGTGTTAAAAATTAAAAAAGCCGTGGCGTTGTTCCACTAGACGCCCTCGGAGGCAGAGACCTTGAGATATACCAGAACCGAGCCCTGTCGTGCAGTGGGCTTCATATCGGCCGTAAAGACAAGCAGCTGGCCCGGCCTCAGAAGGAAGAGGGGGACAATCGTAGCCGTGGCCGAAGCCGCAAACTCATCCATCGAGAACCCCTCCTCGACGGTGAGCTTCTCGATGGTGCCACCCGCCTCGAACAGCCGAGAAAGTCTGGCGTAGGTGAGCGAGAGATCGAAAAGTATACGGCCTCGCAGGCGGCGTGGGACGGCGATGTCCGAGCCCCCGTCGCCGCCGGCTGCGGGACTCAGCTGGTACACCTCGGAGCGGTCGAGCACGTCCGAGAAATGGAGCGCCGCGAGGGAATTCACCTCGTCGTTGCTGGTCACGGCGAACAGCTTGCCTATCTTGCTGAGCTCTATCTCGTCGGCAAGCAGGGGGGAAAGCACGTTACCGTGTCTCGCCCTCAGGCCCTCACCCATGGCGGCCGTAACGTGCATCCAGTTCGAATCGACGAGCATCACGTAGAACCCCTCGTCGTGCAATACCTTGGCCATCCTCCTCGCCCAGTCGTGCGCCCCCACGAACAGCACCCCCTGCGGGTCGGGGTCGGCCAGCCCCAGCAGCCTTGCCACCGGCGATATGATGAGTCCGTAGAACGTGACCGTCCCCACTATGACGAGGAAGGTTACTGCCAGAAGACGCTCGGCCATCCCCATTCCCATATCCATCAAGGCGAGGGCGAATACCGAGGATGTGGCCGCAGCCACTATCCCGCGGGGCGCCAACAAGGAAAGGAACAGACGCTCGCGCCAACACAGGTTGGACCCCAGGGTGGAAATCATCACGGAGAGCGGTCGGATGAGCACTATGAGCACGGCCAAGAACAGGAGCGAAGAGGCGTTTATGTGCTTTACGTCCTCCGGCGAGAGGCGGGCCGCAAGAATAATGAACAGCACCGAGATGAGCAGTACGCGCAGGTTCTCCTTGAACTCCATTATGTGCTGAATGTCGACCGACTCCTGATTGGCGAAGTAGAACCCCATCAGCGTGACGGCCAGCAATCCCGACTCCCTCTGTACGGCGTTGGCCACCACGTAGACCGCCACCACCATCGTGAGGGAGAGCAAGTTGTGGAGGAAGTCGGGGATCCAGTAGTTCTTGAACATCTTCTCCATCAGGAGCCCGCCGCCGACGCCGAGCAAAACGGCCAGAAACACGGTCTTAATAAGACCCCACACCACGACGGCCGTACCGCTTCCCCCGCCGCCGGCGGCAATGGCCTCGAAGACGAGGACGGCCAGTATGACCCCTATGGGGTCGTTCACTATGCCCTCCCACTTAGATAGCGCCTCCACACGGCCCGAGGGACGCAAGTGGCGGAGAATGGGCATGATGACCGTAGGCCCCGTTATCACGAGCAGCGCGCCGAAAAGCAAGCTGAGGGCAAGGTCGAAACCAAGCAACAGGTGGGCAGCCGCGGTACACATCACCCATGTTGCGGGCACGCCGATTACGATGAGGTTTCGTATGGCCCCGCCCACCTCGCGAAGGTCCTTGAGCTTGAGGGAGAGACCGCCCTCGAACAGTATTACGGCCACCGAGAGCGACACGAAGGGAAACAGCGCCGGGCCCAATATCTCCCCAGGAACGACCACCCCGGTGAGCGGTCCCGCTATGACGCCGAAAACCAGAAGGAACAGTATCGACGGCACATGGAGACGCCATCCGACCCACTGGGCGAACATCCCTATGGCGACCACCGCGGCCGCACCCATCAAGGCGTGTTCAGTCATTGCCTACTCCATGCTCAAGAGGCGGGACGGCACGGCCCTTCGGAACGAGGACGGCCGGCCACACGGGACGCTAGACTGCTCCGCCGAGGCCCGAAGCCGCTGCGATCCCGGCGGCGTCGGGAGGGAAGCATATCGAGAAAGTAATACTACACCCCTGCCGTCGCGATAGTCAAACCCCACGGCTGCCGGAGGGCGTAGTCACCGCTCTCGACCGGCTTCCGCATCGACGTCGCGGGCGAAGGTATAGTATTCGACCCCGACGAACGGTGAAGCCCAAGGCGAAGCGGCATCCGAAGGAAGAAGGCCGCGCATCAAGCCGCTCCACGTGACGACGTTGTAGTCCACAAGGGGAGGACGAGTCCCACCGTAGAAGCCTTCCAGCAGCCCCCGAAGCACTCGGACGCCCGGAAAACCCGACCCCGGAGCCGCAGCATCGCCCCATGTGCGATGGGACACCCGGAACACCACACCCTTATCGCCAGCCGCCGCCCCACTGGATACAACGACCCCGGAGCCGCCCACCACCCTCACCTCGTAGGGGTCGACGCCCCCGCGCCAGCTTGCGCCGGCAAGAGAGGCTTCGTCGAGCGTGGAAACCCTACGGTCGGACCCCACTCCGACGCCCAGCCGGAACCTGGAGAGGACGCCCCCCGAGGCCGGGGCACGATCGAGGCCGCGGCGCACCAAGACGTAGGACGGAGAAGGGGCCGCGCGGCACGTAAGTAACTCACGGCGGTCGCCCCTCTCGATCACCACACGGCAACGAGACACTCTCACCACTCGCACCGGTCCGGTGGAGCCGGACACGGCCAAGTAGTCGCCCTCCCTGTACACCCCGAGCTCGCCCGAGGACGTATCCTTTATGACGGCCTTTCCGCCGCCGGCGGCCTCGGTGATGGTGGCCACCAACTTGAGCTCGAGAGAGGTGGGCGGCGGAACGCCGTCCTCCCCGGCGCTTGAGGCAGCCCCTGGGGTGAAGACGGCCACACACCCGAGAAACAAGAGCCGAAGAGTGATCATCCTTATCGACACGTCAGCCGTCCTCCGCCGCGCGAGAGTCCGCCACCGGGGGGCGCCCGCTCATCGCACGGGCTTACGGTCTCAGGGGAAGCGCCGCACGCATCCCCAGCCATAAATCTACCACAACCCCGGCCCCCACCGACACCCTATGCACCCCCGCGGCGCCCCCCGCCGATGGCCGTAGGCGGCAGCATTGAAAGCGCCGCGGATGGCTGTATTATATTGCCATGGCTCGGCCCATGCCCACGGCGCTCACCGTAGCGGGCTCCGATTCGGGGGGCGGCGCGGGGGTGCAGGCCGACCTCAAGACGTTTGCCGCACTCGGCGTCTACGGCACCTGCGCCGTCACCTCCGTCACGGCCCAGAACACGCTAGGCGTCATAGACCGCCTCGACGTAGAGCCCCGCCTGGTCGCGGCCCAGATCGACGCGGTCCTCGGCGACATAGGTGCCGACGCCGTAAAGATAGGCATGCTAGCCAACCGATGGATCGTGGATGCCGTGGCAGACAGGATGAGGGCACACGCCGTGGAACGCCTGGTCATCGACCCGGTGATGGTGTCGAAGAGCGGGCACAGGCTGCTCGACGAGGATGCCGTGCACTCGATGGTCGAAAGGCTCTTCCCGCTGGCCCTGATCGTAACCCCTAACGTCCACGAGGCGCGCTCGCTGGCCGGCGTCGAGGTGGCGGGGATCGCTCAGATGAGGGAAGCGGCTCGCAGAATCGCCTCGATGGGGCCCCGGTTCGTGCTCATCACCGGGGGGGACGCCGCATGGAGCGATGCCGCTCTCGATCTGATCTATGACGGCGATAGGTTCGAGGAGCTGAGTTCCGTGAGGGTACACACCAAGAACACTCATGGGGCCGGCTGTACACTCTCGGCTGCCATATGCGCCTACCTGGCCCTCGGGTGTGACCCCAGGGAGGCCGTCGTCAAGGCCAAGGCGTACGTAACCGAGGCCATAAGGACGGCGCTCAACTTGGGGGGCGGACACGGCCCCCTCAACCACTTCTGGACCATGCGGCTCAAAGACCGACCACAGGGAGGACAAGATGGGTGAGATCATGGACGGAAAACTGGTTGCGCGTCGAACGAGGGAGGAGATAGCCGACGGAGTAAGGGAGCTCAAGGAGCGGACTGGTGTCGTACCTGGGCTAGCGGCCGTCGTGGTGGGGGACGATCCGGCATCGAAGATATACGTGAGGAACAAGCGCAAGGCGTGCAGCGAGGCAGGCATCTATTCGGAGGAACACGACCTGCCGGCAGATACGAGCGAGGAAGAGTTGCTGGCTTTGATCGACTCGCTCAATTCGAACTCCGCCATACACGGTATACTCGTACAGCTCCCCCTACCCGACCACATAGACGAGTCGCGCGTCCTGAGGGCCGTATCTCCCCTGAAGGACGTAGACGGCTTCCACCCCGAGAACGTGGGCCTTCTGGTCCAGGGCAAGCCCCGCTTCGCTCCCTGCACGCCGAACGGCATCCTGAGGCTGCTCGACACCTACGGGGTAAAGATCGAGGGGGCCGAGGCGGTCGTCGTGGGAAGGAGCAACATCGTCGGCAAGCCCGTTGCCATGCTGCTCCTCCACAGGAACGCAACCGTTACGGTGTGCCACTCCAGGACGAAGGAGCTGGCCGACGTGTGCCGCAGGGCCGACATACTGGTTGCGGCCGTGGGCAGGGCAAACTTTATCAAGGGCGACATGATAAAAGAGGGTGCGGCCGTAGTCGATGTGGGTATAAACAGGACCCCAGAGGGCAAGCTCACGGGCGACGTCGAGTTCGAGGCGGCCCGGCAGAGGGCGGCCTATATCACCCCCGTGCCGGGCGGGGTGGGACCCATGACGATAGCGATGTTGCTGTGGAACACGCTGGCCTCGGCCAGGATGAGCGCCGCATCCTAGGACCTACGGCCCCAATCAGAGGACAGACCGGACGCAGCATCGCCATGCACTCTCACAGCGGGAACGGCCCCAAAAGCCTCACCGCATGGTCGTCCCGCAGCCCATCGAGCATGTCCCGCACGGGCCGGGAAAGGACGGGGTGGATGAGGGTGGGCTCTATCTCACAAAGGGGTACGAGGACGAAGCGTCTTGCGTGCATCCGCGGATGGGGCAGCGTGAGGCTAGGTGAGTCGACAACCAGGGTATCGTAGAGCAGTAGGTCGAGATCAATGGTCCGCGGGGCCCATCGCTCCTCCGACCTCAGACGGCCTAGTCTGCGCTCGATGGACTGTAGGGCTTCGAGAAGCGCGTAGGGATCGAGCCCGCTCGCGACCTTGAGGACGGCGTTCACGTAGGGAGGCTGCTCCCCCTTCACCCCGACGGGGTCCGTCTCGTAGAGGGACGAGAGGGCCTCGATGCGGCACACACTCGAGAGCTCACGGACGGCTGCCACGCAATTGCACACTCTGTCACCTAGATTTGAGCCGAGCCCAATGTAGACCGTAGCCACCCCATACAATCTAAAACGAACGCGACCGCACAGTCAACCCTTCCCAAACGCCGCAACCCACGGCGCCGAGCCTCCGAGGAAGACGGAAGCACAATCAGTTAGGTATCCTTAGAACAGGTATCCACAACCACCCGGGAGGCAAGAATATGGCCGTACTGAGCCAGGAGCAGATAAGGAGAGAACTTGAGAAGCTCGACGGTTGGAGGTTGGACGGAGATGAGATCACCAAGACCTATGTTACGAAAGATTTCGTCGACTCGATTGCTTTCACGCTGCGCGTAGCCTTCATAGCCGAGCGGCTCAACCACCACCCGGACATAGCGATCCGCTGGAACAAGGTGACACTTTCGGCAAGTACGCACAGCGAGGGCGGCATCACCGAGAAGGACTTCGAGCTCGCAAGGGCCGTCGACGAAGGGACCGCGGCCTGAAGTGGAGCACCCTCAACCCCAACGGCGCGGCGCCGCGGGGTGGAGGGCGCGCAGGAGGAGAGCGCGACGGGGCACGGGCGGACGAGGTCCACCCTTCGGGCCCGGGGTGCCCGATAGACGCCTGTCCCGGAGAAATCGAACGAGCGAGCCAGAAAGGGAACGGGTAAGAGAAGTAGGGGCTGTCCGTGGAATCGGAATCCCGCCAGTAGTCTCCGTTGAAGCATCTCCGGCAAATGACTTGCCTAAGGCCGACCATTTGGTGGCACGAAGGGTGTAAGTGGTAGAGAGAGGCGTCCCACATGCAGATCCCACCTACATCTTCCCTCTCGGCACGCCCCCCACTCGGCTGATAGCAGAACCCAACACCCCACCCCGAAATGGTACGTGCAGAAAAGAAGTGCACGCTGGTCTTATGATGCACACGAAGCCCAAGTCCTCGGGGGAAGTGAAGCGGCGTATGAAGTCAGCGGCCACGCACGAGATCTCCGTGTCCGCCTCTACTTCGCCGTAGTAACATCAAGTAACAGGTTTAATCGAGGAAGCGGTAGTCGTCCCTATCCAGGACCACGTCCCTGCCCTCGCGGCGGGGTGGTGTGTCACGTCTGCGCCTGCGGGGGCCGAAAAATAGGGCGAGTCCCAAGCCGAAGACAACCGGCACAGCGAGCAGGAACCCTACGAGCAAGAGAACGAGCGTCAACAGCAGGCTTACGACGAGCGAGGGCACGACGAGAAAGCCCCACCTGTTTCCAGACCTGCCGTCTTCACCACCTCCAAACATCGCCCTACACCTCCCTTCAAAACCGGCCACACCACGACCGGGCCACCACCGGCCCGCCCCCTCGGCACGTCCCGCGCCCGCTGTCGCCGTCCTCGGCCGATCTTCCCGTCATAGACGACACCTGCGTATCGTCGTCATCCGCATCCTCGGTCCAGCCCCCGCCGCTCATCTCCAGCCGCGCTACCCCTCAGCACGCCCCTCTCACCCGCTCACACCGGAACCGGCACGCTGTCGACAAGTTCTCTCAGCACGTAGGCCTCCTCCCCCCGAGCCGCTCCGGCGTCGCGGCCCAGTACTACCCGGTGGGCCAGCACCGGCACGACCATCTCCTTGATGTCGTCCGGTATGCAGTAGGAGCGGCCGTGCGCAAGCGCCCGCGCCTGTGCAGCGGCCTTAAGCGCCAGCGTGCCGCGGGGGCTTACGCCCAGTTCGAATCGGCTGGAATCGCGCGTGAGGTTTACTATGCGCAACATGTAGTCGAGAAGCGAATCGTCGACGTGCACGCTGGCGGCCATATCCTGTAACGCCAGAAGCTCCTCCCTGCCAAGGACGGGTTCGATCGAGAGCACACGATCCATACCCGACGGGCCCAACAGTATCTCCTTCTCGCTCTCCGGGTCCGGATAGCCCATGCTAATCCTGATGCAGAACCTGTCGAGCTGGCTCTCGGGCAATGGGAACGTACCCTTGTGTTCGTAGGGATTCTGTGTGGCTATGACGAAAAAGGGCCTCGGCAGCGCGTGCGTCATCCCGTCCATCGTCACGCTGCCCTCGTTCATGGCCTCGAGCAAGGCGCTCTGCGTCTTCGGGGTGGCCCGGTTGATCTCGTCCGCAAGCACCACGTTGGAGAAAACGGGACCGGGCTTGAAGGCGAACTCGCCGGCTTCCGGGTCGAGCACCGACACGCCCAGTATGTCAGAGGGCATGAGGTCGCTGGTGAACTGTATACGCCTGAACTCGAGCGAGACTCCGCGCGCCAGGCAGTAGGCGAGCGTCGTCTTGCCCACGCCGGGGACGTCCTCTATCAGCATGTGGCCGCGCGAGAGCAACGCGATGATGGCGGCCCTCACCGCATCCGACTTCCCCTTGATCACCCTCTCTACGGCCCTCTCTAACCTCGCGACGGCCTCGGCGGCGTCGGATACGTTCGGCGACCTGGTGCTCATCTACGTACGGCCACAGCACTTCTTGTACTTCTTACCGCTTCCGCAGGGACAAGGTTCGTTGCGTCCTATCTTCTTTCCCCTTCGCACGGGGACCTTCCTGCGTGCCTCGGCGTCCTCGCCTCTCGACTGTACGATCCGCTGCTGCTCGATGCGGCGCCTGCGCTCGGCTCTCTCGATCTCGTCCTCGCTCACGGGCTGGACGCGGAAGAGCTTCTCGCAGACCTCCTCCTTGAACCTCTCCATCATGGCCGAGAACATCTCCAGTCCCTGTTTCTTGTACTCGTAGAGGGGATCCTTCTGGGCGTAACCCATAAGCCCGATCCCCTCCCTCAGGTGGTCCATGTTGAGGAGGTGATCCTTCCACAGGTAGTCGAGCGTCTGGAGCATGACGAACCGCTCGATCTGCCGCATCATCTCGGACCCTATCTCGGCCTCCTTCTCCTCGTAGTAGGAGTGGATGCGCTTCCTTACAAACTCGACCCTGTCGTCGAGGGACATCTCCATGAACGAGTCCGGCAGCTCCACCTTGATACCGAACGTGCTGAACAGCGCGTCCTGGAGCGGGGTCGCGTCGGGCTCACCGTCGTCGGTGGTCTCGGCCTGATGGGCGTGGACCAGATCGCCCACCACCTCGTCGGCCCACTCGAGCAGCGACCGCACCAGCCACTCGCCCCCGGACAGGATCTCCTTGCGCAGGGTGTAGACGACGTCGCGCTGGGTGTTGAGGACGTCGTCGTATTCGAGCAGGTGCTTGCGAATGTCGAAGTTACGGGCCTCGACCTTCTTCTGGGCGTTCTCTATTATACGAGTCACCATCCGGTTCTCTATGGGAACGCCCTCTTCCCAGCCCAGCTTGTCCATGATGGCCGTCACCTTGTCGGAGGCGAATATGCGCATCAAGTTGTCTTCGAACGATACGTAGAAGCGCGACGAACCCGGATCGCCCTGCCGACCCGAGCGGCCTCGCAGCTGGTTGTCGATGCGCCGGGCCTCGTGCCGCTCGGTACCTATGATGTGGAGACCGCCGAGTTCGATGACCTTGGCCTTCTCCTCGTCGCAGATCCGCTTGGCCTCCTCCATGGCCTGCTCGAACTGCTCCTGGGTGGCCTCGTTGGGCTCGACCTTGAACCTCTTGCGCAGAATGTCACGGGCCAGGTATTCGGGATTGCCGCCCAGCAGGATGTCGGTGCCGCGGCCGGCCATGTTGGTGGCAATGGTGACGGCGCCCACCCGGCCCGCCTGGGCGATTATCTCGGCCTCCTTCTCGTGGTGCTTGGCGTTGAGAACCTGGTGCTTGATCCTGGCCTTGGTGAGAAGTGCGCTCAGCTTCTCGGAGTTCTCGATGGAGGCCGTGCCCACCAGGACGGGCCTGCCACGCTCGTGGTGCTCCTTTATCTCAGCCACAACGGCCTCGAACTTCTCCTTCTCCGTCCTGTAGACGAGGTCGTTGTGATCGACCCTTATCATGGGCTTATGGGTGGGTATGACGACGACGTCCAGGTCGTAGATCTTCTTGAACTCGACCGATTCCGTGTCGGCCGTACCGGTCATGCCAGCCAGCTTCCTGTAGAGACGGAAATAGTTCTGGATGGTGATGGTGGCGAGCGTCTGGTTCTCGCTTTCTATCTTGACTCCTTCCTTGGCCTCAATGGCTTGGTGGAGGCCGTCACTCCAGCGCCGGCCCGGCATCATGCGGCCCGTGAACTCGTCAACGATGACGACTTGATTGTCCCTGACTAGATAGTCGACGTCCCGGATGAAGAGATGGTGCGCCCGCAGGGCTTGATGCACGTGGTGCAGCAGCTCGAGGTTGGCGGGCTCATATATGTTGTCGACGCCGAGGAGCTTCTCGATCTTCGAGGCGCCCTCGTCGGTGAGCGTCACCTGACGGGTCTTTTCGTCCACCGTGAAGTCGACGTCGCGGCGGAGCTTGCGCACGTGGCGGTCTACGAGGTAGTAGAGCTCGGTTGAGTCCTCCGAAGGACCGGAGATGATGAGAGGAGTGCGGGCCTCGTCGATCAGAATGCTGTCGACCTCGTCGACAATGGCGTAGTTGTGTTCCCTCTGTACGTACTCGTCGAGGGAGAACTTCATGTTGTCCCTCAGGTAGTCGAACCCGAACTCGCTGTTGGTGCCGTAGGTGACGTCGGCCTGGTAGGCCTCCTTGCGCGTGCACTCGACGAGCGTGGTCTTGAAGGCCGCAAGGGCCTCGAGGTCGCGCTCCTCGGGCAGGTCGCCCTCCACCGCGCCCGGCCACACCGAGAGCCCACGCTCGACGGCGTCCCGCGCCCGGGCCTCGTTCTCCCACTCGACGCGGTAGGACTTCTCGTGGTTTATGACGCCCACGGTGATGCCGAGCAGCTTGAAGATGGGCCCCATCCACAGGGCGTCGCGGCGGGCCAGATAGTCGTTGACCGTGACCAGGTGGGCACCCAGACCGGAGATGCCGTTCAAGTAGAGCGGCAGGGCGGCGACCAGCGTCTTTCCCTCGCCGGTCTTCATCTCCGCGATCTTGCCCTGATGGAGTACTATGCCGCCTATGAGCTGGACGTCGAAGTGGCGCATCCCCAGCGTGCGCCGGGACGCTTCCCTGACGAGCGCGAACGCCTCGGGCATGAGTTCCCAGAGCACCTCGTCAAGCGCCTTGTAGTAGTCGTCCTCATCCCCCTCGGCATAGGGACGTACCCGCTCGGACAGCTCCCGACGCAAGCGGTGGGAACGCTCGACCAGTTCGGTTGTAGGGAGCGAGACGAGCTCCTCTTCGCAATCGTTTACCAGCGCCACATATTTCTGTAGTCTCCTTATTTCCCGGTCGTTCTGCGAGCCTACTATCTTCTTTACTATGTAAGAAATCATCTACAGAGTTCCTCCGTCCACGGTGGACGCGCAAAAAAGAAGTATAAGTGCAAACGGGACCGTTAACAAGTTGGAACGGAGGCGGCTGGCGAAGCCGCTAGAGCGCCTCGGCAGAGCTTTCCTGCACGCTACGGACGGCGTCTTCGAGCTTGACCGAGACTATCTTCGATACGCCGCTTCCGTTCGAGGTCACCCCCACGAGGGAGCCCGCAAACTGCATCGTGCGCTTGTTGTGGGTTATGGTGACGACCTGCGATATCTCGCTTATCTCCTCCATCAGGCGGGCGAACGCAGCCGTGTTGACGTCGTCTAGGGGGGCATCGATCTCGTCGAGCAGAAGGAAGGGGGCGGGCCGGACGAGACAGGCGGCGATGATGAGCGCTATGGCCGAGAGCGCCTTCTCGCCGCCCGAGAGCGAAGCCGTCGAGATGAACTTCTTGCCACGCGGCCGTATCATTATGTCCACACCGGTCTCCAGCGGATCGTCCGGGTCGGTGAGCACAAGCTTTGCCTCGCCGCCGTCGAATAGGCGGGCGAACACGGTGCGGAACTTCTCGTCCAACCTGCCGAACCCCTCGAGGAAGCGGCGCGAGCTCTCGGCGTCTATCTTCCTGATGGCCTTCCTGAGTGCCTCGAGAGCATGCTCGAGATCGGCTATCTGCTCGGTAAGGAATTCGTGTCGACTCTCCAATTCCCTGTATTCGTCGGGCGCAAGCAGGTTGACGGGGCCGAATCCCTCGAGCCTTCGCTTGAGCCGCTCCAGCCGCCGCTCCAGCCGCTCGGCCTCTCCGTCCCCCGCGGGAAGGGGCAGTCGACGGGCCAGCTGGTCTTCGTCCATGAGCAAGGCCTCGCGCAGGGCCGCCTTCTGCTCTCCCAGGCGCACCCTCTCGATGGCGAGCTTCTCCAGGTCCAGGGTCAAGCCACTGAACCGCTGATCGGCGTCTTCAAGCTCTCCCAACACCCTCTCACGTTCCCCCCTCATCCGCCCCAGCTCTTCTTCCGCCTCTTCAAGGGCCTCCGCCCTCTCGGACTGCTCACGCTCGAGCAAGCGGAGCTGGTTCTCCAAGGATGCGGCCTCCGCCTCGGCCCGTCGGGCGGCGCATTCCTTGGACTCTCTCTCCAAACGCCTGCGTTCCATCTCGCCCCGGACGCCGCTGAGCCGCTCCTCCACCAGGCTGCGGCGACGGGCCAGCTCCTCGACCTCGTGCTCGAGCGACGCGCACTTCTCCCTGCAACGGGCGGCTTCAACCCTAAGTGCGGCAAGCCTCTCCTCGCCCTCACGCAGCACATCCCCCTTCCGTCGCACGTCGCGCTCCAGCCTCTCGATCTCTTTTTCAAGTGCGGCCTTTTTGCTCTCGCTCTCGGCGAGTTTCTCACCCACGGCCTCCATCTCGGCGTGCTTGTCCTCGGCTTCGGCCTCAAGCCGCGACAGCTCTTCGAGCATCGCGTGGCGACGGCGGCGGCTTGCGGCGAGGGTCTCTTCCAGGTTGGAGATGTCCTTTGCTGCCTCGGCCTCCGCAAGGCGCAGCGCCCGCAGCTCCCCCTCTGCATCCTCCACCCTGCGGCGCAGGGAACCACGCTCGTCCTCCATGCGCCGGATCTCCGCATCCAGGGACTCAACCCTCCCGCTCAAGGCTCCGATCTCAACCTCAAGCCTCTCCATCTCCCTGCGCCGCAGGAATATCCCCCGCGCCGACAACCTCCCGGCCGAAACGCTCCTGCGGGGATGGAGGCGGACACCGTCCCTGGTAACCACGCACACCCTCCCCCCACCGGGCGGTTCCGCAGCGTCGTCCAGCCCATCCACCACACTGAGGGACGACACCATATCCTCGATCAACCGCGCGCAGACGTCGTCGATACGCAAGACCTCGTAGAGGGGCGTGCCAAAGGCCCCGTCGACCTCCCTGCGGACCCCTCCTCCCCGGCCGTCTTCGGCACCCTCAAGCGCAACGAACGTTAGCCTTCCCAGGCCGAGACTCTCCACCTCACGGGCCATCTCCAACGCATCGCTCCACCGCCTCACCACCACCCACTTGAGCCTCTCGGCCAGTGCGCCCTCAAGAGCCGTCTCATAGCCTTCGAGCGGCGCTACGAAATCGGCCACGATGCCGAGCACTCCCTTGCCTTTCCTCTCGAGCACGAACTCCCTGATGCCCTCGGGCAGCCACTCGTAGCCGCTCTCGATCTGGGCCAAGGCATCGCGCCGTGACGTGAGCTCGCCGAGCCTCAGACGCACACCCTCGAACTCCCGCCGCCGTGCGGCGATATCGTCCTCAAGCTGCCCGAGCTCCCGCCGGGCGGCATCCCTCTCGGCTTCCAGTGCCGCCGCCCTGGCCGCTAGCGCCTCCACGTCGGCGCGCAGGGATTCGAGACGCATTCCGTGGCGCCGGGCCTCCTCCTCAACGACCCTCAACTCTTCATGCAACCGCTCCGCACGCTCCTTGACCTCACGGCACTCCCTCTCGGCCGCCCGTAGTGCGGCGCGCAGTCCACCCTGCACGTCGACGTGCTTGATCAGCGCGCGCCTCCGTGTCTCCAGCTCATCCAGCGCCCGCTCGTGCTCGCTCCGTTCGGCCTCGATCGAACCGGCAGCCCGCGACACTTCCTCTTCCCGCTTCTTGAGCTCGTCCCGAAGCGCAGCTAGCGCCGCTTCCTTCTCGGCGCGGAGGTTCTCCAGTGTGCGCAGTTCGTCTGCGAGCGAGGCAGCGTCGCCGCCGAGATTGGACACGTAGTCATCGAGCGATGCTATCTCGGCCCTGGCCACATCGAGAGCGGAGCGCGCCCGTGCGAGGCGGCGACGCAGATCTTCGATGCGGCGGGAGCCGTCGGCATGGAGCCCGCGCAGCCGACGCAGCTCCTCCTCGCGCGCCTCTATCGAACGGTGAAGGGACGAGGAACCCTCCCGCAAGGCCTCTATCCTGCGGGCCAGCGTCTCTTTCTCCTCCACGAGGGGAGCCGTCTCGGCATCGAGCGCCCGTAACCGGTACTCGATGAGCGCCGCCTCGGCGAGTTTGGCCTCGGCCGATGTATTCTTGAACTCCTCGGCCCTCTCGGCCTGCTTGGCGAGCATCCTGAGGTTCCGTTCCACCTCGGCCCTTATGTCGCGAACGCGGGCCAGATTCTCGAGCGTCGAACGGATCTTCGACTCCGTCTCCTTCCTGCGCAGCTTGTACTTCTGTATGCCCGCCACCTCTTCGACAACAGACCGCCGCTCCTCGGGCTTGAGCATCACCATCCGCTCTACCATCCCCTGGTCGACGACCGAATATGCCCGTGCCCCTATCCCCTTGTCGATGAAGAGCTCCCTTATATCCTTAAGGCGGCACTGCACACCGTTTATGTAGTACTCGCTCTCGCCCGAACGGTACAGCCGCCGCTTGACCACGGTCTCGCTGAACCCCTCGCCGTCACCGTCCTCGAGCGCCAGCGACACCTCGGCCATCCCGAGCGGCTTGAGCGTCTCGTTGCCAGCCGAGATTAGGTCCTCCATCGAGTCGGCCCTCAGACGGCGTGGGTTCTGCTCACCCAGCACCCACTTCAACGCGTCCAGTATGTTGGACTTGCCGCAGCCGTTGGGTCCCACGAAAACGTTCACCCGTGGGTGGAACTCGAGACGAGTCTTGTAGTAGAAAGACTTGAACCCTATCAGTTCGATGGATTTTATTCTCATTGCGCCCCGCAACGGTTCGGGCGGGTATGGAGGGCCCGCGAGAAGACGAGAAGATTTTCTGCAATTATAAACGGAAATGGAAGAAAACCGAAACCCCTACTTTATCTTTTGAAGAGACTGGCGAAGAAGGAGCGGTGTTTCTTCTTCTTCTCGGAGCCCCGCTTGCGCAGCAGCCAGAGCTCACGCTTGGCTTCGATGAAGTTCGGGTCGCACTCCACGGCACGGGTGAAGTTCCTTTCGGCAGCCCTGAGATCGTCCTTGTGCTTGTAGACACATCCCAGGAAGTAGTGGGTGTCGGCGCAATTGGGGTTCATCTCGACTGCACGCTCGAGCTCGCCGAGTACGTCGTCGAGGACGGCATCCTTTCTCGGGGCGCTCAGAAACCTCGCCCACGTAAGGTAGGCAAGGTACTCGCCTTCGTCCGGCTTGAGCTCGAGGGCCTTCTCAAACTGCTCGACGGCCAGATCGTAGCGGCGGTTGCGCAGGTGAACCACGCCTTCCTTGAAGGCGCTCTCGGCCTCGAACAGCCCCTTGACCTGTTCCTGCAGGTCGTCCGGCGTGAGCTTCGAGTCGTACAGCTCGCGTTGGGTCGGGTTGCTCAGCACCTCGTAGGCCTTGGACAGGCGGACGAAGATGTCCTTGGCCTTATCACGCAACTCTCCCTCAAGGAAGGTGTTCCTGTCGGGGTGGAACTTCTTGGCCAGCACGAAGTAGGAGGACTTTATGTCGTCTATGACAGCGTCCCTCGGAAGCCCCAGTATCTCGTAGTGCCCAATCTCTTCGAGCCGAGGATGGAGCCGCTCTATCTCCTCGACGAGCTTGAGCTGCTCAGGAGTAAGCCCCTCCCTCCCCGCGCCCGCGGACCCTACATCGACGGCCTCGGCGCCGCCGGCCGATGAACCGGCGGTCGCCGCCGTCTCTTGCGAGCGACCCGCCTGCTCCGACCGCATTATCTCTACAATCTCCCGATCCAAATCCTGATCCCACTCCGCCTCGCCGGCCGCACTTGCCGCTGCTCGGCCGCCGGATACATCGGCATCCCCCGCCTCCGGTCGCGGCGCGCTTGAGAACGCGGAGTCACCGCCGTCGCCGGGGAAGGATATTATCTCGAAATTGAGCTCCTCCGGGGTCGCACCTGGAGGCGGGTCGAGCCGCGAGTGATCGATTCCGAGCTCCACCTCGCTCTCGTCGGCACCGGGCGGTGCTTCACCCGAATGTGCGTGGGAAGCGGTCCCCATGACGTTCTCGGCCACCTGAAAGCCGCCCGCAGCGAATCCCTCACCGCCTGCGACGCCACTCCCGCCGGCACCGGCCACGGCCGTCGCTCCGGTTTCAACGTGTGGGGTGCCACGGAGTTCGGCCGCCTCCTCTTCGGGGAGCGGCTCCCAGAAGGAGGCCTCGACCTCGGCCGCCGCCGGGACGTTCAAGTAACCCGTGAGCGAGAGGAAGTATAGCAGGTTCAGGGTCTCGAACTCTCCGAGCTGGCTGCCCGCTACCACTCCGCCGACTTCTGCGCCGTCGGTAAGATGTTGGACGAACCTGAGCTGCTTGGGGGTGAGGCCGGCCGAGTAGACGTCCTCCTCGAAGCGCGAATCGATGTAGAGGCGCGACGGCTCGGGTGCGGGCGAGGGAATAAGGATGTTCCTCAACGTATCGAGATCGAGGAACCGCCTTACGCCTTCGTGCAGGACGGGAAGGGGCGGCAGCCTGTAGGAGACGGCCGCATCTAGAAACTTGTGGTTGGTCGCCACGAAGGAGAAGACGCCGTCCGTATACTTGAAGCCGCGGACGATCTTCTCCTCCACCTGCCTTTTCAGCAGCTCGCTCAGTTCGTGCGGGGTCATGAGACCCATCTCTATGAGTACGTATCCCATCTTGAGACCGTACTCGGCCCCCTTCTGGACGGCCTTATCGTACTGCTCTTCGGTTATCCTGCCCTGGGCGAGCAACATTCGTCCCAGCGCCGTATCCAGGTCGCCCCCCTCGGCGTAGGCGAGCATGCCGTCAACTATGTAGACGATGAGTGTCGCCGTCGAATGGACCCTCAACACGCCGGTGGCCTTCTCACCCCACAAGTCGGCAAGCAACCGTGGGAAGTACGGACCGTGCAGCCTGCCGGAGAGACTTCCCTCGGGTATGGTGAACCGCGAACGCGAGCGGGGGAGATAGTCTTCGACCATACGGAGCACCTCGTCCACGTCGTCTTCCTTCTCGACGACGAAGACGGGGCGCCTGCCCGGAGCGGGCCATCGGGAAGAGGAGTTGGCGCCGTCCGTGGTGACCACCTCGTAGACGCCCGACGAGGTGATCTTCTCGATCAACGGGCTGCCGAGGCCGGTATAGATCAGCTCTATGACGGCAAGGTCGGGCTTCTCGTAGAGCAGGCGCTCGAGGCCCTCCTTGTAGTTCAGCACGACGGTTGTGACGAGGTCCCCGCTCTTGAGTGCGGAGCTCAGGCGGCTGCAGCATTCGGCGTCGCTGCCTATTATGAGAACCCACCTGTTGCCGGTCTTCATCACGCTGACCCCTAGCTGCGGCTCTCTTTCTGGAACGCAAACAAGCCGTTCTTCACCGTGATGCGCGCCTTCTTTCTCAGCCGCTGCAACCAGTCGTTGTATACCACCATCCGTCGACGTGCAAGCTCTCTTTCTGCGAGTTCGTCACGCTTCGCCTCGAACTCCGAGAAATCCGCCTCTTTCCTGTCCTTGAACGCTATCACAACGAAGGCATCGCCGGCCTTATAGAGCCTTTTACCAAGGGGGGTGTCGCGGCTCAGCGTAAAGGCATCGATGCGCAACTGCTCGGAGTCGATGCCGGGCACGTAGCTTATGCGACTGAAATACGCCGTCTCCTCTTTCTCCACACCCAGCACGGCGGCTATCTCATCGAGGCCCTTGCCGGATTTGGCCATACGAAGGGCGCGCTCGGCCTTTTGCTCGGCAAGACGGGCACCGCGCTGCCGCTTGAGCTCAGCCACGATCTCATCCCTCACCTCACCCAGAGGCTTTGCGCCGGCCGGCAACACGCTGCCCACCTCGAACACCCAAATCGTATCCCCCTGCGCCACTACGTCCTTGCCTCCGGCCCCGAGCTCGAACGCCCGGGATACCACCGCTGGTGGCAGCCCGTCAGGGGGAGCCTTATCCCTACTCACGGGGTGAGTGCTACGGATTTCCCCGCCGCCACCCTCGCGCGCCACCTCCTCGAGGGAACGAGTCTTGAGCAACCCCTTGAGCCTCTCGGCGAACTGGGGCAGGAACCCCTTTAGGCGTTCCTTGGCCACGGCGGCCTTGACGGCGTCCTTATGGGCCTCGAACCGCTTGTCACCGGCCGCGTCGCCTGAGGAGAACTCGTCGCGGTGCAGCTCGTAATAGGCCCTGAGCTCCTCTTCGGATACGTCCATCTTCTCTGCGATGGAGTAGGCGGGCACGGTGAAATACCGTATCACCCTTCTTTCAGGGGTCTTGAACTCCGCAAGATGCTTCTCGTAGTAGCCGCGGACCTCATCTTCGTCGGGCACGTAAGAGGCGCCCTCCTGTTCGGGAGAAAACCTGAGATAGTAGAGCGCCACCTTCTCGTTCCTTATCCGGTAGATGTTCCTCAACTCCTCGTCGCTCAGGACGACGGAATCGTTTATGAGGTCCACCATCTTCTGGGCCAGAAGCTCCTCGCGGTACTTGCGCTCGAACTCGCTCACCCTCTCGTTGAGCCCCTTCTCGACGAACTGCCTGTAGGCCTCGCTCCCTACGAACTTGCCGTTGATGCGAAACGCATCGCTTCCCACTATGGCTTCGCGCAGCTCTTCGTCGCTCACCCGCAACCCCAGGCGGCGAGCCTCCTGGGCGAGGAGCTTGACGTTGATGAGCTGGTTGAGCGCCTGAACTCCCACGACGTCGGGGTTGATGCTCTCCTCAGGGATCCCGGCCTTCCGGTAGGAGCGCAACAGGGCGTCGCGCAGCCGGTAGAAATCGGTCAACGCCACCTCTTCACCGTTGATTTCGGCCGCCGCACTCGCCGACCCGGGCGCCGAGGCCCTGAAATTACTTATGCTGAAACCGAAACCGAAGACGAAGGCTAAAGCGAGCAACAGCAGTATGGCCTTGGTGAACCAGCTCTGAGTTCTGCGGAAAAGGTCGAGTATCATAGCTACGCCTCCATCCCTTCCGGGAGGACCGGGCTAAACATAGAACATACCATAAACGGACCCTCTACAGCGCGAAACAGCCCCCGGAATCCATACACACACCTTCATCCCGTGCCGCCCCCCTGGCCGGGAACCGAGCGCGTATCCGCACCTCCCCAAGGGACGGAGCAAAGCGCGAGAGCCGTTTTGGCCAGAGTATCGACAACAGATTATACCGGCCTTCTATTCAATATAAATTTAATGTCTTTTCCATCCGCATGTCAAAGAAAGCCCCGGCGGAAACGGGCCACACTACCATTCCCCCCGGCGGCGCCGTTGCATTGAGGGGAAAGGGGTGGTATATTTAGGACTATCTAGTCCTAATCAGTTCACCGCCTGGAGGCTAACGCGGAAGCGGCAAGCCAGAAGGACACGGCCGGAGAGGGAAGGCAGCGCGCTCGCCCGCTGGAAAGCGGGCCGGCCGGAGAAGCGAGACGAGGGACCCCGCCCCAGCCGCACAGGGTGGCCTCGGGACCAACGCAAGGGCGGGGTGGTGAACGGGTACTGAGCCGCGGCGGGAGAGGACCCGCGACTCAGCCGTTGTGGAGGTCTTAAGCGTTGTGCGGAGCATTCCCGCCTGACAACCACCTCTCTGGCTGTGCCCTAAGGGAGTTTGGACTTGAAGCACCAAAGACGGGGAAGACCAAGGCGGCCGGTGCGGATAGGGCTCTTCGATCGCGTGGGGGTTCACTTGAGAAAGGGCCAACCATGTCGTCGGAAGAGCAGCGGATAGGGGAACAAAGACGCCGGTGCCGAAGCGGCGCCGGCTCGAGGTGGTCACATGGGTTACAAGAGGAACAAGGAGAAGATCATCAAGGTTGCGGCGGAGCTGATCCACGACAAGGGGTTCTCCAACACCACCGTGGACGAGATCCTCGCAGCCTCCGGTGTGACGAAGAGCAACTTCTACTACCACTTCCAGAGCAAGGAGGATCTGGCCATCCAGATCCTGGAGAGGAAGATGAGGGAGTTCTCCGAGGGCGTGCTTGTGATCCTCGATCCCGGACGTAAAGGGGCTTCTCCACGAGACCGCCTCGAGGCCTTCTTCGCCAGAATAACCGACTATCACCGCAGGAACCACTGCCGCCTCGGCTGTCCGTTCGGCAACCTGGCGGTGGAGATGAGCACGTTGAACGAGCGCTTCCGAAGGAGACTGAGCAAGTTCTTCGACGAATTCACCGAGGCCGTCCGCGCGTGTCTGGACGAGGGAGTGGCGGGGGGATGGTTCCGGAAGGACCTCGCGGTAGATAAGACGGCAGTGGTGATAGTGTCGGCCATCGAGGGAGCAATACTTCTCGTCAAGACCCAGCGCTCCATAAGGCCGCTGGAGCAGACGCGTTCACTAATCATGGAAACCCTGAGCCCACGAGAACGAGAGTGCTAACGTAGCCTTGGCGGTTTAGGCCGTCGGGGCGGTTTGAAACCAAATTTAAACAATCCAAACGAAGGGAGGACCGCCAGATGACGGAATACATGCTCAAATCCAACATACGCGAAGAGATAGGTATGCTCGATCGCATCAACCCCGAGCTGCACGCTGCCTGGAACGCCTACCACGACTCGGTGTTCGACGACGGGGCGCTCAGCCGGAAGACCAAGATGCTGATCGGCGTGGCAGGGGCCCACATAACGCGCTGTCCCTACTGTATCAGAGCCAAAGTGACGGGGGCAAAGCAGGCCGGCGCCACGGATGCCGAGATTGTGGAAGCCATCTACGTGGGGATGCGTTTTGCCATGGGAGCGCCTTTCGCCTATTCGAGCATTGCGTTCGAGACCTACGACGCCCTTGAGAAGGGGCAAAACATCACCGAGGGACACTTCTTCAGCAAGAACATAGCCAAAGAAATAGGCCAGTTCCGCGAGGCAAGCGGGCGGTTGACGGAGACGTTCATGGCCTTCCACAAGAAGGTGTTCGAGGACGGCGCCCTTAGCAAGAAGCTCAAAAGGGCGGTCATCGGACTTGCCGCCGCACACATGACGCGCTGTCCCTGGTGCATAAGGGGGTGCGTGAAGGATGCCGTCGAGTTCGGCGTGAGCAGGCAAGAGGTGGCCGAGGCCATAAACGTGGCCATGGTAATGGCGGCCGGCGCATGCTACGCCCACACGGGCGTCTCGATGGAAACGCTGCACAGGCTGGGCCATCACTCGGCCCCCGCCGCCGCGGCGGCCGGCTCGGCCTCAAGCTCGAGCGAGGACACAAGCGACATCGAGTGCGGCTGCTAGAAGGCCCGCTCACACTCACACACGGCTGGAAACGTGGGCGTCATCACAACGTTCCCGCCACCGTCCCCGCGGGCCGCGGCCTGACGGGGCGAGGGGGGGGAAGTGTGAGAGCCTGCCGTGCTACTCAAGGTCGGAGGGGCGCCGCCGCAAGGACCGGACGCGTCGGCAGCCGGCGCCCGCCGCCGTACACCCGGAACGCCCCGGTCCCACTACGGCACCCTCGACCGTGCGTAGCGGGCGTCGGTGTGGTAGAGTAAGTCGTGGCCCGTCGTGCAGCCCGTCACCGTGGGCGGCCGCGGTGCTATTACGTGCCGGCAGATGGCAATGAGATTCGTAGTCATTCCCGTAAAGGAGCTCTCCAGGGCCAAGGAACGGCTGTCCACTCTGCTCGAGCCGCAGGAGCGGATGAGGCTTGCGGCGGCGATGCTGGGCGACGTTCTTCGTGCGGTGAGCGAATCGACGGCGGCCGACCGCTCGTTCGTCGTCACGCTGGACGGTGAGGCGATGCGGATAGCCCGCTCCTACGGAATCGAGGTGCTGGAGGAGGACTCGCAAACGAGCGAAAGCGCCTCAATCGATTGGGCCAGCAGGCGCTGTGCCGCACTCGGCGCCGAGGCCGTTCTCCGCATACCGGGCGACGTCCCGCTGGTCACGGCGCGTGACATCGACGACCTGCTCCGATCGCCCCTCAAGCCGCCCGCCGCCGTCCTCGTCCCCTCGCTTGACGGTCTAGGGACGAACGCCGTCCTCAAGTCTCCCCCCACGGCGCTGCCCTCCCGATTCGGGTACGACAGCCTGCGCCGGCACCTCGAGGACGCACGGGCCCTCAACCTCAACTGCGAGGTACGCGTCGTGGCCAACCTGGCCCTCGATATCGACGATACGGCCGATCTCAAAGAGCTTCTCCGCCGCTACGGGTCGGGACCGAGTAGGGATTCCCACACATGGCGCGCCCTCTACGAGGCGGGAATAGTGGACAAGGTAAGGCGCCACGCCTGAGTAGGCGCGTCACGACCTCCCCTTTTTGCCTGTACACGCGCCAAGACGCTATCTTCGCAGCCAGCACCACGAGCGGCGCAGTGTCTTGGGAGTCTGCCGCAATCCATACGTCAGCCGAGAACGCAAACACCCCCCACGCAGCTTCGCCAAGCCCGGAGGAGTAGAGCGCACCTAGCCTCCATGCCTTTTCCCTCTACTTAGGTCGTGCCGCCCGGGCCGGCGCACCCTACCCTTACACCGCCACTCATCGCAACCCTAAGCGGCCCATGCAGGTGAAATGAAACCCTCAAACCCCTCCCTCCAAAGGTATGTACACGCGGGGGCGGCGGGGTGGGATGAGAGACTTACCGCCGCCACAGCCAAACACACCACCGCCCGCCTGCGGAGCCCTCGGCTTGAGGCGCTCCCCTATAAACGGCAGAGGCGCAGACGGCGCCGAGCACAGCCGAAGCAAGTCACCCCGCCTCAGGAGGACACGACAAAGCAACTTTTTGGTGTACCGTTGCTATACGGCGGCGGTCCCGCAACAGCCAAGCTCACACACACGGGTGGGTGACCGCCCTGCCCGCTGTTGCAGAAGCCCTCGGCCACCCCTCTCACGCGAACGCGGGGGGTGGTGGTGTAATGTATACGTTGAATCGTGCTTCCCAACAAAGCAAGGACCGTCGGATGCGGCGCATCATGCACCACAGGCCACTTGCGCCCTCCACAGGTGCGGTGCCGGGAGCGGCCGGACGGACGATCTGACCGCTGGCCATCGCACATCCCCCCTCGGGAAAGTGCTTTACACCCAGACCGGTCTTGGCGGGAGAGCGTCCCGCCGGCCCTGAGACCACTTCCCATGAGAGGGAAACTTCGGAATCCCTTGACTCTCACACCCCCATGCCTCGGGCGTCGCACACCGTGAGAGCCGCAGCTGCCTCCTTCCCCCCACTCCGCATGACATCCGCAGGCCGGGAGCAGGCCACAAAAAGCCCCCGGGACATATTCCAAGCCCGGGGACACCCAACTGCCACAAGGGCACCGTGACACAAGGGAGCGCCCACACCTCCGGCTGCGGGGGGTCGCTCGGGGGAGCGGTGTCACCGCTCCCTCTTACGCGTGCGGCCCGCCCGACTCAGAAGCCGCCCATTCCGGGCATGCCGCCCGGGGGCATCCCGGGCATCCCCTCACCCTCCTCCTTGGGCAGCTCGGCCACGAGCGCCTCGGTGGTGAGCAGCAACCCCGCCACGCTGGAAGCGTTCTGCAGGGCCGAGCGGGTCACCTTGGTCGGATCGACTATACCGGCCTCGATCAGATCGCAGAACATCAGCCGGGCGGCGTCGAAGCCGAAGGCCCCCTTGCCTTCCCTCACCTTCTCGACTACGATGGAGCCGTCCCAGCCGGCGTTGGTGGCTATGCCGCGGATGGGTTCCTCGATGACGCGGCGTACTATGTTTACGCCAGCGCGTTCCTCTTCGTCCTTGGGATCGAACGCCTCGAGCCCGCGGTTGGCCCTGAGCAGCGCCACGCCGCCTCCGGGCACGATGCCCTCCTCGACGGCAGCGCGCGTGG
>CAZXEJ010000009.1:0-58309 GCA_964639895.1 uncultured Spirochaetia bacterium | reverse complement strand
TCATCATGCAGGACCAGCTCGCCAAGGCAGGCTACGACGTCGACATACCGGAGCACATGAAGGGGCTGAACTACTTCAACGTCCTACCCACCGACGAAGAAGGGCGGCAGCGGCTCCGCGAGCTGGGAGGGTTGTTCCCACGCGAAGCGGTGCTCGATTTCACCATCACCGGCTCGAAGGACGACTGCATACGCAAGATCGAGCGCTTCGTCGATAGCGGCGTAAGACACTTCGTCCTGTTCTACCGCTTCAGCCCCGACCCGGAGGAGACGTTGAGGGTGTATTCGGAGGAGATAATCCCCTATTTCAAGGGTTAGCCCCGGAGCCGGTCCTCATCGTCGGGATTTGCATCCCGTTCTTCTCTCTGCAGGGACAAGCGGCGGCCGTAAAGGAGCGAAAGCGGACGGTCACGATTACTTCCGTCTCCCCCCGTATGAGGGAAGCAAGCCATAGTTGGAGTCCCGTGTCTCAACTCCAAGGCCGTCCTCCCGCGCGCGGGGAATCAAGCCTACCGGGGCGGTCTCTTCGGGAAGACTCAGCCGCCTCCCACAAGGGACCATGGGGCGGGATTGGAGGGGCGAGCCGGTCTCCCTCCCCACCCGCGTGCTTCGAAGGATCGGCCGCGGGAGGGCACGATGGGTAGGCACGCCGCAGGTGCCTCTGCGCGTTGCGGGCAGCCGGCGAACGATCGAGCTCGAGTAACGCCCCCTGGCGCTTCTCTCCCGACACGCGTGCCTCGTTGGGTGAGGGGGGTGACGCGTGTCTCCCCTGCGCGTCGTGCTGGACTGAGGTTGCAGGTAGGGCCGAGGATGTAGGGTGGAAGCTTCGCGCTCGGTATGGGTTGGGCCGGGTTTGTAGTGCGCGGGCGGTGGCGTGGCCGTAAGGGACGTTGTATGCCCAAAGCGGGAGTGGTGTTGCCACTGGGTCTTATGGGCGCGCGCGGGTCGGGAGTGTAGGAGGGGGGAGTCGCCCCGGGGTTGAAGGGGACGGGCGGATAGGTGCCGGCTCACCGAGTGGAGTCAATGTACACACGGTCAAGTCGGATGAGACTCAGCCGATCGATGACGAGGCCCTTTACATAGGGTTTCACCATACTGAACTGTAACGAGATGAAGAACGGTGCCACGGGGACGTCCGTCTCGGTTAGTATGCGTTGGGCCTCGTCGTAGAGCCTCTTGCGCTGGGCGGGGTCGGAGGTGTGGGCGGCCTCGTCGACGGCGGCGTCGTAGCGCGGGTTGCACCAGCCGGTGTGGTTGTTGCCGCTTCGGCACTTGAAGAGGTTCATGAAGTTGTGGGGGTCAGGGTAGTCGGCCTGCCAGCCGGCGCGATACATATGGGGAGGGTCGGTATTGAGCGTGCTGAGGTAGACCTTCCACTCCTGGTTTGCGAGCTTCACCCTGACGCCCAGGTGTTTTTTCCACATGCTCTGCAGTGCGACGGCTATGGTGCGGTTGTTCCCCACGTCCGGATACAGGAACTCCACCTCGGGAAACCCTCGGCCGCCGGCATACCCGGCCTCGGCCAGCCACCGACGCGCCCGCTCTGGGTCGAAGCCTATGCCGATCGCGGGGTTGTAGCCCAGCATCCCCTTCGGTATCCACGACGTGGCCGGTATCCCGCCGCCCTGAAGCAGATCCACTATGCTTTTGCGGTCGATTGCGGCGGAAAACGCCCTTCGGACCAGGGGGTCGTCGAAGGGCGGCTTGTGGGTGTTGAAGCCGATGTAGTTGTTCCTGAACACCTCGTCCGTCCTGAACTCGGGTGATTTGCGCAGGCGGGGCACTTCAAGCAAGGGGATGTCCTTGCCGTCCAGGAAGTCGAGCTCACCGCTCTCATACAGCGCGAGCGCCGTCGAGGGGTTGGCACTCATTATCATCTCGACCCGCCGCGTGGGCGGGGGGGCGCCCCAGTATAGGGGATTGGCCTCGAGCACTACCCGTTCGTGGTGGTCCCAGCGCACGAGCCGGTAGGGGCCGAGGGTGACGATATGTGAGGGCTCGGTCCAACGCATACCGTATTTCTCGACGACGTCGCTCCTTAAAGGGTAGGTGGCTACGAACGCAAGCAGGCTGGGGAAATAAGAGGCGGGCTCTTCTAGCTCGACTACGAGCGTATGGTCGTCGAGCGCCCTTACCCCCAATCGGGCGGGGTCGCGGGTTGCGCCCGAATTGTACGCCCTCGCCCCCTTGACGTCGTAGAGGAAATAGGCGTAGTCGGCTCCCGTGGCCGGATCGAGCAGCCGCCGCCACGAGTAGACGAAGTCGCGGGCGCGGAGGGGGCGGCCGTCGCTCCATCTCACATCCTTCCTTAGGTGGAACACATAGGTGCGACCGTCCGCGCTCACCTCCCAACGTTGGGCGAGGGCGGGGACGGGTTCGAAGCGCGGGCCGAACTGGGTAAGGCCCCGCATGATGTTCGTTATTACGGTGATTGAGGTGGAGTCGCGCGCGAGCGACCAATCCAGTGTGGGGGGGTCGGAGGCGAGGTTTATGCGAAGCGTGCCCCCTCGGTCGCCGTGGCGGTCACCGCGGGTGCAGGCGGTTTGCACGGCGGCGAACGTGAGCAGGAGTGCCGCCGCGGCCGCAAGCGCTGCCGTACGCGCCGCGTGCGTCCTCAAAGGCACCGCTTGAGTCCCTCCTCGAGCCCGATGGGATCGAATCCGGGCAGGTGGTTGCGCGTCTCTTCGAGGTGGCACGTGTTCTCTTCGCCCAGCATGGAGAGCTGCTCCGATGTGACCGGCGGATCGGGGAGGATGTGCTCCATTACGGCCACCGGCACACGCAGCAGAGGAAGCGGCAGCTCCACCACGAGCCGCCTGAGTCCCATCACCCGGGCCATCACGCGTGCTATATCCCCCATCGTAGCGCGGTCGGGTCCTCCCACCGGTATGATCGCTCCGTCGGTCGTAGGCTCGTCGAGAGAGCGCACGAAGGCGCGCGCCACGTCCCCGACGTACACCGGTTGCAGCGGGGCCGACCGTGGCACGACCACCACGGGAAAGCGCCTCACCATGGACGTCATCATCCGGACGAACTCCCCCTCGGGGCCGAAGATGAGCGAGGGACGGATGATGGTATATGGGAGGCCGGATCGGCGAACGTACTCTTCGGCCTTCCACTTCGTCCGGTGGTAGGCGCTCGCTGCACCCTCGCGCGTGCCGAGCGCACTCATGTGGACGAACCTGTGCACACCCCCCGCCTCGCGCGCCAGATCGACCACGTTGCGCGTTCCCTCGAAGTGGACGGCTTCGAACGTCTGCGCCCCTCTCTCCCTTATGATGCCGACCAGGTGTACTATGTGTGTGAGCCCCTCGAAGAACGTCCTGTCGATCGACTCCCTACGCGTGATGTCACCGAGGAAGAATCCAACCCCGAGCCCTCCCAGGGGACCTGTTGCGGCGCTCTTTCTGTCGCGTACGAGGCAGCGCACCCGGCAGCCCGCCTCCCTGAGCGCCTTTGCCACGTGTCCGCCCACGAAGCCCGTCCCCCCCGTGAGGCCCACCACTCGGTCGCCTTCCATAGGGAAGAAGCTTACAATACCAGAGGCTCGAATGGAATCCCGGGCGGGCGTGTGCGGTAGGGAGTTGTGGGGCGGCTGGCGCCCGTATCACTCGGCTCCGGCCGTGATCACCACGAGCACGGTGCCACTTTCGACGGCGTCGCCCTCTGAGACCTTGACCTCGGCCACCTTGCCGTTGATGGACGACTTGAGCTCGCTTTCCATCTTCATCGCTTCCACCACGATGACGCCTTCACCCTCGGCCACCTCTTCGCCCTCGGATTTCAGTATTTTCACGATGCGGCTCGGCATGGGTGACTTGATCTCCTGCCGTCCCGCTGCCGGGCCGGTCGAGACCCTCTCGGCGTCCCTCAGCGATACGGACTCTATCTCGTAGAGCTCGCCGCCCAAGTAGACGTGTAGGACCTTGCCCTTCTTCGCTATCCCCACCGGTACGGTGCTGTTCCCGGTGACCAGCGTGTAGAGGTTGTCCTCTATCTGGACCAGTTGGACGCTCGACTTCGAGTCGTCGATCTCGACCTCGAAGTGGTCGTCGGCCTCGTTGAGCGTCACTCTGTAGAGCTTGTCACGGAACTTGAGGTTGTAGATCATAGCAACAGGTTACGTGAGACGGCCATCCTCCTTCCGAACGACTTCCACTTGGCCGATGTGGTCTGAAGTGTCGAGGTGTCGATCTGCGCCGTGGCCTTCGACAATGCGACGGCCGCCGATTGCAGGGCGCGCGTGATGTCTTCCTCGGAGTAGCGGTGCTCCAGAAGCTCAGGGTGGCGGTCGATGTAGCCGGTGTCGATGTTGCACCGGCGGAACTCCTCCTCCTCGAGAACGCGGAGAAGGAAGGCGATGTTGGTCTTGACGCCGAGTACCACGTATTCCTTAAGAGCGCTCCTCATCCTCTCGATGGCGCTCGGCCTGTCCTCGGCCCATACGATGAGCTTCGATATCATGGGGTCGTAGTGGGGGGTTATTTCGCCTCCCTTGAAGACGGAGGAGTCCTCCCTGATACCGGGGCCGGATGGGGAGCGTATGTATTCCACCGTGCCCGGCGAGGGCATGAAGTTCTGCTCCGGCACCTCGGCGTAGATGCGGCACTCCAAGCTGTGTCCGCGGCGGGTGATGTCCTTCTGCTTCCAGGGAAGCCTCTCGCCGGCCGCCACCCGTATCATCCACTTGACGATGTCGATGCCGGTTATCATCTCCGTCACCGGGTGCTCGACCTGGATGCGCGTGTTCATCTCGAGAAAGTAGAAGTTCTCCTCCTGGTCCATTATGAACTCGCAGGTGCCGGCCCCGCGGTAGCCCACGGCCTTGGCGATCTTGACCGCCATCCTTCCCATTTGCTGGCGCGTCTTCTCGCTTACGAATCCCGAGGGGGCCTCCTCAATCACCTTCTGGTGTCGCCTCTGGACGGAGCACTCACGCTCGAACAGGTGTACGACGTTGCCGTGGGAATCGGCCAGCACTTGTATCTCCACGTGCCGCGGCTTCTCGATGTATTTCTCTATGTATACGGAGTCGTCGCCGAACGCCGAGTGAGCCTCGCTCCGCGCCATGCGCAGGGCGGCGGCGAACTCGTCGGCGGTCCTGACCAGGCGCATCCCCTTGCCGCCGCCTCCGGCCGAGGCCTTTATCATGACCGGAAAGCCCATCGCCTTGGCCTCGGCTTCGGCCTCGACATCGGTCACCGCCCCCTTGGTGCCGGGCACGACGGGGGCGCGGACCTTGATGGCTATCTTGCGGGCGGTGATCTTATCGCCCATCTGGCGGATGGCCTCGGGTGTGGGCCCTATGAACGTTATTCCCTCCTCCTCGCAGCGGGCGGCGAACTCGGCGTTCTCGGCCAGAAAGCCGTACCCCGGGTGGACGGCGTCGGCACCGGAGCGCTTGGCCACGTCGATTATCTTGTCGATGTCTAGGTAGCTCTCGCGCGGCGGGGGAGGGCCGATGTGGTAGGCCTCGTCGGCCATGGCCACGTGGAGCGACCTGCGGTCTGCGTCTGAATAGACGGCCACCGTGGGGATGCCGAGCTCCCTGCAGGCACGCACTATCCTTACCGCTATCTCGCCCCGGTTGGCTATGAGTACCTTTTTCAGCATGGCGCTTGTCCTAGAGTGGTATGTTGCCGTGCTTCTTGGGCGGATTGGTCTGGCGCTTGTTCTCGAGCATCTCGAGCGCCGCTATAATGCGCGGACGTGTGTCCTCGGGACGTATGACCTCGTCGATGAACCCCAGCTCGGCCGCTCGGTATGGGTTTGCGAACTTGGCCCTGTAGTCCTCGACAAGCCTCTTCCTCTCGGCCTCGGGATCCTCGGCCTCCTGGATGGCTGCCCGCGCAATGATGTTGACCGCGCCTTCGGGCCCCATGACGGCTATCTCGGCCGTGGGATAGGCGTAGTTGATGTCGCCCCTTATGTGCTTGGACGACATGACGTCATAGGCGCCGCCGTAGGCCTTGCGCGTTATCACGGTGACCTTGGGTACGGTCGATTCACAGTAGGCGTAGAGCAACTTTGCACCGTGGCGTATTATGCCGCCCCACTCCTGGGCCGTGCCTGGCAGGAACCCGGGGACGTCGACGAACGTAACCAGAGGGATGTTGAAGCAGTCGCAGAATCTTACGAAGCGGGCCCCCTTGACGGAGGCGTCGATGTCCAGGCAGCCGGCCAGCACGCTGGGTTGGTTGGCCACGATTCCCACCGTCCGGCCCGCCATGCGGGCGAACCCGACGACGATGTTCTGGGCGAAGTGCTCGTGAACCTCGAAGAAGTAGCCGTCGTCGACGACGAGCTTGATTACGTCCTTTATGTCGTAGGGCTTGTTTGGGTTGTCGGGCACGATCTCACGCAACTTCATCTCGCGCCTGTCGACGGGATCGTCGAACGCTATGCGGGGCGGATCCTCCATGTTGTTCGAGGGGAGGAACCCGATGAGCTCGCGGATGAGCTCGAGACACTGCGGGGGCGTCTCGGTCGCGAAGTGTGCCACGCCGCTCGTCGTGTTGTGCACCATGGCGCCGCCCAGTTCCTCGGGGGTTACCTCCTCGTGGGTCACGGTCTTGATCACGTCGGGGCCCGTGATGAACATGTAGCTCGTCTTCTTCACCATGGCGATGAAGTCGGTCATCACGGGCGAATATACGGCACCGCCTGCACAAGGGCCCATGATGGCCGATATCTGCGGGATTACGCCCGAGGCGAGAACGTTGCGCAGGAAGATGTCGGCGTAACCGGCCAGGCTCTCAACGCCCTCCTGGATGCGTGCTCCGCCGGAGTCGTTTATCCCTATCAAGGGGGCTCCCACTTCCATGGCGCGGTCCATCACCTTGCATATCTTCTTCGCATGAACCATGCCCAACGAGCCGCCGAACACGGTGAAGTCCTGTGAGAAGACGAACACCAGGCGGCCGTTTATCTTGCCGTAGCCGGTAACGACGCCGTCGCCGGGTATCTTCTTCTTGTCCATTCCGAAGTCGGTGCAACGGTGGACGACGAACTTGTCCAGTTCGACGAAGGTGTTCTTGTCGAGGAGAAGGTCGATGCTCTCTCGCGCCGTAAGCTTGCCCAGCTTGTGCTGCCTCTCGATCCGGGCCTTGCCCCCTCCGAGGAGGGCCGCCTTCTCCTTCTCTTCGAGGATGGCTATCTTGTCTTTCATGCTCATCTCCTTCAACCCCAAGCCGTGAGCGTTTGGATCAAGGGGCGGCTTCGGGCTCCGGGTAAGGCCGAACACGAGGGAGGTGCCGCGCTGGACGCCGCTACCGTCGGTGAGCGGCCGGCTGCCATGGATCGAAGTGGTGTCCGGTATCGACGGCCTCTGAGCACCGCACTCAAGGAGCTGCCCCGGTTGCTGTTACATAAAAAGCGGATTCAACTATACCAGAGAAATCAATCGGCCGCAAAAGGGGTTTGCCCGCCGCGGAGCAGCGTTGACGGCCGGAGTTCAGGGGTCGGAGACGAGTTCCTCCCAGACGGCACGCACGCGCCGCTCAGTCTCCTCGGGCGTGCCCGAGTTGTCTATCACGTAGGTGGCGTGGCGTGCCTTCTCCTCGGCTGGCATCTGGGCCTTGAGCCGCAGCACGGCCTCCTCGCGCGTAAGACCCCTGTTCCTGAGCAGCCTCTCTATCTGGGTCTCTTCGTCGGCGGTGACCACGACCAACGCGTCGAGCATCTCCATGAGCCCGCGGCCTTCGACTATTAGGGCGGCCTCGACCACGGCCACCTCGACCCCCTCGCTCCTCATTCGTTCGAGGGCGTGACGTATGGACTCGATGATGCGGGGGTGGGTGATGCACATGAGTTTCCGCCGCTTGGTCTCGTCGCGGAACACGACGGCCGCAAGCCGCTTCCGGTCGATGGTGCCGTCACACCGCAGCACCTCGTCGCCGAACTCCTCGAGTATCTCTTCCCAGGCGGGCGTCCCGGGCCGCACCACCTCGCGCGCAACCTGGTCGGCGTCGATGAGCCGAGCCCCCAGGCGCTCGAACATGCGGGCCACCGTGGTCTTGCCCGCTCCTATGTTGCCCGTTATCCCTACGACCTTCATCGTGGCCAGATAAGTGTAGTGTGTGCGCGGCGATCTTACAACTCTCCCCACCCCGGCGTGACGTGCGACGGGCTATCCATCTCGCGACGTCGTCCCTACGGAGGATCCCTATACACGATACCCGGGCACCGTTCCCTGCACTCTAGGGCAGGAAGCGTGCGACGGGGGAGGGTACACCTGGGCCCGGTGCCGCACCCACGCCGAGGCCTAGTGGGGGGGCGCGTAGAAAAGGGGCGGGGTGCGGGTATAATTGGTTCAGCTTCTCGGACACATCTTTTCTCGCCAGGGAGGGACAGGCGATGCCGATCAAAGTCGATGACATAGGGAACGTGGCCGTAATAGGAGCCGGTACGATGGGTACCGGGATAGCTCAGGTCGTGGCCTCGACGGGACGGAAGGTGGTGCTCGTGGACGTCACCCGCGATAAGGCCGAGGCCGGCAAGAGGCGTGTCGCCAAGGCCCTCGAGAGGCTTGTTTCCAAGGGCAAGATGGATGCCGCCCAGAGGGATGCCCTATTGGAGCGCATAACGCCGACGGACCGTTATTCCGACATCGCCTCGTGCGACTTCGTGATCGAGGCCGTCTTTGAGGACATGGACGTCAAGAAGGAGACCCTTGCCAACATAGAGGGCGCTGTGGGCGAGGGGGTTGTGATAGCCACCAACACCTCCTCGCTCCCCATAGTGGAGCTGGCCGTGGGTACCCGAAGGCCGGACAAGGTGGTGGGGATGCATTTTTTCAATCCCGCCCCCGTGATGAGGCTGGTAGAGGTGATTGAAACGCTGGTTACGGGGGCCGAGACGGTCGAACTCGCCTGTGAGTTCGCCCTGGCTCTCGGCAAGGAGCCCGTGCGCACGAAGGACAAGCCCGGGTTCATCGTGAACAGGATATTGATCCCCATGCTCAACGAGGCCGTCTTCGCCCTCGAAGAGGGTGTGGGGAGTGCCGAGGATATTGATAAAGCCATGAAGCTGGGGGCGGCCCATCCGATGGGGCCGCTTGCGTTGATCGATCTGATTGGACTCGACGTCACCCTCGAGGTGTTGGACGTATTGTACGAGGAGTTCAGAGACCCCAAGTTCAGGGCGGCCCCGCTGTTGAGGCAGATGGTGCGCGCCGGCTGGCTTGGGAGGAAGACGGGAAGGGGGTTCTACACCTACTGAGCGGGGCTGAACCGGAAAGAGTGGTGGTGCGGCGGCACGACCCAAGCCGTCTCCCTCTCCCCGGGGGGCGGGGGCGGCCGTGGAACGGGGTGGCTGTATTGGAGAAGCACCGGCAGCCACCACGAGATGGATGCCGCCGGAATGGTCGCTGAAGCGTACTCGGCCTGCGAGGCTCCGCTGCTGTGTGGGGGTGACGGGTATAGCGGGATGGGGTTTCGTGCGGTTGGGCTAGCTGGTGAGGAGGGAGCAGGCCGCTGTCACGGGGAGGGTGCTCCGCCGATGCACGCGTGTTGGGGTTGCGGCCGCCCGGAGTGCGCTCAGGCGCCCTCTACCGAATCGATTGCGCGCCTCAACCTCCGGAGGGTCTCTTCCTTCCCGAGTAGCTCTATCACCTCGAAAATGCCCGGGCTCACAGGTCCACCCGTAAGGGCCACGCGCGTCGGCTGGGCCACTTTGCCGAGTTTGGTTCCCGTCTCTGTGGTGACTTCTTCATAGGCCTTCTGCAGTGTGTCCTTATCGAAGCTCTCGAGCGTCGAGAGCTTCTCGAGCACCTTCTCGAGCAGGGGTTTCGTATCAGGGTTTACGAACTTGGCCCACGCCTTCTCGTCCACGGCAAACGTGGGGCGGAAGAAGTACTCCGACATGCGTGCAATGTCCATGAGCGTCTTTGCCCGGGTGCGCACGAGTTCCACCACCTTGAGAAACCTCTCGTCGATTGCGGGCTCGAGGCCGAGCTTCTCGAGGAACGGCACCGCGCGTCGGGCCACTTGCTCGAGGGGCAGGTTCCTCAGGTACCAGCTGTTGAGCCACAGCAGTTTCTCGGGGTTGTGTATGGCGGGGGATTTCACTACGTTCTCGAGCGAGAACTTCTCGATCAGCTCTTCGCGACTGAATATCTCCTGGTCTCCCCAGGACCACCCGAGCCGCGCCAGGTAGTTGATGATCGCCTCGGGCAAGTAGCCCTCTTCCCTCAGTACACCGACCGATGTCACCCCGTGCCGCTTGCTGAGCTTGGTCTTGTCCGGGCCGAGTATCATCGAAACGTGTGCGAACGCCGGAGGCTTGAAGCCGAGCGCCTCATATATGAGCAGCTGTTTGGGTGTGTTCGACAGGTGGTCTTCGCCCCTGATCACGTGGGTCACGCCCGTGTCGGCGTCGTCCACGACGACGGCGAAATTGTATGTGGGGGTGCCGTCGGCCCTCAGGATGACGAAGTCGTCTATCTCGGAGGCGGGAAAAGAAACCACTCCGCGCAACAGATCGTGGACTTCGATGACGCCCTCGTCCGGGGTGAGTAACCTTACGGCGTAGGGCTTGCCCTCGGCGGCTCCGCGCGACGCCCACTCCCGTCGATAGCGGAACACCTCGCCGCGCCGGCGGGCTTCGTCCCTCATGCGGGCAAGCTCCTCGGCCGTCATGTAGCACCTGTAGGCCTTGCCCTCCTCTATGAGCTGCTGTGCGAGCGAGCGGTACCGCTCCATTCTCTCCGACTGGCGCACAGGCTCGGCGTCCCAGTCCAGAGAAAGCCAACGGAGCGATTCCAGTATCTCCATCTCCGATTCCCTCGTCGAACGGGTACGATCGGTGTCTTCAATGCGCAACAGGAACCGTCCGCCGTGGTGGCGGGCGTAGAGCCAATTGAAGACGGCCGTCCTGGCACCGCCTATATGGAGTGAACCCGTCGGACTGGGGGCGAATCTGGTGGTTACCGCCATAGGGTTTCTAGCTTAAAGGAGGCCGCCTGCGCCGTCAACAGGCTCTGGCGTGTCGTGGGGCTCGTGCGTCGTCCCCCGGCTTCGGTCGGTCTCAAGAATCGAGCAGGGAGTCCAGCCTCTTCTCACGCTCCAGCATGAGGAGTTCGGTGAAGCCTCCGACTACGGTTCCGTTGACCACTATGATCGGGACGGTTCTCCAGCCAAGCTCCCTCATCGTCTTCGCCTTGAGTTCGGGGTCGGACGTGAGATTTATCTCCTCGTAGTCTACCCCCTTCTGGTCGAGCAGATTCTTGGCGGCCCTGCAATAGGGGCAGTAGGTGGTTGTGTAGATGACTATCTTGCCCATCTGTTGTGGCATCCTCCGTGCGAGGCTGTGTGGTGTTCGCCTTCTGCGGTTACGGTTGTCCCTCTAATATAATGATGTCGGAACGGCCCCGGAGTTTCAAAACCAGGGCGGGTTGCCGTGGGCGGACCCACCGACACGAGTACCTTCGGCGTTTTCGAGAAGGCATCCACGGCGAGGAGCCGGAGGCGCCGTGTGGTGCGGCCCATGCGCCGCGCGTGGTGCTGGTGCCGGGATCGGGCGAAGGATGTATAATTGAGGTGCCGTAGGTAGCTTCGAAATCGGTCGATATTCCCATGCCTTCAAAGCCCCTGATGTTCGTTTTTGTTGTGCTGGCGCTGAGCTCTTGTTCGGCATTCAAGGTGTTGCGCTACATGAGCGGCGGCGGCGACGAGGGGTCGCTGGTAGGAAACGAGTTTCGTTCCAAGCAGGTGGTCTACAGGGTGGGTTCGCTGGGAGAGGGCTGGGAACGCGTGAAATTGCCCGGTGGTGACCTCGCCTTCCACAACCCCTCGCTCGGGGCCGCCGTCACGGTGAGTTCGGCGTGTGGAGTGGAGGCACGCCAGCCGCTCTCCGTGCTGGCCAAGTCACAGGTGATCGGCGTTGGAAACAAGGAGGTTCTCTCCTCCGAACGCCTCGTGGTCGACGGCGTGCCGGCCCTCAAGATCGTCTGGAGGGGAGAGGTCGAGGGGGAGACGGTCCTCATATGCGGTATCGTGCTCAAGCGTGGGGGGTGCGTGTTCGACCTCGTCTACACCTCGGTGCCCGACGGGTACGAGCGCGGCCTGGGCGAGTTCCTCGAGTTCGTGCAGTCGTTCGCTTTTGTGAGGCGGCCATGAAGAGATGGGTACCCTTGGTTTGGACGTGTGTTTTGAAACTTCTCGCCGAGACCGGCGCCTTCGGCGTATTCGTCGTCCGTACGCTGCGCACCGTATTCACCCGGCCCTTCCCGGCCCGGGACGTGCTGCGTCAGATAGACGAGATCGGTGTTAAGTCGCTTCCCATCGTCGTCCTGGCCTCGCTTGCCATCGGCATGGTCCTTGTCCTACAGCTCGCCTACAGCCTGAAGAGGTTCGGGGCCAAGGGGTTGGCCGGCCCGGTCGTCTCGCTGTCGATCGTGCGCTACCTGGGTCCGGTGATCACCTCTCTTCTCGTGGGAGGCAGGGTGGGGGCGGGTATTACGGCCGAGGTAGGATCGATGAAGGTGACCGAGCAGATAGACGCACTCCGGGCCCTTGGGGCCGACCCGATAAAGAAGCTCGCCGTCCCCAGGTTCGTTGCGGCGCTGATATCGTTTCCGGCCCTAGCGGTGGTTGCCGATTTCGTGGGGATAGCGGGCGGGCTGGTGATGGCCTCGGCCGAGCTCGGTGTGACCTCGAGGCAGTATGTCGAGGGGGTGCGGCACTATCTCACCGTGGGCGACTTCACGACGGGTGTGCTGAAGACGGTGTTCTTCGGTCTCATGGTGGCCGCCATAGCGTGCTACATTGGAGCCAAGGCCGAAGGGGGTACCCAAGGTGTCGGCAGGGCCACGACGCTCACCGTTGTGCTCTCGCTCATATTCATCATAGTGTTCGATTTCTTTCTGACCAAGCTGTTCATGATACTTTGAGCGACCCGAGAGACGGGTCTCTGCCAGGCGGAAGGCCGTAATACATGTGGTGCCGAGGTGGAGACGCCGGAGAGGGGCGTGTACGCTCAGCGGAACTTCCGCGCTGCTGCTTGCGATAGGGATGCGGTGAAGGGCGGTAGGGTGAGTGTGTGGGGAAGGCGCCGGGGTGTGGGTAGTCCCTCCATCCCACCGTTGGTGGGGCGTCGGAGGGAGGCGGTGTGTGCGGTGTCGAGGCGGAAGGCGAGGGTGGGGGCGGTTTTGCGCGGCAGGGGACTTGTCGCTTGATGCTCTCGGGAGCGTGCAAGCGAGGCGGCTTACGTGTGATCGGGGCGCCTGAGGACTCGCGACGGCTCAGTTGCCTTTCTTGATGGCCAGAGCGTTCCGGTAAACGATGTAGTCGTCATAGGCCTTGTTCACCTCGTCCTTCGTTGCGCCGTCGTTCAGCAGGACGTGGTACCTTCTTAACCTTTCGGCGGTGAGCTTCGACAGTTCCTCCAACGAGTAGCGCTGTGCCAGCGAGTAGGACTCGGGGGAATAGAGCCTGGGGGGTTCATAACTGTTCTGCCACAACAGATGAGATGCGTCGGTGACCGTGGGGCGGGGCGGCCTCACTACGTTTACTATCGTCTCTTCGTGGCGGGCCGGCGGGCGGTTGAACCGCTCGGCTATCCCTTCTATGTTGAAGAACTCCTCTCTCTGGTCGGTGGCGGGCTTGAAGCTTTCACTTGCATGGTGCTCCGTTTGGAAGCCCTCGAACAGGGAGACGAAGAAGTTCGGTTTCGTCAAATCCACCGTGACGACGGCTATCGTGAGGGCAAGGAGAAATTTTATGGCGGTCTCCATCTCTAGCCGCTCCTTCGTCCTCGTATACGGACTGGTCCGCATCCACGGCTGTAATGCCTGATGCGGAATGACACAGCACCAACCGCCTCTCGACCCTTCAGGAAGGACCTCGGGGCTCCGGTCACCTACGAGATGGAAGTCCGCTTTGGCCGGATCTACTAAAGAGGGAACGATCTAAAGGTACATAAGATGATCCTCACTCTGGTAACCCAGCCGCCCTAGGGATCTCTACCTCCCCGTAGGCCGTAGGCTTTGCGTCCCACCCTTTCGGATGGTTTGCCCTTTTCAGCGTGATACCTACCTCATTTTGCATTATAGGTTCACTTTGACCCAAAGTCAAGGCATGTGCGGGCGGACGCCGCAGCTCGGAGTGGTCAGCCGTCCCCTCGTGCTCGGGGCCCCCCGGTTGGTGGGAACGTTTGGAGGGCCGGTGGCACGCAGGATGGGATTTGGTGGCGATCCCCCGCCCCCCCTCGAGCATCGCAGGTCTGTAGCGTCGTGGACCGTCACGCTTCCACGGTCTCTTCCCCCTCCGATTCGGCGAGCTCTCCGTCGATTATGAGCAGGGCTGCCGCGTCGTCGCCTGCCATACGTACGCGTTCAAGCAGCGTCAGAGCGGTCTTTTCCTCCTCTATCTGCTCGGTGATGAACCACTGCAGTATGACCTGCGTGGGATAGTCGTTCTCGTTCTGCGCCAGGTGGTAGAGGTCGTTTATGTTGCTCGTTACGACCTTCTCGTGGTCGTAGAAGGCCTTGCACATTGCCTCGACCGAGGAAAACCTGGATGGGACCTCGTCGATGGCCCTTATCTCCACCTGGGCATTCCGATCGAGTAGGTAGTCAAACAGCTTGAGCGCGTGTTCCCGCTCTTCTTCACTCTGCTCGTGGAAGAATTTCGCAAAGCCCGTAAGGTTAAGGCTGTCGCTGTATGCGCTCATCGAGAGATACAGATTCGAGGAGTAGAGTTCACTCTTTATCTGTTCGTTGATCGAGTCAACTAGGGATTTTGACAACATGATCGCCTCCTAAATGGTAATAGTTACCAAGAAGTATACATTATTATTTATCTCAGTCCACACATTTATTGTAATCCCTTTTCTACGCTCATGCCACCTCACATCCCGCCGGCTGGCGTCGGCCGTGCACCGACCACCCCACTTCTCGCCGAGCGCTTCCTTGCTCGGCGACGTGTAGATGGGGTGTGCCTCTAGGGGGTAAGGCGAGCAAGGAAAACCCATCCCACCCAACGAGCCGGTCGGGGATCGAGGTGGGCCGAGCAGGCGGGTTGCCCGCCTCCCCTGTGCGGTGGGGCGTGCTTCTTCGGGCGGCTCTACGTGTTGATCCCATCCTTCCTCTTTTTTTCGGTGCGGTGAGGGCGCGGTACCGCCGCCGTGGTCGGGGGACGAAGGTAGATGGCGGTGTGGGGCCGAGAGCGGGGAAGCAGGCGTGCTCAACCGTTCTCATGGGGGAATGAGCATGCTCGCCGTAGGTAGCTCCGGGCCGGTGGCGATACTGTATAGGAGCCGCGTGGGTTGGCGAGTCGTCGTGTGGAACGTCCTGCTGTGGAAGAGAGCTGAGCCCGCGCGTGTGTGGGGGACGTGGGAAGAGGCGCGGGATCGGCGACGATGCCCATCGGGAGACCTCTCGTGTGGGGATGCGTGGACTTGAGGCCTGAGCTGAAAGGGGTCCACATCACGATGCCCACGCAAGCGCAGTGAGGGCCTTCCCTCTGCGAGAAGCCCGGGACCGACCCGCCGACATGCAACGCAAAGAGGCCTGGGACACCTTGGCCGAGGCCTACGACAACATGTACGTCGAGTACCCCACCGGCTCGTGCCCCCCGGGTCCCTACCTTGCCGGCAAGGTGTGTGGCCCATCTGCTCCGGGTGCCGGTTTGAAGTGGGGATGGACGGCCGAGTGTGCCGTGGCTCGGCTCAGCTTGCGACTTGGTGCCGCCGATACAGGCTAGCCCTGCGCCAAGCGTGTTTCTATATCATGGCAACGGGGCAGTCTGATGGATGTAGGTCCACTGGCTTGGTGGGAAACTCTACCCCCGTGCGTAGCTGAGGTGCAAGTGGGGTAGAGGCCGCCTTTCTCTTAACGCTCGCGGAGAAGGGTGGCATGGTACCGTGAGCGTTGGCCGCGCCGTACGTGGCACGTCCTGCGCGCGCCGCTGCCGTATCTTCTCCGTCGCATAACGTCTTCCGCAGTCTTTGGCGTGCACCGCGGCTCTCGAGGGGGCCAGCGACTCCACCGCGCCCCGCCGCCACGGCCTCCCTGCCGCCGTGCGGCACGGTGTTCTGGTAGACTTTCATAGGTACGTGATGCGGGTTATGGCACTCGATATGGGAACCAAGAGGGTTGGCGTCGCCGTAAGCGACGAGCTCGGTATCGCGGCATCCGGTGTCGCAACCCTCGAGAGGTCGGACGACGAGGGATTGCTCGCGGCCCTGCGGGAGCTCATCAAGCTGTACAGGCCGGAGCGGATAGTGCTCGGTGTGCCGTACGACGAGGAGGGTAGGCTCAGGGGTAGGGGGCGGTGGATTGTGAGGTTCGGCCGCATGTTGGAGCAGGCCGTCGGCGTACCCGTCGTGCACTGGGACGAGAGTTTCAGTACGCGCGAGGCCGACCAGGTGTTGATAGAGGCCGCCCTCGGCCGCAAGAGGCGCAAGCGTGTGCGCGACAAGGTGGCGGCCTCCCTTATACTGAGCGGTTATCTCAGGGCGCTCGAAGCGGGCGAGAAGGAGTGATCTGTCTATGCCCTTTGCACGGGTAAACGGGATCAGGATATATTACGAACTCCACGGCCGGGGTGAGGAGACGGTCGTCTTCATCGGTGGCCTCGGCAGCCAGGTTGCAAGCTGGGCCCAGCAGGTACCGATATATTCCCGTTACTTCCGCGTACTGGTCTTCGACAATCGCGGTGCCGGCAGGACGGACAAGCCCGACGAGGAGTACTCGCTGCGCGGCATGGCCGACGATACGGCCCGTCTCATGGATGAGCTCGGTATCGAGACGGCACACGTGGTGGGCAAGTCGATGGGCGGTATGATAGCGCAGTGGCTTGCCATCGACCATCCCTCCAGGGTGAGGAAGCTCGTCCTCGGCTGCACCGCCGCATCGAGAGACGAGGTGGGCAACGAGATACTTCGATTCGGCCGTCAGACCGCCCTCCGACAGGGGATGAAGGCCGTATGGCTGGGGGCGTTGTTCTGGGGTTATTCCCGGCGCTACATCGAGCGCAACCTGGGACGCATTCGCGAGGCCATGGAGGCGGTCGACGAGTCGGAAGAGAGCGTGAGGGGGTACGTGCGCCAGAACCTGGCCTGCGAGCGCCATGACGCTCGCGCGCTCGTTGGCGCCATACGGTGCCCCACGCTCGTCATCTATGGAGAGCGCGATCTGATAGTGAGCCCCGAGCGCTCAAGGGAGCTGGCCTCGCTCATTCCCGGCGCCACGGCGGTCGAGTTCAAGGATGCAGGCCACGGCTTCTGGAGGGAGCGCCAGGACGACGTGGACCGGGTGGTGCTGGATCTCCTGCTCGGCCGCAGGTGAAGACGACGTGGGGCGGCCGCTCGCCCGAAGGGTGCCGATGCAGCGCCGCCATGGCGCCCCCCCGCTTGATGAGTGCCGCCGTTCGTCCGTCCCACCCCCGACGTGGACGGAGGGCTCGGGATTTGTTCCCTCGTCGGCCCTATCCCCCGTTGGGGTATTGGGTGCACATAGTTTTTTACCCACGCCCTCAAGTGTTCCGACCACCGCTTCCTGCGTCGGCCCCTGAGCACGGTTCTGTGCCCGGTGCGGCGCCGTTATCTCCTCCTTCGGGCTCGCCGGCCCGCTGTGAGTGACCACTTCTGTTTAGACTTCCTTTCGTTGAGCCCCCACGGCTCTACGTCTGTACGCCCGCCTGGTCGTCCTGCATGCCCTGCGCTCTGTGTACCTTACCTCCCGTCGCCACCCGATGCGGCTGTGCTGCCACGGTGCAGCCGGGTTGGAAAAACCGATCGGTTCAGCTATGATACAGGTTATCTCTCCCCAAAGGAGCGTCCCCATGGAGCGCAGGGCCAAGCTTAGGAGGAAGACCTCCGAGGTCGACGTAACGGTGGAGCTCAATGTCGACGGTACGGGGGAGTTCGATCTGGATTCGGGAATCCCATTCTTCAACCACATGCTGGCACAGTTCGCAAAGCACGGTTTCTTCGACATCAAGCTGCGCGCCGTGGGCGACCTCGAAGTGGACTACCACCACACGGTCGAGGACGTAGGGTTGGCTCTCGGTGAAGCGTTCGCCGAGGCCCTTTCGGAAAAGGGCGGGATACGGCGGTTCGGCGAGTGTCTGCTGCCTTTCGACGATGCCTTGGTGCAGGCGGCCGTAGATTTGAGCGGACGCCCCTACTTCGTCTACAGGATGGGACTGGCCGGCGGCAGCGTGGGGGGGTTCGACGCCGAGTTGTGCGAGGAGTTCTTCAAGTCGCTTGCCTCGTCGCTCAAGTGCAACCTGCACATCGAGTTGCGCTACGGCAACAACCTCCATCACGTGATCGAGGCCGCTTTCAAGGCCGTCGCAAGGGCACTCGATAGCGCGACCTCCATCGAACAAAGGCTGGGCGGCGCGGTGCCCTCGACCAAGGGGAGGCTGTAGCGCCATGGTCTGCGTCGTCGACTACGGCATGGGCAACCTCAGGAGCGTCGAGAAGGCGATCGAGCGGCTGGGCTACGACGTCACGGTGAGCAGAGACGCCGACGTGATCGCTGCATCCGACGTATTGGTGTTGCCTGGTGTGGGCTCGTTCGGTGATTCGATGCGCAACCTCGATCGATACGGTCTCATAGAGCCCTTGCTCGAGCACCTGCGCGGAGGAAAGCCGTTTCTCGGCATATGTCTCGGTCTTCAGGTGCTGTTCGAGGGAAGCGAAGAGTCGCCGGGCGTCGAGGGGTTGGGCGTCCTCCGGGGCAAGGTGGTGGGGTTCCGCCGGGGGGGCCCCGCGTCGCGGCCGCGCCTCAAGGTGCCGCATATGGGGTGGAACACGGTGCAGCTTGCCGGGTCCACTCCCCTCTTCGACGGTATCCCCGCCGGGAGCAGGTTCTACTTCGTACACTCCTACTACGCCTCGCCCGAGGACGAGTCGGTGGTGTTGGGCCGGACCACCTACGGCGTCACTTTCGCATCGGTCCTCAAGTGGCGCAACGTCGTGGCCGTGCAGTTCCATCCGGAAAAAAGCGGCACCCTGGGCCTTCGGTTTCTGGACAACTATTGCCGCCTGAGCGGCCAGCGGCGACGCCCGGCCGCCGCGGCGGGCCGAGGGAACTAGTTGCGCGACACCTCGCTGGCGTGCAGGGCCGTGTAGACGCCGTAGCTCCCGAGCACCTTCTTGACGTAGTTTCTGGTTTCTCTATAGGGGATCTCTTCGACGAACTCGTCCGCCTCCAGGTGTCCGAACTCGGCCAACCATCGCTCGACGTTGTGAGGGCCGCCGTTGTAACCCGCGATGGCGTAGACGGTGCGTCCGTCGAACCGCTCGACGAGCCTCTTGAAGTAGGCCGTCCCGATGAGGAGGTTCGTAGGCGGGGAATAGAGCTGCTTGAGGGAAAAGTCGTTCAATCCCTCCAGGCGCGCGACCATGAGGGCGGTCTGGGGCATGATCTGCATCAGCCCAACCGCCCCGGAGCGTGATACGGCGCGGGGGTTGAAGTGGCTTTCCTCGCGTATGATGGAGAAGATCTCGTCTTCATCGACGCCGTAGGCGGCGGCGTAACGGGCTACCCACTCCCTCATTCCGCGTGGGTAGGCCAGCGCCAGTCGTGCGGGGCCGTCCAGGAGTGAGGCGAGCTTTATCGTCTTGTAGGGTGCCTGGGCCATCTCGAACAGACGGCCCAGCCTTCGTATGGAGCGCTCATCCAGCTTGCTCGTGTCAACCATCTCCAGTGCCCCCAGCGCGTCGGCGTACATGCGGGCCGCAACCAACGTCTTGGCCTTCCGAATCCATATGTCGGATTCGTAAGCGGGGTCGGGGTCGGCCGTAGCGCCAGCGGCACCGGCCTCCGGCGCGGTCCAACCTGGGGGGGTGGGTGCGCCGATCCTCTGCCGTGCCAGGAATGCGTAGTAGTCGCCGGGCCTCGATGAGGCCAGGCGGGAGTACGCTCGGCGTGCTTCATCGTTGCTCCCCATTTTCTCCAGCGCGCGAGCGCGCCAGTACTCGCCGCGGCTGTCGCCGAGCCGTGCAAAGCCGCGTGCGGCCTCGCGGTAGCGGCCGCGCCGGTAGGAGATCCATGCAGTCTCCCACTGTGCGTCCTTGGCCCGGCGGTGTCGGGGGAAGGACGCAATCAATTTCCTGTAGAGCTTGAGGGCCTTATCCCACTGCTCCTCCATCTGCCGAAGCCTGGCTGCCCTGTAGAGCCCCTCCGGGGCGAGGGGGCTCGATGGGTAGAGCCGCGCAATGGAGACCAGAGTGCGCAGGGCCTTCTCCGTATCGCCGCTCCTTATGTGGAGAGTAGCCTGCCACCACAGGCTGCGCGCGCTCCTTACCTTGCGCAGCAGGCGGAGTCCCTCGTCGATGTCGCCCGTTCTGTAGCGTGCTATCGCCATGTTGATGAGGACACCGTCCGTGGGCTCGGCCCTCTCGTATTGCTCTAACGCTTCGGCCCACCGTCCCAATCGGAACAGCCTGTCGCCCAGTGCGCGCCTCTCGGCCTTGCTCACCCGCAGCGGCACGCCCGCGAGCTCGCTTTCATGGATCGCCTTGGCCAGCGCCCTTGAGGCGGCCTCCGTATCGGGGTGCTCGATCCACAGCCTCTTGTACTCTTGGGCTGCTCCGGCATGATCCCCCAAGGCCGAGAGGGCATCGGCCGCACCGGCGAGCGCCGTTGCCTTCATCTCGTCACTTCCGGCCACTAGATAGAGCTTCTTGTAAGTGGTTACGGCACCCTTGAAGTAGCCCGACTCGTGATATGCACGCCCCAGCCCCAGCAGTGCTTCGTCTCGCAGTGCACGGGCGGGCTCGGCGAGGACGGTTGCGTAGAAGTGGCGGGCGGCCTCGTTCCATCGCCCCCGTCTCATGGCGGCTACTCCCTGGTAGTAGGATACGTATTCACTGACGAGCGAGGCCTCGTCACCGAGCGTGGCGAGAATCTGCTGGGCTTCCTCGAAGCGGCCCGCCTTGAGGTGGCAGTACGCGGTGCGCAGGCGCCCGGCCACGCCTTCGGGTCGTTCGTCGTCGATCGGTTGCAGCCGAGCCTGGCAGTCGGCCGCGTACGCCTCTGCGGCTGTCGTGCGGGAGGGCGAAGATGCGGCGCAGGGATAGAGGAGGTAGAGGAGCGGTATGACGAACAGCACTCGTGCCGGGATGGTCGAAGCCATCTGTCTCCCCTGTTACGGTTGCGGCGACCCATGCCCCCCGGGGACGGCGCGCGCTGGGGCCGACAGTCGGGGGGCGCCGATTAGGATATGTGGAATTATAATCCCTGGGTGTGGAAATCTCCATAGATGGTTCTTGCCGCTGGGGGACGTCGTGCGCCGTAAGAGACCACGACGAGGATGCGCCGTGCGGTGTCCTTACTGCGGGGGGAGAGGAGCAATCCCGGGGGGGTTGCGCCGCCTGCCGCCCGTTCTGTATACTTGGAGCCTGTCCTCCCCGCGGCGACCCTTCGCGGGCCACGCCGCCCGCGGGGGGCACGATGCACGATGGTCAGAGCACAACTCGTCCTTTCGTCCCTCGTCATTGCCGCCGTCGTGGCCGTCGCGGTCCTGGCTCCGTGGCTCGCCCCCTACGGGCCCGAGGAGACCGACTTCGGCCGGGCGCTGGAGCCTCCCAGCTGGGATCACCCGATGGGCACCGATCAGGAAGGCCGCGACCTCTTGAGCCGCCTCATACACGGATCCAGGGTGTCGGTGGCCGTGGCGCTGGGTACGGCGTTTATGGCGCTCGTCGTGGGTACGGTGTACGGCGGGGTGTCCGGCTATCTAGGCGGTAGGGCCGACGACGTGATGATGCGCGTCGTCGATACATTCTACTCCGTCCCGGACCTGCTTCTGGTGGTGTTGCTCACACTGGTCATGGGCAAGGGGGTGTTGGGGATAGTGCTGTCGCTGGGCATCACGGCATGGATGCGCGTGGCAAGGGTGGTGCGTGCGAGCGTTCTCCAGCTCAAGGAGGTCCCCTACATAGACGCCGCGCGAAGCCTTGGTGCCGGCCACGTGAGGATCTTCATCAAGCACATGGTGCCCAACCTGTTGACCCCCCTCATAGTTACGCTCACCTTTTCCATTCCCTACGCCATACTGGCCGAGTCGACGCTCAGCTTCCTGGGTCTGGGGATAGCGCCCCCCGCGGCCAGCTGGGGTACTCTGGCGAGCGAGGGGTGGGAGGGTCTGAGAACGTATCCCCACCTGTTGCTCTTCCCCAGTGCGGCAATATTCGCCACGGCGTTCGCTTTCAACCTTCTGGGCGAGGGGTTGCGCGACCTGCTCGACCCCAGGGGCGTCTCTCGCTGAGGTAGCGGCGATGGTCGAGGGAAAGTAGATGGGAGGGTCCGCTCCGGAGGGCTACTCGGTCCTCCATATACACTTGACAAGCATCTCCCTTCTGGCATCGCCGGGCTTGTTTCTGGGAGTGGCGATCACGATGTTTCTGCGCAGGGGTCTGTATTCACAGGTCGTGGCGGCGCCCCACGGTACACCGTCGCGGGCGCGCTGGGTCACGACCTCGACGGGCATGAACTCTTCATCGGACGGCGGTACGTATACGTCGCGCGTGCCCGGATGGAGCACCTTCCGGTAACACACTCCTTTGAGTTTGCATGTCACCGTGAAAGAGACGTTTGAGTTGGAGCTGTTGACCATTTCGATAACGCCCCGGTCGTCGAGGCCGCTTGAGAAGGGTGCGGGGATGAGCACCCAAGAAAGCAGAATAAGCCCCAGGATAGACGTTGTTGCTGTGGCTCGCCGCATTTGGTGACCTCCCGAATGGGATTAGCCTTTATAGTATAAAAGCAACTCGGGCACCAAAACTCAACCCTCCTGCGCTGACGGTGCACCCTGGTGGATTATGGGGTGCGGGGCAATCTGTTGACTTCACACGCTTTTCCCTCTAGAATGAGCACTAAGGAGGGTGTGAGAGATGAGAAAACAACCGTACGGGGGAGTGTCCCCGCCGGGCGGGGTGTGTGTGTCGACCTTGTTGTGCCGCCGGGGCCTTAGGCTCCATGCAGCTGCTCTGGTAGTTGCCGCGGCAGCGATATTGTGCCTCGTCGGCGGTTCGCTGTCCGTTGCGGCCGGCACCGAGGCCTCTTCCTCTTCCAGATGGGTGCTCCTCGATGCCCACGACCTTGAGGTCGGCACACTCATTTCCGTCACGCGCGGAACACAGACGGCCGTCGTGGGGTTCGATCTGCTCGGGGCCAACTTCGTACTTGAGGCCACCAAGGATCGGTTCCTGGGCAACACGGGAGGCTTGTTCTTCGAGCTGCCCGACTGCACCGGCACGCCGCTCATAATCTACAAGGACTCCGTGGCGCCGCTCGTCTCGGTGGCTCCGCCGGGCAACAGCGTCTATATAGCCGAGGCCGATTCCGAGCCCATTTCGGTTCTGGTCCGCTCCACGCTCAACACCAAGAGCGGCCGGTGTGAAAACAAGCTCATCGAAGGACTCGAGCTTGTAAGGGCAAAGCGCCTCTTGAACCTCAACAGGTTCTATACGCCTCCCTTCACGGTGAGACTGGTCGAAGGGGAGTAGGCTCGGACGAATCCCGGGGGGTTGAGGCCGTCCGTACGGAGATGTGAGACGTGCGGTGTGGAGGGTTTAGCCCTCCGCGCGGTGTTGTGCGTCGTTTGCGCCGAAGCAACGGGGGTTCGCCTGCGCTGCCTTCCCACACCCCTTACCCAGGGTGCCGTTTGCCTCAATCTGCCCTAGTCTGATATGTTATAGTCCGACGTGCACCTCCTCGATGTGGCTCTCGTTTTCTTCGCCGGTGTTGCGTCCGGGTTCCTCAACATAATGGCCGGCGGCGGCTCGCTCATATCACTTCCGGTCATGATTCTGCTCGGTCTGCCCGCCGCCACCGCCAACGGCACCAACCGCGTGGGAATCCTCGTCTCATCTCTTGTCGGCGTAAGGATGTTCAGCGAGTTCCGCCTGCTGCGTCCCGGGCTCAGCATAGCTCTTTCGCTTCCGGCGGTCCTTGGGGCGGTCGTGGGTTCGGCCGTGGCGGTAAATATCGACGACCGCCTCTTCAACCGGATTCTCTCCGCCGTCATGGTACTTGCTGCCGTATCCATAATGAAGCGGCCGCCCACGCCCACGGCCCCCGCCTCCGCCCGGTTCTCCGTGGGGCGCGCCATCGTCTCGGGGATCGTGTTCTTCGCCGTCGGTCTCTACGGCGGCTTCATCCAGGCGGGCGTAGGGCTCATGATAATGTTCGCCCTCTCCCTCTTGACGCCCCTTTCGCTCGTCCAGATAAACAGCGTCAAGGTGTTCGTCATAGGGGCCTACATGATACCCTCGCTCGCCGTCTTCGTCGTAAGCGGCAAGGTCGACTGGGTGCTCGGAGTGGTGCTCGCAGCCGGCATGGGGGCCGGTGCGTGGGCGGGCACCCACTTAGCCGTCCGCAAGGGTGAGAGGTGGATCAAGGCCGTCCTGGCGGTGGTTGTAGTCGCCATGGCGGTCAAGCTGTCAGGGGTGTTGCCGCCGTGGCCCGGCCGGTGAAGCCTTCCACGGCGGGGACGAGCCCGGGTGCCGACGGGGCGTTTTCGTGCCGTGTGGAAAGGGTGTATTTTTTAGGAGTCTCGGCGTGCAACTGCAAGAGGGAGCGACAGTGGGGGGTGGAGCGCTCGTTCCGATGTCGCGGAAGCCGTTCCCTCGATCGACAAGGAGGAGACGATGAGATCGGTTTTGGTGTTCGTGGTGTCGTTGATCGTGGCCTTGGTCGGCGTCACCTACTACTACGGCATAAAGACTCAACACAGCTACGAGCGTCTTTTGGCTCAACTGGACTCGCAGAGCGGGGTCAGGGTCAAGAGTCACACCTTCCACCGGGGAATCCTCACCTCGAGGGCGGAGACCGTGCTCGTCCTGGGCGGGGATGGGGGAGGGTTGGAGGTGGTGTCCGAGGACGTGGTCGTCCACGGGCCCCTGTCGCTGGGCAACCTGGTAAGGGGTGCGTGGCGGCTCAAGCCGGCTCAAGCGCTCATCACAAACCGGGTGCGCGTCCGTGGCCCTCGTTCGGGCGGTATGGCGGCGGTGCTGTTCGCGAAGATGCCGCCGCTCATGATGGATTCCGAGATCACGCTCGCCGGGGGGTTCGTGGGCCGTCTCGAGATGGAGCCGGCGAGGCACGAGATGGAAGGAGGCGGTTCGGCGGCGCGGATCGAATTTTCGGGCATGCACGGCAGAGTGAGCGTGAGCCCCGACATGGCGAGGTCGTCGGCCTCGCTCGATCTGCCGTCGCTCGAGGCGAAGGGCAAAGACGGTGCGTTGCGGCTCAAGGGGTTCAAGCTCTATTTCGAGCAGGGCTCAGCCGAGGCCGGAAAGCCCCTCTCGACGCTCAAGGTCATACTGGCCGAGTTCGCCGTCTCGAGCGCCGAACCCCCGTCGGTATCCGTCCGGGACGTGAGGTTTGAGGCCGAGAGCGGCGAGCGGGAGGGCAAGCTCTACCACCTGCAGAACTTCCACCTTGGTGCCGTTGTTGTAGACGGCGAAGTCTGGGGACCTGCGCATTACGAGCTTGCGGTCAGGAACGTGGACGCGCGCGCATGGGCGGATCTCAAGGCCCGGCTTCGGGCTGCCGAGACGGGCGGCGAAGGGGCGGGGGGCCAACGGCGTGCGGCCGCGCTCAAGGTGATGGAGTTGATTCCCCGCTTCCTTGCGGCTTCACCGGAGATAGAAGTTTCGGGCCTGGAGATAAGGACGAAGTCCGGTGACGTGCGCGGCAGCCTCAGGTTATGGTTCAAGCCTCCGGCGGCTGCGCCCGGCGGGGAGGGTGCGGCCATGGCGCCTCTGGGGTTGCTCACGGCTGCAAATCTGGATATGAGCTTCTCCTCACCGGCCGTCCATGTGGAGAACGTCCTTGAGAGGACGGTGCTCGAGAAGATCCGCAATCTCCGCACGGGCTCCGGCACCCCGGCCGTCTCGGATGAGGAGGCGCACGTCGTGGCGAGGGAACAGGTCACGGCTCAGCTCGAGCGGCTGGTCGAACAGGGCATTATAAAGCTTGAGAACGACACCTACTCCGTTCACGTCACCTATTCGGACGGCGTACTCAAGATAAACGGCAAGGAAAGGGCGTTGCCGCTGGGTGCAATGTGAGGCGCTCCCGATGGTGGGGCGGCCGCGAGTTAAGGGGTGTTCCCACACGGCCGTGGTCGGCCCTGCCGCTGCCCGTAGGGAGGGACCCTTCGCGTCGGGTGCGCCCCCTCGGCGGGGGGTGTGGGGGTGCGCGTCCTTGGTTTCAATGCGGCCTAATGCCGCGGCGCTTGCAGGAGCCGCTACGTAATGGGTCGGCACCAGGGAGCGTTTGGTCGTTGCGGTCGTCCGTCGGGGCCGGCCGCAGCACTGTTTCGTCTTCTGCGGTCGAGGTCGACCCTTTCTCCGACTAACTGCAACCGTGATGGTTTCGCACTCTCTAAGTGGCGTCTTCCACCAAGGGAGCGGTATCTGTCTGCGCCTGCTTCTGGCGCGTCCCACCGCAGCTTGACGTCCCGTGTCGCGGGCGTGTGCAGCGGGGGAAGGCATCTGGGCCGGTGGCGATGGGGGCCTGACGTTCGCGTATGGACCGAGGGACGAGGCGGGACAACCGGGAGCGGACTTCGTCCCCCCGGTCCAGCCCTTCCCGGCCGTGTTGGTGGATGGCGCCCCGGCCGGGCCCGTTTGCTCATAGTGAACACCGGCGTCTTGCCGCGCTGGAACGTGGGTTTTCGGCCTGTGGTTTGCCTTTTGCCGCGGCGTTGCTATTCTTTGGTAGCTGCGCCCGCGCCGTTGTTCGTCCGGGCCGGGGTCGCAAGGGAGGGGATGGATGAGTCTCTTCGATGGTATTGCCGTCATACTTACCGTTACGGCGCTCTTCAGCTACCTCAACCACCGCTTCATACGCCTTCCCACCGTCATAGGGGTGATGCTCATATCGCTCCTGCTCTCGCTCGCGCTCATCGCGGCCGGGGAACTGGGCTTCAGAGGCCTCGCAACCGCCGCCGAGGAGCTGGTCGGAAGGATGGAGTTCGAAAAGACCTTGCTCCACGGTATGCTGAGTTTCCTTCTCTTCGCCGGCGCCCTCCACGTCGACATAAACGACATAAGAGAGCGCGCCTGGACGATCGCGTCGCTGGCCACCGTGGGAACCCTCATCTCTACGGTGGCCGTGGCCGCTGCCACCTTTTTCGCCGCGCGCGCCGTAGGAATGGGGTTGCCCTTCGTCTACTGCCTGGTCTTCGGAGCCCTCATCTCCCCGACCGACCCGATAGCCGTGCTGGGCATACTCAAGAGATCCAATATATCGGGCCCCATGAGGGCGGTCATCACTGGTGAATCCCTGTTCAACGACGGCATAGGCGTGGTCCTGTTCCTGGTACTGGCGGGCGTGGCTTCAAGCCCCGCCGCAGGCCTCGTATGGGGAGGGGCGGTGAAGCTGTTCGTCGTGGAGGCGCTGGGGGGGCTGGTGCTCGGGTTCCTGCTCGGTCTGGTTGGGTTCCTGATGCTTCGGAGCGTGGACGACTACCAGGTGGAGGTGCTCATTACGCTCGCCATCGTGACGGGGGGCTACGCCTTGGCCGTCCTCCTCCACACCTCTGGTCCCATCGCCGTCGTCGTGGCGGGTCTCTTCATCGGCAACCACGGCAGGCTTCTGGCGATGAGTGAGCGCACGCGGGAGAGGCTGGACATGTTCTGGGAGCTGGTGGATGAGATTCTCAACGCCGTCCTGTTCGTGTTGCTCGGCGTCGAGATATTCGTCATCGACGTCTCGCCGTCCTACGTGGCGCTCGGCCTGATGGTAATCCCGCTGCTTCTGCTCTCGCGCACCCTGGCGGTCTCGGTGCCGCTGGGGGTGCTGAGGCTGGCCGGCGTCACGATGGAGCGCGGTTCGTTGATGCTCCTGGTGTGGGGCGGCCTGCGGGGTGGCATATCGGTCGCGCTCGCCCTCTCGTTGGTCGGGAGCCCGTACAGGACCGAGATACTGACGATCACCTATGTGGCCGTGATATTCTCCGTCCTCGTGCAGGGTCTCACCGTGGGCAGGGTGGTGGCGGCCGTAGCGCGCAGGTAGGGTTCACCCCTCCCGTGTGGGCGTGCGTCTGCGGCCAGCGGACGCCGGTAGTGACATTGGGGCGGCGTGGTATAATCACCCGTTGCAGGCAAGGTCCCCGCCACGGTCCGAGCAGGGAGCATGGAAGTCTACGCGGCCTTGCATCGTGCGGCCGCCGGAGGTCCAGCGGCCGGCGGAAATCAAGATGACGGAGGGGAGAGGAATGGGAGAACATGAGGCGACGTTCTCGCTCAGGAAGGCCGTACCGGAAGACGCCGCTTCGATGGCGCGGATCCTAAAGGAGATAGGGTGGTCCGAGCGCCGCAACGCCCTTCCCCTGGAAGAGGTGGCGCGCCCCATCGCCGACCTCCTAAGGCGCGCGTCGTCGAGCGGGGATCACGACATCATGGTAGCCGAGGACGAAGAGGGCAAGGTGTTGGGTTTTACGGCCGTGCACTGGGTCCCCTTCATAATGCTGGGCAGCACGGAGGGGTACGTGACCGACATGTTCGTGAGCCCCTCGGCTAGCGGCAAGGGCGTTGGCAGGGCGCTCATAAAGTGGGTCATGGAGGAGGGGCGCGGTCTAGCCGGCCGCCCTCAGCCCTCGTGCTTCTTCTCGAGCAGCTGGTTCAGTATCCCCGTCCAATAGCGCCACCAGTAGGAGTTCTCCTCGTAACCCCTTATCTGCTGATTGGTGTACTCGATGGCGTCGTCCAGCGTGTTGTGGTAGAGGATGAGATTGTTGGCGCCCGCCTTTAGGTCATCGGGGTCTATCTCGATCTTGTTCAGTGCGTCGTTTATGTAGAACCGGAGGTTCTGTATCTCCTTGCCCGTGCTCTCGGCCAGCTCCTTTATCCTCTCGACCGCCTCGTGCGCCTTCGGGTCGAGTCCCTGCCGCTGGGCGTTCACGCAGTCTACGTAGTCGAGCAGTACGTGCATGGCTTGGACGGCCTTGTTTGTTTCGAGAAGCAACTTGGTGTATTCGTTCGCAGTGGCCATTGCCTGGTCCACCTCCTGGGTTGATGGTGCTCCCACGCGCGTGGAGCCGAGTGTCGGTACTATTGTACCTGAGAAGGCGTCCCGACGTGTTTCCGCCGGCACTTGGCGGCCGGAAACCGAGACGCACCTCGGGGGGGGAGGGGCGGCGCCCTCAAGCGCCTCGCTCGCCATCGAAGTGGGCGTCGAGGAACTCCCTCAGGTGTCTCTCTATCTGTCCCTTGAGAGGCCTGTATATGAGGCCCAACTTCACCTCGACCTCTATGGCCTCGTCGGTGACCTCGATCACGCCCCTTACTCCCCCGCGCTCGAAGAGAAGGCGGTCGCCTTCCCATCTGTATTCGACCGGCAGTTTGCCGTCGAAGTCGGACGTTATCTTCCGGGCGATCTCCCGCGCCCTTTCCTTGCCCAGGCTGTGACGTTTGGAGTACCTGATGACACTCATTGCCTCTGCACTCTCTTGGATCCCTCTTTCCCGAGCTTCCCCGACGCGCACGGCCGAGAGGGCCAGCCGCCGGCACGCACCCCCCATATGCCCCGACGAGCGGTTCCCGCGGCTTTCTACACTCCACCCGGCAGGGGGCGCAGCACCACGATGCCGGGAGTGGCCCGCACGTAGGGGATGAAATCGTCGTCCACCACCTTCATCACTCCCTTGCGCGACGAAGCATGGCGGAGGAGCGTACGCCCGCCCTCGCGCACGAAGATTCCGGTGTGGCTCACGTCGAGCCCCATGCGCGTGGTGTATATGCCCACGTAGTCCCCCGTCTTGAGCCTCGCCACCACCGAGGCGTCCACGGCTTGGGACGGGATGTAGGCAACCACCACCTCGGTCGTCTCGACGCCGGGCAGGAATGGGCGCCCGTCCTCACGAAGGTTGAGCACCTTTACGGCAGAGCGCGTCCTCTCGCCGCCCACCGCGCGGGTCACATCGGCTACGCGTCCTGGGCCGAAGCGCTTCCACGAGATGAAGAAGTGGTTCCTAAGGCGGTAGTCGACTCGCCCCCCGCGGTACCTCACCCGGCGGAGGTTGGGCAGGAACTCCCCTACGTCGTGCGAGAGGCGCAGCGCTTCGACGTAGTCGAGGTAGGTGAAGCAGTCCATTTCCTCCAGGTCGACGACCAGCTCCTCGGGCGTGTCGGGGCCTCCCCGAAGTGTTTGCCCGGCATAGGGGGTGCCGAGGAACCGCTTCGATATGTAGGCCACTCGCGCCCCTGCGTCCTCGATGATGCGGGCACGGCGTATGAGAGCGTCGAGACGCTCCAAGGTCCACGGCCCCAATGAGAGGACGGTCACCCTCCCACCCGCCGCTGCGCCCGGCGTTGCCTGGATCGCCACCCAGGCGGCTGTGACCAGGGCCGCGCCCAGCAGTAGGCGCCGCACGGCCCGGCGGCCCCTTCGGCCGAGGCCCGAGCGTTGATGTAGATGCCGTTGCCTTGATGGGACCATCTCACCTAATTATAACCCAAGGGGCGATTCACCTGAGCCCTTCAACGGGCGGTGACGGTGCCCGCGGGCGGAGTGTTCACTGGACATTCAGCCGCTGTGTAATAGAATTATTGTGTGGGGAGCGGCTCGCAGGCAGCAACGTGTTTCCCTATCGCCTCCACCCCACGTCGGCCCGGGGTGCAGCGCCTACCACGATGGCGAGGGGTCGCCAGGCGGGTGCGGCCTCCCGGCCCGGGCTCCCCACTACCGAGGAATTGACCATGAGAGCAGTCGTTCTGGCGGGCGGTTTCGGTACCCGCATTACTCCCCTCACCCACTCGACCCCGAAACCCATGCTCCCCCTGGCTGGAAAACCCATTCTTGAACACATCGTCGAGCTGCTCCGCTCGCATGGCTTTTGCGACCTGGTCATCCTGCTCTATTTCCAGCCCGATGCCATCAGGGGATATTTCGGCGACGGCAGCGACTTCGGCGTCAACATAACCTACACGCTGCCGCCTGAGGACTACGGCACGGCCGGCGCACTCCGCTATGCCCGTGACCGTTTGGAGTGGAACGATACCTTTCTCGTCATGAGCGGCGACCTTCTCACGGACGCGGACCTCTCGGCACTAGTGCGGTTCCACAGGGAAAAGGGTGCCGTGGCAACGTTGGGGCTCACCACCGTGAGCGATCCTCTCCAGTTCGGCATCGTCATCACCGATTCCGAGGGCCGCGTGGTCAAGTTCCTCGAGAAGCCCGGCTGGGGTGAGGTGTTCAGTGACTCCATAAACGCTGGCATCTACGTGATGGAGCCCGAGGTGTTCGACCACATACCCAAGAGGCAGCCCTACGACTTCGGCCGCGACCTGTTTCCCCGTCTGCTCGAAGGGGGCAAGCCGCTGTACGGCTGCCTACTCAAGGGCTACTGGCGGGACGTCGGCGATACGACCTCTTACTGGCATGCCAACGCCGACATTCTTCGTGGCAAGGTGAAGGTCAAGGGCAAGGGGAAGCGGCTCGACATCGTGGGCAAGAACATTTGGCTGGCCGACGGGGTTGAGATCGCGCCGGAGAGCGAGGTGGCCGGTACGGTGATCGTGGGCGAGGGGAGCGTCGTCAGACCCCGGGCCTCGGTCAAGGACAGCGTCATCGGCAAGGGGTGCGTAATCGAAGAGGGAGCTTCCGTCGTCGAAAGCGTGCTTTGGGACGGCGTGAGGATAGGTCCGCGGGCCGGCGTCGAGGGGAGCGTCGTCTGCTCGGGTGTCGTCGTCGAGGAGGGCGCCCGCTTGGAGAAGGGGGTTGTGGTGGCCCCCAACTGCCGCATCGGCCGGGGAGCGGTTCTGAGGGAAGGTGTGAAGGTGTGGCCCAGCAAGGAGATAGAGTCGCGGGCCGTGGTGTCTTCGAACGTGATCTGGGGCGAGAGGTGGAGGAGGTCGCTTTTCGAAGAGGCCAAGGTCAAGGGGCTGGCCAACTTCGAGCTCACCCCCGAGCTTGCCGCCAAGCTGGGCGCCGCATTCGCCACTTTTCTTTCGAAGGGCTCGACCGTTCTGATGGGCCGCGACGCCTACAGGGCGCCGCGAATGATAAAGCGGGCATTCGTGGCGGGGGTGCTCTCGGCCGGGGTCAACGTCAACGACCTCAAGGAGGTGCCCATACCGGTCCTTCGCTACAGGCTGGCCGAGAGCAAGGAGCGGGGCGGCACATACTTTCGCTACTCGCTCGACAACCCCGAGGTCACGGAGATTCTATTCTACGGCGCCGGCGGCTACGAGTCGTCGGCCGCGTTTGAGAAGTCCTTCGAGAGGGTGTTCCAGCGCGAGGACTTCCGCCGTGTGACCGAGGACGCCGTCGGCCGCATCACCGACAACAGGGACGTGACGAACGCCTACATGGAGGCGTTCCTTGAGACGATGGAGACGGAGAAGATAAAAGAGAAGAAATTCCGCATCGTGGTGGACTTCTCGTTCGGCCCGGCCTCGAGATTTTTCCCCTCCATTCTGAACGAGCTCGGCTGCGAGGTGGTCAGCCTCAACGGCTACACGCTACAACATCAGCGCGAGATAGATTTCGCCAAGTCGACCGACCAGCTTTCGGCAATCGTCACGGCCACGGCATCGGACGCGGCTTTCTGGCTCGATCCCTGGGGCGAGCGCGTCAATTTCGTCGACGAGCGCGGCCGCGTCTACGCCGGTCTGGATTCCCTGCTCCTGATGCTGCACCTGTTCCTCAAGTGCGAGTCCCCCTCGACCATCGTCTTGCCGCTCTTCGTCCCCTCCTACGTCGACTGTCTTGCCCGCGAGTACGGATTCAGCGTAAGGAGGGCCAAGAACAACGCACGCGCCGTGTCCGAAGGGACGAAGGACAACGGCGCGCGGTTCCTCGCCTATCCGGACGGGGGATTCATATTCCCGGCGTTCCACAAGTCGTACGACGGTATGTTCGCCCTGGCCAAGGTGCTCGAGTACATGGCCGCGCTCGGCGCCACGCTCTCGGAGGTGGCGCGCGAGATTCCTCCTCTCCACTTCTACCACACGACCGTGGCCTGTCCCTGGGAGCAGAAGGGTGTGGTCATGAGAAAGGCGTCCGAGTACGCCATGGACAAGGACGCAACCTTCCTCGACGGCGTAAGGATAGCGTTCGACGGCTCGTGGGTGCTGATCTTCCCCGACCAGTACAAGTCGTTCGTCCACATCTACGTCGAGGCCGATTCGAAGCCGCGCGCCGAGGCTCTGCTAGACGAGCACAGGCGGTTGGTCGAGCAATGGGTCGCTTCCTGAGCTCTAAGGTGTAACCACCCCGCCTCCGCGGCGGCAGGCCGTATGATACTCTCTCCTAGCACGTCTACCCTACTTGGTGGTGAGAAGGTCTGAGCCGGTGGGGTGCCATCAGGGTCTTCGCTGCTCGCTCCCCCCCGCGTCCGTCTCGAAATCGCTCCCCTTCTAGATCCCCCCTCCAATGCCGACGTGGGCACCTCCCTGGGTCCCATCGGTAGCGTGCCCTACCGCCCTCTTTGGCGGGCACTACGCGACGGGGCGAAGCAGCGGGACGGTGCGGGGACGAGCGAGGAGCACGCGGCTCCGGGTCGAGGGCCGGGGTGTCGGGCTTGCGGTTTGGTTGCGGGCTCCATTGGGGTAAGGAGGCGCACCGCACTCCCGGGAGGCGGCACGGTCGGGGTAGTAGGGGGCTAGGTGCATTTCAAGGCGCCCCGGCCTGAAGGGATGGAATGCCCATTCCGGGGGAGTGCACGTGTCGTGGGTGCGGACGGAGAATGGGTGTGCATGGAAGCGTGGCCGCCTGCGGCGAAAGGATTATCCGGTCCCGTGCCGGGTTCATGAGGCCGCAGCGCGGTGTACACCGCGTAATGGGGTGTGTGGGGGAGTAGCTGCGTGTATCCGCGAAGAGGATATCGTCGCCGGGGATGCCCCGAGTGGACCGCGCTTCTGCAATGAGCGTCCTGTGCAGTGCTGGGGGCCTTCGTGTACTCGTATCGTCGTGTTGCGCGAGTTGGGGCCTGGGGTGCATGGAGGGCCGTGGGTGGCGGCCTCGCGTATTGGGCTGCCCGAGGCAGGCGAAGGAAGGACGTTCGATGGTGTGCCTCCTCCCCCCTCCACTCCGTGGCTGGACGCCGGTATATGCCAGCCCCGGCCCCGCCGCACAAGGTGGTGGGGTGCGGCCCTGCTTTTCGGGGTGGCCGGGTCTTCGTGCTTGCTCGGTTCTTGGTTGCGGTAGTAAGACGGGGTGAGGGTTCGTCTCCGCTACGGCCGTGTCCTGAGGGGTTGGTCTCGCGTGGCAGGTCATCGGAGGTCGTGGGGTGGCTTCTGCCGCCAGCCGTGAGGCGGGGAGGACATGGCACGGGTGTAGGGTGTAGGGGGCACCGGTTGGCGCCTTGACGGTGAGGTGAGCCGTTCCGGTTGAGAGGCGGTCGGCGGCGTGCTACTATTATCGTGATGCGATATACTGTTTTCGGTGGAGATTGCTGCCCCCCCTGAGTGAGGAGCGTGCCCCTTCGCTTCGGCTGCCGACGGTCGCCGTGGCCCGTATTGTCTCGGGCGGCCAGACAGGTGTCGACAGGGCGGTGCTCGACTTCGCACTCAAACACGGCGTCGACTACACGGGCTTCGTCCCCCGAGGCAGGAGAGCCGAGGACGCCCCAATCCCGCTGCGCTACGCGGGTCTCGTGGAACTCCCATCCCGAAGCTACAGGACAAGAACCATACGTAACGTGCGCGCAAGCGACGGCGTACTGCTCATCTTCGCGGCCAGGACCCCGGGCGTGAGGCTGACCGAGGGCTCGGCCCTGCGGCTGGGCAAGCCCCTTTTCCAGATCGACCTGCGGCGACCTCTGCATATAGAGGACGAGCGCTCCCGGCTGAGGCAGTGGCTGAGGACCAACCGAATAGGCACGCTCCACGTGGCAGGCAACTCCGAAAGCAAGGCCCCCGGTATCTACGGGGCCGCGCTCGGCTTGTTGGAGCGGTTGCTGCTCTGAGTCCGGATGCCGCGGGCCGGGGGGGCGGGCTGTGGTTTTGTGCGGGGAGTGCCGGTCGGGGGGATGGGTGGCGCCAGCTTTGGAGAGCCCCTGGTGGGTGAGAGTGGTTCATGGGGGGGTGTGCCGTGGTGGTGCGCCCGAGCGGCGTCTGAAGAGGGCGGTGGGGGGCGGAGAGTAGGCGGGGGCTCGCCCCGTAAGGAGTTGTTGGCTGCACGAAGTGGTCTTGGGGCAGACCCCGGTGGCGTGTGCGAAGGGTGTGGATGGCTCGGCCCCCCGGCGTGGGGTCGTGGGGTGCGGTTCACGGTCGTGGTGATCACTGCAGGCGGCAGTCCTTGGCGTGGAGGGGGGTGGGCGGCGGCAACCTGTCGTTCGGTGTTGTGGGTTTCACCTGGGGGGGGCGTGTTTGCTGGGGGCGGATCTCGCCGTGCTCAGCCGCAGGAGCCGTGTGGCCCCTGAGCCCACCGCGGGTGGGGGGAGAGGCGTGGCGCAACTTGCGGTCTCGGCGTCATTGTAGGTCGCTCTTCCGTCTTGCTGTGGGAGGGGTCTTACAATCCGGGCCAGGCCCTGTGCGGCGTTCCTCCCGTTGCATCGGGAGGGCATGGAGCGCGTTCCAGATGTGTGGTATCGAGGAGAGGCGGATGGAGCTGGACAGCGGCCTCGCTGCCGATAGTGTTGCAGGTGAGTGGACGGCCGACTCCGACCTTTTCCCGCGTTGCCGGTCCGGGTACCGAAACGGGCGCAGGCCGTGCGGCCGGATTTAGGCTGGAGCGCGCCGGCCTGGGCGGCCTGCGTCATTAAACACCGAAGGCGCCCTCCGGAAGAGGGAAGGTAAGAGCGGTTCCGCCGGCATGCTCTATGCCGAACCCCGCTCCTTGTGCGACGGAGTCTGGGAGCTCCGCGGGGGGAACTCCACGGACAAGTGGTGTGCTGCTACGGCGTCGGTGGAGTGATGAGGACGGCTACGCTATCGCCCTCAGGAAGCAGGGTGTCGCTTCGGCTCCCGCCGTTGGTTCCTTTTCCTCTGAGAATTCGTAGCCCAGTATCTCGCGGTACATGAAGTGCTTTTCAATGCATCGGGCCTGGTCTCGACGGCCTTCCCTCAGGGCGTAGTCCCTCATCCCCAGGGCGACGTCGCTGAACGTGGGGTCTTCGGCAGGGGCGTTGCGGAATGCCTCGAGTACCATCTTAGCCACGTGCTTGCCCGCAAGGTAGAGGGCCTCGCAGTCGTCCCTTACGCGCGTGTCCCTCATCGAGGTGAATATGTCGGCCAGGACGTCGTAGACGGCTCCCGTAAAGACGCGCGACATGTCGTGGGGGCTCGGGGTTACGTCGCTCATCTTGAGCTCGTTGTCTGCGTTCCGCGCGCCGCCCACGCCGGTTATCTCGTTCAATTGCTCGCTCCATATGGAGAGTATGTTCTTCTCATAATGGAGGTCGGCCTTGGTGCGTACGATGATGTGATCGATTAGGTCGAACTGGGAGAGGACGAGGAAAATGGCCGTGAGGTCGCAGAACGATTCGTGCAGCGCCGCCGCGTGGGGGGAGACGACATCCTTGCCGAGCCACCGGGGTTGTAAGGCGTCGAGTACGGCGTGGCCCGTCTCGTGGGCCACCAGATCGAACGAGCGGCACGCGAAAACGGGGGGTTTGTCGTAGAAGAAAACGTAGAAGAACTTCAGCGCCTTGGCGGTCCTGTCGTAGTAAGCGTTCTTGGCGAAGCCGGCGTGAGGATATATCTTGAGGGGCTCGATGTTCTTCTCGTTGTTCCACTGCCAGAGCAGGCGCGTTCCCAGCAGCTGCTGGTACATGTTCACGGTGAGCCGCACGACGGCGTAGGTGTGCGAGGCGTCGAACAGCCAGTCGCTCTCGCGGGGGGCGGCGTCGGTGTCGTAGATGTCGTAGACGGCCTTCGTATCGGGGGGTGGGAACAGGAAGTCCCCGTTCGAATCGGGCTGTACGGGATGGGGCCCGATGACGGCGATCTGCGGGTCCGAGGGGCCGGGGTAGACGGTGTTGTTCACGTATACGGGCCGTACGCCAACCTCCTCGACAGTGGGGTCCTGTTTCCAGATGTTTATCTTCGACCCCACGATGGGAGGCTTCATGCCGACGGGCATGTCGAGGATCATGCCCGCAATCTTTTCCACCTCGCCGATACGGACGTCCGTGCTGTAGCTCTCCGCCACGGCTCTGGCCTCCCTCGGCTGGGAATTGTCGGGAACGCCCCGCTATGGAAATTGTGTCACGCATGGGTGCGCCGTGTCAATGGAGCGGCGGCCGCCCGTGGCGTGTTATACTACGTGGTGTGATTGTGGATATCTCTCCGGCTCCCCCGACGGCGCCCGCCCGGCCCGGCAAGCGGAGCACTGGGAAGGACGCCCCGGCCGTGCTTCTCTACGACGGTCGGTGCCGCATGTGCCGAGAACTCGTCGCCTACGCAGGGCGCAACGGTTTCATGCAGGGGGTGGAGGTCCTCTCCTACCACGACCTGCCGGCCATAGACGCGGGGCTCAAGCGGTGGGCCGAGCGCGGCGTCGTACTCGTGGTGCCGGACGTGGCCGAGCCGCTGCGCGGCGTTGATGCCATAGCCGCCCTGGCCCGCATCCGGGGGTATAGGGTGCTCTGCCGGTTGCTGCTCTTACCGGGCGTCCACGCCGCCGCCAAGGTGGTATACCGCTTCGTGGCCGCGCTCCGCAGGGTGTTGTAAAGCGAGGGTCGGGGGCGGCGTTTCTCCTTCTGTCGCGCCGCTCCGCACAGGGCGTGACCGGCCTTCAGGTAGGCGCCTTCGCCCCGGCGGCCGCTTGATATCAACCGCCCGCGGCCGGCCTTGTGGCCACGACGAGCGAAGATGACGTGGGCGGCGGCAGCTCCATTACCTCCACGTCCACGAATCCCGCCTCTTCCAGCCATCCCCTCACCTCGCCCAGCGTGTAGTCGCGCCCGCGTGTGACGAGCAGCATCTGCACGGAGAATATAGCCCCTGCGGCCGGACGGGTTCCGTCTTCGGAGAGGATGTGGTCCTTTATCACTACACGGCCCCTCTGGTTGAGCGAACGGTATACCTTCCTGAGGAGCAGCCGGTTGTTCTCTTCGGGCTCGCTGTGGATGATGTTCGATAGCAGTGCCAGGTCGAACCCCCCGGGCAGTTGGTCGTTGTTGTAGTCGCCCGAGACGAGTCTTACGGCACCCTTCATCCCTTCAGCCTCAAGCACACGCCGCGTCACGGCCAGCGTCCCCGGCAGGTCGAACACCGTCACCTCCAGCTCGGGCTTGAGTCTCTTGAACGCAATCGGGTAGGTGGCCGGCCCCGACCCTATGTCGATCATCGTGCGTACCTCCTCAAGCCCTATGAGCGATGCCACGCGCTCAGCGTCCCCTCGGGCCCGCACGAGCGAGTGCATGGCCATTATGAAGAGCTCCGTATCGCTCTCAGAACTCTGGAACATGTCCGGATTCCGCAGGGGGCCACCATTCCTGAGAGCCTCTTCGAGCCTCCCCCACACGTCCCAGAGCGAGCCCTCGAACAGCACCATGTGGCCGTAGTAGAGCGGGGAGCGCTTCGTCAAGTATCGCTCGGCGAGGGGGCTGTTGTGGAACCGGCCCTGCCGCTTCTCGAGCAGCTCCATTGCAACGAGAGCGTTGAACACGATCTCCGTGGCGCGGGCGTCCGTGCCCAACGCCGAGGCCGCCTCCTGTGCGTCGCGCGGCCCGGAGGCGAGGAGGTCGAACACGCCCAGTTTGGTCGCCACGTGAAGCAGGCGCGATTCCCAGTACGCCGTGCTGAGCTTGGCAAGACGGCTGAAGTCCATCACGGTGCCTCCCCTGTTTCGTTTCCTTTGCCGAGGCCTTGCCCCCGTAGGGTGCGTTCTAGCGCGGTGTCGGGGGGCGGCTCGGAGAAGCCTCTTCCAACGCAGTCCCACCTGATCACGGCCGTCCCTGCATGTATTGCCACGCCGTCCGTACGATGGTGTCCGTGTCCGAGAGCCGGGGCTCCCAGCCGTAGGCGGCAGCGATCCGCTTCGGGTCAGCCACGAGGCGCGGGGCGTCGCCCGCCCGCCGTGGGCCTTCTAACACTCGCAGCCTCCGGCCGGTCACCTCTTCCACCTTGCGCAGTATTTCCCGGTTCGAGACCCCACGGCCTGTGCCCACGTTGTAGGTGCCGCCGCGCCCCCCTTCCAACAGAGAATGTAGCGCCGCCAGATGGGCGCGGCACAGGTCCTCGACGTGGATGTAGTCCCTTATGCAGGTGCCGTCGGGGGTCGGGTAGTCGGTGCCAAACAGCGTGAACTCGCGGCCGTCGCGGCAGGCCTCGAGCGCGAGGGGGATTATGTGGGTCTCGGGATCGTGGTTCTCGCCCAACTTGCCGTCCTGCGTGGCGCCGGCTGCGTTGAAGTAGCGGAGAGAGACGGTGCGAAGCCCGTGTACCGTTCCGAACCAGCCCAGCAGCTGCTCGGCCATGAGCTTGCTCTCGCCGTAGGGATTGGTAGGGTGTTTCGGATGGTCCTCGTCAATGAGCTCGGCGTGAGTGTTGCCGTAGACGCCGGCCGAGGAGGAGAAGATCAACTTGTCGACGCCGCCTGCCACCAGCGCCTCGGCCGCATTGAGCGTGCCCACTACGTTCGTGCGGAAATACTTGGCGGCGTCGCGCATCGATTCGCCCATCGATATGACGCCGGCGAAATGTATGGCGGCCTCCACCCCCGTCTCGGCGACGAGCCGCTTGAGTCTCGGGCCGTCGAGTATGTCGATCACGACCAGATCGGCGCGAGCGTCGACGGCTTCGATGCGTCCGCCGGAGAGGTTGTCGGCCACGACGACGTCGAAGCCCTCGTCCAAGAGGAGGCGTGTCATTATGGAGCCGATGTAGCCGGCTCCACCTGTGACCAGGATCTTCATACTGCGGCGGGGTGCGGGTCCCGAGATGCTGCCTCCATCAGGCCATACGTGTGCGTGGCGGGCCTCCGACGGCGGCCGTCACCCTCTTTTGCCCGGAGCACCCGTTGCCCTCCGGGACCGGTGTGTGGGTTACTTGCCTGCCCCCACCATACGGGACTTGCACGTCTCACACTGGCATCCCACCATCCATCCGTAGACGCGGGTTTCCTTCCTGCACTGGGGACACGAGATGCTGAGGAGACACCCCTCGGCGGTCTCAGCCTTCGAGAGCACCTTCCACTCCACCACGGGAGCGCCCTTGCAGTCCCAGCAGATTCTCTTCACCTTCATCGGCCGTATCCTCCCCGCACGGTTGTTGTAGGAAATAATTTCCCATCAAACGGCAGCAATGTCAATCCACTTCCCTGTGTCTGCTCGATGCTCTACGCTCCGTAGGCCCCGAAAGTTGACAAATTTTGTCACCCCCACTGTGAAGCAAGTGTCGGATTTTGGCAGCCACGATAGTTAAAGTGATTTCTTAAATTCACTCATCTATGTGATTACGGATAGTTACGTTACATAGTTTGAGTGGTACAAAAATTGCCTGAATATTACACACGCGTGGGAGGTTGAACAATGGGATACGAAGACCTACAATCCGCCCAGAGTGGCTTTGAGTTGGCTGACGACGGCTACCCCGCCGACGACGTCGCACCGCTTTTCACTCTCGAGGCGGCCGAAGAGGGAGGAGGCGACGAGGGGACCGAAGAGAGGGAGCGGATAACCGAAGAGGAGTACCGCTTGCTCCAGGCCTACTTCAAGGAGGTTGGGAACGAGTCCCTGCTCTCGAAGGAGGACGAGGTAAGGATCGCCACGGTGATGAAGATGTGTGACGAGAAGGTGCGGCGGCTCGAGGGGGTGTTGCTGGCCGATGCCGAAGCCGCTCCCGAGGGCCGGGCCTCCTCGGAGGCGACGGCTTCAGGCCGTGCACCGCAACCTGCGGACGGCGACCCGTGTGGCATGCCGTCCCGCCGGAAGACGCGCCTTCTGGGGTTGCTCGACGCCTACAGGTCAATGGCCCGAAGGTGCCGCGCCAGGTTTATCCAGTCCAATCTGCGGCTGGTCATCACCATTGCCAAGAAGTACATAGGGCGCGGCCTTCCCTTCGCCGACCTCATACAGGAGGGCAACATAGGTCTCATGAGGGCGGTCGAGAAGTTCGACCCCACGCGCGGGTTCAGGTTCTCGACCTACTCGTCGTGGTGGATTATCCAAGGTATATCGCGCGCCCTGCTGGAGCAAACCAGGGTGATACGCGTTCCCATACGGGTGCTCGAGCAGGCGAACAAGATCTACAAGACCACCACCATGCTTCAGAACAAGAACGGTCGCTCGCCCGGAATAGAGGAGATATCGAAGGAGACGGGCCTCAGTACGAAGAAGGTCAAAAAGCTGCTGAGCGCGGCTTCGAACGTCGTGTTCCTGGACTCCACCTCGCTGCAGAACGACGGCGACCGCGGGACAGTGCTGGACAACCTGCCCTCGGAGAACTCCCGTGCCGACGCCCTCATCACCAGCCGTTCCATGGGAAAGATAATAGAAGAGGCGCTCGGTATCCTCAACGAGCGCGAGCAGAACATACTACGCATGAGGTTCGGCATCGGCTACGAGGACTCGTACACGTTGGATGAGATAGGCAACTACTACCGCTTGACCCGGGAGCGGATACGCCAGATAGAAAGGCGTGCGCTGAAAAAGCTGTGTAACTGCGAAATGGGCGAAATGTTAAGGGACTTCATAGAGACCTGAGGGGGTGGTGCACTGCCCTTCCTCTGAGCCGGAGCAAAGCGTTACTCCTCTGCCGCCGTTCGAGCTGCCGCCTTCCCCACCGGGTAGTATAGAGTGCGGCTTGGTTCGGTCTCCCTACATGAGTCGCGGCTTTTGTGCCTTGCGCCCTACCTTGGGGGAGGTTCCGCCCTCCTTCTCCTGTGGCGTGTTCATCCGTTGCCTCGGTGTATGTCCGCGGCAGACACAGCCCCTTCGGAATCGCAAGAGCGTCGTGAGGCCGTTTGGCCGTCAAGGGGGCATGCTGCGAAAAAAGGACGCCGGCACGGCGGTCAGGTGAGTGGGGGGCCGTCGCGGCGAGGGCCCGGTTTTGTACTTTGCGGCAGCGCTGGCCGTTTGGGTGTCTTCGGGAGTAGGGTGGTGTCTGGTCTCGGGCTGGGCCTCTCTTCAATGGAGTCTCGTAGTGGGGGGATCCCGGCGGCGTGCTTAGGCGGGGTATGCAGCCTCGGTCAGCCGTGCCTCGCCCTGTCATCCGGCCTCTGCAAGGAGCTCCATCGTCTCCCTTACCATGCGCCTCGTACTCTTAAGGGGAAACATGACCACTGGAAGCGTAGCCCCCGCCTGTCTGTAGCGGCGGAGGTTCCTCCGCATTGTCTCAGGGTCGGCCCCCAGCGTTATGGATTCCAACATCCTGTCCGATACGGCCTTGCGGGCCTTGCCTCTGTCTCCCTCCCTTACGGCTGCCGCTATCCGGGAGGCTTCGTCCGCGAATCCCCAGCGTGTGAGCGCCTCCCTGTAGTAGGTGCCCATCGAGCCCACGTAGTGGGCTAGGTGGTCACGCAGGGGCTCCTCGCCGCCGAGGCAGGCCAGGACGTAGGGGGCCACGGTGATCGGTCGCTTCATGCCGCCGCTCCTGCGCGCGGCTCCTTCGGCCAGTAGGGCTCGTCCCTCCTCGACGGCGCGGGGAGGGATGAGATAGGGGAGCCATCCGTCGGCCACCTCTCCCGTAAGGCGCACGTTCCTGGGACCGAGCGAGGCGATGAACACGGGGATCTCTTTTCTGGGCGGCCTGAACATGAGGCGGAACCCCCGAAGGTTGAACAGTTCGCCCTCGTAGTTGACCCTTTCGCCGCTGAGAACCAGGCGCACGATCTCGACGTACTCTCTCGTCCGCTGAAGCGGCCTCTCGTAGGGCAGGCCGTGCCAGTTCTCTATGACGGCCGGGCCGCTCGTACCAAGGCCCAGCATCATCCTGCCTCCCGAGATCTCGTCAACCGTGGCCGCGGCCGAAGCGATGGCTGCGGCCGAGCGGCTGAATACGGACACCACTCCCGTGGCGACCCTTATCCTATCGGTCCAGTGCGCTATCGACGCCACCAGCGTGAAAGCGTCCCGGCCCCACATCTCCGGCACCCAGATGGAGTGGTATCCCAGCTCCTCCGCCGCCGCGGCAAATTCCTTGAGCTCCTCGGGACCGAGGTCGTTCCAGAAAGGTATTACGACTCCTATTTGTTCCATCGCTTAGGTCCTCTGAGAGGGCGGCGGATCCCCACATCCCCCGCCGCTGCGTAGGGGGATATGGGGCGTCAATGGTGCTCCGGTTGGATGCAGCAAAGCCTACCATCCTACGCCGCACGGGTCCAGTACGGGGGAGGCAAGCGGTATACTCCGTCTGAGGGGCGGACAAAGGGGTGGCGTTGGCACAGGAGGTGCACCCTTCGGAGAGAGCGCCCCCTCTGAAACGGAGAGAGGTCAGTCGGCTCTACTCACTGCCGTTCCCACGGCGCATAGGCTAGCTGTTGTGACCGTAAGCCTGGACCTCGCACCCTCGACTCGCCCCACCTTCGGGTGCCAGCCCTTCGGGAGGATGCCCTCGCAACGTCCTCTGCGGCGACGGGTTGTATGGCGAGCGGCTATTTCTTCTTCGTGGCTCTCGTGGTCTTCCGTGCGGTGGCTTTCTTACGAGTGGTCTTGCGAGGCTTCTTCGTTTCCTCCGAGGGTGCTTTTTTCATCGCCTCTTCGAGCACCTTCTTGGCCCCCTCCAGAGTGACCGAGGTTACGCGCTGGGAGTACCGGAGCGCCTGGTCGAGCACCTCGGAGGCGGCCTTTACTACCTCGGTCGACATGTCTCCCAGTTTGTGGAGGGTTTCCGAGGAAAGCTTTGCAAGGTCCCTTTTCTTCGTTCCTTTGACGTCGATCTTCTTCTTCAGATCTGCAAGGATGGCCTTTATCTCCTCGATCTCCTTCTCTATGGCCGATATCTCCTTGGAGCCTTTGCTTCTCCCACGGGCGGGAGTTTTCTTAGCAGTAGCCATGTGTCTCTCCTCCAGAAAGTGAAGATTTCTTACCATTCTAAAACAAATGGGCGAAATATGCTATCTTTATTGACAAATCGCCCTCTGGCGTGCCCGACTGCACATCTCTCCCCGCGCCACCGTAGCCATCCACGGGGAAGCGCGGGTGGAAGGTACACCTCCCGCCGCTCTTCTGCTATAATTGTTGTTGCGGGCCTTGTGGCGTGATGCACGGCTCGCTTGGGGGGGTGTGTGCCCGATGGGAATCGCCAAGACGGTCAAGGACTGCCTTGACCGGCACCGTATCGGCTACGTCCATTCCTCTCATCCCTCCGCCTTTACGGCCCAGGAGGTCGCCGCAGCGACCCACGTTCCGGGCAAGGAGTTTGCCAAGACGGTCATCGTCAAGGCCGACGGCCGCTACGTGATGGTCGTTCTGCCGGCCTCGCACAAGATAGAGTTCGAGAAGCTGCGCCGCGCGATCGGCGCCGAGACGGTCGAGCTCGCCTCGGAAGAAGAGTTCGCGGAGCTGTTTCCCGATTGCGAGGTCGGGGCGATGCCTCCGCTCGGCAACCTCTACGGCCTGCCCGTCTATGTCTCCTCTTCGCTCGCCGAGGACGAGGAGATAGTGTTCAACGCCGGCACCCACACGGATGTGATCCGGATGAAGTATTCCGACTTCTCAAGGTTGGTCTCGCCCGAGGTGGGCGAGTTCTCGGAGCACGTGTGAGTGGGGGGGAGCATGGACCGCAGGCGCCGGGGTGGAGGTGGATGGAAAAGGCGGTGTGTTGCAGCAGCCGCACGCGGCCGCCCCGCAGAGGGTGAGGAATAGACGGTGGTGCGGGCGCGACGGAGGTATAGGTGTATAGCAAGGGTGGATTTTCTCGTTCCTCGTTCGTAGTGCATGTGGCTGCGGCGGCGCTCGTGCTCTTCGCCGTGGCCCAGCTGCGCAGGGCCGCCGACGGCTCCCCCGCGGGAGGTGAGAGGATGAGTTTTACATTGAGCAGCCCGGCGTTCGAAGCCGGAGAAACCATACCCGTCGACTATACGTGTGACGGCCGGGACGTCTCGCCCCCACTGAGGTGGGGGTCGACTCCGGCGGGCACCGTTACGCTGGCCCTCATATGCGACGACCCCGACGCTCCAGTCGGCACCTGGGTGCACTGGGTGGTCTACAACATCCCCTCTTCGCGCGAGGGATTCGACGAGGCCGTCCCTCCTGAGGAGCGTCTTCCCGACGGCACGCTGCAGGGAAGGAACGACTTCGGCCGCATCGGCTACGGCGGGCCGTGTCCGCCGGGGGGGACGCACAGGTATTTCTTCAAGCTCTATGCGCTGGATACAAAGCTCGACCTGCCCCCCGGGGCACGCAAGGACAATCTGTTGCGGGCCATGAAGGGCCACGTGCTGGCCGAGTCGGAGCTCATGGGTCGCTACGGCCGATAGAGCGACGCTGCGGCTCTTCTCCAGGGGGGTGGCGTTTGCGGGCTGCCCGCGGGCTTGTGCGCATCCGTCGTCCGTTCCGTCTACTGTTTATTGTTTTGCTACTTGGGCCGCGCTCGTACGGGGATAGGGTCGGTGTCCTCGTGCACCGATAGTCGGCACGGTATATCGACTGTGCGCCCTTCCCTTTTAGACATCCGCCCCGCCGTAAGGCGTTGCCGACCCCCCGCGCGGGCCGTGTGGTAGCTGTTGACCTTTCCTACCAGGGCGCATGGCCAGGCCGTGCCTGGGGAGGCGGGTAATCGCACTTGCGCATCGGGTTGTGCATGGGTGCGCGTGGGGTGTCCGGTGGGCTTGGAGTGACGCCGCACGGCGGGGGTCGTGCCGTAGAGTGTGGCTGCGGGGGCTGGGCGGCGGGTCCTCAGGCCGGGTGGTCGTTGTGCGCGTAGGGGGGAGGGGATGCGGAAACGCTGCTGGGTGAAGGGTGCGGGCACTCGCCTCTCTATGATGCTGTACACTGGTATGCCGTCGGCCGGCCTGCGTCTCCCTCTATTGGGTGCGGCGGAGGTGGTGTGGGTGCCGCGGGCAGTGGAAGGGATGTGCGGCTTAGGTCAGGTATTTATGTGACCGTTCCGCTTGTGTGGTGCTCGAGCGGTGGGAAGGATGACGTGACGGCTTTGTTCCCAGCATGTGGTGCGGGGTAGTACAAAGCCGATGTAGTCATACAATGTGTCGGCTCGTGGGGGGGAGGTGGTGCGGCTACGGTTAGTCCAAATGGGGGGAGAGTGGCGCGTCTGCAGACGCGCCGTCGCACCGGCGGGAGGGGTGCACCGTCCACGCCGCCCGCAGTTTGCAGTGTAGTGGCCGCGGTTCGGTATCCTCCCTACGAGGGTACCGTCCACGGGGGGCTAGGAGTCCTTCGAGCGGCGTCTCATGTTTACGAAAGAGACTTCGCCTGCGCGCTCCTTGGGTACGACGGTGGTGCCGTCGAGAAGGCCGTTCAACGAGGCGAGCAACGAGGGCAGATCGATTCCGTACTCGCGGGCCGCGTCGCCGAGGATGTGGTCGTCCCTTATGTCACACCCGGAGCAGCCGCCCAGCTGGAACTGGGCCAGCACTTCTCCCGCAAGCGGATGGAGCGCGAGCGCCTCTCCCACGGTCATGCCGGCGTGGAATACCTTGCCGCCCTCTTCATCGGCGCGGGAGGTCCTTATCTCAAGGCTTACTGCACGGAGAATGTCGCCCTTCATCGCTTCGAGCGATTTCGTGACGTGCTTCCTTATGGAGAGCGCTTCGTGACGCGCTTCTTCGATCTCCCCCTTGAGCCGCCGTGCCGTGACGAGGCTCCATGCTGCGAGAGTAAGGGAAAGCCCGCTGATCGCATAAAGCAAGGTTGCTTCGCTCATGACACCCTCCATTGTTTAGTGCTCGTCTCGTACGCTACTCCGCACCACGGCGCGGCGGGCGGTCGGGTCGGTGCGGCGGGGACGCTTGACGTCTCCCCGTGCGGGGAAGAGGTTGATCGATACGCAGCCACCGCTGCAAGAGGCCGTACGCCCCGTACCTTCCTACTCGCGCCCCTGGGCCGACAGTGTCTCGGCCTGCATCCCGCCGTTCCGTTCCGGTACACATTGCCTCCGGTACACGTCACCGCGGCGTTGCTTCTTGCCCCAGGACCTACGAGGCCGGACGGGGATTCCGTCTACGCGCGCCGTCGACTTCAACCCTCGGAACCGTCTCCTTTCCGTACCTGGCCTCGCCTCAGGTTCCCGCCCGGCAAGCCGTGCTTCCGGGGGGGAGCCGCTTGGGGGGGTGCGGGAGAGCCTCACCTACCTGCGGCCGGAGCCGCCCCGCGTGTCCGCAGCTCTTTTCTTCTTCTCCACTCCCTCGCGCTCCTCGCCGCACGCGCACGCCTGCGGGGGGCTAGCGGGCCAGATAAGGAGAGAGGGCGTTCTCTATGTCCGTAGGCTCGAGCTTCTCGCCGTTGTTTAGTTTCTCGAGGAACTCAGCTATTATTGCTTTGGCCTTCCTCTTCTCGCTGTTCTTTATGAACCCGTCGAAGAAGAACTCGCCGCTGAACGCCTTGTTTATCTCGCGCTCCTTGTTGTGTTCGTCTAGTTCGGTGAAATAGCAGACCATGTACCTGTCCGTATAGGTGGTGTCACGGTATATCATGAACATGGTCTTCTCGGATGCAAACGGCACCTCTTCACACCTCCCGCGTTCCATCTCGTGGGACGGCTCGACCACAAGGAGACCGGCTGCCTACATGGGACCGGAGGTTCCGTAGGGCCGACCCGCCTCACACCCCAATTGTAACATCTAACGGCTCTCGGCGGGCGAGCGGCCTTGCCGGAGAACCTCTTCCTTCCCCCCTCCGGCGGGAACGGTGCTCTTGTCGCTGCTCGGTGCGGCTCAACGGGGTAGGGTGCCGTGGACCGCACCGGGACGGGCCCGTGCACACCTGCGGCGTTACTCCCTGTTCTTCATCACGACCCGCCCCTCGTCCATCGGGCTTCCACCGTAGGATTGAGGAGGCACGGGCGGAGGGGCGTCGGGCGGGATGGAGTCCGAGAGCTCTTTCCTCAGGCGTGCCTCTATCTCCTTCAACCTCCTCTCGAGCTCCTGCTCTTTTTCCTGCCGGGCTATCATGTCCTCGCGGTAGCGCCGGAGGAAGTAGTCTATGGTCTCGACCCTTATCTTTATCGAGCCCGACGGCTTGTTCTCGTCTATGTCCTTGAAGCAGAAGTACGGCGTCCCCGAGTTCTCGACGATCTCCTCGATGACGCTGTAGATGGGGGCGTCGTGTCCGCACTTGAAGCTCGACAGCTCAAGCGCCACAAGGTTCGGGTGGCGCGCCACGTACTTGGCGGCCCATACCTTGCGGTTGGTGTTCTCGCTGTAGGAGTTCTTCCAGACGTCCGATATGTCGAGCGGATGGGATATCACCCCCTGTCGGACCTCTTCGCCGAACAGGCGTTCGAGGATGTCGTCGTCGATCGGGAGCGAGTCCTGCGTGAGCACCGGGTAGCCGAGCTTCTGGAACTCTTCCAGTATCTCGTGGTTTATGCCCGGGTCGTTGTGGTACGGGCGCCCGAGGACGACGATGCCGAGCCTCTGTTCGCGCTCGAGCTTGCGCAGTATCTCGCGGCCGGTCCCGCGAAGCACCTCCTCGTTGAACCTCTCGAGGGCCTTGTAGCCCTCGTCGACGGCCCGCTTGTTCTCTTCCTTGGTGAGGCCGAGGATCTCCTTGAACTGCTTGTACATCTGGTGGGTGAAAAGCTCTCTGTCCTCGGGGTTGAGGAACGTGTCAAGGAAAGTGATGCCGTGCTCTTCGAACACGTCGCCCTCCTTTATGAAGGCGGCCTTTACGGCCTCGGGCGTCGTGGCCACCGTCGGACAGGCGCGGCAGTCCTGCGTGTTGACCAAGTGGGTCGGCAGCGCGTCGATCATGGGGAAGAATATGACGTCGAGCGGCTTCTTCTTGTGGTGCTTGTAGATGAGGTTGTGTATGTGCGGTATGGCCACCTTGCTCGGGAAGCAGGGGTCGATGGCCCCGCGCTTGGCTCCTTCCTTGTAGAGTTCTTCGGTGGTGAAGTCGGAGTAGACGAGGTTCTCGGGCTGTACGCCTAGGCTCTCGAAGTAGGCGCTGAAGAGCGGGTTGAGCGAATACATGTTGAGTACGCGCGGTATCCCTATGCGCAGCCGCTTGCGGCGCTCCACGAGCTCGCGCCTCTTCTTCTGCCAGGCCGTTATCGCAAACCGCGGCGGCGGGTCGGAGACGTCGGGCGGGTTGGTGGGGCGCCAGACGGCCTTGGCCGCGATCTCCACCATGTTCGGGTTCTCGCGCTTCTTCTCGTCCATTCCCTTTTTTATGACCTTCATCGCTTCGACGTCTTCCACGAGACCGCGCTCGCAGCTGTTGCCCACGATGAGGCGTTTCACGCCGGGTCCGGCCGGTATCTTCGACTTGGGGCTTACGTACTGTTCGTTGTCGTCGGGAAGCGATATGTCGATGAACGTTCTCAGGCACTTGTTCTTGCAGAAGTAGCACCGGGTGTCCTCGCTCCGGTGGGTGTCGTAGGAGATGTCTTCGACGGCGTCGAGGCCGATGAACCGGGTCCTGTGGCCCAGCTCCCAGAGGCGCGCCGCCTCGAGCGCCGCCCCGATGGCGCCGCTCTCGCCGCAGTGCTCGTGGACGATCACGCGCGGCTTCTTGTCGGTGCCGCGGAAGCGCGACTCTATGAAGTCGACCTGCGCCTTTACGGCCGCCAGGTTGTGCTGCGTGCCTCCCTGGAGGAGGAAGTTCGTGCCCAGCCTCGCGAGGTTGGGTATCTGCGATACGTACAGCCATATGTTCTTGGGCAGCACGTTGGCCAGGCCGGCCATTATCTCCTCGGGCTTCCAGCCCTGGCGCTGGAAGTCCACGATGTCCGACTGCATGAACACCGCACAACCGTAGCCGAACGTCGGCATCGTCTCGGCCTTGAACGCAATGTCGGCGTACTCCTCGACCTTGAAGCCGAATCCCTCGGCCGTCGACTGCAGGAAGTAGCCGTTTCCGGCCGAGCATTGGGTGTTGAGCTTGAAGTCCTTGACCTGGCCGTTGTTGAGGATCATGATCTTTATGTCCTGGCCCCCGACGTCACAGATGACGTCCACCTTGTCGTAGAAGTGGAGGCCGGCCTCGGTGTGGGCCACGGTCTCGACCAGCGCGACGTCGGCGTTGAGGACGTCCTTGAGTATGTCCTTGGCGTAGCCGGTCGTGGCTACACCCAGCACCTTGAGCGTGGCGCCCTGTTCTTCGACCATGCGGCGCAACTTGCGGAACATCTCCTTTGTGTCCTCGATCGGGTTGCCCTTCGACAGCTGGTAGGCCTTGAGCAGTACGCGCTTGTCCTTGCTCAACAGGACTGCCTTGGTCGACGTGGAGCCGCCGTCTATGCCGACGAACGCCTCGACCACCTCGCCCTCCTTGAAACGGGCCGGCACGAAGGGCTTCTTGCGGTACTTGCGCTTGAACTCCTCGAGCTCCTCCTTGCTCTTGCTGAGGCCGCGCGTGCCCTTGCGCTTCTTCTCCTCGGCGCGGCCGTAGTTGATGTAGTACTCGAGCTCGTCCGTACCCTTGTAGATCCCTACGTCGCCCTCTTCCTGGCGGCCGAACTCGACGGCCCCGATGGCCGCGAAGTACTGGGCGTTCTGCGGCACGCGGATGAGATCCTTGGGGTCCACGCCCTCGGGCAGGGGGAACTTCCTCTCCTCCCAGATCTTGGGGATGTTGTACTTCCAAGCCTCGACCATGCCTCGAATGTAGGTGTTGGGGCCGCCAAGCAGCAGCACGACGGGCCGCAACGTGTTGCCGCGCGTGAGCACCGAGAGGTTCTGGCCCACGATGGCGTCGAAAAGCGAGGCCATAAGCTCGTCGGGCGGCACTCCCATCTTCTGGAGGCTGTTTATGTCGGTCTCGGCGAAGACGCCGCACTTACCGGCCACCGGGTGGAGCTTTATGCCGTAATACCCCATTTCGCACAGCTTCTCGGGCGGGATGCGTAGCTTGGCGTTTATCTTGTCGATCACGGCCCCCGTGCCGCCTGCGCACTTGTCGTTCATGCTGGGGATCTTCTTCTTCTTGCCGCTCTCGGGGTCCTCCTTGAAGATGATGATCTTTGCATCCTGCCCGCCCAGCTCGATGACGGAGCCCACCTCCGGGTGGAGTTTTTCCACGGCCAGCGAAACGGCGTTAACCTCTTGGACGAACTTGGCCCCTATGTAGGGGGCGATGCTGCCGCCGCCGCTTCCGGTGATGAACACCCTGAACCGCTCGGGCGGAAGGCCGAGATCGCTCTCTATGCGCCGCAGCATCTCGAGGGTCTTCTCGGGCTGCTTGGTGTCGTGGCGCTGGTAGTCTTTCCACACTATCTCGTCGCTGGTGATGTCTGTCACCACCGCCTTCACCGTGGTCGATCCGACGTCGAGACCTATGTAGAGGGGTGTCTTGTTGTCGCTCATCTCTGTTTTCTCCGCCTCCCGACTCGTTGGTTCACCTCCCACCCCGCGGTTGGGGGAGCGGCGCCGCTGCGTCCCGGGTCCTGCTCCCGGCAAGATCCCCCGCTCCGCGTGCGGGGAGGAACAAACGGCGGGGGGCAACCAAGCGGTAGGTTTGGGCCCCCCGCCACCCTATGGGGTGCTGAAACACCTCCGCTTTATGCGGCCTTACGTACAGGCGCACTCTTCTTGCCCATGAGCTCGCCCACGTGGCGCACCATGCGGGCCGCAACGCCCACAACGCCCTTGTAGTGGGGCACCTTGTAGAAGGGGCGCTTGAGCTCGGGGTGCTCGTCGATGTACGCCCTCACTTCGTCCACAGTAAGGCCCGTCTCCTCGAGCGCGCGCTGGAACTCCTCCTTGGCTTTCACCTTGGCCTCGCCGAGCGCCATCTGTACGCGGCTGTGGGCGTTGACGTCGCCTTCGCCCGAGGTCTCGATGGGGAGGAATATCATGTCCTTGTACAGGTTCACCACGGCCGACTGGGCGCCGTCGCTCTGGGTGCTGGGCATGCAGCCGAATGGCTTGAGCGAGAGCACCATGTGGCAGAGGTCCTTGTTGCTGTAGTATATGTTCTTGGCCACCTCCAGATGTCCCTCGCCGCCGCCGGCGCGTGAGTTGTAGAAGGGGTGACCCAGGCGTTGAAGCTCGTACTGGTCGGTAAGGTCGTGAGGCAACTCGCCCAGGGCGCGGCGGAGCCTGTTCCATTCGCGCCTGAATATGACCTCGGCCGCAGTCAGCATGGCGAGCTTCGTGTTTATGGTCTTGTACTTGGAGAGCACCTTGTCCAGTCTCCACCACGTGGGGGTGTCGTAGCCGCCCACGGGCACCTCCTTGCGGTCGCGGAGGGCCTGCTTGGCCTGATGTATCATGTACATGATCCACGTCCCCACCGGTTCGACGAGCACCTGCGCTCCCTCGCGCTCGAGGAAGGCGAACATGTTGAAGTTGCCGTCCCCCTCGGTGGTCTGGGCCCAGAACTCGCCCGTTATCTTGACGATGGGTTTCACCCGGGTGCGGTCGACCTCGATGGCGTTGAACCACTCGCCCACCTGGCGGAGGGCGTCGGTGTATTCGGTGCTGTAGAGCTGGTGCAGGAACTTGGTCACGTATTCGAGAGAACCCGCCAGCCTCGGGAACCGGCGTATGAACGAGGCGAGCCTGCCGTCGAGCGAATAGGGCTTGTGGCGCTTCAAGACGTCGTGCAGGTATTCTACGCTCTCCTTGAGCACGCGGTCTGTCTCGCCCTTGTTGACCTCGTAGGGCCTGATCTGGTAGGCGACGTCGTTCAGCAGGTCGCCCATGTTCATGGCGTTAAGTATGTTGAAGAAAAAGTCCATGTTCATCTCGAGCCCGGCTTCGCCGTCGCTCTGGTTTAGCCCTCCGGTCTGCTGGAACAGAAGAACGCGGAACCCGTCGAAACCGGCGTTGCGCAGTGCCAGCCTGTACTCGGCCTCGTACATGCCGAAACGGCAGGGGCCGCATGCGCCGGCCGTAAGGAAGACGTAGTTCTCGATAATCTCCTCGCGGCTCATCCCCTGTTCCTCGAGCCGCTGCAGGTACTGGACAAGGTTGCCCACGGTGAAGTAGGTGGGGTTGCACTGGCCGTTGTTGCCGTACTCCTTGCCGAGCTGGAAGGCGCGCTTGTCGGGGGTGGGTATGTACTTGGCCTTGTAGCCGAGTCCTTCCATCGCCCCCTGGATCAGGTGCTCGTGCTTCCACGTGAGGCCGCCGAACAGGATGGTCGTCCTCTCGCGCTCCTCGCGCGTAAAGGGCCGCTCAACCGGTCTGCGGAAGTGGCGCACCTGGACCGGCGCCACGCCAAGCTCCTTGGCGAGTTTGGCCTTCTCCTCTTCGATCCGCTGGCTGATTATCTGCTCAATCTTGTCACCGATCGAGGGCTCGGCGCCCGCGGCGCCGCCGTTCTGTGCGTTTAGGCTCTCCATAACCTGTCGCCTCCACGTAGGATGGTTGATGCGTCCTACGGCAAGAACCATGCCAGGGCCAACCGCCGTTTCGTAACCCCTTGTAATCGTTCGTTGTCGTGCCGTCCCCGCGGCCTCCGCCGCAGGTGGGAGACGCACGTGTGTGTCGTTATGACACAGATTGAGGCGAAAGAGAGTGTCAAAAGTATACGCGACGGAAAATATCAAGCGTAATTGGGGGTCGATGCGTGTAATTATGTCACAATCGGCGAGTTCTTGATATAATAGGGATGACATGGGTCCGCCTACGGCGGGAGGAGTCGGGGCACCCGGCCGTGGGGAGGGGGCGTCGATGTCGAACGCCGCTTGCCGCCGCTGGCGGCGGGAGCGCGGGGTGGCGGCGTGGCACCCGGAAGAAGGTGAGAGTGGGGGCGGACTCGTTGTCCGTGCGGCTGCAGTGCCGCTATTTCACGCTGGAGGAGTTCCATGGAAGATAAGGCTACGGACCTCGCACAATTGCGGGAGCGCCTCAGGCTGTATGAGGCCCGCGAACGGCTGCTCGACAGGATAAACCCGGAGCTCAACAGCGTGATCGACGTCGACAAGTTTATCGCGGCCACCGTCTACGAGCTCGGCCGCATGATGGGTGTCGACAAGTGCGACTTCATAACGATCGGCGATGACAACCACCTGCGCGTAACCCACGAATACCGCCGCGACCCCTCGGTGCCCTCTACGAAGGATTTCTCGATCCCCCTGGGCCCGTGGGAGAAGGACATAAAGAAGATCATCGTCGTCAACGACATAGAGAAGGACGAGTTCGATGACCGCCTCAAGGTCGTGCTCGGCCGCAGCGCTACGCTCTCGTTCCTCTCGCTGCCGGTCATGTTCAGGGATGAGTTGCTCGGCGTCGTTGCGTTCCACTACTGCGACCGTCCACACATGTGGACCCACTACGAGATTCAGTTTCTCACCTCGCTCGTACAACAGATGTCCATAGCGCTCCAGTACACGCGCCTTTATTCGCGCGTCGAAAAGGAGGCCGAGATAAAGAAGTCCCTCCTCGAGATAGCAAACGAAATAAACTCGCGCGTGGACGAGGGGGAGGTCATACCGTTCATCGTCAAGGTGGCCGTTGATCTGGTCGGGGCGCGGTCGGGCTCGTTGGGTGTGGTGGAGGGGGGAAAGCTGCTGCTGACCAACTTCTACCCCGCCCGCGACGGTGCCTCGGGGGGCGCGGCAGCCGTGGGTGTGGAGCTCGAAGAGGAGTTACTGAGGAGGCTTGAGCGGGGCGAGCAGGTGTTCCTGTCGCGTGCGGGGACGGCGGGCGTCCTCGGGCGCTCGCTGCTCGGTGCACTGGGGGGGAAGGACTGCTCGGCCGTCCTCAGCCCCATCGTGATGGGTGACAGGCTCTACGGCACTCTCAACACCGTGTGGGCGGGTGGTGCCAAGCCGCCCCAGCCCCACGAGATGCAGCTGCTGGCCGGCATAACCAACCAGCTCACACTCGCCCTCGAGCGCTACAAGCTCCACGCCGAAGTGCTGATGCTGCGCAGCGAACTGGGCGACGAGAAGGGGGGCGACGTGCGGATCGTGGGTGTGAGCCGCGAGATCGAGAAGTGCGTCGAGCTCGCCTACAGCGTGAGCAAGAGCGATATCACCGTCCTGCTTCAAGGCGAGACCGGAACCGGCAAGGAGATGCTGGCCGACTTCATACAACGTACGAGCGACCGGCGTGACAAGCCATACGTGAAGATAAATTGTGCCGCAATCCCCGAGACCCTGATGGAGTCGGAACTCTTCGGCTACGAAAAGGGGGCGTTCACCGATGCCAAGGAGCGCAAGATAGGCAAGTTCGAGCTCGCGGACGGAGGCACCATATTCCTGGATGAGATAGCCTTGCTGAGTCTCAACGCCCAGGCCAAGTTGTTGCGTGTGCTGCAGAGCGGCGAGATATTCCGTATCGGGGGCGAGCGCAGCATAGAGGTCGACGTGAGGGTGATAGCGGCGACGAACGTCGATCTGGAGGAGGCCGTAAAGGAGGGCACGTTCCGCTCGGACCTCTTCTACAGGTTGAACGTGTTCCCCATCTACATCCCCCCGCTTAGGGAGCGTGTAGAAGACATACCGCTCCTGGCCATGCACTACCTGAACGTCTTCAAAAAGAAGCTCCGCAAGCTGGTGATCGGTATCTCGGACGAGGCCATGGATCTGCTGCGCCGCTATCACTGGGGCGGCAACATAAGGGAGCTCGAGAACGTGATCGAGCGGGCCGTCATCACGTGTAAGCGCCGCGTCATAACCCCCGAAGACCTGCCGCGTGCCGTGAGGGAACAGGCCTCGGGCGGAGAGAAGGGCGGAGGGACGATGGTAGTAGAGATAGGCTCCTCCATCCGAGACGTTGAAAGGAAACTCATCCGTGAGACGCTGCGCAGGACCGGCGGAGATAAGACCAAGGCCTCGGCCATATTGGGCCTCTCCAGGCGTACCCTTTATAGGAAGCTCAAGGAATACGACCTGCTGTAGTACGCCTCACCTACGAGGAAGGACGAGGGTTCTCACCGAGAGTGCAAGAGGCGTGCAAGCCGTGGACACCACGGGGGTGTGCCTGGGGCTTTTCGTGCGATTGTGTACCCGATGGATGTTGCCTACACCCACGCCCCCAGAGTGCTGCGTGAAGCTCGGGGTCGACCGGCATCTCTACCGTTACTCGTCCGGGGGGGTCGAGGCAGTAAACCCCGCCACCTGTTATCTGTAGACTACGAGGCCCGTGCTTGTGTGGGGGAGACGTCCGGGGAGCGGCAGAGTGCGGCATGAGTGATGGTCGCTTGAGGAGATGACGGCTTCCACGTGCGGGGGGGGAAGGGAGGACAAGAGCGCACTACGGGCGTTCAAGGCACCTTCGGCTTCCGCACGTGTGTGGAGGGGCAGGCCATGGCCCCCAGGGGGCTACGGTTCCTTGCGGGGTGCTCCGCACTCCCATGCTCGGGGAGGAGGCATTCAAGGGGGGGACGGCCGGAGTAGAACCTTTGACCTTTGTTTCCGTGTGTGTCATGTGAGTGGGGTCAATCCTTGACTTGCGTAGGGTGGAGACTTTGCTTCCATAAGCAGGCCCGCGCTCTGGGGGAAGGTGCGTGATGCAGGGAGGGGCGGTGACTGCTTTGGCGTCCGCGCTGAGGGGTGTGCTGTGCGGCTTGCATACGCGCCTGTGGCCGGCAAGACTAGGTGGACGCCGGTCGGGATGGGCGTTCCCGTCGTACCGCGTTTCAGTCTCCCCATGGGGTAGGGGGTATTCGTACATATTACATCTCTCTTCTCTTTCGTTAAGGTGCGGTGCGGAAAGCGTCGCGCGCGAGGGGAGGCGAGCCGTGGTGGCGGGGAGGGGACGCTCTCAACCGTAGAGGCGGCTCAGCAGGTCGGGCGGTACGCCCAGGTGATAGAGCACGACGAGTGCCGCATTGAGAAGTTGTTGCCTCAGAACACCGTGCTCGATGAACCTTCGAGCCGACGTCGTCACGGAGACCGGGAGCTTTGCGAAGCCCCCCAGCCTGCGGAGCCTCTGCTGTATCTCGACGTCCTCGAGCAGCGGTATCTCCTTGAATCCCCCGATCGCACGGAACGTCTCGGCCCGCATGAAGAGGCCCTGGTCGCCGTACGTGGTAAGGATGTGGTTGAAGCGGCTCATAGCCGCGTAGAACCGCAGCACAGGGCTCGGGTGATCGAAGCGGAGCCTGAACGAGCCGGCCACCACGCCAGGCCGCCGGAGCGTCTCCTTGATGAGCTTGAAGGCGCCCGGCGGCGGGATGGTGTCGGCATGGAGAAATAGCAGCGTCTCGCCCCGGGCGGCCTCGGCCCCGCGGTTGAGTTGGGTGCCCCGCCCCCGCGGAGACCTCACGAGAGTTACGCCCGCCTGCGACTCTACGATCTCGATCGTGCCGTCCGTACTGCCCCCGTCCGAAACAACGATCTCGTGCTCCCCTCCCAGGCGCCTTATCGAGTTGAGCGTGCGCCCTATCACCTCCGCTTCGTTGAGCGTGGGTACTATGACCGATATCACTCCTTGACCTACCTTGGTCCCATACCGTGTACTTCGGACCCCGAGACGCCCACGGCGGCCGACGTCCGGCGCCGGGGCGTGTGGACATCCCTCCACAGCCATTTACATTATTATGTGCTCGTCTTTGACCACTTTCGAGGCGGAAGCGACACCCGTGTCCATGGGCGCCGTCCCCTCGCCGACCATACCCGTTTCCAGGAGGACTGTAGAGATGAAGGGCGCTAGCGGTTATAAGGTTACACTCATACGCGGCGACGGTATCGGACCGGAGGTCACCGATGTGGCCCGCCAAGTGTTGGACAGCACCGGGGTGGGGATAGAGTGGGAGGTGGTTCCAGCAGGCCAGAGTGCCGTGGCCGAGTACGGCACCGTCCTGCCCCCCGTCGTGTTCGAATCCATCAAAAGAAACGGCGTGGCCCTGAAGGGACCGGTGGGCACCCCCGTGGGCGAGGGGTTCAGAAGCGTGAGCGTACGTATACGCAAGGTTCTCGACCTCTACGCGAACGTAAGGCCGGTCAAGAGCTTCCCGGGCGTCAAATCCCGCTACGACAACGTCGACATCGTCGTCGTAAGGGAGAACACCGAGGACCTCTACGCGGGGCTCGAGCACGAGGTCGCTCCGGGCGTGGTGGAGACGCTCAAGGTCATTACCGAGGCGGCCTCGCTGCGCATTGCGCGCTACGCGTTCGAATACGCGCGCAGGCACGGCAGGAAGAAGGTGGCCGCCGTGCACAAGGCCAACATAATGAAGCTCAGCGACGGCCTGTTCCTGAGGTGCGTGAGAGATGTGGCCAAACAGTTTCCGGAGATCGAGCTGGAAGAGGTGATCGTCGACAACGCCTGTATGCAGCTCGTCCTCAACCCGCAACGCTTCGACATAATACTTACCGAGAACCTCTACGGCGACATAGTCTCTGACATCTGTGCGGCCTTGGTCGGAGGGCTGGGTTTCGCACCGGGAGCCAACATCGGGGATAAGTACGCCGTCTTCGAGGCCGTCCACGGCAGC
>CAZXEJ010000008.1:0-58457 GCA_964639895.1 uncultured Spirochaetia bacterium | reverse complement strand
CCGGATTACGAGGATGTGGCGGCCCGGTTGGGACTGTAGCGGAAATCCGAATCAACGCCGTTTCCGCCCCTTCGGGGATGTGCCGCTCTTTGAAAAGATGTTGCGTATCAATATGTTAGATGATATCCTGGCGGTGGAGAGTGGTTATGAAGAGGGTTGCAGGTGGGGAGCCAAGGTGAACTCATCCCCAACGGTTACTCCAAGAGAGTGATTATAGGTAAGGAAAGGCATGGACTGTTCCATTTCCACTTTTTAGTGATGTAACAGACGAGAGGGAATCCCGAGCAACATTCAGTCCAAAATCGCAACACATTGAAGACGGGAGATCGATAACCGTACCTTCGAGAAAGTGCCCTCTTGAAAACCTCGACCCATTCACGTGGTCCCTACCAGTATCTTGGCGAACCCACCTTCAAGGGGAGATACTAGTTGAGCGATCGCACTATGGATATACATGAGCCCGTGGGTCCCTTATGCGAATTCGTTGCATATGTGTGAGGTTCTCTTGTGTGGGTTGGCTCCGGACGGTTGCTAAACGCTTCGTCTGTCGTCAAATTGAGGCGCTCAATCGCTACCAACGGCCTGCTTACAGCGTGAAATGGCACCACAGTGCATTCGAGTAGATGCACAAATGTGCGTTTTACGTCGTGAGTTGAGATAGTTACGGGTGAAAAAATGTTCTGGATCGTTGGAAAGCTGCATTCGACGCGATAAGCGGTACTTGAGGTCATAGAACGCTTGGCTGAAGGCCGGGTTTATGTTTCAAATGAATATACCGCACGTGTTTTCGTAGGCGGATTCACACAGTTAATCGAGGCGGTTCGCTCACCCATGTGACCGCTTGTCGCGTCGCCTTTGACGTGTTGAAACGACACTGTTTATCATAAAAGGCGGCTCTACACGGCGCGACGTAACGCATCCTTAGGCGCTTAGAGTGGTAGGGAAGCCGCTCAACAGCTCCAGTTGACGACCTGAATGCGCGAGACGAGGCGAAATAGCGTCGGTTCAGACTAGGCGTTCCAATCGGCTTTAGTTGTGTATTGGCGGGACGTCACAGTGCTCGTCGGCTTAATGTAAGCCGTGTCGGGGTTCACTTGGGTGCGCCTGGGCGCACGCCAGGCGTTACATTCATCACGCTAAGGGCATCAAATAGATGCAGACTTGCACGCCTCACAGCGCTTTTGACGCGTTCGCATCGCGCGCTGGGTACACCCTGCTGCAGCGCACCACGCCCGCGCACGCGGCTGAAACAGAGGGAAACGCCTCAAACGACGCCACCCTAAACGAGCCGCGACGCCTTCAAACGACCTTGCCGCACTCGCGACAAACGCGCTCTCTTCGCCTCTCGTGCCGCCCAGACTACATTCCAGCCTGCTTCGGAACGTAAAGGGCGAATCGAGCCGGGCATGGAAAAAGACCTGACGCGCTCGGCGAGTTGTTATGGCGCGTATCCCGCGTATCGTGGCACACTGTACGCGATCCCACACCATGTCATGGCGTGCTTAACTCGTACGAGAGGGTAATTCGAGACGGCCATGCCGTATCCATCTATGGCGTAAAGGCGGCGTGAGCAGAATCGCCTGTGCCGCCTTGAGGCACCGTCTAGACAACGTAGAAGCGCCTGTAGAACTCGGTTCACGCCGTACAGTCAACGGCTCGGTTCTCTTTCGCAGTTCGTCCTCTTGTCGGCTGCGTTCGTATTGTCACGCATGAAAAACAGCTCTACACGTCGTGTATGCGACACTTCGAGCCGCGTTATCGCGTAATTGACCCTATCCCCTCAGCAAGTGCCTGCGTTGTGCGTGCGGTCACCTGCGTTACGTTGTAAAGTGTAATTTGCCATGCAGGCTGGAGTTGCGTCGTAGATTCCACCCAACGGCAAGATCATCCCACGTGGAAGACGTGTTCTCCCAATTCGGTCGACGGAAGACCTCGCTCCCTTTCCCTTCCCCGTGCTCTCGGCTTCAAGGGTGGGGGGAGCCCCGAACACCTCTCTCATGGAACCCCCTGGACGTATACGTGTGTCCTACGCGGTACCCGTCGTTCCCTCACCCTACTCTGTCCAGTCTCGCTCTCGTTCTTCGACCGGCTTATCGCTCCCCTGAATACCCACACCTATGCAAGACCCTCCCGTCTTTCGAGCCGTAAATTGAATATTCCATGCCACCACGAGCTGCGCACGATTCCACCGCCCGCGCTCTCCCGGCACTCTGCCCCCCTCCGGCCGCGCTACCTCCCCGGAGGGATGAGATGGCATGACGCCGGTCCTTCCCACGCAAGGCGGCGCTCGTCTCGCCCAAGACCACCTTATTTCATCCCCTTCACTTCCTTCTTCCACGGTAGTTGGCGAAGGTATCCTCCATGGCAGCCGCACCCACCCGGCGCACTACTTTTACCCACTACATGCCATTGAACACACCCCCCACCGAACCTCACCCCTTACTCCTTGCGCTTCTAGAGAAGCGTCGACGAAAAGGACTCTCCGCTGAAGACCTCTCCCTGCTCCCCACCCCGGCCGCGGGTAAAAGACCTAACGATGGCAGGGGGTATAGGCTTGTGCGCGACTTGATGTAGAATGTTTGTAGAGTATTTGCAGGGTGTTACGACAATGGGAGTATTCAAGAAGGGAAACCGCTGGTACATAGACTACTATCTTCCCGACGGGAAGAGGCGCCGTGAAGTGGTCACCATCCCGGGAGTGGATCCGGCTAGGGTAACGCGCCGTGATGCCGAGCGGGCGCTCTCCATAAGGAAGGCTGAAATAGCCCAGGGCAAGTTCGATATCGCCAAGACCCACAAACCCGTTCTCTTCGACAAATTGATGGCCGAATACCTGGAATGGGCACGAATCAACCACAAGGCGTACGAGAGGGACGTCATGGCATCAAAGCCCCTATTGGCCTTCTTCGGTGGAAAGCCAGCTCACCAAATAAGTCTCTGGCTCGTAGAGAAATACAAGGCCCATCGCCGCGGGAAGGGACGGAAGCCCGAAACCATCAACAAAGAACTCAGCATATTGCGCAGGGTGTTCAACCTCGCATGCGAGTGGAAACGAATCGGCACAAACCCCATAAAGGGAATGAAGCTCCTACCCGTACCCAACTATCTGCCCAGAATCCTTAAGGACTCGGAATTCGAGGCCCTTTATCGCTCGGCACCCTCTCACTTCAAGCCGGTGCTTCTCTGCGCATATCTCACGGGGATGAGGCGGGGTGAGCTGCGCCTTCTCAAATGGGAAGACGTGGACCTCGAGAATGGATACATCTACGTCCAGGAAACAAAGAACAACGACAGCAGGGCCATTCCTGTTTGCGATGTCTTGCTCGATACCTTGAAGGACCTGAAGAGAAACTCCCGTTCCGAATACGTCTTTACGACCCCTGAGGGCGAACCATACGCTTCGAAGACGGCGTGGAGAACGGCCTGGCACAACACGTTGAAGAAAGCAGGGATAGGCAAGCTCAGATTCCACGACCTTAGGCACACGTTCGTCTCGAACCTCATAGTGGAGGAGAAAGAGGATTACGCCACCGTGATGGCCCTTTCAGGCCACAAGGACATCACCGTGCTAAAGCGCTACAGCCATACCAGGGAATCGGCCAAACGAGAGGCGGTGTCCAAGCTGGGCAGACGGATCGAAACGAGCCGTCTCATGGACACCTATTTGGACACCTCTCGCAAAGAAGCACCCTCGTCCCCGTTGTCTGACGCTCGCAACCTATTGAAATGATTGGTGCCGAAGGCGAGATTCGAACTCGCACGCCCTTGCGGGCACTGCCCCCTCAAGACAGCGCGTCTACCAGTTCCGCCACTTCGGCACTCCAAAAGAAAACGTGGAAGGTCAGCCGGCAAGAATTAATATAGCTCATGGCGTCGCAAAAGTCAAAGGTGTGTGAGCGCACGGTCATGCGCCGAATTTGTCGAGCCTTCCTGCATGGGCCATCATGAGGGGCAGGAGCTCAAGCGCCCTGATGGTTCCGAGCTCCCCGCGAAGGCACTGCGACTCGCCAAAGCCCCCTTCGCCCCCCCCTCTCGTATAGGGCGAGTGGAGCAACAAGGGCACGGGATGCCAGCTGTGAGACCTCATCGCGGACGGCGTGGAGTGATCGCCAGTCACGACGAGCACGTCAGGGCTCAGCTCGACAATCCTGGGCACCAAGGCATCGAACTCCTCGATCACCCGCACTTTGGCGTCGAAATCCCCGTCCTCACCGCGGCTGTCGGTCTTCTTGACATGCAGGTAGAAGAAATCGAAGCGGCCGAACTCCGCCTCAAGGACCTTGATCTCATCCTCTACCGCCTCACCATCAACTTGAAGCACCTCCATCCCCACCAGCTTGGCGACGCCCCTGTACATGGGGTATGCCGCCACCGCGGCGGCCCGAAGACCGTAGACCTCCGCAAAGCCGGCAAGGCGCGGATAGGCAGAAACACCGCGCAACAGCAGGTAGTTCGCCCTGGGCTCGCCGCGAAGCAAACGGGCAGCTCGTTCCACGAACTCCCTCAACACCTCAGCCGTGCGTGCGGCACGCTCGTCGGCGGCCACCGGGTCGAGTGGAGCCGTCCCCTCACGTTGAGGATCGGTGTCACTTACCCGGTCGGCACCTTCGGGCAGGTCCTCGGGAAACGTCAGCACCAGGACGAAACGATGTTCCACCCCCGGCACCAGCTTTATCTTCACCCCCCCGATCTCACCCAGCGCCTGGGCCAGCATGGCGGTTATCCTGGCGTTCTCCTCCGTGGGGATCCTACCCGCCCTGCGGTCCACCACGACGGGAACTCCTCCTTCGTAGCTCACCGTGCAGAAGTTTCCCCGTATCATTATGTCGCGCCTCCCCACCTCCAGGCCGAGACCCAATGCCTCAAGCACCCCCCTGCCGATCTCGTGCGTGAGTGGATCGTAGCCGAACAGCGCCAGATGGGCTGCGCCGCTGCCGGGAGTGATTCCGGGAGCAACCGGCACGTGGAGTCCGAGGGCGGCCCTGGAGGCGAGGGCGTCGAGGTTGGGGGTACGGGCCGCTTCCAGTTCAGTCCTTTCTCCGTTGCCACCGACCGGAAGGCCCCCCAGTCCGTCCAGGACGCACAGTACGAGCTTGGTAACGTTTCGGCGTTTGAGCCTTGATACGAGTTCCTGCATAGCCTGTTCACCACCTAGTCACTTGAATCACATAACAATAAATGGAAAGGCCCCCGGGCCTCGCCGACTCCTTTTTCCGCAGCCTCACCACCCCTCGGGCGGGTCGGCCAGCTCCACGGTCAGCCCATCGTAGGCGGGCTCGACCCCCGGCGGAAGGGACGCCCGAAGCTCGTCGTAATCGAGTTCGTGCCCCATGTGCGTAAGATAGGTGCACTTGGGCCCTATGGCCGCCGCGGCCTCGACGGCCTGATCCACGCTGAAGTGGGCGGCGTGCGGCCTAGGCCGAAGCGCCCCGAGGACGAGCACGTCCAGGCCGCGCAGCTTATCGCGCGACCCAGGCGGGATGCCGCTGCAGTCGGTTATGTAGGCGAATCCACCTATCCTGTAACCGTATATCGTCCAGTGGGCGTGTTCCACCTCGACGGGGACGACGCCTACGCTACCCACGGCGAATCTCCCATCTATGCGCACCAGTTCGAGCTGAGGCTTGCCTCCGGCCGAATGAGACCCGTCGAATATGTAGCTGAAACTCCTGCGGATGCTTTCGAGAGTCTCGGCGTTGGCGTAGCAGCGGATGGTGTTCTTGTTGATGAAGTTGAACACCCGCAGGTCGTCTATTCCATGGGTGTGGTCGGCATGGGAATGTGTATAGAGCACGGCATCGACGCGGGAAATCCCGTGCCGCAGCGCCTGGAACCTGAGATCGGGGGAGGTGTCGATGAGGATGTTGAGGCCGTGACACTGGATGAGTACGGAACTCCTGGTCCTGGAGTTCTTCGGATTCCGCGACCTGCACACGCGGCACTCGCATCCCACCACGGGCACACCGGTCGATGTGGCGCATCCCAGAATCGTGACCCTCATACCGAAACACCCCAACTACTTGGACGATCCGTCGTCGAACAGGCCGGGCTACTCTCCCTGCCCACCCCCGACCGCAGCAGGCTTACGGCACGTTCAGTTTCAGCCCGCCTTGAGTGCTATGTAGACCGTCTTGTGCTTGCGGTTCACGAGAAACAGATTGGAGACCCTGGAGCTGAGCTTTGCCATTTTATCGAGGAAATCGGCCTTGTCCTTTACCTGTTGCCGGTTCACCTCAAGGATGACGTCCCCCTTCTTGAAACCGGCAAGCTCCGCCAGGCTCCCCCTTGCGACGGCCACGACCACAACCCCCGTGCCGGCCTTCACACCGAGTTCCTCAGCGGTCTCGGGCGTCACGTCACTCACCCTGAGACCCAGCACCTGTGCCGTCTTCTTCTCCGTATCTCGTGCCGCGACTTCGGGATAGGGCGCCAGCTCGACCTTGACCTCCTTCCTCTCACCGTCGCGAACAAGGCTTATGGTGAGCTCCGTCCCGGGTGTAGAGTTGGCCGCGAGCACGGTGACGTCGGTGATCTTCCTCACCGGCTTGCCGTTTATCTCCACAATAACGTCCCCCCTCTTTATGCCGGCCTTCTCGGCAGGGCTTCCAGGAGTGACATCGGAGACGAGCACGCCTTCTCGAACGCTCAGGGCGAGTCCCTCCACTATCTCGGGCGTGAGCTCCTGCACGTGGACGCCCAGCCATCCTCTGACCACCTTGCCCGTTGAACGGAGCTGCTCGATCACCCCACGGGCTATGCTCGAGGGGATGGCGAACCCTATTCCCTGGCCCCGAGGAACGAGGGCGGTGTTGACGCCTACGACCTTGCCGCTGAGGTCAATGAGCGGGCCGCCGCTGTTTCCGGGGTTGATGGGGGCGTCGGTCTGTATGAAGTCATCGTAGCTGCCGAGACCGAGCACCCTGCCCTTGGCACTCACGATGCCGGCCGTCACGGTATGGCCCAGGCCGAAGGGGTTGCCTATGGCTATCACCCAGTCCCCGATCTGGAGGTGCTCGGAATCACCGAACTCGAGTGGGGTCAAATCCCTTCCTGCGTCTATCTTGAGCAGGGCAAGGTCGGTCTTGGGATCAGTGCCCACCACTTCGGCCTTGTAGCGGCTCTCGTCGGCCAGGATCACCTCGATGTCACGCGCCCCTTTGACGACGTGGTGGTTGGTCACCACATAGCCGTCCCGGGATATTATAAACCCCGACCCGAGGCCGCGGCGGTTGAACTTCCTCTTGGGCAACTGCCCGAAGAACTTTTTGAACAGCTCCGAGAAGGGGTCGTTCTCGCCGAAGGGCATGAACGGCGAACCCTCGACCACGCTGGTCGTGCTGATGTTGACCACCGAGGGCTTAAGCCTCTTGACGAGGGGGGAGAAGGAAGGCAGATACGCCGCTTCCCCTCCGTGCGACGCCTGGGAGGGAAGGGGCGTAGAGACGGCGGCACCGCCGCCTGCCGTGCCCTCCTCGGGAAGACCGTCGCCGGCCTTCTCGCATCCCGCAATAAGGAGCGGCAATATCGCTAAATACAAAACGAATCTCGAGACGGATATACTCAAACCTGGAACCTCTCAACGGGTGGTGTTGACGACGCGACCGCCACGGCTGCGGGCGGTACGAAGGGGAGGGGTCGAACGAACCGCCTGCCGCCACGCCCCGCGGACTGCTCGTGGCACGTGCGATACCATAAAATATTACCATATTGCCCCCTACCCCTTAAGAAACCACCCCCGCCCCCCAAAAGGGGACGAAGCCGCGGCGGCGCGCACGCGACGGCGGATACCGACACCCATACCCCCCACGGTAGGAGGGCGCGGTCCGCTGGATGCGTAAGGAGACACCGTCAATCGCTGCGAAGCGCCGACGGCAACGAGCCCCGTCCCCTTTCCCCAATCCCCCTATCCAGGGAACAAGCGCCGACCGACGCCCGGCCTGAACCGCCCGCGCACCTCCGCCGCGGCGCCGCAGAAGAAGCGACGCACGTCACCGTGCACCCCCAACGACCGTCCCGAGCGGCGCGGCACCACATCGCCCCGGGAGTAGGACCCCGACGGCGCGCCGCGCACACGGCTGGAACACCGTTCGAGAGGCGACTAAATATCAAACCACTTTGGCCATTTACATTACTAAATCTGTTGTATATATTTAGGTTTAAATGGAACCGTTCCAACGAGCACTCACCCTCTTAGTGCTGCTGGCTTTCCTCCCCCTTCCAGGCCTCGCCTACAAAGACCAGGGTGAGCCCCTCTACGCCGAGGCCCTCTCCCTCTACGAGAAGCTCTCGACCGACCCCGACAACATGAACCGCAAGGAGATCTGGGACACCTTGGCCAAGGCCTTCAACAACATTTACGTCGAATACCCCACCAGCTCGCGCGCCCCCGATGCTCTCTTCCTTGCCGGCAAGATGTATGAAGAGATAGGTACCCGCTTCCATTCGCGCCCTGCACTTGAGAAGGCCGTCGAGCTGAGCAGGCGGTTCGTACGCGCCTACCCCTACAGCTCACGGGCCGACGACGCCCTGATACGCGTGGCAAGGATTGTGGAGAGGTGGGACAAGGCGCAGGCCTACCTGGAATACGAGCGTATAGTGAAGGGCTACAAGAAGGGCGACATGTATCCGGTCGCCCGAAAGAAGCTCGATGAGCTCAAGCCCTACAAGAGATTAGCCGAGCGCAAGAAAAGGAGCACCCGCCGAGCCGCCTCATCCCGCAAGGGTTCGCGCTACGCCCGTGTGCGCGCCGTACGCACATGGTCCACCGAGGACTATTCGCGCGTGGTGATCCACCTCGACAGGCCCGTTTCCTACAAGCCCCACCTGTTGCGGCCCGACCCTTCCATATCCAAGCCCCCGCGTCTCTACGTCGACATACAGCAAAGCGTCGCCGAGCCGGACCTCTCGGTGCCCAAACCCGACGGGGGGTTGCTCGAATCGATACGCGTCGGCAACAACGCTCCCGGCACCGTAAGGGCGGTGCTCTACATAAAGAGCTTCAAGTACTACAGGGTGTTCTCCCTCCGTGACCCCTACCGCATCGTGATGGACGTCTACGGAAAGGAACCGCCACCGGGCCAGGCCGTGGCCAAGGCCTGGCCTACGGAGGCCGGAGCAAAGAAGAAGGCCCGCAAGAGGGGCGAGGCCCCACCTCCCAAGACGCTGCGCGACGTCCTCGGCCTCAAGGTGCGGACAATCGTCATCGACCCCGGACACGGCGGCCGCGATCCCGGAGCCGTGGGGCCGAGGGGAGTGAAGGAGAAGGACGTCAACCTCGCCATAGCCAAGATGTTGAAGAAGAAGCTCGAGCGCCACGGCATAGCCGAGCGTGTCATACTCACCCGCTACGACGACCGCTACATACCCCTCGAGGAGAGGACGGCAATCGCCAGGAAGTACAGGGCCGACCTATTTATCTCGATCCATTGCAACGCATCGCGCGACCGCAAGGCCCATGGCATCGAGACATACGTGCTGAGCTTCACACGCGACCGCCACTCGCTGGCCGTGGCCGCAAGGGAGAACGCCACCAACACGCGCGGCCTGAGCGACCTGCAGGACATCCTCAAAAAATACCTGCTGAGTTCGAAGATCGACGAATCGATGAGCTTGGCCCGAAAGGTGCAAAGGGCAATGGTATCCCACCTCTCGCGCAAGTACCGCTACATCCGCAGCAAGGGTGTCAAGAAGGCCCCCTTCGTGGTGCTCATCGGTGCCGACGTCCCCAGCATCCTGATCGAGACGGCGTTCATCACCAACCCACGCGAGGAGAAGAGGCTCACGAACCCCTTCTACGTGAGCCGCCTGGCCGAAGGAATAACGGAGGGTATAAAGAGCTACGCCCTGAAGACGAGCACGGCCTACGCAGACTATTGACACACCCTACCCATCCTGCCGACGGCCGAAAAGAGCCCTCCTTATCCTTTCGATCCCTGCGATCTCGTAAACCTCGGCCTCAAGCTCACGCAGCGTCACCAGGGCGGTACGGCCACCGAGCGCTTTCCGTAGCCCGTCAACGACCGTACGTTGTGAAACGGCAAGGCGCTCCATAAGTCCAGCCGCCCGCCTCACCCTGAGGGCCAACCCCTCCTCCAGGCCGACGCACGGCACCGACTTCTCCGGCTCGGTACGGGACGGCGGGACGTCGACCAGCCTGTTGACCACGACCCCTCCCACCCGGCACCCCTCATGCTCAAGGGCCCGCTTGAGTGTGCGCGTCTCCTCGAGCAGCCACGCCTCGGCCCTCGTCACCACCAGGTACGCCGTTTCAGGGCCCCGCATGAGATCGAACGTGGCGCGTGCCCGTTCGCTCAGAGGCTCCCTTATAGGGTCGATATCCCTGTAGAACGACCACACGTCGCCGAGGACATCCAAACCCACCACCTTCCCTATCGCCTTGAGAACCACATTGGTCCACAGGGCGCTGAGACCGAAGGTGAGTCTCTCGGCCAAGGCGGCCGAGCGGGCCATGAGGGCCATCTCCGGCGATTCCAGCAGCTCAAGGAGCCTCTTGGGCGCCGAAAGAAAGTCCAGGAACCCCCCGGTGGGCGGCGTGCGAGCACTACGAGATCGTAACGCCCTCGGTCGACGGTGGTCCTCAACAGCTCGAGCGCCATGAACTCGTGCGAGCCTGCAAGAGAGTCGGCTATGACGCGGTAGTATCGATTGGAGAGGATCCGCCGCCGTGTGACGTCGTCCGGAGAGAGCCTGCTCACGAGATCGTCGAAGGCGGCCTTGACGTCGAGCACCATGACGTCGAGTGAGCCGCTTGCCGGCACCCCCGCATCGAGCAGCCTCTCCCTCCCGACGGCCACGGACTCGTTCCCCGCCGTCCTCCGCGCCTCCAGAGCGGACGCCAACCGCGGAGCAGGATCGATGGTGAGGGCCAACGTGCGCCTGCCGTCGGCCACGCCCTGCAGCGCAACGGCCGCCGAGACGGTGGTCTTTCCAGCTCCGCCCGGCCCCACGCACACCACCACCCGGCTGCGGCGCACCACTTCTCCCAGGGTCACGACGCGTCGCCTCCTTGGAGCTGCTTGTCCATCTCCTCCACGAGAGCGGCCATATCGTCCTTGCCGAGCCGTGCAGTGAATCTCTCCGAGAGGTACACCACCGGCACCCCACCCCGCCGTTTGAGCTCCCGTGCGTAGCGCTCCGACCGAAGCTCGCGCGCCAGATAAGCCGCAGCGAGCTCCATTCTGCCCCGCTTCTCACCCTCGCGAGGGGCCGCAACGAGCCCATCGGCGTAACTACCGCCGAAGAGGGAAGGATATACCCTGTTCAACACGACGAACGCGGGCTCCATACCGATGCGCCTTGCGTCCTCGATGGTCTCGAGTGTCTCTTCGACGGCCATCTCCTCGGGCAGCGAAACGATCACCAAGGCGGCACGCTCGTTATCGCGCATGAGGTCGGCTATCTCGTGGACGTCCCTTCGGAGAGGTCCGCCCTCCAGGAGGGTGAGCACCTTGGCAGGCACGCGCAGAAGTGCGGCGGCGTGGCCGCTGGCCGGCGCATCGAACACGGTGAGCGCGAAGCGTGGTCGGCCGCGGCGGTCGCTCAAGGAGGTGAGCTGACGGAGCTTGCCCAGGACGGCCAGCTGTCTCAGGCCGGGGGCGGCGTCGAAGAAGTAGTCCACCCCCTTGAGCTTGAGCAGCGGCCGGTAAAAGGGGTATGCCCTGGAGAGGCGGAGCTTAAGGTAATCGTCAAGCGCACGCCGTGCATCGAGGGTGACGGCATAGACACCTCCCTCGAGCCTTATAGGACGCGCGAACGTCCTTCTCCGGCTCCCGACGGCGGCACCCAGACCCTTCAACCCCTCGCCCAAGGCCACCAGCACACGACGATTCCACACCCGCGCCACTGCCCGTGAGAGGACGAGCGAGACCACGGTCTTGCCCGTACCACCCTTGCCCGTAACGATGATGAGCCTCTTGCGCTCCAGTTGGTGCGTCATGGAAACACCGCGGCGGGTGCGGCGGCACGCCCCCTCTAAAACCTTACACGGAAAAGCGGGACACGGTTAACAAGCACATATGGACGGCCGACCACCCCCACCCGCCGGGCAAACAAGCCCGGGGCTAGGGCAGAGACACCCGCACTGCCGGACAAATCAGCCCCCTGCCTGCTCCCTTCCGGCCACGCACAAAAGCCCCGCGCCCCCCACCAAGGGCATCGACCCCACTCACCCCTCACGGCACGCCGTTGCGCAGGCCCTACACCACCACAAACTCCCACGCGCACACGCTCCCGCCCTGCACCTGGGGGCAATCCGGCTCCACCCGCACCGCCGCCACCCACCTTAATAATGCCCGAGCTTCCAACACACGCGGAGAAAAAGGTCTCGCCCCCCCTTCCCCCCTGTGGCACCGCCGCCCCCCCCGCTCGCTCGGTGCCGTCTCACCACACCGACACCCACGGCCACGACCTCCATCAGCCCACACGTCCTCCTCACGCTCTCCCGGCCGGAGCTCACCTCCAACGGCGGGTCTATTCCACGGCTCAGACACCGACCGACGCAGCCGTGGGCGAGTCTGCACCCGCCTCTCCATGATCGCACCTGGGACCCCACCACTTCGCCTACTCCACCCACCCCATCCACGTCGACAGCCGACCACAGCCCTTCCGCCTTTCCCTCTCCCACTGCCAACACGCCCGCATGGAAAAACCAAGCCTTCCACCCCGAACTAATCCCTCTCCCACCGCCAACGCAACCAACGACCCCCTCCACGATCCACTCCCCGCAAGTGGGCTCCCGACCGCGGCTCCCCCCGCACGCAGCCCATCGCCTCTTTATCCCCCTCCCGACGTCGCATATAATCTAGAACTGTATGATACGTAACCAAGAGTTGGCATCCATCCTCGACACCATGGCCGACATGCTGGAGGTCCTGGGCGAGAACCGCTTCAAGGTCAGGGCCTACAGGAAGGCCGCAAGAAACATCATGGATCTTGTGGAGGACATAGAGGATGTGGCCGAGCGCGGCGACCTCACCAATATCCCGGGCGTTGGTAAGGAGATCGCAAGGAAGATTGAGCAGTTCCTCAGGGAGGGCACCATAACCGAATACGAGCGGCTCAAAAGGCAGGTGCCGTTGAGCATGGAGCTGCTGGACATACAGGGGCTCGGCCCCAAGACGCTGGCCCTCCTCTACAAGGAGCTCGGTGTAAGGACGCTCGACGACCTGGAGAGGGCTCTCGAGAGCGGCCAGGTGGAGAAGCTGCCGCGGATGGGGCGTAAAAAGGTCGAGGAGCTCAAGAAGGGCGTGGCCTTCTACAAACTCGGCGCCGGGCGCATCCCGCTGGGCGAGGCCCTCCCCATCGCCGAAGAGGTCACCGAGGCGCTGGGCGCGCTGGAGGGGGTGATAGAGGCGCGGGTGGCCGGTTCGTTGAGGAGGATGAAGGAGACCATAGGAGACATCGACATACTCGCCATGGCCGAAGACGGGGGCGGCGTGATAGAGCGTTTCACGAAGCTGCCCTTCGTCGACGAGGTGCTGCTTGCCGGCGAGACCAAGTGCAGCGTACGCGTGAAGGGGACGCTGCAGTTGGACGTGCGCGTCGTGAGGCCCGAGTCCTGGGGAGCAGCGCTCCAATACTTCACCGGCTCGCAGGCACACAACGTCCATATGCGCACGATAGCCATAAAGCACGGCCTGGTGCTCAACGAATACGGTCTCTTCCGCGACGGCCGCCGCCTGGCGGGACGGACGGAGGAAGAGATATACGAGAAGCTCGGCATGGAGTGGATACCGCCCGAGCTGCGTGAGGACAGGGGCGAGATTGAGGCCGCCATCGAGGGGACGCTGCCTCGGCTCGTGCGGATCGAAGAGATACGAGGCGACCTTCACGTCCACTCCGATTGGAGCGACGGCAGGGATTCCATCGAGCAGATGGTCGAAGCGGCCCGTCGCGTGGGCTACGACTACGTCGCTATAGCCGACCACAGCCCCTCGTCGACGGTGGCGGGCGGACTGAGCCGCGAGAGGCTGAAAGAGAAAAGGAAGGCCCTCGAGCGCGTCCGGGCCGAGGCGGTCGGCATTGCGGTGCTCATGGCCGCCGAGGTCGACATCCGTTCGGACGGCTCGCTCGACTATCCGGACGAGGTGCTTGCCGGACTGGACCTTGTGGTAGCGGCCGTCCACAGCGGGTTCAAGTCCGATTCGGAGACGATGACCAGACGCATGGTGAAGGCTCTCGAGAACCCATACGTGGACGTGCTAGCCCACCCTACGGGCAGGCTCCTGGGGTCGCGTGCGGCCTACGAGTTCGACGTCGAGACCGTGATGAAGACTGCGCTGCGCAAGGACAAGGCGCTGGAGATAAACTCCCATTATCTGAGGCTCGACCTTAACGACGTGAACGCGCGCACGGCCGTAGGGATGGGGGTGAAACTGGTCATCTCCACCGACGCCCACAGCACGGAACAGCTCCGCATGATGCGCTACGGTGTGGCCACGGCGAGACGCGGCTGGGTGGAGGCGCGCCACGTAGTGAACTGCTGGGACAGGGACCGATTGATGGGATGGCTGGCATCGAGGAAGAGAGGGCGCGGCTGAGCCCTCTTCCGCCCGTCTCCGACGAGTGGGGGGAGCGGGCGGAGGGGGGGAGTAACGCCGCCCCCGTGCACGCAGGAGGAGGCCACGTGGACAGGGAGCAGGCCAAGATACGCATCGAGCAACTGAGGCGCGAGATAGCGCACCACGACTACCTCTACTACGTGCTCAACAACCCCGAGATCTCGGACAGCGAGTACGACGCTCTGGTCCGCGAGCTCGAGGAGCTGGAGCGACGGTTCCCCGAATTCATCACCCCCGACTCACCGACGCAGCGCGTGGGAGGCGCCGTGCAGGAGGGGTTCTCGCCTGCACGACACCTTGAGCCTATGCTGAGCATAGAGAGCGTCAACAGCGAGCAGGAGGCCCGGGAGTTCGAGTCGCGCTTGAGGCGCACGCTGGGCGTGGGAGGCGACATAGAGTACGTGGCCGAGCCCAAGTTCGACGGCGTGTCGGCTTCGCTCCTCTACCGCGAGGGGGTGTTCGTAAGAGGGGCTACGCGCGGCGACGGGACCGTGGGCGAAGACGTGACGGCGAACCTCAAGACCATACGGTCCATACCGCTGCGGCTCCATAGCGACGGGGGCGCGGTGCCGGCGCTGATCGAGGTGAGGGGCGAAGTCATAATGCCCAAGGAGGACTTCAAGCGGCTCAACCGCAGGTTGCTCGAAGAGGGACAGCCCGTGTTCGCAAACCCGAGGAACGCCGCGGCGGGCTCGCTTCGCCAGCTCGACCCCTCGGTGACGGCGAGCCGCCCGCTTGAGTTCTACGCGTGGGGCGTGGGCCGTGTCGAGGGGTTGGAGTTCCCGACGGAGATGAGCATCGTCGAATCGTTCCGCGCCTGGCGGTTCAAGGTGGAAGAGCGCATAAGGCTCTGCCGTAACATCGACGAGGCCGTCGCCTACCACGCCGAGATGGAACACCTCCGCGACCAGCTTCCCTACGAGCTCGACGGCGTCGTCATAAAGGTCAACGACCGCGAACTGCAACGGCGGCTGGGTGCAACGTCGAAGCACCCGCGCTGGAGCATCGCCTATAAGTTCAAGCCGCGACAGGCGACGACGGTGATCGAGAAGATAGACGTCCAGGTGGGGCGCATGGGACAGCTCACACCCGTCGCATACCTCCGCCCCGTGCGCATAGCGGGGGTCACCGTCAGCAGGGCGAACCTTCACACGCTGGACGTGATCGAGCAGAAGGATCTCCGCGAAGGGGACACCGTGCTCGTCGAGCGCGCGGGCGACGTGATCCCCGACGTCATAAAACCCATAAAGGAGAAGCGTCCTCCGGGGGCGAAGCCGTTCCGTATGCCCACCGAATGCCCCGTCTGTGCCAGCCCCGTCGAGAAACGCGGCGCCTACTACTACTGCACCAATCCCTCCTGCCCGGCCAAGCTCAAGGGCACGATCAAGCACTTCGCCTCGCGTAAGGCATTCGACATCGGTGGGCTCGGAGAGAAGGTGGTCGAGCAGCTGCTCAAGGCCGGCCTCATCAGGGACTACTCGGATCTCTTCTACCTGCGCAAGGACGACCTGCTGCGCCTTGAGCGTTTCGCCGACAAATCGGCGACAAACCTCATAAGGGAGATAGAGAACCACAAGCGCATCCCGTTCTGGCGGTTCATAAACGCGCTCAGCATACCGTTCGTGGGCGAGAACACGGCACAGCTACTCGCCTCCCACTTTCCCTCGCTCGAGGCCCTCATGGACGCCACCGAAGAGGAGCTCATGGCGATCGAAGGCGTGGGCCCGGAGGTGGCTTCGAGCGTGGTGCGATTCTTCGCCGACCCGGAGGCGAGGAGAAGGATAGAGAGGATGCTCAAGGCCGGCGTGGAGATAGAGTATCCGTCCCAGGAGGAAGGACCGCGCCCGCTCGAGGGGAAGGTGTTCGTATTCACGGGCACGCTGCGCTCGATGAGCCGCGAGGAGGCAAGGCGCAGGGTGGAGAGGCTGGGCGGACACGTAAGCTCATCGGTGTCGCGCAACACCGACTACGTAGTCGTAGGAGAAAAACCCGGGAGCAAGCTCGACAGGGCCCGCCGCCTTGGTGTTGAAACAATAGACGAGGATCGATTCCTCGCCATGACGGAGCCCTAGCCGCCGCCCCCTCGACACCGGCCCCCCTTGCCCCTGGGTCGATCCCCTGGCTGGAGGGATGGGACGTCTTTTAACCGTCCTCTTCCATCATCCTTACGAACGTATCGAACAGGTAAGACGAGTCGTGGGGGCCGGGCGACGCCTCGGGATGGTACTGGACTGAGAAGGCGCGCAGCGACGGGTGGCATATGCCCTCTACGGTGCCGTCGTTGAGATTGGTGTGGGTGATCTCGACCTCGCCGCTCAGAGAGTCGGGATCGACGGCGAAGCCGTGGTTCTGCGAGGTTATCTCCACGCGCCCGGTGCGATGGTCCTTGACAGGCTGGTTCGCACCCCGGTGGCCGAACTTGAGCTTGTACGTCTTGCCGCCCAGGGCGAGCGACAGTATCTGGTGGCCCAGACATATGCCCATCACCGGCACCCTGCCGAGCAGAGCCCTTACAGCACGCGCCGCGTAGTCTACGGCCGCGGGATCGCCGGGACCGTTGGACAACACCACGCCCTCGGGCTCCAGGGCGAGCACGTCCTCGGCCGGCATGGAAGCCGGAACCACCACCGGAGCGCACCCGACGTCGACGAGCCTGCGAAGGATGTTGCGCTTGAGGCCGAAATCGTAGACCACCACGCGGCGGCGCCGCACGCCACTTGGAAGCGCGACACCCCCGCTTCCCTCGCTCCACGTGTAGGTGTCGGCCGTGGTGACCTCGCTTACGAGGTCCAGTCCCACGATGGAAGGTGACGCCTTGACCTTGCGGAGCAGGCTCTCGGGATCGAGATCCGTCGAGGAGACGATCCCCCTCATGGCCCCGGCCTCGCGTATGATGCGTGTCAAGCGGCGCGTATCGACTCCCTCGATTCCGATCACCCCGTGGCGCGCCAGATAGTCGCCCAGCGAGCCCTCGGAACGCCAGTTGCTCGGCGCGGGCCAATACTCGTGGACGATGAAGGCCCTCGCGTACGGCCTTGCCGATTCGACGTCGGCATCGTTGACACCGTAGTTGCCTATCTCTGGATAAGTCATCACTACGATCTGGCCGTTGTAGGAGGGGTCGGTGAGGATTTCCTGATAGCCCGTCATCGAGGTGTTGAACACCACCTCGCCCGTGGCCTCGCCGGCGGAGCCGAACTGCCGACCGGCGAACGTCTCGCCGTTCTCGAGAACGAGAAGCGCTTCCATGGCTGCACCACCCAGGGACCGCCCGCTGAAGCTCAGGCGGCCGCGGCATCGCAGGCCGCCTCGCGCGGCTCCGACACCGGGACTAAGGATATACGAGCCCCGAGACGAGGTCAACGCACACGCCGCCCCTGCCCTGCATCCTCCTCCATCCGTGCCGCCACTCACGGACGGCAGTACTCCAGCGCTCATTCCTACTATTCCTCTGACCGCATCCCCTTCCGACGCCGCACCAACGATGGATATCCGTCCCCCATTCCCTACACGCCGGCAACGACACCTATCCACAAACCCCACGCCGCATCACACCGCTGAGACGGAAAGAATCACAAACCCCGTCACCCCTCAAGCTCCCCCTGCGATCCTGCAAACCGGACGAGGCAACTCGCGGCAAGGCCCAATGCGCCGGCGGGTCACGCGTTGGCGCGATGCCGCACCCGCAACGGCCATCCCGCCGGAACTCCGCACCACCTGACCCGCATTACGCGTGCACAAGCCTGCATCACTCGACCAAATCCCGCACGCCTCCACAACCACAAGGCCCAGGCCGCACCACCGAGCCACCCTCAGCAGGCGACCGCCCGACGGCACCATCCACCGGTACCGTCCCCCTGCGATCGCCTTCACGTCGCGACGGGCAACCGCCGCAGACACCGCTACCTTGAGCAGGAGGAACCGGAACGGGTATACCCAGAGGCGGGTAAAGGCGGCCGAGTCCCCTCGGGCGAGCAAGCCGAGACCGCCTCTCCGTGCCCGGTGACGGTGCCGACGCCCATGTGGGCTTCGGGGAGCCGGTCGGAAATCCGCGGGGTTTCGCGAACCCATCAAAAGGCCTATATTTTAGATTGTAATCTCGCAACAACTGCGACGTGCAGGGGACCACGCCGCCAGCGCCCGCCCCGAAGAGAGCGGTCTGGGACGCGGGCTGGCAGAGACACACGCCATGGCCGGTGAAAACATCCTCATCGTCGACGACGAAGAGTACGTGCTCAGCCTGCTCAGGATGTACCTTGAGAGGATGGGATACCGTTGCGATACGGCCACCGACGGCAAGCTCTGTCTTGAGCGGCTTGCCGACGGCGACGCCTTCGACGTGGTCCTCCTCGACCTGCACATGCCAGTAATGGGGGGGCTCGAGGTTCTGGAGCGCGTACGACACACCCATCCCGACCTGTCGGTCATCGTGATATCGGCGTCGAAGGACGCCGAGGACGTAAAGCGCGCCATGAGCCTTGGGGCTTACGACTACCTGTTCAAGCCCTTCGACGGAAAGACCGTCGAGACGGTCATAAGGCGTGCAGTCGAGAGGGCCCGGCTGATACGCCAGAACAGGGACTACCAGCTCAACCTGGAGAAAAAGGTGGTCGAGCAGACACGTGAGCTCTTCTCGTTGTATACCGATCTGCTCCAGTCTCTCATCCTCACGCTGGACCTGCGGGAGAAGGAGACCGGATACCACTCGTTCCGCGTAACAGAGTACGCGATAACACTGGCCGAAAAGATGGGCCTCGACGGCGACTCCATAATCGAGATCGCCAAGGGAGCCCTGCTCCACGACATAGGCAAGATCGGCATCCCCGACAGTATCCTCCTCAAACCCGCTCCCCTGTCGCCCGAGGAATGGAGGGTCATGAAGAAACACCCCTTGATGGGCTACGAGCTGATAAAGAGCATCAAGTTCCTGGGAGCCGCGTCCGACCTCATCCTCTATCACCACGAGCGCTACGACGGCACCGGATACCCGTTCGGTCTCAAGGGGAAGGAGATTCCCCTCGGAGCGCGCATTTTCAGTGTGGCCGACACTTTGGATGCCTTGACGTCGGAGAGAAACTACAAGAAAAGCATCTCGTTTGAAGAGGCCGTAAAGATAATCGAGAGCGGAGCCGGGACTCAGTTCGACCCGGACATAGTGTCGGTTTTTCTCTCCATCCCCATAGAGGTGTGGGAAAACATTAAGCGGCAGATAAGCAGGTGTGGAGAGTCTTATCTGCGCAGGCTGCTCTACAAGATAATCAACCGCGAGAAGGTTCCCACTTAACAACCCCGCTGTTACCCCTTATAATCTATCGTGAATGAGTAGGATTGGATCCTTTCTGCGAACCGTCTCGAACTTCGCCGCCGACATACGAGCCCCCGAGCTACATCCCCACAGCGAGACCCCCCCGTGGAGCCGCAACTGGTGGATAGCTCTCGTGGTGAACGCTTTCTGTGACCTCTATTTCGACATCGAATTCATCGACACATATAACGTGCCGGAGAGGGGCGCCGCCATCGTGGCCGCAAACCACTTCTCCCACCTGGACGGCCTGCTGATAAACGCCGCCACCATCAGGGAGCGGCGACGTCCAGTGGTGTTTCTCGCCGCGGCCGACGTATACAACTCCAACCGTGCCTTCCGGCTGATGTGTGACCTGGTAAACTGTATTCCCGTAAAGAGGGACGAGAACGATCGCGCCGCCTTGTTGAGGACCATACGGCTCCTAAAGGAGGGCCGGCTGTTCGGCATCTTTCCCGAGGGGCAGCGTTCCAGAGACGGAACGATAGGCGAAGGCAAGGAAGGGGTGGCCGTAATAGCCGTCGCCACCGGATGCCCCGTCATACCGGTGGGCATAAGCGGTACGTTCGAGGCGCTGCCCCGAAAGACCAAGCTCATAAAACCGGCCAAGGTGAAGCTCAAGTTCGGCCAGCCGCTCCGCTACAAGAAGGAGCGGCACCCGCCGGCAGAGAAGATCGCGGCCATAAGGGACGAGATAATGGATGCCATAAAGGGCCTCCACGCCGAGCTGGTCGAAGACGAGGGGGGCAAGAAGGGGAAGATGGCTGCCTAGCCGTATCAGGGTGCCAACGCCTCCGCGGCACCCCCGGATACGCACCTCCCCGTCATCGAGCCCAGCTTCGGATGCGGCGCCGTCGCACACCACCCATACCGCACGCATCTTTCATGCGGGCATCTCCCACCCGCGGCCGACAATCGACGAAGTGCCGAGCCCCTTCTGCCAGCCCGACCCTGAAGATGTAGTCCCGTCCACACATATAGACGGAACGGACTTCACCCCCCTCAAGCCCCCGACTTCGGGCGGTCTCACCGGTCGCAACCGCCCCGTTCTCCGGCCGCAGAGGCGCGACGACCGCCGCGCCGCCGAATAAGAAAGGTACGGAGGCATATCCGCCTCTCTTCCACTTCAGACCTGGGGCGAAGAGTCGAGTCAGCCGCCTCGAGTCCAAACGGGGCCGCACCGTTGAATGAAAAGAGAAAGGGGAAACGGAATAGACCGATTTCGGATGAATCGCACCGACCGTCGGCATGCGGGCCGTCTCCACTCCGTCAACAGAGCATACCGACACAGGAAGAACCGCCACCCCAAGGAATGGGCCCCTCCCGCCACCTCACCCCCCCAGGCCCGCTCCTTGCCAGGGAGTAGAGAGGCGGCAACACGTCGAACCCGCCCACTCGCAGCCCAAGCTTCTCCGCGGCCACACTGCTCCTATACCATCACCCTTCCGCCGACATCCCTTAGCCCCCGGTGCAACGTTCTGCATGATAGCGCCGAAGGTCCAAGGCATAAGCTCTGCCTGCTAGCACCGGCACCTTCACCGACGCCCCCTACCACACAACCACACCCTACCCCGCGGCCCCGGGTGCTCACGGACGTCCTTGCACAAGCGATGCCGTCCCAACAAGCAACTAGCCGCCAGAGAGCCTCTCCTCCAACACCTCTTTTACGACCTTCGGGTTGGCCTTCCCGCCGGTCTCCTTCATTATCCGTCCCATGAAGTAACCGAGCAGCTTCTTCTCCCCGGCGCGGTACCGCTCGACCTCACGGGGACTCGATCCCACCACGCGCGCTACGACCTCCACGATCGCGTCCTTGTCCGTAATCTGCCGGGCCCCCTTCTCCCGCACGATCTGCTCGGGCTCCTTGCCGGTCTCGACCATCTCGGCGAAGACGTCTTTTGCGATCTTGGTGTTTATGGTGCCCTCGTCCACGAGCCGTAGCAGCGACGCCAGGCCGCGCGGTCCCACGGGGAACGACGAGAGATCCCCCCCCTTGAGCTCCCTCAGCACCTCGGTCATGATCCAGTTGCTCACCACCTTGGGCTTCGGGTAGGCCTCGACGCAGCTCTCGAAGTAGTCGGCCAGTTCCCTCGTCGCCGTGAGGACCTCGGCATCGTAGTCTGGAAGTGCATACTGGGAGACGAACCTCCTCTTCCTTGCGTCGGGCAGCTCGGGAATGGTACGGCGCACGGCCTCGATGAACTCTTCGTCCAGACGGAGCGGCAGGAGGTCGGGCTCGGGGAAATAGCGGTAGTCGTGTGCCTCCTCCTTGGTCCTCATCGACACCGTCACCCCGCGGGCGGGATCGAAGAGGCGGGTCTCCTGGACGACCGTACCCCCTTTCTCGAGAACCGCAACCTGCCTCCTTATCTCGTACTCCAGCGCCCGCTGGACGAACTTGAAGGAGTTTACGTTTTTGACCTCCGTCTTGGTCCCCAGTTCCTGCGATCCGCGGGGCCGGACGGAGACGTTGGCGTCGCACCGCAGGCTCCCTTCCTCCATGTTGCCGTCGCATACGCCTATGTATACGAGGATGGCGCGCAGCTTCTTCATATAGGCCACGGCCTCCTGCGGGGTGCGGATATCGGGCTCGCTCACGATCTCGATGAGCGGCACCCCCGCCCGGTTGAGGTCCACATAGCTGTAGGCGGCCGACTGGTCGTGGATGAGCTTACCGGCGTCCTCTTCCAGGTGGATGCGGGTGATGCCGACCCGCTTCGTCGAGCCGTCCTCGTCCTCGATTTCGAGCCACCCACCGGTCGAGAGGGGCTCGTCGTACTGGGATATCTGGTAGCCCTTGGGAAGGTCGGGATAGAAGTAGTGTTTGCGGGCGAACCGCGAGAAGGTGGCGATGCGGCAGTTGAGCGCCAGAGCGGCCCTTACGGCGTATTCGACTGCCCTGCGGTTGAGCACGGGCAATGCCCCGGGCAAGCCGAGCGAGACCGGGGATCCCTGCGAGTTGGGAAGGGACCCGAACCGGGTCGAAGAGGAACAGAACAGCTTGGACTCGGTAAGAAGCTGGGCGTGTACCTCGAGCCCTATGACGGCTTCGTATTCCATGACGGGGGCTACTCCGGTTGTGTTAAAGTAATGTTTATCGAAGGCCCGGAGGTTGTCAAGCAATGGTCGAAGCGGGACTCGGGCGAGGAGGCAGGGCACTTGTCGTCTCCCCTCACCCGGACGACATGGAGATAGGGATGGGAGGGACGATAATCCGCCTTCGTGCCGAGGGCTGGGAGGTGGTCGAGCTGGTGGCCACAGACGGCGGAGGCAGCACGACGCTTGCGGGCCTTACGCGCAGTCAACTGGTCGAGCGGCGAAGGGAAGAGAGCCTCGAGGGAGCGCGTCTCTTGGGAGTGAAGAGGGTCGTGTTCACCGGCCTGCCCGACCTAAAGAAGCACGAGAATACAGAGGGTTATAAGGAATACCTGATCTCCCTCTTTAAGGAATTCGCACCCGACGACATATACGTCACGCATCCGGAGTTGGACAAACACCCCACCCACCGCGTGACCGCACGACTGACGCTCGAGGCCTTAGACCGACTGCTCGACCACGATGCAGCGCCCAGGGTGTGGTGCTACGAGGTATGGTCGCCGTTTCCACGCTACGATCGCATCGTCGACATTTCGGCCGCCGTCCCCGCCAAGCGCCGGGCGATCGAGGCACACGCAACCCAGATCGACTACCGCGACTACGCAGACGGCATCCTCGGCCTCAACCGCTACCGGGCCCTCTTCGACGAGACGCATGGACCCGCCCCCTATGACTACGCAGAGGTGTTCATAAGGCTGAGACCGTAGCGCCCCGCCGCCCCCCCCGCAAGGGGTTGCCACGAGGCCGTGCTGCCGATGCTCCCACACCACGCTCCACGACCCGACGCCGCCCCCACCCGCGCCGTCTCTCGCTCGGGAGATATCCTCCCCACCGGTTGGAAGCCGCGCGAAATCCCCGGCACACCGTCCAACATGCATCAATGTACGCCAAAACCCAACACTGGCGCCTTACTCCGATCCCTAGGAGAGACCGCCCCTGGCGGGGAGCAGGTACATCCGGAACCAAGCCTTCAGAGCGCGTCACGCAGGAAGGAGCGGAGCGTGGATCGCACCGCCCCCCCACGGCAAGCAGAAAGGAAACCGGCCGGCGATATGAGACTCCCAGCCCGCTGCGGCAGGGCAGCACTTGTCATGAGAGTGACCCCGACCGTCCGAGACGCAGCGGGTCCCCACACGTTGGGAAGCCCCACACCGGACAAGAGGGGAGACGACACCACAGCAGCAAACGGGGTGGCACCGAAAGAAGAGCTACCCTCCTGCTTCGGGTGGATTCCACCTCCCCTAAGACCATCCCCCCTTTCTCCCGGACTCCCTCTCCGCTACCCCCGCGTTCCATCCGACCTTATGCCTCTAGGAGCGGCCGACCCCGGTCCATGTCTCTTTCGCCCCATGGGTACGACCGAACCGTCGTACGCGCCCACCTTGCCGAGTGAGTGTGTGGGTCGACGGCCGACAAGAGACCAGGCAGAGACGACGAAGACGCCCACATCATTCCATCCGCACTCGACAGTCCCGCAGTGTGCCCTCACCTTCGACACCTCATCACCACATGGTCCAATCGCCCCTTTCCTCCCTCACACTCCGGGCACGGAGCGTGCCTACTTAAGTATCTCCCCCGTCTTCTCACTCCAGAGCAGAAGATCCATCTCGTCCATATCGGCGCCCACTTGGCGTGACAGCTCGGACAAGAGAGCCTCGGCCTCTAGGTAGCGCTTCCTCGAGGTAGGGGGCACGGGAGAAGGCAACACTCCCAGCTCGTAGAGGACGGCGGTCACATGCTTGTCGAGGATGGCGTAGCCCTTGAACCCGACGTTTCTAAGGAAGTGGCTCGCCTGCTTGTAGCCCAACCCCTTCACGCCGGGATTGCGGGCGAAGAAATCCCTTCTCTGGTGGTGATCCTCGAACGAGAGCAGGAGGTCGCGCAACCGCAAGCCGCAGTACTGCTTCAGGTATTCACGAGTAGTCACTATGTAGCGCGCATGTCCAGGGTATCTATAGGCGTGGAGCAGGCGCTTTCGTATCTCAACCTCATCCCCATCCATGAGCACGTCCCTGACCCGCTCCACGGCTCTAAGCCCCATGCGGGCGCTCACGTTGGAGGTAAGGATGCAGAACACCAGCTCCTCGAACAGCCTGCGGTCGTCGCCCTCTTCGATCACGGAAGCAAACGAGCGGAGCCTTGCACGAATGGCCTCGCGCTTCTCCTCGTAGCGCCGTCTCAGGTGTTCGAGCGCCCCTTCGTCCATGGCGGCTGCGCCTCCCCCCTCCCCTCGACGCGGCGGACCGTCAGGGGGAGTATATCTTGAGGCTGTCTCCGGCCACGAGCTTGGTCGAGCGGATGCCGTTCCAGCGCTTAAGATCGTCCACGCTCACCCCCCAGCGCCGGGCTATGCCCCAGAGGGTATCGCCGCGCTTTACCTTGTACCAGACAACCTTGCCGCCGCGTGCGGCAGTCTGCGCCGGTATGAACAACACCTGCCCCACCTTGAGCCGCTTGGGATCGAGGGAGCCGTTGTAGCTGAGCAGCGCCTCGACGCTCACGCCGTGGCTGAGAGCGATGTCGTAGGGCGTATCCCCCTTGCGCACGATGTACTTGACGGCGGCAAGGCTCGGACGCGCATCCGGGCGGGGGATGAGGATGCGGCTTCCCGCGCGCAGGCGCCTAGGGTCACGGATGCCGTTTGCAGCAAGCAGCCTTCGCACGGAAACACCGAAGCGGCGCGCTATGTGCGAAGGGGTCTCTCCGGGTTTTACCGTGTAGTACGTCCCGCCCCTCCTCAGGCGGCGCTTGTGCACGGGGGTGCTCTTGAGAGGAATCTTCAGCACCTGCCCCTCTCTTATCAAGGAGCCGCGTATACCGTTGGCCCTTCTGATTGCGGCCACCGTCGTACGGTAGGCCGCGGCCAGGCCGCTCAGCGTATCGCCCCTGCGGACGCGGTGCCGGGCGTAGCGCGGGCGGCGCACGTCCCTGAGGGCGGCGATCCTCGCATACTTGAGCTCCACCACCCTGCGGTAGCCCACGGGAACCTTGAGTGGGTAGTCGCCGCCCGGGGGAGTGGCGCCGCGGATGAGGCTCGGGTTGAGCTCCTTGAGCAGCCGATAACGCACCGAGATGATGCGCGCTATGTCCTTGAGGCTCTTGCGCGGCGGGACGTTTACGGTCTCCCAGGAGACAGGCTCGTGATAGGTTATGCCGCTGAAGCCGTACTTCTCAGGGTTCTTCGCTATGAGCAGGGCGGCGATCAGCTTGGGCACGTAGTCCTTGGTCTCTCGAGGCAGCGACCGCTTCGATATCTCCCAGAAATCGGTGTCGTTCACCCGCCTTATGGCCGCCTGTACGCGGCCCTCGCCGGCGTTGTACCCGGCGGCGGCTAGCTCCCAGCTGTTGAACATCGCGTACAGATCGCGCAGGTATCGGGCGGCAGCCTCCGTCGATTTCACGGGATCCATCCGCTCATCCACCCAGTAGTCGACTCTGAGCCCGTACTTCTTGGCCGTATACCTCATGAACTGCCACGGTCCCGTGGCGCCGCTGCGCGAGCGGGCTCTCACGTTGAAGCCGCTCTCGATCATGGCCAGGAACACGAGATCGGTAGGGAGCCCCTCCTCTTCGAGCACCTTCTTCATCATCGGTATGTAGCGTCCCGAGCGTGCCAGCCACCGTTCAAACGGTTTCCTCCCAGGTCCCTGGAAATAGCGGATGAACCGCTTCACACGGCTGTTCATTACCACGGGCAGCTGATTCTCCGTCTCGGGGAGTCCGGAGGGAAACTCGGTACGCAGGCTCTTGCGCAGGCTGTAGATATGGTAGTACCACTTCCACGTCTCGTCGCGCTGATCGATGAGAAAGTACGTCCCTCCGGAGCCCCCATGCCTGAGGGGCGAAACACCCTCTGTCTCGGCCCCACCTGCGGCCTCGACCTGGGAGGCGAACACACCGCCCCCGCCGAGCCCCCTATCCATGGACGGAACCGATGCGAGATGGGAAGAAGAGGGAGTGCGATTGCCGGCGCACCCGCCGGCCAGGAGCGCCAGAAGGAAAGCGGCGGCGACTACGCGGCCTGTCATGAGCCCATTTTTTAACACATAGGTGTCCGCTTGTCAACGAATCCACAGCAGCCCGCCTTACCACGCGTGTCCCCCATGCCCGGTGTTTGCATTTCCACTCGGTCGATGTGATACTGAGAAGAGCCTTCGGACCCGAGCCCCCTCCGAGGCTCCGAGGCTTACTCCCGAGACGCCGTGATCTTCTCCCTATGGTACGGCTCCAGGCTCTCACAGCATCATGCGCTCAACACACGGAGGCGGCCCGCGCCGCTCCCCCTGCATTGTAGGATCAGATGTGCAGACAGTACCTCGCCACGGCTCTCCTACTCATCATCCCGGTCGGACTATGGGCGGCTGCGGGCGCTCACTACGCCCGATCGCAGACGCCCGCCGAGGGCAAGACGGTGCGTGTGCTCAGGCTCAAGCTCAAGGGGGTGAAATCCATCCCCAAGCGCAAGGTGCTCAGGAGGATGGCCACCAAGGGCCCGTCGCTGCTGCGTCCTTGGGAGAAAGGGCCGGAGTTCGACGAAGAGGTGCTCAAGGACGACATGGTGAGGATAAGGAAACTCTACGCCGATCACGGATTCTACGACGCGCGCGCCACCTACGAGCTCGAATACAACGAGCGGGGCGACGGCGTCAAGATCACGGTGAAGGTGCGCGAGGGAAAGCCCGTCATAGTAAAGAAGCTCACCGTTTCCTACGCCAAGAAGTTCGACGAACGGCTGGTCAGGCGCATAGGACGGGCGTTACCGCTCAGGGTGAACAAGCCGTTTTCGGCCATAAAGTACCAGAAGGCCAAGAGTGTGATAAAGCGCATCCTCCTCGACAGAGGCTATCCGAAGGCACGCGTCAGGGGAGAAGCACTGGTCAACCGCAAGGAGCGCTGGGCCGAGGTGTCATACGTTGTGGAGCCCGGCGAGCTGTACAGGTTCGGCATAACCCAGGTCACGGGCAACAAGACCGTAAGGAGCGAAATCATCACACGCGAGGTGGCCTACCGGAAAGGGGAGATCTATTCGGAGACCAAGCTCGACACCACTCAGAGCAACATATATTCGCTTGGCCTGTTCAGCACGGTTCTGATCGACACCTCGCTCGACGACCGGCGCCGGGTGGTCAACGTCAAGATACGCGTCAAGGAGCGCAAGCACTCCTCGATCGGCATCGGTGTGGGCTACGGCACCGAGGATCAGTTCCGCGCCCAACTGGTGTGGTCGAACCGCAACTTCCTGGGCAGGGGCGGGACGGTGCGCAACAGGCTCAAGTTCTCCTTCCTCACGTTGCGGCTCGAGAACGAGTACTCGCAGCCGTTCTTCGTGGGTAGAAATTCGAAGTTCGTCGTCAACCTTGATCTCACGCGTGACGACCTGCCGAGCTTCAACTCCGAGAACCTCGTCGGGGTGGCCGGCGTGACAAAGGGGTTCGGCCGCATATACGAGCTGGCCGCCAACTACAACGTACGTCTTTCGAAGATATTCGACGTAACCGAGGCCACGAAGGAGTTCATCGACAAGAACTCCTACTTTCTCTCGTTTCTCAACGTAAGCCTCACGCGCACGACGGCCGACGACGTACTGAACCCCACGAGGGGAACGGTGGCCCAGCTGCTGCTGGAAACGTCGCTTCGCACCATAGGCTCAGACGTCGACTATTTGAAAGCCATCGTCAACCTCAAGGGTTACCGCCGCCTGTGGTCCACGGTCCTTGCGGCGCGGCTCGACCTCGGCGTGCTGCAGCCCCTGGCGGGAACCGACCGCGTGGAGGTACCCATATTCACCCGCTTCTTCGCAGGAGGCAGCACAACCGTCCGTGGCTTCGGTTTCCAGAAACTCGGCCCATTGGACAACAACAACGAGCCCATAGGCGGCGACACCCTGATCGTAGGGAGCCTAGAGAACAGGTTCCCCATCTACGGAAAGGTGGGCGGCACGGTGTTCGTCGATTTCGGAAACGTCTACACCAAGGAGTGGGATTTCCGCCTTGACGAGCTCAAGTACGCTCCCGGCGTGGGTCTTCGCTACGACACCATCATAGGGCCCATCAGGCTTGATTTCGCCTACGCCATCAACCCCGACCCCCGCCTCGGCCACTTCCAGTTCTTCTTCAGCATAGGCCAGGCGTTCTGAGTCCCGGTGGCACGGAGCCCCAGCCGCAGGCGGGCTTGATTTCCCCGCCCCGTCACATATATCATATAGGGTGCCCAGCGGGCGACAAAACAGGGCGACCAACCCCCACCAGCGAGGAGCCACCTCTTGATGATAGAGGGTTCGATAGTAGCAATAGTCACCCCCTTCCGCAACGGCGCCCTCGATGAGGAGAGGCTGGCCGATCTCATCGAGTTCCAGATCGCCGAAGGCACCCACGCCATCCTGCCGTGCGGCACGACGGGTGAATCTCCGACGCTGTCGCACCGCGAACACGAGCGTGTGATAGAGCTCACCGTAGAGGTCGTGGCCGGGCGCGTGCCCGTCATGGCGGGCACCGGCTCCAACTCCACGGCCGAGGCCATAAGCCTGACCCAGTTCGCCGAGAAGGCCGGGGCCGACGCGGCTCTCCTCGTGGTCCCCTATTACAACAAACCCACACAGGAAGGCCTGTACCGCCACTTCAGAAAGGTGGCCGAGGAAACTTCCATCCCGCTCTACATCTACAACATCCCCGGCCGCAGCGGCGTAAACATGGAGCCTGAGACGGTGGCCAGGTTGGCTGCGGACTGCCCCTCGATCGTGGGCATAAAGGAGGCAAGCGGCTCCGTCCAGCAGGCAAGCCGCATCCTCTCGCTCACGGGGCCCGCCTTCACACTGCTCTCGGGGGAGGACTCGCTGAACTTCGCCCTTCTCGCCATAGGCGGCAGGGGCTTCATCACCGTGACGGCCAACGTCGCTCCCTCGCAAGTGGCATCCCTCTACAACCACTTCGCCGCCGGCCGCCTGGAAGAGGCCAGGCGCATACACTACGAACTCGAAGAGCTCAACAAGGCGATGTTCCTCGAGACCAACCCCATACCGGTTAAGACCGCCCTTGCAATGATGGGCAGGATTGAGGAGGAATTCCGGCTGCCCCTGTGTCCCATGAGCGAAGAGAACAAGCGGAAGCTCGCCGAGACCCTGGAGCGATACGGCCTGCTGGGATGAAGGGCGACGCACCCCACTACGTGTTCGAATCCACCCACTGGACCCGCGGCAGATCGGTGGCCGGAGTGGACGAAGCCGGCCGGGGCCCGCTCGCAGGGCCCGTCGTCGGCGCGGCCGTCGTCTTGGAGCCCCACACCCGCTTGCTCGACGTGACGCGTGACTCCAAGGGACTCACGCCCCGCCAGCGCGAGCGCGCCTTCGAAGACATAATGGAGAAGGCCGCGGCCGTGGGGATAGGCGTCGTAGGGCCGCGTGAGATCGAGCGGCTAAATATCCTCAACGCCTCGCTCAAGGCCATGGCCCTGGCCGTAACAAGGCTGAGTCGGCAGCCTCAGGTGGTGCTGATCGACGGCTCCCGCAGCCTCGGCGACTGGCTCGGAGACGACTACGAACAACAACCCATCGTGGCGGGCGACACGAAGAGCATCTCCGTCGCCGCTGCTTCGATCGTAGCCAAGGTGACACGGGACCGCATGATGGCCGTCTACGACAGGATATATCCCTGCTACGGCTTCGCAAGACACAAGGGATACCCTACGCGAGAACACCTCGAAGCGTTGCGCGCTCATGGTCCCTGCCCCCTCCACAGGCGGACGTTCAAGGGTGTGGCGACCCATTGAGTGACCGGCAGACTCAGAGCGCGGCATCCCGTCACCTCGCAAAGGCCTCTCACCTATCAGTCGAGATCCCCTGAGAGGGTCGTACGCCCGGCACCGCAGGCCACCCGTGCGGTCAAACGGTCCCCCCCACCCAGGGAGGCGGTCCGGACCGGGGGCGGACGCACCTCGTGCACCCACCCATCCACATCCGCGGCAGGCTTCAACACACACCCCGAGACGGCGATACCCACATGTCCCCCAGACCCCGAACACCCCGCTACGACACGAAACGAGCAACGTCACTCTCTGCACTCACCCCCAGCCCCCTACTCCACACGCCGGCACGGGCGGCCTAGGCCGGGGAGCATCACCCATGCTCCCCTTCTCCCGGGCGGCGCGCCGCCAAGCAAGACATTCCCATTGCCGGATATCGAGCCATGCCCACCCACGGGCTTCCCTGCCAGCTCCACACCCGCCCGACACCCACACAATCCGTCAAGCACCCAGAGCCGGCGTAGCCTCACTAAGCCGACCCCGCCCTCCCGCTCCCGCGCTCCCCTCTCCCGTTTGACGCGCTACCCCCCGGCGGGCACCCCACTCCTCACATCCGCACCTCCGGCATTGGGGGCCCCGCAACGAGTCAACAAGGAAGCGGCCGCTCTGCACGGCAACCGCCGTCCTCACCATGGCTTCGGCCCGGGCGATCCACCCGCCGCCCCTACCACCCAAGTGCATCTGAGGCGGTTTTTCCCTCCTAGAAGACGCCTTACCTTCGTTTCGGAATTCGTTATAATAATTGATGACTTAGGCCCACACACCATATTGACTTTCCAGCCTTTTTGGCTTAGCCTTAATGGTGGTATGTTTCAGAAGGACCCGATCGTAAAGCTTCCCGACAAGCTCTACTTCCGGATCGGTGAAGTAAGCGAGTTCACCGGCGTGAAGCCCTACGTGCTCAGGTACTGGGAAAGCGAGTTCGAGGAGATCCAGCCCATACGCCGTAAGTCTCAGCGCCTCTACGACAGGGAGACCATTCAGCTCATCATGCGCATAAAGCACATGCTCTACGAGCAGAACTTCACCATCGCGGGCGCCAAGAAAATGCTGCGCGAGGAGATGCGTGAGGCCGGTACCGTCAAGCGCGAGACGAGAATCCTCGAAGAGATTCTCAACGATTTAAAATCCCTCAAATCTAAGTTATCATAGTAGGGTTCCTTGAGCACGCTTCGTGCCTGGACGCATAGTGCGGCGGACGGGGTGTAGCGCAGTTTGGTAGCGCACCGGCCTGGGGGGCCGGGGGTCACCGGTTCGAGCCCGGTCACCCCGACCACCGTTTTTTTGTTCCTCGAATCCTTCAATGCCACTGACATTCCTGGTATCGAACGACGACGGCGTATACTCAGAGGGTTTGAGAGAACTGCGCGCCGTGCTGGACGGGCTCGGCGAGGTGTACACAGTCGCGCCCGACCGGGACCAGAGCGCGATGAGCCACGCACTGAGCCTCAACAGGCCGCTCAGGATAGAGCAGGTGGCCGAAAGGGTTTGGAGTGTGGACGGCACGCCCACCGATTGCATAAACCTCGCCGTCAACGGGTTCCTCAAGGACAAAAGGTTCGACCTACTGGTGTCGGGGATAAACATCGGGGAGAACCTGTGCGAGGACATAACCTATTCGGGTACCGTAAGCGCAGCCATAGAGGGCACGCTGCTCGGAATACCGTCGATCGCCTTATCACTTGCTTCGAAGACCAACCTCCAGCTGGCGACGGCCGCCCACTACGCGCTGAAAATAGTGAAGAAGTCCCTTCGCCTCACCTTCCCCTCCGGCGTATTCCTCAACATCAACATACCCAATCTCCCGCTCGGCGAGGTCAAGGGGATAAAGGTGACGAAGCAGGGCAAGAGAATCTACGGCGAGGAAGTCGTCGAGAAGACCGACCCACGGGGGAAGCGCTACTACTGGATCGGGGGCAACAATCTGGGCTACGTGGAGATACCCGATTCCGACATCGTAGCCGTAAAAGACGGGTGGGTATCGGTGACGCCGATCAAGCTCGATCTCACATGCTACGAGTGCATGGAGCAACTGGCCGCAACCCTGGAAAAGCTGAGGAATGAGAATCTTTAGGAGGCTCTACGAGTGGGTACTCGGCTGGGCCGAAACCCCCTACGGGACGCCCGCTCTCGCCCTGGTCTCCCTGGCGGAGGCGTCCGTATTCCCGGTTCCGCCGGACCCGCTGTTGGCCGTCCTCTGTCTCGGCCGGCCCGACCGCGCCCTGTGGTATGCCATAGTCTGCACCGTGGCGTCCGTGGGTGGGGCGCTCGTAGGCTACTACATCGGGTGGGGTCTGTGGCACGCGGTGTCAGGGTTCTTCCTCGCCCACATAATCGACCCGGAGGCGTTCGAATACGTGGGCGCCAAGTACAACGATGCCGCCTTCCTGGCCGTACTCAGCGCGGCCGTAACACCGATACCCTACAAGGTGTTCACGATCACGGCGGGCGTGTTCGAAATAGACCTGAAGACGTTCGTGGCGGCATCGCTCCTCGGCCGCTCATCGCGCTTTTTCATCGAAGCGGGCCTGATATACGCCTTTGGCGAGAGGATCCGTGGGTTCATGGACAAATACCTCAACGCCGTTCTCATAGTGTTTTTCGTGCTACTTGTGGCCGGAGTGCTCGTCATAGGGCGCATCGCCCGATGAGAGCCGTCGATGGTAAAGCCCGAGACGGAGATATCGTGTAGGCCCCCACACCTCGGCGCAGGGGAGACATCGACCCCTTCAGAACCGCACCCCAGACGCAGCAAGGAATCCCTCCCCAGAGAGCCGGACAACCCCCAGGCAGTAATCCTCCAACCCTACCTTGCCGCTCCCTACTTAGGAACGAATTACCCCTCCCCTCACGGCTTCCCCCTATAACGAAGACCCCAGGAAGGCCAGTCCACCCGGCCTCCCGACCATCTCATGGAACCCCTCGCCCCCTCGAGACGGAGCACCTCGGAAAGGAGGAGCCTCCCCCGCCCCATCACCCCCGACGCCGAAGTAGTCCAGACGGCCGCTGCTACTACAGCGTAAGACGCTCCCACATCACTTCCTCCTCACGGCACCCACGAGGATCACTCCCGACGGGAGCCACTTCGTATATGCACTGCAGCACGACAACAACTTGGCCATCCCACACCGAACGCCGACCACGCCGCGGACCGAGACGCCCTCCCTAACCCAACGCATCGCCCCCGTCAGCGAGGAGACTCGAGAAGGCCGTGCAAATACCACTCCTCTTCCACCGCACACCGTTTGTGACCGCTCCGCCGGAGGGGAAAATGAGACAACGACCAAGGGGGGAGGGGGAACGGCCATGGCGGTACCGGGGGGGGGAGGAGGGGCCCCACGCACTACTTGGGCGGCTCTCAGCCCGCGGTCCCGGCGTCGCCAACACATGGGGTCCTCGGCGAGACCCTGTTGGGTAGAGAGTCCCCACGCCTCCACTCGGAAACAAGAAGCCAACGGCTCTACGGTGATGAGAGACGTAGACACACGGCCCCCTTCACAGCAGCCGCTGCAGCAGACGTGCACAACAATCGCGGGAGATGCCCCGCCTGGCGCTGCTATGCCCCCCTCCCCCGCAGGCCCGGCACATGGCACATCAGACCCCCTAGCCCGGGCGATTGAATTTCTATTTGACAGCGCGGGAGGAAGGCGGGTAGTGTGAATATGAAAGTGATAACGATTTTCATAATCATACATCCGAAGGAGGACCCAACATGGCCCACGACGTATCACGACCCGGCACGATGAGCAGCCGCCCGTGCAGGCTGGCCACCGCCCTTGCGGCCGCCCTGCTGCTTGCTCTTATCTCTCTCTCCGCACCCCTGGCCCAGGAGAGCAACCCCCAGCGCCAAGCGCAGAGGATCGAGGAACTCGAGAGAAGACTCGACGAAGTGGTACGAGAGCTCCAGGAGCTCCGATCCTCCACGAAGGCCCCTGCGCCCCCCGCGGACCTAGGCGAGCGGATGGACGCCATCGAGAGAAAGATCGACATTCTGGCACAGGAACTCCAGTCACTAAAGGGTGCTGCAACGGCAAGTGGCGAGACTTCTACAGCCCCGACCTACGCGGCGTCACCCACCCCGTTTCAGGAACATCCCCACGGACTCCTCAGCGCAGGCGGTGTCTCCATCGGTGGCTACGGCGAAGTGAACGCACAGTTCCGCCAGAAGGCCGATGACGTAGGCGACGCCCTTCGAACGATACTCTATGTGGGCTACCGCTTCAACGACCGCATATTTTGGAGCTCCGAGCTGGAGTTCGAGCACGGTCAGACCGAGCCCAACCTCGACGGCAAGGAAGGCGAGGTGGCACTCGAGTTCTCCAACCTCACCTTTCTCATAAACGAGCACTTCAACATCAGGGCGGGGCTGAACCTCGTTCCGTTCGGTATAATCAACGAGAAGCACGAGCCGACTACGTTCCACGGCGTGCTGAGGCCGGACGTGGAGACTCAGATCATACCCAGCACGTGGAGAGAGGTGGGTATCGGGGCCTTCGGCACCGTTACAGGAGGGCTTCGATACAAGGCCTACCTGATGACGGCGCTCGATTCCCGGGGTTTCGAGGCCGGCAACCTGCGCGAGGGGCGCAGCAGCGGCAACAGGGCTCGGTTCAACGATGCGGCCTTCGTCGGGCGCCTCGAATACACGCTTCTGCAGGGGCTTGAGCTTGGAAGCTCCCTGTACATCGGCAACACCGGTCAAGGCGAAGAGGTGGACGGGAAGGAAATAGGCGGCAGGCTCACCATGTGGGAAGCAGATTACCAGTTCCAGTGGAGGGGGTTCGAGTCGCGCGGCCTGGTCGTCTACACCTGGCTCGACGACAGTGCGCTCATAAACCTCAACAACGGTCTTGTAGGCGACGAGTCGGTTGGCAAACAGATGTATGGACTGTACATCGAAGGCGGGTACAATCTTCTCCCGTTGCTGCTTGACACGGATCAATCGCTCACACCCTTCGTGCGCTACGAGCAGTACAACACGCAGCACAAGGTCCCGAGCGGCTTCGCCAGCGATCCGGCCAACGACCGAAAGACGGTGACATACGGAATCGAATACAAACCCCACCACAACGTTGTGATAAAGATGGACTATCAGGACAGGAGGAACGGCGCTGGAACTGCAGGTGACCAGTTCAACCTCGGTGTGGGTTGGGAGTTCTGAGCCCATGTACGCTCGAACGAACGGTGCGGGAGAAAAGGGTACAGACATGGACGAAAAGAAGACCAAGAAGGACCTAAGGGCTTGGGCCACACAACCGGTCACGGCGGCCGTCTTGTTGGCAACGGCCGCCGTCGTCTTCCTTGGCCAAGTCGCCTTCGCCAAGCGATACTCAAGCGTGGACGAAGCCCTGACCCGCGCCTTCCCGGGGGCCGAGGCCGTCGAACGCACAACCGTCTTCCTGTCCAGAGAGCTCAAGGATACGATCGAGCGCAAGGCCAGAGCGAAGCTGGCCGGCCGCATCCTGACCATCTACGTGGGCAGAAGGGGGGACCGCACCCTCGGTTACGCCCTCATTGACACTCACCGCGTGCGGACCAAGACGGAGACGGTATTGATAGCCGTCTCCCCCGCCGGCAGTGTCGAGAGGATCGAGGTGCTGGCGTTCCACGAGCCCAGCGAATACCGGCCCACCGAGCGGTGGCTCGCCACTTTCACCACCAAGGGGCTCGGCCAGCCCCTGCGAGCCGGAGCCGACGTGCCCAACATCACCGGTGCCACGATAACATCCAACGCCGTGGCCGCCGCCGTAAGAAAGGCGCTGGCCATCGTGGACACGGTGTGCAGGGACGGCGTCTGCAAGGGAGAGTAGAAACGGATGAGATTCTTCGTAAACGGCGGGTTCAAAAGAAACGGTCTGTTCAGATTGATAATGTTCTTCACCCTGGCGTTCTTTCTGCTGCTCTGGCTGACCGACGTGCTGCTCTACCTGAAGGTAGGGCTCTCCTATACCAGCGTGGTCGACTACTACAGAGGCTCGGCCGAGGGGTTCCGCGCCCCGAAGAGCTACCTCGGCCTGCTCGAGGAGGCGCACTTCCACCTGTTCGCGATGGCCATATTGCTGCTCACCCTGAACCACCTGCTCCTGTTCACGCCGCTCCCCAACCTTCTGAAGGCCGCCACCGTTGTCCTATCCTTCTCATCCGCACTCTGCGACATAGCCTCCGGCTGGCTGGTGCGTTTCGTAAGTCCGCTGTTCGCATATCTGAAGATAGCCTCATTCATCGTACTCCATCTGACGATCGCCCTGCTCATTTTCTCCATCCTGTTCTTCTACCTCAAGCCGCCGCCTCCCCCAGTACCTACCCAGCGGACTTCACCCCAGGGGGCCCCGCCGACGACTCCTTCCCGCCAGTGACTTCCCCACGCAGCGGCACCACGTCCCAGAGTGGGACGTGGACGATTCCAGCAGTGAAAGTGACGGTCATCCGGACCGCGTGGGGAAGTTCATGCGTAGAACACGACTTCCGACGCTGCGGCGTCCCACACGGCACCCACCCCACCCCTTCCGCAGCGGGCTCCCCCCATGTCCACGGCTCCGTCTCTCTTCCCGGATGGAGGAGCATGATCACAGCCGACTGCGTGGCGTTCGGTCAAGCGGCGGCCCATACCCGCGAAGGCACGGCCTCAAGCCGCCCGACCGGCCGGGGGGTTGCGAAGCGGATCGAGCACCCTATCCCCGGGGATGCCAAGTAGGCGCAGGGGCACAGAGCGGGGCGGGGAGCAAGAGGGGGGACGGGACGACGGCTCGTGGGCGACCCTCGATCCGGACCTATTTTCCGTGCACGCCACCCGTGCGACCGAACCCGGTCGAGGACACAGACGATCCGTCCCCCTCCACCACCTGGACCTCCACCCCGGGCAACGACTCGGCGAGCGATACGGCATCGGCAGGCCCCATGACGGAGAACGCCGTCGACAGCGCATCGGCCTCGGTCGCCGTGGGGGCCGTCACGGTGACGCGCACCGTCCACCTAACCGGCACACCCGTCCTAGGGTCGATGATGTGGGAGTACCTCTTGCCGGCTATGTCGAAATGCTTCTCATATCCCCCCGAGGTCGAGACCGCTCCCCCGTCCACGAGGAAGGACGAACCCCGGCTTGAGGGGGCGGAGGGGTCCCTGACCTCCACCACCCAACCCCTCCTGCCCGGAGGAGGGCCGAGCACGTAGATGGTGCCCGAGAAATTGAGCAGGCCATGTTCGATCCCACCCGCCTTGACGACGCGCGCGGCACGGTCGACGGCGTAGCCTTTGCCTATGGCCCCGAAATCGAGCCTCGCACAGGGACGGGCGAGCCTAAGGCGCGACCGCTTCCAGTCCGTCTCGACCATGCGCGGCCCAACGCAGGATAGCGCTCGCGTGATCTCCTCGGCGGTCGGCGGAACTCCCTTCCGCTGCGCCTCCTTCCAGAGGTGGAACAAAGGGGCCACGGTCACGTCGAACGCACCCCCCGTAAGGGCGGTGTACCCGAACGAGAGTGCAAGCAACGCCGCGAACTCCCGCGGCACGGATACCCACCTGCCGCGGGCCTCGCGGTGCACGTAGGCAAGGGTGCTGTCGCTGCGGTAGTCGCTGAGCAGGCGGTCCACCCGGCGTAGCTCACCGTAAGCGTTCTCGGCCGCCCGGTCGCAGAGAGGGCGGCTCCCGCAATAGAGCTTGATCTCGAACAGTGAGCCCATCGAGTAGTACGCCCTCTCCACGTATACGTGGCCCCTGCCGGCCAGCGACGGTGGTGGGAAGCTGAAGAGGAGCGCAAGCAGAACGACCGTCACCGTCTGCAGGTGCGTCATCCGACCAGACGTGCTCCAAGGTGGTAGACGACGAACGCAAGCACCCAGCCCACAGCGAAGCTGTAGACGAGGAAGGAGAAAGCATAGGCCTTGCCCAGTTCCCTCATCATCACGGAGAACGTGGCTATGCAGGAATTGTACACCAGTATGAGCAGCATGAACGACAAGGCTGACAGCGGTCCTATGCTCTGGCTCACCTTCGAGCGGAGGGAGGCGTGTGCCGACGTGTCACCGCCGACGTCGAATATAGAGGGGACCGGTGATACGGTGTTCCTGAACGAGGCCACTACGGCGCGAGCCAGCCCCTCGCCTTGGGCGATGAGCTCCCTGCCGGGGTCGAACTCGAGGACCCTCTCCTCTAGGTCTTCCTTCTCGTCGGCCTTGTATATGACGCCCAGAGAACTGAGCGAGAGCTCGCGAGCCAGGAAGGCGGGTATCAGCGAAGCAGGCAACCTCCAATCACCCAGACCTATGGGGGCGAACACCGGCGTCAGCGCCCTGCCGATCGAGGCCACGTAGCTGCGGGAGGTGTCCTTGACTCCCAGGGGAAGGTTGAGCAGAAACCAGACTACCATGGCGACGGCGACGATGGCCGTGCCGGCACGCGTGAGGAACATCTTGACGTGGGCCAACACTATCTTCGACACTATGGCTCGGGACGGCATACGGTAGGGAGGAAGCTCGAGGACGAAGTGCTCGGAACCGCTCTTGAAAAAGGAACGTCGCAGCAGAAGGGCCGTAGCCACGGCGACGATGATACCTAGCACGTAGAGGGCCGATATCACGAGCGCAGGCGAAGTGAAGAACGTTGTTGCGAAGAAGGCGAACACGACCAGGCGCGCGGGACACGACATGAAGGGAATCATCATGACCACGATGAACTTGTCGCGTCGGCTCCTCATCGATCGGGTGGCCATGATGGCCGGCACGTTACAGCCGAACCCCAGCAGCAGGGGGGTTATCATGTTGCCGTGCAGCCCTATGCGGTGCATGAACCTGTCCATTATGAAGGCTATGCGCGGCAGATAACCGCTCATCTCTAGAACGGTTATGAAGAGGTATATGGTGGCCACCAGTGGAACGAACGTGAGTACGAAGCCGGCTCCTCCGATTATCCCTTCGCTGAAGAACCTCACGATCCACATGGGGGCGGAGATCTTCAAGGCGGCGGCGGCAAACAGCGGTGCCACAAAACCGTTGAGGAAGGAATCTATCCAGTCCATGTAGGGGGCCGAGAAGTCTATCGACACCTTGAATATGAGGTAGAAGACGGCTACGTAGATGATGACGCCGAGATAGGGGTGAAGCAACACGCCGTCGAGCCTGTCCGTAAGGGTACGTTCCACGCGGCGGACCACGTTCGAGAGCTCGTCGCTTATGGCCCTCGCGCAGTTCCACCTGGCTTCGTCGACCAACTCGTCCACACCCTTGCCGCTGCGCTGCTCGAGCTCCTTCCTCACCTCGGCCAGCCCCCCGTCATTTATGAGGCGCTCAATCAGGCGACGCCTCTCGAGCCCTTCCACACCGAGCCTTCTTTCCGCCTCAGCCAGGGCTTCGTCCAGCGGCCCCCCATAGCTCGGGGGGTCTGTCCGGCCGCCGTTCTCGTAGACCTGGACGATCTTTGCAAGGATACCCTCCACACCCTCGCCCGTACGGCCGTTCGTGGCCACCGCCCCCACCCCCAGCATCTCCTCGGCCCTATGCGCATCGACGCGCACTCCCATGCGCTCGGCTTCGTCTATCATGTTGAAAACCAGGACGGTCGGCTTGCCGAACTCGAGCAGCTCGGTGGTAAGGACCAAGTTGCGCGGCAGGTTCGTAGCGTCGACGACGTTTACGACGACATCAACGTTCGCCTCGGTCACGAAATCGACCGCTATCTTCTCGGCCTCGGAGACAGGCTCGAGCGTGTAGATGCCCGGCAGGTCGACTATCCTGATCTCGTAGTCGCCCCACCTTGCCGAGGCCTCTTTACGCTCGATCGTCACCCCCGACCAGTTTCCTACCTTGAGAGCCGAACCGGCCAGCCGGTTCAGGAGGGTGGTCTTGCCGACATTGGGGTTGCCGACAAGGGAGACGAGGATGGTCTTCATCTGATCTCGATCTCTTTGGCTATCTCACGGTCTATTATTATCTTCGCCCCCCCCATGGAGAGGACGAGATTCCTCCCGGAACGACCGGACAGCCTAACCTGTTGGCCCTTGCGAAGACCCATCGCTTCGGCTACCTTTACAAAACGGTTGTACTTGCTGTGGACGTTGGTTATCTCGGCACTCTGGTTGGTCTTGAGGTCAAGTATGTTCATGTTGAAACGTCTCCTGGCAACCGCCGCTTCAAGGTGTGAGAGTCGTCCGAGCCCTACCCGAAGGATCCAGAACACTCACCCCGGGGCTCAAGGAATCGGGGACTCAGACGCCAAATCAAATTGATAACCAATTTCAATATCACAATTATAAATGACCTCTCCGATTTATCAAGCGCACGGCGACTTTTTGTGGAAATACGACGCCTCCCGAAGAGGTGGGGAAAGCGTGTTGGTCCGTGACAGGGGCAGCTTTTTATCTAGAAATGATGTTAACTATTTGTCTCAACTATTGCAGATGATAGTATTTATTAGTCTCAATCAAAGGGAGGCAACCGTCCCATGGTCACGGCCATCGGCGTCATAGGAGAGAGCGTGACGAACGAGCGAAGATATGAACTCGCCCGTGCCGTGGGCAGGGAGATAGCGCGCCGTGGTGCGGTGTTGGTGGGTGGAGGACTGGGCGGCGTGATGGAGGCTTCCTGCCGGGGGGCCAAGGAAGCTGGCGGCACCACGGTCGGCATCCTGCCCGGTGCTTCGCGCCACGAGGCCAACCCTTGGGTCGACATACCCATAGTTACTGGAATGGGACACGCGCGCAACGTCATCGTCGTCCGCTCCAGCGACGCCATAGTGGCCGTCGGAGGGAGCTGGGGCACGTTGAGCGAGATAGCGTTCGCATTGAAGATGGGCGTCCCCGTAGTGGGTCTGGATACATGGGATGTATCGAGTGAGATCACGAAGGCAGACACGGCCGAAGAGGCCGTCGCTGTTGCTTTTGGCCTTGCTGCTCGCGCACGCCGCTAGCGGCTGCGGCCTGGTGATGGGAAGGAAGCCGCAGCCGTCCCGGACCGAGCTGCCGGAGCAAACGTCTCCGCCTCAGGCATCGGAGGCTGGGCCGGGGCACTGCAAGCTAGAGGAGGCCGACGGTGGTGCCCCCGCCTATCACGTGATGCGGCGTGGAGATACCCTCTACTCGGTGGCCAGGCTATATGGGGTGAAGCTGTCTGAAATCCTCGCTCTCAACCCGATATCGGATCCCACCTCCATACCGGTAGGGAAGAAGATCGTGCTGCCCCCGACGGCACGCTCCCCTTGGGGCGGCGTCCGCCTCAGTTGGCCCGTCCGGGGGACGGTGACCTCGCGCTTCAAGCAATGGGGACGCCGGCACGACGGAATCGACATCGCCGCCCCACGCGGGACGCCCATAAAGGCGGCCGCATCCGGCGTGGTGGATCTGAGTGGAATGGGTCTTGACGGCTTTTCCGGATATGGGAGAATTGTAGTGATCCGGCACGGCGGGGGCCTGCGCACGCTTTACGCACACGCAAGCAGGGTCTTCGTCCGGCGCGGCCAGTGTGTGGCTAAGGGGCAGGTGATAGCCGCCGTGGGCAGCAGCGGCAACGCTACCGGGCCGCACCTACACTTCGAGGTCAGGCGCTTCGGCCGCCCGGTCGATCCATTCTACTTCTTACCCTAGGAGAATTCCACCCGATGGACGAGCTCAAGAGATTCATAAGAGACATCCCCGACTTTCCCCGCAAGGGCATACTGTTCCACGACATCACCCCCTTGCTCCAGAATCCCAAGGCGTTCGCCTCGGCCATAGACGCCATGGCCGAAGACATACTGGGCGTGGGCGCGGAGTGCCTTGTGGGAATCGAGTCACGCGGCTTCATATTCGCTTCCGCACTGGCCTACAAACTGGGGCTGGGGCTGGGCATCGTGAGGAAACTCGGCAAGCTTCCCGGTGAGACGGTTGACATATCCTACAGCCTCGAATACGGTGAAGACAAGCTCGAGGTGCACAGGGACACGTTCAACCACGGCAGGAAGGTCGTTCTCGTAGACGACCTGCTTGCCACGGGGGGGACGGCCATGGCCACGGCCGAGCTGGTAAAGAAGCTGGACGCAGAGATACTGGGGTTTTCGTTCCTCATCGAGCTCACCGAGCTCGGCGGGAAGGAGAAGCTCGCCCCCTACCCCGTCTGGTCGCTCCTCAAGTATCCCGTATGAAGCCGGTCGGCATCATCGTAAACCCCTGGAGCGGAGCAAACAGAAGGCACGGCAACAGGGAAATCGGCCGCCAGCTGGAGAGGGCGTTCGGAGAGGCGGCGGTGGTGGTCACCACCTCGTCCCGAGACGACGTTCCCGGGGCACTCGAGCGGTTCAAGGAGGCTGGGGCCGGGATATACGGAGTAAGCGGCGGAGACGGCACACTCCGCTACGTGCTTGACAAATACGTTGAACTATTCGGAGAGAAAGACATACCCCCCTTCCTCCCCCTCAAAGGCGGCACGATAAACATGGTGGCGGGCGACGTAGGCTTGCGCGGCGATCAACCGGCGGTGGCGGCGGCCGTGGCAGATATGGTTCGGAAGGGGATCCGTCTCCCCACGGTCAAAAGGAACCTGCTGCGTGTACGAGACGGGGGGCGGGGAGAAACGGTATACTGCTTCTGTTGGATGGACGGCGCAATGGTGAGGTTCCTGCAAGACTACTACCGCGAAGGTGCCACCGCCACCACGGCGTTTTGCCTGTCGATCCGGTACTTGTTGGGGGCCGTCGGTGGCGGCGACTTAGAAGAGAGCACGGCCTCGCTGCGCATCGACGGTGCCGCGGTGCTCGAGGGGGGGCACCTGTTCCTCGTGGCCTCGACCCTAAGGAGGCTTGCATTCGGACTCGCCCCCTTCGCCGCTGAAGCCGCATCCGGCGCGGGGTTCAGCGTGCTGGGCGTCGACAGGCGTTACATCAGGCGTTCCATACCACGGCTGCTACGGCACCTGTTCGGCGGAATGGAGGGGAGGCCGGACGAAGGGTTCGTGAACACACTCGCCCGGACGCTCGAGGTGACGGGAGCGGCCGGTTACGCCGCCGACGGCGAGATCTTCGACAGCGGAGAGAGGCGGCTTGAGGTGACGCTCGGGCCGACCGTTCCCATGGTATCACTGGACGCCAAGTCGTCGACCCACGGAGAGCCGCAATGGTCAAGGTAGAGGTTACACTGAGGACGCTTGAAGACCGCTCGTACCCCATACTCATAGAGAGCGGCCTCTTGGACGGGACAGCCGAGTGGGCTACCCGACTGGCGCCGGCCTACACGTACGTTGTAATCACCGATTCCAACGTCGAGAAGCTCTACGGGTCCAGGGTTCTCGAAGCCTTCACCCGCCTGGGGTCGCGCGCACACATGATATCGTTCACAGCCGGCGAGAAGAGCAAGCAGCGTGAAACGAAGGCCGCGCTCGAGGACCGCATGTTCGAGCTGGGCGCCGGCAGGGACTCGGCCGTCATAGCCCTGGGCGGCGGCGTGGTTGGCGACGTGGCGGGGTTCGTCGCGGCCACCTACATGAGGGGCGTCCCATATGTGCAGGTGCCCACGACGCTCGTTGCTTGCGTGGACAGCTCCGTGGGCGGCAAGACCGGCGTCGACACCCCCTACGGCAAGAACCTCATAGGCGCCTTCCACCAGCCCAGGGCTGTGGTGATAGACCCCGACGTTCTCACCACACTGCCCCGGCGGGAGATGGCCAACGGGCTGGCCGAGGTCATAAAGTACGGTGTCATATACGACGCCGACCTCTTCGCCTACCTTGAGCAACACATCGGCGACGCACTCGCATACGATACGACCGTATTGACTCACATAATCGAGAGAAGCTGCTCCATAAAGGCCGCCGTCGTAGAGAGCGACGAACGCGAGTCCAACATGAGGAAGATCCTAAACTTCGGCCACACCGTGGGACACGCCATCGAAGCCCTCTCCTCGTGGGGGGTGATGCACGGCGAAGCCATCGCCGCCGGCATGGTGGCCGAGGGGATGGCGGCCGTGGAGATGGGGCTCTGGAACGAAGAGGAACTGAGCAGGCTGAGAGATCTGCTTGCGAGGGCGGGGCTGGGGACCGCCATACCCAGTGAGATGGACGGATCCAGCCTCATGGAAGTGATGAAGCGTGACAAGAAGGTGAGGAGGGGGGCGGTGGAGTTCGTCTTACCCCGCAGGCTGGGCGAGATGGCCACGACGGGAGAGGGGGAATACGGGATCGCAGTTGACGAGGAGCTGATCGCAGGAGTGCTGGAGATGGCGTCACGTTAGGGGTACATCGACACGGCGGCCGCCCGAGGGGGGGAAGACCCTCGAGGTCCACTCCCACGTGCAACGGGTACCGCGAGAGCCACCACATCGGAACACCAACAGCAATAAGAGAGAGCACTCGAATACGTCCAGTACAGAGGGACGGAAAGAGAAGTGATGAACAGCCCCGCGGCACCCAACATCTTCGACTCACATCCCACGCTGGTCGACGTAAGCCGCCTACGGTTGCCCATACGTCCGACCGAACTGTTTCACCGCCCGGGCGAGTGCGTGCTAGAGATCGGGAGCGGCGAAGGTGAGTTCCTCGTAGCCTTGGCCGCGATGAGGCCTCAATGGAACCTGCTCGGCCTCGAGATCAAGCGCAAGAGGGTGCTCAAGGCGGCTCGTCTCGCCGTGCGCACTGGGGCGTCGAACGTGAGGTTCATTCCCATCGATGCGGCCATAGCCGTAAGGGAGCTTTTCCGCAGGTGCTCCTTCGGCGGCGTCTACATCAACTTCCCCGACCCCTGGCCCAAGGAACGCCACAAGAAGCATCGACTCATAAACACCGCCTTTATTGCAGACCTAGCCCGCCTGCTCGAAGCGGGCGGGTTCGTCGACATTGCGACCGACCACGCCGAATACGTGTGCCACATCCAGGAGGCCTTCGCCTCGACGGCGGCGTTCAGGTCCCGGGCGTGCCCCAACACGCCGCATGGCGCAATGGAGCGGCCCAAGACCAAGTACGAACGCACCTTCATAGAAGAGGGGCGTAAGCTCTTCTACCTTAGGTATGAAAAGGCCTAACGCATCCCACAGCGCCCTGCACGGTCGGCCGGCGGCGGGCAGTAAAGGGACTAGACACTCTTTACCCCCGACCAGGAGAGACTCATCCAGCCCGCGCCCCCCTCCCACCTAGGGCCCTTGCCGAGCGGGCCTCTCGCCGGCAGGCCCTATAAGCAGTCGGTGCAACAAACGGCCCGCATCAGGGGGAGTACGACGAGGTGGGTACACGCTGCAGCAAGTATCAGGACGCTTCCCCCTACCGCACTTCCAACATAAGGCAGAGCACCGATCACGGGGGGATTACTCCGTCCCTCACGTTATCACTTACGCCGCTCCAGCGGCTCTTATCCGCACGAAGGCGAACCCACCTTTCACCTACCTACCTCTTCTCGCGCGTGAGAACAACTCGCAGACGCCCCTCTGAGGAAGGACCCACGCCGTGCATCCCCTTCTTCCCCCTGAAAACATACACTTCCAGTGAATCTCCTTACACCCACGGATGTAGAAGGCCTTCACTACCCCTTGCACGCCCACGCCTCATCCGTCGAGGCCCCCGCTCGCCCTCCCCCGTGCAGGCGGACTTTCCCTCTCCAGCACCTCCTCCATCCTGCGCCTCACCTCCGCCATAAGACGCTCCCGACCCTCGCGGCCGTGGGGGTAGCCGCTCACATCGATGGGCGGGGTCACGACGACCCTCATCTTCCCCGGACGTATGAGCAGGGAACCCGCGGCCATTATGTCCTTGCCACCCAAGATCACCATCGGCACCACCGGCACACCCGCCCTCAGGGCTAGCACGAATCCGCCCGGGCGGAACTCGCCCAACTCGCCCGTACGGCTTCTCGTGCCTTCGGGGGCGATGAGTACCGGGGTGCCGGCCCTCACGGCGGCGGCGATTCTATACATCTCGCGCATCGCCCTTACCGAGGCCTCGCGCCTTATCAAGTGGTGGCCGGTAGCTCTGGCGACCCAGCCGAAGAAAGGGATCCTGCCGAGCTCGCGCTTCATCACGGCCCTCCATTCCCCCGGCAACACGGAGGCGAAGGCGAATATGTCGAAGTAGCTCTGGTGGTTGAACATTATGACACAGGGCCCTTTCGGCAGGTTCTCAAGCCCCTCGGCCTGAACCTTGACGCCGCATGTCCATAGGATGAGCCTAGTCCAAGGCCGCACGAACCACCGCAGCACCACGCTCGGCCGAACCAGACTCACGACGGTGGCCGGCACCCCGAACGCCACGGTGTATATAGCTATGGCCACCCAATCGAGAATAGCTCTAGCCATGGGAGTGCTGTATAATTAGTCTCGTCGGTCCCGCCACGGTGCCACCTCGCCCGGACAAAGGATGGAGGATATACAATATGAGACCCCTTGTAAACACCGCATCGGCCCTCCTGGCAGCTATTACGATGACCGGCTGTTCCGGCTCGGGCCAGGGGCCCGGCTACGTGTTCGAGATCATCCTCGTGGTGCTGCCTCTGCTGGCGCTCCTCTACGTTGTGGTGAGCCGGTTTGATGCGCTCATGGATTCCTTGTTCACCATAGAGACCAAGCTCGATTCCCTGAAGGAAGAACTCGAGAAGTTGGAGGAGAGGTCGGCGAACAAGGGGAGGAAGAAGAAATAGCACCCCTGACGGGGAAGAACCGCAAATCCGACGTGGCGATAGCTACATGCGGGTGCAAGAGGCGCGTCGGATCAAGGCCGGTGCCGTCTCGATTGCACGTCTGCGCTCAAGTCCACGGCCTCCTCCCCCCAGGCGAGTACAGCCCCGGGGTTCCGCGCCTGTAGAAGGACCCCTCGCCAAGCCCCCCCTCTGGACGAGGCTCCCTCAACCCCCTTACGCCGGCACGGGGCGACCAGCGCATCGTCGATGGGATGGCCCAAAGGACACTCGTCTGCGAACCGCCCTTCAGCAGGACTCTAACAATACTCCTACAATTACAATAGATGAGATGAGACGTAGGGCCGCCGGCTCGGGCGAGCCACCACACGCCGGCCCCATTCTTTAAGGAGCCGATTGTTGCTCGCCGCCTTCTTCCTCGTAGCCTAGTATCTTCATCTGCTCTTTCAACGGCACTCCTATCAGTGTGTTCGATACGTGGACGACCCCGTTTTCATCCGTCCAAACGTAGTAGGTCCCCGACTTCCTGGGCGTGCGCGGTGAGAGCGAGGGCACGGAGGCGGTCTGCGTGGGGGCCTCACCGAGTCCCTGGGTCTCTGCTTCGGCCTTCTTCTCGGCACGTTCGGTCAGCTTTTGCCTGCGCTCTTCGAGACGTTTCTTGATCTCGGTGTTGACCTCGACGTTTGACTTCTTCTCCATCCTCCGCTGCAGTGTCGAAGTGGTCTGCCTGGGGCTGAGTCCTCCGCCGCCGAGTGTCGACATCTCGAACACGTTCAGGTCCTCGTAGGGAACCACAACGGGCTGGGGAAAATCGGCCGGCGTAGGGGCAGAGGGGTCTTCGGCGAAGGCGCGGGGAGCCAATAGTACCACCAGACACATGAGCCCCCACGTCACCAGGGCGCGACCGAACGAAGGCCTCCGAAGGAGAGGGCAGAAACTCATACTCTAAATATACACTTCCGCCCCTTCGAACTCAACAAAACCGGTTGACAGGGCCGGGCCGACTATGTATTATCCATAATTTATAAAAACTTACGTTCACCCCACGTCCATCCCGGAGGTTTGACCCCCATGATCGTTGTAATGAGCAGCGACGCCACCCAAGAACAAATCGACAAGGTCAAGTCGACCATTGCCGATCTAGGCTACAAGGCCCATCCCATCACGGGCGTGCTCAGGACCGTGGTGGCCGTCATCGGAGACGAGCGGGGCAAGGAGGAGCACATCGAGTTCCTCTCCATGCTCGAAGGCGTCGAGAAGGTCGTGCCCATAGTTCAACCCTACAAACTGGCCAGCCGGGAGGTCAAACCCGAGACCTCGATCGTGGAGGTCAACGGGGTGAAGATAGGGGGAAAGAAGATCTGCGTCATGGCGGGTCCGTGTTCCGTCGAGAGCGAGGAGCAGATAATGATCACGGCCAAGGCAGTCAAGGAGGCCGGCGCCACCATGCTGCGCGGGGGGGCGTTCAAGCCCCGCACGTCGCCCTACTCATTCCAGGGCCTGGGCGAAGAGGGGCTCAAGCTGCTGGCCCGCGCCCGCGAGGCCACGGGACTGCCGGTGGTAACAGAGATTCTCGACGTGCACGACCTCGACGTCGTTGAGAAATACACCGACATGCTCCAGATAGGCGCCCGCAACTCTCAGAACTACGCCCTCCTAAAGCACGTGGGAAGGAGCAAGAAACCGGTGCTGCTCAAGCGCGGCATGTCCACTACCATCAACGAGTTCCTCATGGCGGCCGAGTACATTCTGGCCGAGGGCAACCCCAACGTAGTGTTGTGTGAAAGAGGAATAAGGACGTTCGAGACCGCAACGCGCAACACCTTCGATCTGAACGCCATACCTGTGCTCAAGGAACGCACCCACCTCCCCATAGTGGCCGACCCAAGCCACGGCACGGGCTACTGGCAGTACGTATCCCCCATGGGATTGGCCGCAATTGCGGCAGGGGCGGACGGGTTGATCATCGAGGTCCACTACAAGCCTGAGATCGCCGTAAGCGACGGCGCCCAGTCGCTCACTCCCCAGAGGTTCGCGGAATTCATGACCAGGGCCCGTCCGGTGGCCGAAGCCGTAGGCAGGGAGATATAGCCGCAGCCGAAAGGGGCAGAAGACGACATCCCGGCAATACTCCGTGCAACCACTCTAGGGCCACACCGTACAACCTGCCGCAACCCACGACGAGGTCCTGACCCGGGCGGCGTAGTCCGTACGTCCGGCCGTGGAGTGAATGTGACTTTGACCACTTTCCCCGTTCCCCCTTGCCACGGGGTGAGACCCCTTCCCCCCGGCCGACACACACGCTCCTTCCGCGTTCACAAGGCGCGGCGGAGAGGCCCATCTCGCCTACCAGGGGCAGAGACGGACGAGCAGCATACCGACCTCTCAGCCCGAGAAGCAGCGACCAAGCACCCATCTCTCCCGCCAGAGCGCGAAGGCGCACGATGGGAAGCACACTCGCCGCCGGTCCCGGTCGAGGCGCCAAGACGGGGATCCAAAGCCGAAACCTCAGCAACGAAGCTACGCGTGCCCCCACAACATATGGCGAGGCCAAACACAGCCCACGCACTCCCATGGCACGGTGCCGTAGCCAACCAGCACCACACACGCCAGCCCGCCGATTGCCGCCTTCCAGCCAGGCTGGGAGTGCGCCCTTTTTACGGTTGTTGCACTTCCGTTGGGCAAGAAGAGGCCCTCCTTCCCGGAAGCCACCGTTTCCACACCACAGCTCTTCCCGGCCGAGCCTCCTCCCTATGGTGAGATACCACCGAGTCATGCCGGCCACGGGGGCCGCGATCATATTATAGAGTAGAGAGGAACGCCACGAAACCAGACGTCAAAGCCCAGTCCGGCAACGCCGGTCCCCGGGGGGCGAGGGATAAGACCCCATTCCCCGCAGCGGTCCCATGAAGCATCCTGGAACGACAGGGGCTCACCTCTTATCTCAGGGCCCGGCTCCCCCAGCACCAAGTGCGTTATGTAGTACGCTAACACCTAGGGCATGGGGTGGTGCCGACACTTGGTTGTTCAGGCCGTATAAACCCTGCGTCCGTGCACACGGAGCTTGCCCTCGGAAAACATCCTTACCGCCTCCGGATAGAGGCGGTGCTCTTCGGCCTGAATCCGGCGGTGCAACGATTCTTCCGTGTCGTCGTCCCTCACCGCTACGACGGCCTGTGCTATGATAGGGCCCGTATCGACCCCTTCGTCGATGAAGTGTACCGTACAGCCGGTATATTTCACGCCGTACCGGAGGGCGTCCCTCACCCCATGTACCCCGGGAAATGACGGCAGCAACGAGGGGTGTATGTTCATTATCCTGTTCCTGTAGGCTCGGACGAACATGGGGGAAAGGATTCTCATGTAGCCCGCGAGAACCACGAGGTCGACACCGAATTCCTCAAGTATGGCCATGACCTCCTTGTCGTAGAGGGTCCTTGAGGGAAAGCGCCTGTGGTCGAGCACCCGAACGGGTATTCCGTGCTTCCTGGCGCGTTCGATGGCGTAGGCACCTGGATTGTTGCTGAACACGAGCACTATGTCGACAAGCGGGAGCCTTGCGTCTATGAGTGCCTGGAGGTTGGTGCCGCTTCCCGAGACGAAGACGGCCGTTCTGGTGGGACGGGCGAGCATATCGAAACGGAGCCCGACACGTCAGGCCCGAGGTGGAGAAAAGATATGCGAATCAGGGCGGCTACCTACTTTCCCACTCCCGTAAGGAAGCAGTATCATCGGCCTTGAAGAGCTTAACTTCTGGGTTCGGAATGGGACCAGGTGTTTCCTCTTCAGCATAGCCACCCGGATTCGCAGAGAGATAATATATACGACGACCAGCCGGCTGTCAATGGGGGAGGGAGGAAAGAGAATCCGCTTGACGGCGCGGCGAAATGTGGGTAGGCGCTCGAGAAATCATGAACCGAGCATCGGGGGTGAAGAGCGAGACAACGCAGGCCGGCGGAAACACCCGGATGGAGTACCCTACAACGCTAGGAGCACCCGTTGGATGAGACGATATGGAAACGTGGATGTGGGGGGAGAGGCGCCCCTACACGAGAGGCAATTCCTACCGGACGTCAGACAGCGGCCGCTCGGCGGCCCGCAAACCTATACTCATCGTCAGGAGATATTAGGGTCCGTTACGAAAGAAAATTTCTTTTCACCCCCGCCCTCCACGGCCCCGAGGGGGCGGCGCAGGCAGGGAGGCTACTTTTCCACGTACCCTTTTATAGGGAACACCCTGCCGGCCCTCCTCAGCTTCTTCATCGCCTTGACCTCGATCTGCCTTATACGCTCCCTCGTCACCTTGAACTCCCGACCCAGCTCCTCGAGGGTATGCTCCTTCTCCCCCTCTATTCCGTAGCGGAGCTTTATTATCTTTTCCTCCCTGTCGTTCAACGAGCCCGTGAGCGTCTCTCTCATTATCTGCTTCAGCTCCTTGAGCTCCAAAACCTCGAAGGGCGAAGCGGTTCTTCCGTCCTTTACGAAATCCATCAGCTTGCCGTCTTCTTCGTCTCTTATGGGGCTTTCGAGCGAGACCGGGTCCTTGGCTATCTTGAGCACCTTCTCCACCTTGTCCACCGGCATACCCATGCGCTCCGACAGCTCCTCGGGGTTGGGTTCGCGGCCGAGTTCCTGGAGCAGCGCCCTTGAGACGCGGGTCAGCTTGTTAATGGTGTCGGTCATGTGGACGGGAATACGTATGATGCGCGCCTGGTCTGCTATGGCCCGGGTGATGGACTGGCGTATCCACCAGGTGGCGTAGGTTGAGAACTTGTAACCCCGGCGATATTCGAACTTATCCACCGCCCGCATAAGGCCCACGTTTCCCTCCTGGATGAGATCGAGAAACGGAAGGCCTCGGTTTATGTAGCGGCGCGCTATGCTCACGACCAGCCTAAGGTTGGATTCGATCAGCCGCTTCCTTGCAAACTCGATCTTCCTCTTCGCATCCTCGAGGGCCTGGACGGCCTTACGCAGGTTGGACACCTTCTCCTCCACCCCCTTCGTCCCAGGGACGGGGACAGTGAGGGGACGGCGCCCACGGCCGCGGCCTCTGCCGGCCGTCGCCGCGACGTCGTCTTGGGTGCGGTCCAGCACACCCCGCGCCTCTTCCAGTATCTTGTCGTACTGCGCCTCGGTGAGCTCCATGCCCTGGATGATCGAGATCAGCTTGCCGCTTATCTCCTTGATCGACCTGCGCAGCTTCCTCTTCTCCGCCTGCGAGATCCGAGTTGAACCCAGCCGCTTGGCGAGCCTCGCCCTCTCGGCCGTAAGGCGCTTCATCGCCGCAAGCGATTTCTTTATCTTCCTGCAGGTCTCGCGGTTCGAGGCCGAGTCTATCTCGTCGTACTCCGTCGTAAGCTCCTTTATATCGATTGACCCCTCGATGAACTCTTCACCGAGCCTCAAGAGCTGGGCCGTAATGGTGGGTGAACTGACCACGGCCTCGATCATCATGGCCTTGCCTTCCTCTATGGCCTTGGCCATGGCGATCTCCTCGTCGCGGTCGAGCAGCGAGTGGCCAGCTATCTCGTTCAGATAGAACCTTATAAGGTCATGTTCGTTCCCCCTGTCACCAACCTCTCGAAAGACGTGGGGAGAGCCCTTGTGATCGCCTACTTCATCCATATCGTTCCCTTCAACCAGCTCCTTGTCGATTCTGTCGGCCATGACGTCGAGGTGGTAATCGCCTCCTTTCCACCGCTCTTCTCCAACGGTGAATCCCTCGCCGCCGCTCTCCGCTCTTCCACCCTCAAGGTCGACGCCAACGGAATCCTTCCCGCTCATTGGACTCTCCTCTTGAGGTTTTCCCTGGCCCGCTCAAGCTCTCTGTGACGCTTGAGCAAGAGGTATTCCTTCTCCGCGTCGTCCGCCTCCCGTGCACGCTCCAACTCGACGCGCACGCGGCGCAATTCCCTGAGTATGGCCGCATGCTCCATGTGGCGCAGGCACTCGTCCACCATCGCCCGAGTCCCTTCGCAATCGGCGATATCGTCGGTCGCCATCACGGCGCGGGATATGAGCTCCTGGGCGGCGGGCTCGTCGGAGAAACGAGCCAAGAGCGATCCCAGCTCCAGCTCGCCCCCGGCCGCCACGACCTCGGCTAGCACACTCTTGAGGACGGTATGGGTCACCAAGCCCAAAGCCCCCCTCTCGTCCAGCCACCGGGCGAGCTCCGGGTAGTTCAGGGCAGCCTTGAGCAGAAACATCTCGCGTTGCGGCACCCCTTCGCCCCTGACGCCCCCCTGGGGGGGAGGAGGCTCCTCTCCACCGGCCCTCGCCATGAGCGCCGAGAGCTCGGACTCCCTCACCCCGAGCGCCTCGGCCGCCTTCCTCACGAAATGTCCCCTCTCGACAGGGCTCTCGATGAGCCCCGCCACAGCCGAAGCCTCCCTGCATGCCGCATGCAGAGTAAGGGCACCCGAAGAGTGCCTGGTGCACAGGGTATCCAGGAACCTATCGATCAACGTGACGGCGCCGTTCACCATGCCGCTGAATCCCTCGGCCCCGTGGCGGCGCACGTAAGTGTCGGGATCGTCGCCCTCGGGCAGGAACACCGCCCTCGGCGAGATGCCCGCCCGCAAGAACGGTGCCAGCGCGCCGAGTGCGGCCCGGGAACCTGCCTCGTCGCCGTCGAAGACGAGAACGACGCGGTCTGTATAGCGCTTGAGAAGGCGTGCATGGTCGTGGGTGAGCGAGGTGCCGAGCGTGGCCACGACGTTTCTCACCCCATGCTCCCACAGTGCGAGCACGTCCATGTAGCCCTCGACCACCACGACCTCGCCCGACCGCCTTATCTGGGGCAAGGCCGTATCAAGGCCGTAGAAGGAGGATCGCTTCTTAAACAGGGGGGTCTCGGGCGTGTTGAGATACTTCGGCTCAGCGCCATCCATTGCCCTTGCCCCGAACCCTATCACCCTTCCCTCAGCGTTCTTTATAGGAAAGACGATGCGGTTTCGGAAACGGTCATAGTGGCCTTCAGACCCGCGGCGGGGAACGACGAGGCCCGCTTCCTCGGCCACCCGCGGCGGCACACCGCGCCTACGCAACTCCGAATACAAGGCGTCCCATGCCTCGGGGGCCGCGCCGAGGGAAAACCCTCTTATGGTTTCCTGCGACACCCCCCTTTCGGTAAGATAATTCAGATAGCGCCGGCCGGAATGGGACACGAGGTAGCGGCTGTAGAATTCGGAGGCCACCGCGTTCGCCTCGTATAGAGGGGAGAGCCGTCTCGCGCCGGCAGTACGAGACCGACGCTTGGGTGGACTGAGGCCGGCCATCTTGGCCAGAGCCTCAAGTGCCTCGGGGAACGAGACATTGTTGTATCTCATGTAGAAGGCGAAGACGTCGCCACCCGCACCGCAACTGAAACAGTGGAACAGTCCCTTATCTTCGCTCACGTGGAGCGAGGGGTTGGTGTCGTCGTGGAACGGACAGAGACCCTTCCAGGAGGCTCCCCTCTTCACAAGCGACACGTATTTCTCTACGACGGTTACGATGCTCAACCTTTCCTTTATGGCACGGACGGTGTCGTCATTGACGAAGGAAGCCATTGAACGACCACTCAAAAAGAACGAAAGACCTCACCCGACGGCATGATGGTGCTACACCGTAAACGTGTCCGCCTGCGTGGCGTGGCACACTACGGCGATCGCCACTTCACTGTCGTCAAGACGCCTCTCTATGTGTTAAATAGAGTATGTCTTCAACCCGTGTTATCTTCTGGATTTCTTGAGCATCCGCTTTCTGGCAGCGAAGATGCGTTTCTTCTTCTTCTCGCTCGGCTTCTCGTAGTACTCGCGCCTTCTCACCTCGGACAGTATCCCCCCCTTCTCCACCTGTTTCTTGAACCTCTTGAGCGCACTGTCGATACTCTCGTTGGCTCCGACTACTACTCCCGGCATATACCAGAAAACCTCCCATCGATTCCGCCACGGCACTAAGAAGAGCTTTCTCTCCCACCGAGCACGGTTGTTAGAATATAACACAAATAGTATAGTCAAAAAAAACGGACAAAGATACTTCTTCCACCCAACAATCCACCGTGCCACGCCGGTGGGGACATGACCATGTTGCCAGAATGGAAACGCGGCAAAGTCAGTCCTCGCCCTTCATGCGCCTGAGGTACTCTTCCTTGGGCAGTATCACTCCCACCGCGGCACGCCGCTTGCGGATGACCTCCTCGTCCTGCTCCTCTGCTTCGGCATTCTCGTCCTTGCGGTGCTCTTCGAACCTGCCCAGCCACGGGTCGCGCTCGTTCCTGATCTCGTTTATAAGGCTCATCCCTCCACTCATCTCCTCCAGGTAAAACCCCTCAAAATACTATTTTACATTCTTTTGCACAATCGAACGAACGGAGCAAGAGAATAGTACCAAAATAGGACCTTCGCCCGAACCGTACACCCACGCCGCCAAAACAGGCCGACCCTCCATGCCCCCCACCCTATCTTACAAGGGACGACACCGGCACTATGTCCACCTCCTTCTTAAGGCGAGGGATCTCCTCCCGGAGCGCCTCCACCGTCTCCGGATAGGGATGGCATATGGCCACAGCCCGGCCGTGCCGCCGCGATTCCTCTACCAGCCTCCTCAGTTGCGCTTTCACGTAGCCCGTGCCGCCTCCGCCCTCGTCCAAGAAGACCTTCCTTTCGATCGCCTTGACACCCAGTCTCCTTGCGGTCTCGTAGCCCTTGGTCGCGGCAGTCGTTCGGCTGTCGACGAAGAACAGCCCGCGGTCCCGGATCCGCCTGAGTACCACCTCCATGAGACGGGCGTCCTCGGTGAACTTGGATCCCATGTGGTTGTTGACCCCTACGACATAGGGCACTGATGCGAGGTCTTCGTCCACAATTCGTACGATCTCCTCCTCGGAAAACGTCGTGAGCAGAACGCCGTCACCGGCGTCGGAGGCGTCGTAGCCGCTCGAAGGATCGGGTTCCATGGGCAGGTGCAGCAGCACGTCGCGCCCGTGGGCGTGGGCGCGCCTGGCGGTATAGGACGAGTAGGGAAGGTGCGGTAGTACGGCGAAGGCGAGCGGTGCCTCTATGGCGAGCAGGCGTTCCACCGATTCTTTGTCCCTTCCCATGTCGTCGACGATGATGGCGACCTTGGGCCTGGCGGAACCAAGGGGAGCAGGGATTCCATTACGGCCTGCTGCCACGGGCGCGGCACCAACAGTGGCTGGCGGCGACGGCGCCACGGGCGGCGGGACCGGTCGTCTGTTGCGACGGGCGCTCTTGCCGCGGCGTGGGAACGTGAACATGATCTCGTGCGTGGCCACACCGGCGACGGTGATGCGCGCGGCCAGACCGTGCTCGATGGAGTGTAGGCGAAGCCGGGCCCCGGTCGGTGGAACCCGTGCCCTCAGCGCCGAGGCCAGCGCCGACACCTGAGCCGGTGTGCGAAGCCTCAACCCTACCTCCCTGAACCTCCACGAGCGCCCCGCATCATACCGCATCTCGGTGCTGTCATAGGCCACGTGGGTCCTGCTCACACTGGCTTCGATGAAGGCGGCCCTCAGCGCCTCGTCGACGAGCTCTATCTGCCGCTCCAGGCGGGTGTGGCCCGCAAGGCGTTCGCTCAGGAGCGGGGCCACGAATACCCAGCCAGCATAGAGCACGACCCCGGCCAAGAGAACCACACTCCCCACCATCATCAAACCGCGACCCCGGCCGCGAGCCGAGCGCTTCCTTCTTCTGCCCCTTACTCCTCTCCTGGTGCCCGAGCGTCTGGTAGGCAATGTGGTCCTTGGTGTTGTAGTTGAGTCGTAGACGACAGGCGTCGAGCCGGCGTCGCCGGCCGGGGACCTCTAGCGCGCCCTCAACAGCTCGAGCGCCCTTTGGAGTTGCACATCCTTTCCCGGCACATCCTTGACCATCACGTCGGGCGTTACCCCAACGTGTTCTATCGTGCGCCCGCTGGGAGCGTAGAAATGGGCGGTCGTAAGCTTGAGGCCGGAGCCGTCGTCGAGCTTAATGATGGTCTGGACGCTGCCCTTGCCGAAGGTGCGCGTGCCGAGGATGACGGCCCTCTTCTGATCCTGCAACGCCTCGGCAACCACCTCGGATGCACTGGCGCTGCCTTTGTTGACCAGCACCACCATGGGAAAGGCGTAGTCGGCCCCGGGCGACGCCTTGTACTCGACCGACTGGTCGTCCGCCCTGCCCACGACCTTGACTATCACACCCTCCTTGAGGAAGGCGTCGGTGACTCCTACGGCCTCGGAAAGCAGCCCTCCGGGGTTGTTGCGGAGATCGAGCACCAAGCCGCGCAACGGCTTGCCGTTTCTGCTCTCAAGCTCCGCGAGCGCCTTGGTGAGCTCTTCTGACGTACCATCCTGGAAGTTTGTTATCTTGACGTACCCCACGCCCCCCTCTTTGAGAGAGAATTTTATACTCTTAGGATGTATGATCTCCCGCTTGAGAGTGATGCGCTCCACCTTCGTGCTGCCGGGCCGCCTGATGCCGAGCGTCACCTCTGTTCCCTCCTCACCGCGCAGCACCTTTACGGCGTCATACACATTCATGCCGGCCGTCGGCTTGCCGTCTATCTCCACTATCTTGTCCCCCGCCCTGACACCCGCCCTCTCGGCGGGGCTGCCTTCGATGGGAGCTATCACAGTGAGTGTACCGTCCTCCATGTACACCTCCAGCCCCACGCCACCGAACTTACCGGCCGTACCTTCCTCGAACTCCTTGAACCTCTCTGGCGTGAGATAGGCCGAGTGGGGATCGAGCGTCTTGATCAACCCCTCGATGGCCCCGGTCGTAAGCTTCTTGGGGTCGACCTCTTCGACGTAGTTGCGCTCGACGATGTCGAGCACCTTTGTGAAAGTAGCGATACCCTCGTAGATCTCCTCGTCGCGGGAAGAAGGGGGGGAGGCGGCTTCGACGCCCGATGCTAGGGCAAGTAGGACGAGAACGGAGATGAACAAAGCTCTTATGCGCGGCATATAAAAAAAATACTCGGAGCACCCCCCGTTTACAAGCCCCGAGGACGGCATCGGCCCTGAAGCCCCCCGCCGTGTGCGGGACCTCCGGCCCGGAACTCCACGCCTCTTGAGGCAGACCGCCGTGAGCGGATGCTGCAGCGATATCGGAGGTAACTCT
>CAZXEJ010000007.1:0-61096 GCA_964639895.1 uncultured Spirochaetia bacterium | reverse complement strand
AGGTTCCCCATGAATTCTACACATAGGGTAATATAATGTGCAACAGTGCCGTACGTCCTGGCCCCCGTTTGCGGAGGGGACGGAATACCATCCCCGGTGGGGGCGGTGGTGATGGAGCCGTGCCGCGGGAAGAGGGGGTGATCATCGGCCCCCTAGTCCGCGGCTCGTCGCAGCGAGAAGGGGGTGGGAGAGGGGACCGCGGGGCTCTCCCCCCTTGGGCCTGCTGATCCCCCCGTTTGGGTTGCCGCACGGGAAGCCTGTTTGCGCGCGCGCGGTCCCACGTCCACCCCGCGTGCGATCGATACGCTAGAGGTGCGATGTGAATATCATGGCGCTGCTCGACCAGATAGACCGCGGCGAGGTGGTCCTACCCGCCATACAACGCGATTTTGTTTGGAGGGAGGACCGAATGGCGGCCCTCATGGATTCGGTAATGCGAGGGTATCCGGTGGGCATGGTCTTTCTGTGGGAGAGCTACGACGACATCCTCTACCGCCGGTTCGAGAAGGACTATATCCCCGGACGTCGGCCCAGTTGGTTCGAGAACTCCTCTGAACGTCCTGCCAGGCTGAGGCTCGTGCTCGACGGCCAGCAGCGGCTCCAGTCCCTCTACCTCTCCGTCTACGGCACCTACCGGGGCAGGCGCATGTACCTCGATTTGCTGAGCGGTGGTGACGGCACCGATCCCTTCGGACGGCCCTACGTTTTCAGGTTCCTTGATGACGCCGAGGCCGAGGAGGCCAACGATGCGGCCGTGCGCCGTGGGTCGGACGTCGGGGGGAAGCACCTGTTCGTCGGCGTGGACCATGTGGTGGCGATGAGTAGCTGGGAACGACACAGGTTTCTTGAAGGTGTAAAGTCGTCTCTTCAGCTCACCGAAGACGAGGTCGCTCGCGCCGAGGTCAACGTGTCGAGGTTGAAGGAAGCCCTTCAATACGAGAGCAACATCCTCAAGGTGGCCGTCATCGACGAGAACAAGCCCCGCTACAGCAGGGAGAGGAAGACGAAGGCCGACGTGCTCGAGGCCTTCGTGCGTATAAACCAGGGAGGCACGAGGCTTACTCAGTCCGAACTGCTGTTCAGCTTCCTCAAACTCCACTGGGACGATACGGCCCGCTTCGTGCCGGCCAAGCTTGCTAAATTGAACGAGGGGCACTATTTCAACTTCGATGTGCAGTTTCTTCTTACGGCGGTTGCACTTGCAACGGAGCCCTCTCTCCTGGCCGAGCCCGACGGGCTGCGGAAGGTCGCTCTTTCGGGACGCATAAAGGGCAAGTTGCGCCGCTGTTTGGAGGCGTTGGCGGAGGTGGTGCGATTGGTGGTCGGTGAGTGCTCCATACGTAACCCGAGGCTGGTCGGCGGTAGGGCGGCCTTGTTGCCGCTGCTCTGTTACGCCCTCCGATGCGGCGGCCGCCTGGGCGATGGAGAGGGGGTCAGGCGTGCGCTTTTCTTCTTCGGGTTCTCGGGCTTTCTCTCCAGAGGAGGGCGCCGAAGGCTTGCCCGGCTCGTAGGTTCGGTGGTTGACCGTGGCACCGACCGCTTCCCGCTGGAGGAGGTGATGGATTTTGCCGCCCGTGAGGAAGGCCCCGTGTCTTGGGGAGCCGAGCTCTACGGGCGCAACAAACCCCTGCTATATCACCTTGTGCAGGCCATGCGCGGGGCCGACGTGCGCACAGCGCGCGGCATTCCCCGCCTGGCGCCGATATTTCCGCCTTCCCTGCTCGTCAAGGAGGGCGTATCGCGCGAAGAGGCCGATCATTTCGCCAACTTCTGGGCCCTTCCGCGTAGCGCAGCCGGCGCCCGCCAGCAGGGGGAGGCGATGGAGTCCTTCTATTCGACGGTCCCCGAGGAGGAACTTCGCCTGGCGTTGGTGGATCGCTCGCTGTTAAGGCACGATCGGTACCGCGAGTTCCTACGTGAGAGGAGCCGCCGCTTGTGCCACGTGGTGGCAGAGACGTTGGGATTGGAGCGGTGACTGCTGTCTCTGTCCGCAACGGACCGCTCGTGGCGCCTCTTACGCATCCCTGGCCGCCCGGTTATCCACCCCTTCGGCACATCTTCTTCCCCGTGCCGATAGCCCGTCCCCCCGGAGGCGGCAGAGGGCCAAGCCCTTGTGCTAAGCGTGGGCGATGGATGAACATGAAGAATTGAAGATCGCCTCTTGGGTGCTCCCTCGGCAAAGCCGCCCCTTCCACCTCAACGGGGCGCACCTCATCCCCCCCTAGTCACCGGGGTCCCTCAACCCACGGGAGAGATGCCCCCCGTATTCCACCATTTTGTCGCCCTCCTGTCCCTCTTCTCCCCCGCTGTGGTGGACGCGTATCACTCCACGGACGCGCATCGACCTCTCCGTCCGCCCCTTCCATCGTCTGGATTGGGTCGGCATCCGCACCGGGCGGCTGGGGAAGGGGAAGTCCGCCTCCCTCGCCGTGGTAGGGGATAATGCCACAAGTGTTGTTGCCGGCCTCGGTATTCCGGCGTGGAGAACAGAAGACACCGTAGGCGCTCAGTCGAGATCGCCCCGGCCCCCTCGTCCCCTAAGAGGAAGCAGGATGGAGACCGGTGAGACGTCAACGCCCGGTACGAGGGGTATGCTTCATCACTCGTCCGCCTCTGGTGTGCCTCGGGAGAGTGTCCCCCGGGCAGGATGAGGGGACCCCCCCTTTCCATTCATTTCCCACGTGACCGGGGTCCAGGTCGCCGTTTACTCGAGAGCATTGCTTCCTGGTTGACACCCACCGCCAGTTTGGTTATTTTTAAGTCGTCTGGGAGAGGTGGCCGAGTGGTCGAAGGCGCTCGCCTGCTAAGCGAGTAGGGGCTTTAAAGGCCCCTCGTGGGTTCAAATCCCACCCTCTCCGCCAGCTCAGCCGGGCACTGATATAGGTTCGTCCGCCTCGGTATCGGAGACACAAGAGCGTCCAAGTAAATAGAGTTGGCTTTTGCCGGGCCGGCAGCGGCGGCAACGGATTTCGTGTTCCGATTTTCCCTGGCATCCCCGTGTAAGGCGGGTTCTGTTCAAGCCTCGTCGGGCCGTATCGCAGCGGGTTGAGGTAGTTACAAGAATGACGAAGAGGTTGTTGCTTCTGCTGGTCGGAGGGGCGCTCGGTACACTGTCGAGGTACTGGACAACGGGTTACGTCTACGCCATTGCGGACGGCCGCTTTCCGACGGGCACCTTGGTGGTCAATCTACTGGGGTCGTTTGTAATTGGGCTCTTGTGGGCGTTGGCTGCCTGGGTGCAGATATCGTCTCCTATCCGGTCTTTCGTGTTCATAGGGTTTCTTGGGGGCTTTACGACATTCTCCACCTATATGCTGGAGACGATGAACCTTCTCAGGGCGGGGGAATGGGTCCCCGCTTTCCTGTACGTTTTTGGAAGCACGTTGGGGGGACTCTTGATGGTGGTCGGCGGGTTCGTAATAGGGAATCTCGTCGTCGTAGCCATCAGGTGACGATAGAGATGAAATAGAGATGAAGAAGATCCCCGAACAAGGATATTTGTTGAGAATATTCATCGGCGAGCGGGATTCATGGCGCGGGAAGCCGCTGTATGAGGCCGTCGTTCTCAAGGCCAGGGAACTCGATATGGCCGGAGCCACCGTCATAAGGGGGGTTACGGGTTTCGGTGCTCACAGTAGGATCCACACCTCCACCATATTGAGGTTGTCTGAGGACCTGCCCATAGTGATAGAGATCGTGGATTCCGAGGAGAAGATATCAGAGCTCCTGCCGTACCTTGATGAGATGGTGGAAGAGGGTCTCGTCACGCTCGAGAAGGTGAACGTCATCAAGTACAGGCGTAACGGTGCCTAGGGTGTAAGTCGTCCCGGCTGCCCCCAGGAGTGGCCGGCCGGGCGGGTCCGCATCTTCCCTCAATCGTCTCCCGCCTTCTCTTCCATCTCTACCTCGTCGATCAACCATCGGCCGTTCCTTCGTACCAGCTTGAACGTTTCTTCGATCCGCTTGGGTCCATCTTTCGTCGATACCGTTCTCGATACGACCACCGTGGCCTCGTCGGCCGCGATTTCGTTCCTCAGGATTCGACCTCTGCCTTCTCCGGGGTTGAATCCGACTTGTTGGAGCTTTTTGGTCTCCTCGGCTACCCATTGCTCAACAGGTCTACCACCTCTGAGGCTATCCGTAGTGAGAGCAGCGGCGCTCGCCATGTCGACCCCGTAGGTTTTGAGCCAACGCCTCACCACCCTGTCCGGTGTCCCCTTCAAGGCGGAATCACGCTCGATATCCTCTTCGAGCTGCTTCCTCAGGAGGCGCAGCGCTTCACGATCGTCCGCGGCTTCGCAGACCCGGATGGCGCCCTCCTCAATGGGAGGAGGATCGGAGAGATATTTCCGGAATTCGGTCCAGCACGGCTCGAAGCGGTCGAAACGCCCCATGAGGTCGATGGTTCGATCGGTCGGTTTTACTTTGGCGAGGTACCATGCCATATCTTCACCTCCACGCACGAAGGCTGATGAGAGTAAAACGATACACGATTTTCTCGGCCTTACGAAGAGGAGCGGACTTGAGCGGGCCGGGGGCTCGCACTGAGTGGAGGAGAAGGCGAAGAGCCCGCCAAGGGTTTTCCTCCTTTAGGAACCCTATTGACGGTCTGCTCCGTCTAATCGGGTAGACGAGATGCCACAACCTATGGAGGTACCAACCATGGTAAACGTAAGAGGGATGATCACCGCCGCCGTGGCGGCGCTGTTGATGGCTTTTCCGGCCGTTGTGTCGACCCAGGCCGCAGGACCCCGCACCGACTACTTCGGGCCCGGAGATTCTGGTGCGACGTATGACTTCTACCTCGACTACATGTATCCAAAGGGTACGAGGCCCGGCAGCAACAGGGACGTGACGGGGGTTACCGTCGAAACCCTGCCTCGCACCGACTACTTCGGACCCGGAGATTCTGGTGCGGCATACGATTTCTACCTCGACTACATGTATCCGAAGGGTACAAGGCCTGGCAACGACAGGGACGTGACGGGGGTTACCGTTGAAACCCTGCCTCGCACCGACTACTTCGGACCCGGCGACTCAGGTGCGACGTATGACTTCTACCTCGACTACATGTACCCAAAGGGTAGAAGCTCATCGTGAAGGGTGCGGTGAGACCAATGAGGCGGGCGTGAAAGCGCACTGCGAGACCAGCATCCTCCTCTAGAATGAGGCGCGACTTGCGCGACTTGAATGCGTGGGTTGCGCCTCTGTTTTTTCTCCGTCCCTGAATCGGGCATCGTACTATGTGATGCTGTGTAAGTGGGCGGTGTGGAAGATTACGTAGGGTGTTTGTTTGCCGTTTGATAGGGTTTCGTTCTCTTTCCAGGCGGGATGAGTTGTCACACGTCTTCGTCGAGAATTCTGGCGTTTCACGTGCGAGCCCGGCCTCCATGGGGAGCCCTGCCCGGGGGGGTAGGCTGCGGTGCCGATAGGGCTGCAGTTGGTAGGGCCTTACAATGATCCCAGCCGGCCCGTGGGAGTTGGAAATTGCTCTGGGTTCGTTTATAATTTGATACTCTCTTCTTATAGGGTGCGCCCGTAGCTCAGCTGGACAGAGCGCCGGACTACGAATCCGAAGGTCGGGGGTTCGAATCCCTCCGGGCGCGCCAACAATCCAGATAGGTTACGTCACGTTTCTAATCGTCCGCACTTCCTCGGCTACGGTTTTCACGGGAAATTGTTCCCTCCACGGCCTCTCGGAGGGGATTATCGGGGTGCGAGCAGCGCATGGTGACCGTCAATGAGGAGTGCCAGGGAGTGGTGCGGATCCGGTCCGCCCCTGGAGGCTTATGAGGCTTATGTGTTCCAGCAAGCCGCGGAGCCGGGCCGACTATGCCGAAGCAACACCTCGTCCCTCGCCTTCGGTGCGTCCAGCCTAGCCACTGGACGGCCGTATTCGGGTGGCCCGGTGACCGCATCCGGCCTGCTGGTGTACACCTGCAGGCCGTGACTTTGTACCACTGTGCTCATTGGTTCACTTGCGATGATAATAGGGGTTCTTTCGGTTTGTCACCATTGTTGAGAATAATTCTAGAATAGTATCCTGTAATTATCACCGCTGATTGAAGCCTGATCTTAATAGTGTATGTAATGTAATTATGCATTGGCTGATGGAACCGGATCGCTAACCGTGAGAGAATGCCTCGTGAGCTTGACAGTGAATCGGGGGGGTTTCGCTAGTTATTTAAAGTAGCGTGTTGCTGTACATAAACATATATGTTAGATAATGTTTGCAATCTACTGATAATACATGATTATTGGCCTCGCTTGCTCCCGATGATGACGGCCCACTCGCGATCTGTGATGCAAGTCGAGAGTCCACGCGTCCCACCGGAGTAGAGCGTTCTCGTCGCCCTGGGTAAATGCCCACGCCGCTTCGCGCCGAGCCCGTCCTCCCGCTTGGATGTGGGGCCCCTTTCCCTATCCCACCTTTATTTCGTCACCTTGCACATGTTGAGGCGATGCCTCGGAGTACTGCGTCATCCCTGCTCGAATCCTGCCGTTAGGGTGTCTTTGCCTAGTGCTGCGTTCAGTATGCGCGCGTGTTCCTCCCCCTTGGGGTTTGCGGAAACGGATGGGTCCGTTTCGTGTATAGTGCGACCCACTATCTCGACCCAAGTGCAAGGGGCTCGCTTCGTCTACGGGGCCTCGGCCGAGGCGGGCGCCGCCTCTTCAGAGGGATTGTGCCGCTAGGACACAGTCTTTGTGCAGATGCGTATTGTGATAGGCGTGGCCTTCTTCTCCGCCTCTTTCTCCCTGGCTGCACGTGAGTGCGGTGTGTCTCGTCAAAGTGCCCTAGCTTCCTTGAAAACATACGATATATGAGTAGCTTATTAGTAGTGTCGGCCTTGACCTCAATACCTCTTCCAATCCGGTGGATCCTCGTTGCAGGGTGTTGTCCACTTCGCAACTGCGTCTATACTGGCCGGCCGGTACAGGGACGACCACATGGATAGAGAACATTCCAGCTCGGTTCCCACGCTCCAACAGTCTTCTTTACCCCGAGGACTCAGCGAGGACGAGGCGCGACGTCGGCTCGTCTCCTTTGGTTACAACGAGCTCGTCGAGAAGCGCCCCAACCCCTTTCTCAAGTTTCTTTCCTACTTCTGGGGACCCATACCATGGATGATTGAGGCCGCGGCACTGCTCTCGGCCCTAATCCGAAGGTGGGAGGACTTCTCCGTAATATCGGTTCTCCTTGTGATCAACGCCGCAGTGGGGTTCTGGCACGAGCACAAGGCCGGGGTCGCCGTGGAAGCCCTAAAGCGCAGGCTCGCGCCCAAGGCCAGGGTGCTCCGTGACGGCGTGTGGAAGGTGGTGGAGGCGCGGCTTCTCGTCCCGGGCGATGTTGTGCGCATACGCCTGGGCGATATTGTGCCGGCCGACGTCAAGCTGCTCGGTGACGGCTACCTTCTTGTGGATCAGTCGGCGCTTACCGGTGAATCGCTGCCCGTCGAGAGGCGCGGCGGTGAGAGCGCCTATTCCGGTTCCATCGTCAGGATAGGAGAAGCGGACTGTGTGGTCGTTGCCACGGGAATGAACACTTACTTCGGCAGGACGGCGCGACTGGTCGAAGAGGCCGAAACGGAGAGCCATTTCCAGAAGGCGGTCATGGGAATCGGAAAATACTTGATCGCCGTTGCGTTGGTTCTGGTGGGTGTGGTGCTCGTAGTCGCCCTTGCCAGGCACGAGGGTGGGGTGGAGATACTGCAATTCGCGCTCGTGCTCGCAGTGGCCTCCATTCCGGCCGCGCTGCCGGCGGTGTTGTCGGTGACGATGGCCGTGGGGGCTACGGCGCTGGCGGGGCGGGGCGCAATAGTAAGCAGGTTGGCGGCCGTGGAAGAGATGGCCGGTGTGGACGTCCTGTGCACGGACAAGACCGGTACCGTGACGCGGAACGAGCTGCAGGTGGCCGCCCTGGCGCCGCTTGAAGGCTACACAGAGGACGACGTGTTGCTCTACGCCCGTCTCGCCTCGAGGGAGGAGGACGGCGACCCCATCGATACGGCCGTCCTTGCCGCGGCGGCCGCACGCGGCGTGACTACGGACCCGCGGGCGCATGGGTACAAGGTAGAGAGGTTCAAGCCTTTCGATCCCGTGACGAAGAAGACCGAGGCCGAGATCCGCGGTGCGGACGGGGTGTTCCGCGTGGCCAAGGGGGCACCTCAGGCCGTGACGTCGCTCCTTGAGAAGGCCTGTTCCCCGCTTACGGCGCAGATCGATTCCATCGTCGACGGGTTCGCCAGCGACGGCTACCGTTCCCTGGCCGTGGCCCGGACGGACTCCTCGGGGCGCTGGCACGTGGTGGGCCTCATAGCGCTGCATGACCCTCCCCGTGAGGACTCGGCCGCCACTTTGCATACCGCCCGTCGGATGGGTGTGGCGGTCAAGCTGGTGACGGGCGACCACACGGCCGTCGCCCGACACGTGGCCTCACTCGTCGGACTCGGTACTAACATCGTCCCGGCCGGTGCGTTCCTGGACAAGCCGCCCCGTGAGATGGATCGCGTCGTTGCCGAGGCCGACGGTTTCAGCGAGGTTTTCCCGGAACACAAATACACCATAGTCGATATACTGCAGCGCCAGGGCCATATCGTGGGAATGACGGGCGACGGCGTAAACGACGCCCCCGCTCTCAGGAAGGCTGATGCCGGCATAGCGGTCGCCGGGGCGACCGATGCCGCAAGGGCCGCGGCCGACATCGTCCTCACGCGGGGGGGCCTCTCGGTGCTGATCGACGCCATACGGTTGAGCAGGGAGATATTCCGCCGCATGAACAACTATGCCCTCTACCGCATAGCCGAGACCATACGGGTTTTGCTGTTCATAACCCTTTCCATAGTCCTTCTCGGGTTCTATCCGGTGACGGCGGTGATGATAGTGTTGCTCGCGCTGCTCAACGACCTGCCCATAATGACCATCTCGCTCGATAACGTGCCCTGGTCGCAGAGGCCCGAGCGGTGGGACATGGCGGGGCTGCTGGCCCTGTCCACGGTGCTGGGTCTTCTGGGGGTTGTCTCCTCGTTCGGTCTGCTCTTCATAGGGGACAAGGTTCTCCATCTGGGACGCCCCGAGCTTCAGTCCCTCGTGTACCTGAAGCTGTCCGTGGCGGGCCACATGATGCTGTTTGTTGCGAGGACGAGGGGGCCATTCTGGTCCACTCGGCCCGCCGGTGCACTGCTGGCAGCCACAGTAGCGACGCAGTTTGTGGCGACGTTGATAGTGGTTTTCGGTTTCATCCTGCCCCCGATAGGCTGGAGACTGGCGCTTTTCGTGTGGCTCTATTCGCTGGGTTGGTTCCTGATAAACGACGCAGTCAAAGTTGTCGTCTGCCGCCTTACCGGCTGGATGGACGGCGGGTCGAGCGACGTCTCCCCGGTGGCGGAGAGTGGGTAGGGCGGACGGAAGGATGGGTGAGGAATGAATTATCATTGAAGGTGGAGGTGGGAAGCAATGTCTGAGAAGCACAGCACGATGTTCGAATTCCCCGAGGTGGGGATTCCCTTCCTGTGGCCGGTGGAACTCATAGTTGGACTCGAGCGCACACAGCTCGAGGAGGCGAAGAAAGCCATAAGGTTTATCAAGGAGGCCGAGAGCACGGCGGTGGTCCGGAAGCCTCCGCCCTGGGCCACGCGCAACAAGGTTGCTCTCTCGCTGCACACGCTCAATCTCAGGGATTTCACTCCGCGCGGCTCCCTCTCTTCGCCGGAGCCCTACACGCTCATCGTGGCGCCCTACGCGGGACACACATCTCAGATAGCCGATTTCCACAAGGGTCAGAGCCTGGTCGAAGTGTTCCTCGGCCACGGGGTCGAGCGTGTCGCCGTCACCGACTGGAAGAGCGCCACACTGGAGACGGCGTCCTACGACATCGACAACTACCTGGCCGAGTTCCACGTCTGCGTCGAGGAGTTGGGCGGCGTGGTCAATCTGGTGGGCCTCTGCCAGGGCGGGTGGTTCTCGGCCATCTACGCCGCTCGATACCCGGACCGCGTGGCATCGCTCGTGCTGGCCGGCGCCCCTATCGACACCTCGGCCGGCGAAAGCCGCGTGTCCGAATATGCGCGCACCCTGCCGCTCGGCTTCTTCGAAGAGCTCGTGGCCATGGGAGGGGGGGTGCTCAAGGGCGAGTACGTCCTTCAGGGGTTCAAGAGCCTCCATCCCGCCGAGCAGTACGTGGAGAAATACGTCAAGCTTTACGAGAACATCGACGATCCACACTTCGTGCGCCGCTTCAAGCGCTTCGAGCGGTGGTACGAGTACACGATCGACCTTCCGGGCCGCTGGTACCTGCAGGTCGTAAAGGAGCTGTTCAAGGAGAACAGGTTCTACCGCGGGCGGTTCATCGCCCTTGGAAGGCGCGTCTCACTGAGGGCGATCGAGTGTCCCGTCTACCTGCTGGCCGGCGAGCGGGACGACATAACCCCGCCGGAGCAGGTCTTCAACGCGGCCCGCCGCCTGGGTACTCCCAAAGAAGACGTGGTAAAGGATCTGGCGCCGGGCGGGCACATAGGCCTTTTCATGGGTTCCACCCCCTTGAGGGAGAACTGGCCCCGCATAGTGGAGTGGCAGCGGAATCTCAGCCGGAGGTGAAGCGATGTCGCGGACGAGGATGATGCTGGAGCACGAGGCCTACGAGCTGCTCAGACGGTACGGCGTGCCCGTACCCCCATACGAGGTGGTCACGGGTGCCGACGAAGCCGCCCGCGCCGCCCGCGCCGTTGGGTTTCCGGTGGTGATGAAGATCGTCTCGCCCGACGTCGTGCACAAGAGCGACGTGGGCGGTGTGGTGGTTGGCGTGGGGGACGAGCAGGAGGCGCGCGCCGCCTACGAGCGTATCGTGCGCGGGGTGGGGCGCCGGGTGGTGGGGGCGCGGATCGAGGGCGTCATCGTCGAGAAGCAGATGCCGCGGGGGGTGGAGTTGCTGGTCGGGGGTAAGATCGACCCGACGTTCGGCAAGGTGTTGTCATTCGGCATGGGTGGGACGCTTGTCGAGCTGCTGAGGGATGTCTCGCTGCGGGTGTTGCCGGTGAGCGGGGAGGATATAGAGCGGATGCTGAAGGAGGTGCGGGGGTATAGATTGCTCACCGGGTGGCGCGGGGAAGATCCAAGGGATATAAGCACGTTGAAGAGCATTATTGAATCTCTTTCTAGGCTTTTTGCAGATCGGTCCGACCTGGTCGAATTCGACATCAACCCCTTGTTCCTCTACCACGAGGGCGCCTGCGCCGTCGATGCCCGCCTGATCGTCTCCGACGACTCTTCGTCTTCGGCCCGGCTTTCCGTCCCGGGTGAATCGCTGCGCAACGGCAGGGAGCTGCGTGCGGTTCTAGCGCGCGTACCCCTTTCCATAGCAGTAGTAGGCGCCTCGTCCCACCGCGGGAAGGTGGGCTACTCGGTGCTGCGCAACCTGAGGCACTTTCCGGGCAAGGTCTATGCCGTCAACCCGCACGAGAGCGAGATCCTGGGAGTCGGCACCTATCCCTCGCTCTCGGCGATTGAGGGCGATGTAGACGTGGCCGTAATCGCGGTGCCGGCCGACGCTGTGCCCGGCGTCATGGACGATGCCGCACGAAAGGGCGTGCGGCTTGCCGTCGTCATATCGGCGGGCTTCCGCGAGGTGGGAGGCGAAGGGGCGAGGCTCGAGCGCGAGGTCGTGCGCAAGGCCCGCGAGAGCGGCATAAGGCTCATCGGTCCCAACTGCCTAGGCATAATGCTTCCCCACCTTGGTCTCAACGCCACGTTCGATCCCATAATGCCCAAGCCCGGGCCCATCGCCTTCATCTCCCAGAGCGGCGCCGTCATCACGACCACCGTCGATTGGAGCGTACTCGAGGAGCAAGGGTTCTCGGCCGTCATAAGCGTCGGCAACCAGGCAGATCTGGGGTTCGTCGATTTCCTCGAGTTCGCACTCGAGGACGAGTGGACGAAGTCGGTCATTATGTACGTCGAGGAGATAAAGAACGGCCGCCAGTTCCTCGACGTGTCGCGCCGCGTCTCAAGGACGAAACCCATCGTGGCCGTGAAATCCGGGGCCTCGGCCCGCGGCCGTGCTGCGGCGTCCTCGCACACGGGCTCGCTTGCCGGCAGCTACGACGTCTACATGGCGGCCTTCAAGCAGGCCGGCGTCATCGTCTCCTCTTCGCTCGAAGAGGCGTTCGGTGCGGCGGCGCTGCTGGCCTCGGAGGGCTACCCCCGCGGCCGGAGGGCCGTGGTCGTAAGCAACGCGGGCGGCTTCGCCGTCCTCGCCTCCGACTACGCCGAGCGCTACGGTGTGGATCTCATCGAGCTTCCTTCGGACTTCGTCGACGAGGTGAGCCGCCGTCTGGGAGTGGAGTGGAACCGCGAGAACCCCATGGACCTGCTAGGCGATGCGACGAGCAACCGCTACGCCACCGTGTTCGAGCTCTTGTCCAGGCGCGCCGATCTCTGGGACATAGCGTTCGTGGTTTCCGTCCCCACGACGGTGCTCGATCCGCTCGAGCTTGCGACGGAGATAGTCGAGTTCTCTCGCGGATGCCCGCGGGTGATCGTGGGGTGCATGCTGGGCGGGGTGAGCGTGCGGGCGGGAGTGGCCGTGTTGAGGCGCAACCACATCCCCAACTTTGCCGAGCTCGAAGACGCGTTCAAGGTGGTGGGCAAGGCCCTTGAGGTGGCTCCACCGGTGGAGACCTAGGGCACACGGCGAGGAGTTGGCCGCGCCGTGGGTCTGCTCCAGCCGCCGCCTGGGACCTGGTCGGATGCAAGTGCCGGGTGGGCCAGGGCGCGCCTGTAGGCGGCCCCCGCCTTGTAGGACGTCCTTACCAGGGGGCCGGCCTCGACGGCTGCGAATCCCATGCGCTCGGCCAGCGCGCGCAGTTCGGCGAAGTCGGTCGGCGAGTAGTATTTCGTCACGGGCAGGTGGTCCCGCGTGGGGCTCAGGTACTGGGTGATCGTCACTATGTCCACACCCCGCGCACGCAGGTCTTCGAGGGCCTCTGCTATCTCCGGCGCCGATTCGCCCAGCCCGACCATGAGGTTGGACTTCACCACGGGGCGCGGCCTGTGGCCGGATGCCGCGGCCAGCACCTCGAGGGCCCGCTCGTAGGTCGACTGGGGGCGCACCCGCCGGTGGAGCCTCCGTACCGTCTCGAGGTTGTGCGCCAAGACGTGGGGGCGGGCCTCCAGCACCCGTTCGAGGGCGGCAGTATCGCCCTTGAAATCGGGCACCAACGCCTCGACGGTCTTGTGGGGGCACGCTTCCCTGACGGCCCTTATCGTGCGCGCCCAGTGGGCCGCGCCGCCGTCGGGGAGGTCGTCCCTGTCGACGGAGGTTATGACGACGTGGGTATGCGGCATGGCGGCTACGGCCGAGGCCACACGCTCGGGCTCGTCCCCTTCGGGCGGCGCGGGCCTTCCAGTGGGGACCGAGCAGAAGCCGCAGCGTCGCGTACACACCCCACCCAATATCATCACCGTCACGTCCCCCGCGCTCCAACACTCGTCGATGTTGGGGCAGCGGGCGTCCTCGCACACGGTGTTGAGTCTGAGTCCTCTCACCAGGCGGGCCACGGCGGCCGTCCGTGGCGACGGGGCCTTGGGCACGCGCAACCACGGGGGCTTTCGGCCCAGGTATATGCCCAGCGTCTCCGGCTCCACGAAGACCGTCCGCGTGCCGAAGACGCGCGCGAACTCCTCGGCCATCAAGCGTGCCAACTGCTCGAGCGGTGGAGCTGGCCGCAGGATGTCGGAAAGGTTCACCATGGGAGACGGGTCGGCTATGCCGCACGGGAAGATCTTGTCGAAGTAATGGAGCTCCGTCGTGACGTTGAAGGCGAACCCGTGCATGGTGATCCTGGCCCCGTGCCGTCCCCTTCGGACGGCCACTCCGTAGGAGCAGATCTTCTTCTCGGCGCCGTCGACGCGCACCCATGTGCCCCACTGGCGCTCGAAGCACTCGACGCCGAGCCGCTGCAGCGTGAGTGCTACCACACGCTGCAGCGACTCCATGTAGCGCCGTACGTCCCAGCGGCCGATGTTGAGTATCGGGTAGCACACCAGCTGTCCGGGGCCGTGGTACGTTATGGAACCACCGCGGCTGGTGGCGTAGACCTCTACGCCGCCGCTGTCTTCGAGCCGCTTGAACTCGCCCCAGTCGCGTACGAATCGCTCCGGGCTCTTGAGGCCGAACCCCAGCGTGTAGACGGGCGTGTGCTCGAGGAAGAACACCGTGTCCTCGGGTTCATCGGCCGGCGTGGGCGCTAGCTTCTTGCCGTAGAATATCTGTTCTTGGAACGCCAGGGCGCGGGCGAAGGGCACCCTTCCAAGCCATGTGGCGCGCATAGTGACTGCCTCGCTCTAGCGGGGATCCGAAGGCACGGCGTTTCCTATGAAATCTTTTTCCATGGAGCGGGGTTTGTCAACCGCGGCGCGCTATTGACACCGCCCGTTTTCCCGATCACAATACGTCTGTCGGGGACGGCCGTCGCCGCCCCGCCCCCGATCGTGCGCGACGGCGGCCGTCCCCTCCGGAGCACCGCTTCGATCGCGTCCGATCCGCTACAGAGTAGCCTTGCTCACCATGGGTGGAAGCGAACCAAGACGCAGTCCGCTCGACGCCGTACACAGGTCGCTCGGCGCCCGGATGGTGCCGTTTGCGGGCTGGGAGATGCCCCTCCACTACGGACGCATAGCCGACGAACACGAGGCCGTGCGACGGCGTGTGGGGCTGTTCGACGTCTCTCACATGGGTGAGCTCGTCATCGAGGGCCCCGGGGCTCGGCTGCTGCTCGACGAACTTACGACCAACGACGTGGGCAGGCTCGAGGTGGGAATGGCGCAGTACACGTTGCTCCTCACCCCGGAGGGCACCTGCGTGGACGACCTCATCGTCTACAGGACGGCCGCCGACAGCTACCTGCTGGTGGTAAACGCCGCCAACACGGCCCCCGACCTGGAGTGGATCGCAGGCCGCGCGGGGCCCGGCGCCGTGGTAAGGGACGTGACGATGGAGAAGGCCCTCATAGCCGTCCAGGGCCCCGAGGCCGAGCGGGTTGTGGCCGCATGCGCCGGGCCCGAGGTGCGCTCGCTGCGGCCGTTCCGCGCCGCGGTGACGGCCGTGGCCGGAAAACGCGTCTTCCTCTCTCGCACGGGCTACACGGGCGAGGACGGCTTCGAGGTGATGACGTCCTGGGAAGACGCCCCCCTCGTGTGGAAGGCGCTCATGGAGGCGGGCGTGGACGTGGGCGCGAGGCCGTGCGGCCTCGGGGCGCGTGACGTGTTGAGGCTCGAGGCGGGCCTTCCCCTTTACGGCAGCGAGCTCGACCGCCGTCATACCGTGCTCGAGGCCGGGCTGGAGAGGTTCGTCAAGTTTGAGAAGGGGGTGGAGTTCGTCGGCAAGAGGGCGCTCGAAGAGCAGCGGAGGCGCGGTCTGCGACGTGTGCTCAGGGGGTTCGTACTCGAAGGACGCGCCGTACCACGCGGCGGCCATCCCATGCTGGCCGAGGACGGGACCGAGGTGGGGCGGGTTACGAGCGGCAACTATTCGCCCGTGCTGGGCCGTGGAATAGGGATGGGCTACGTGGCGGTGGAGCACGCCTCGTTCGGTACGCCGATCGTCGTGTCCATACGCGGAAGGCGATGGCGGGGCGAGATAGTAAGGCTTCCTTTCTACAAGCGAAAAAAGAAGGAGATCCAGGCGGATGAGTAACATACCTGAGGGATTGCTTTATACCCGCGAGCACGAGTGGATAAGGCTTGAAGGCGATTGCGGCGTGGTCGGTATCACGGACTACGCCCAGCGGTCGCTCAGCGACATCGTTTTCGTCGAGCTGCCCGAGCCGGGCACGCGTCTCAAGCAGAACGAGCCGTTCGGCGCCGTCGACAGCTCGAAGGCATCCTCGGAGCTGTTCGCTCCCATGAGCGGCGAGGTCGTCGAGGTGAACGGCGAGCTCGAAGAACACCCGGAGCTGGTCAACTCCGACCCCTACGGCCGCGGCTGGATGGTGAAGATAAGGGTGTCCGACCCGGCTGAGAGCTCGGGGCTGATGGATGCGGCCGCTTACGGCGACTATCTGAAGAGCATCGAGGAGGAAGAGGGGTGATGTCGCGCTACGTGCCTACGACCGAGAGCGACCGCCGCGAGATGCTGCGCGCGATCGGCGCCTCCAGCGTAGAGGAGCTTTTCGAGGACGTCCCGGCCCGGTTCCGCCTCGCGCGGCCGCTTCATATAGACGGCCCGATGAGCGAGCCCGAGGTGATGGCCCACCTTACGGCCCTTGCGTCCAGGAACCGCCACGACATGGTCTCCTTCCTGGGCGGCGGTGCCAACCGCCACTTCGTCCCCTCCGTGATCGACTACCTGCTGCAGCGCGGGGAGTTTCTTACGGCCTACACCCCCTACCAGCCCGAGCTTTCCCAGGGCACGTTGCAGGCGCTCTACGAGTTCCAGACGTTCATGTCACTGCTTACAGGCATGGACATCGCCAACGGCTCGCTCTACGAGGGGGCGACGAGCGTCGTCGAGGCCGTGCTCATGGCGCGCCGTGTCAGGGGGGAGGGAGCCGTGGTCGTCTCGCGCGCCCTCAACCCCCAGTACAGGGAGGTGCTCGCCGCCTACCTCGAGCCGCTCGGGATGCGCTGCGTCGAGGCCCCGCTGGGGGACGACGGCCTCACCGATATTGCGGCCGCAGTGATCGAGGGGGCGTGCTGCGTGGTCATCCAGCAGCCCAACTTCCTGGGCCTCGTCGAGGACGTGGCTTATGCCCGCCGCGAGGCCGACCGCCTGGGGGCCTTCCTCGTCGTTGCGACGGCCGAGCCGCTGGCCTTCGGCATCCTCAGACCGCCGGGCGAGTTCGGCTCCGACGTCGTCGTGGGCGAGGGCCAGTCGCTCGGGGTGCCGTTGCAGCTGGGCGGGCCGTACCTCGGGATATTCGCCACGAAAAAGGACTATACGCGGCAGGTGCCCGGCCGTCTCGTGGGCCTTACGCGCGACGTCGAGGGGAGGGAAGGGTTCGTGATAACCCTCGCCACGCGGGAGCAGCACATAAGAAGGGCTCGCGCCACGTCTAACATCTGTACGAACGAGACGCTGCTCGCCATGGGGGCGAGCATGTTCCTTGCGCTGCTGGGGCCGCACGGGCTGAGGGATCTGGCCGTGCTCAACCTGAACAAGGCCGCCTTCGCGCGTGAGTTGGTGGCGGAGATCGACGGCTTCGAGCTGCCGTTCCCCGCGGGGAGCTACTTCAACGAATTCCCCGTGCGCTGCACTCGGGTGCCGGTAAGGGAGTTGCTTTCGAGGCTCGAGATGAAGGGTATAGCGGGCGGAATCGCCCTCGAGCGCTGGTACCCGGAGCTTGCCGACTGTTTCCTCGTCTCGGTGACGGAGATCAATACACGGCAACAGATCGAGGCGCTCGCACGAGCCCTTGAGGAGTGTTCGCGATGAGCGGAAGGGATTCGGACGCGGAGGCCCTCCGGCGGAGGGCCGATCTCATCTTCCTCAAAGGGGCGCCCGGCCGCAGAGGGGTCGACCTGCCCGCGTGCGACGTCCCGCGGCGTGACCCACACGAGCTGATCCCCCACGACATGGTGCGGGAGCCCATCGAGCATATGCCCGAGCTCTCCGAGCCCGAGGTGGTACGGCACTACACGCGCCTCTCGCAGAAGAACTTCGGCATCGACGTCGGCATGTACCCGCTCGGGTCGTGCACGATGAAGTACAACCCCCGCCTCAACGAGCAGGCCGCCCGCCTGCCGGGGTTCCTCTCCATCCATCCACACATGCCTCACCATCTCGTCCAGGGGGCGCTCGAGCTGATGTGGGACCTGGAGCGGATGCTGTGCGAGATTTGCGGGATGGAGGCCTTCACCCTTGCTCCGGCCGCCGGCGCACACGGCGAGCTCGTCGGGATGATGATGATACGGGCCGCCCTTCGCGCACGGGGAGAGGACAGGACCAAGATCCTCGTTCCCGACTCCGCTCACGGGACTAATCCCGCCTCGGCCGCCTTCTGCGGGTTCAAGCCGGTCGAGGTGCGTTCCGGGCCCGACGGCATACTGGAGCCCGCCGACGTGGAGCGGTTGATGGACGACAAGGTGGCCGCACTCATGCTCACCAACCCCAACACACTCGGACTGTTCGAGCGCCACATAGTGTCGGTGGCCGAGATCGTACACCGCCGCGGCGGCTACGTTTACTGCGACGGCGCCAACCTGAACGCCCTGCTCGGGGTGGCACGTCCCGGCGATATGGGTGTGGACGTGATCCAGATCAACCTGCATAAGACCTTCTCCACCCCCCACGGCGGGGGCGGGCCCGGGGCAGGCCCCGTGGGAGTGAAGGCCCATCTGGAGCCGTACTTGCCGGTGCCGCGCGTCGTCAAGGACGGGGGGCGCTTCCAGGTGGTCGAGAGCGCTGCACGCTCCATCGGCAGGATACGTTCCCATCTGGCCAATTTCGGCGTCCTGGTGCGGGCCTACGCCTACATACTGAGCCTCGGTCCCGATGGACTCAGGAATGTGGCCGAGACGGCCGTCCTCAACGCCAACTACATGCTTTCGCGCCTCGAAGGCGTCTACCACGTCCCATACAAGCGCCGCTGCATGCACGAGTTCGTTCTCACCGACCGCAACCAGCGCAAGTACGGAGTGGCCACGGTCGACATCGCAAAGCGGCTCGCCGACTACGGCTTCCATCCGCCCACGGTCTACTTCCCGCTGATCGTGAAGGCGGCCCTCATGGTGGAGCCCACGGAGACTGAGACCAAGGAGACGCTCGACGCCTACGTGGAAGCCATGCTGGCCATAGCGCGCGAAGCCGCTGAGCGCCCCGAGTTGCTCAAGGAAGCCCCCCACACAACGCCCGTAAGGAGACTCGACGAAACGGCTGCAGCTCGTAGGCCCAACCTGAGGTGGGAGCCCGAGGGCGGCTAGCCGGGGGGGGATGCCGCATGGGGAGGGTGCCGCTTGTGTGCATTGTCCCGCATGGTGTGGCTGTGCTCTCGCGGAGCAGAGAGCGCCGCGGCGGAACCTCCTTTTCGGCACCTGCACGCCCCGCCCTCCGTTGGGGTCTCTCCTGTTGTTGGGCGCCGCTTGACGCGGGGGGTGTCCTGGGGGAATGGCTGGGACCGGCGCCCCTCCCCACCGCGGTGGGGCGAACCGTCCCCGTGGGGAGCGAGCTGAGCGTAGGGGGGGATGCGGAGAGTGAGTCTCCGCGGTGTGGGCTGCGGTCGAAGCTTGCGGGGTAGGGTAGGAGGGCCGTGCGGCGCGTCGTTGCGCCGGGCCCTCCCGCAGGCCGTCACTCCACTGTGCGCCTCAGTATCTCGTAAGCCCTGTTTATGAGCTTGGTTCTCTTTTCGGCCAGCAGCCTGAACTCCTCGGCCAGGTGTGCAACCCGGTCCGGGTGGTACTGCCTTATGGCCTCCCTGTAGGCCCGCTGTACTTCGTCGTAGGAACAATCGGGGCCGAGCCCCAGTATCCGGCGGGCGTCCTCGGGAGTCATAGAGCCTTCCGAGACGTTGAACCTTTCGCCCGTCTCCCTGGTGAATGGGTCCTGCTCGGCCTCGGCCGGGCGGTCTTCATGCCGATTCCGTGACTGTGTGGCGCTGCGCCGGTGGCCTGCTTGGGATCTCGAGCCGGAGGCGGGTCTCTTGCGGCGTTTCTTCTCCGATATGATGGTCTCGATGCCCGAGCGCTGTGAGTCGATCTCACGCTTGAGGCGGGGCATCTCCTTCGTTACCATGTAGCGGACCAGCCGGTGTAGCCTGACGCGCTTGGTGGCGTTCTCGACCGAGTAGAACGTTAAGGCCGACCCTGCGACCAGCGCCAGGACGGACAGGTACGGGTTGGATATGTGCGGCAGAACGAAATACGCAAGGCCCAGTATGGTGAGGACGAAGAAAGCCATCCCTATGACGAAGTCGGTCTTGCGTGCGGCCCTTTTCTCTAGCGAGCCGATGTAGTCGGGAAGGAACTGGCGCGCAAGCTTCATTTGGCCGTGCACGTAGAGGCTGCACGCGTCGTAGCGCTGCTGGTTGTCCCGGAGCTTGAGAGCTATGCTCTCGTACGGCCTGTAGGGAAAAGCCGTAGCTTTGTCCATGCTTGCCATTGCAAGCTTACCTCCAGGGGGGACGCAGGCGGCGGCCGCCTCTCAGCCGGACGGCGTCGCGGCGGAGGGAGCCTCTACGCTGTGCGGCGGGTGTTGGGTGAGGCCACCCCCACATTACCGACTGGGCCGGCGGATAGGCACCTTTGGCATGTGCCCACCGGCTGAGCGCTGAGCCGAGCTACCCCGGACGCCTGCCCCCCGGCGCGACGCTCTACGGTGCGGCTTTGGACTGCGCTACAATTCCTAACCCCTTTACAGCCGTCACGGCTTCCTTGCACGGCCATACACGAAGGGCCAGTGCAGTAGAGACCACTCCGTCCTCGCCGCCGCGTACGCAGGTTGTTCCCGCCACTCGGCGCTCGGGACGGGGCGCCCCCCTTCGATAGCCGTCGGTTTTCTTAAGAAATTATAAGGCAACTGTCTGTGTTTTCATAATCCCCAGGCTGCCTGGATGGGGTGGAGAGTATGATGGCTGCAGTGGCGTGCGGAAACGGCACTGGGACAGTGCCGCAGGTGGGAGCTTTTGGGCGGTGCAGTCGAGGTGGGCTGAGTCTTCGGGCTGGGCCGTTGTATCGGCGCGTAGAACGTTCGGGAGGGGCCGTGGATGGTGGCGGCGGACCGTTAGAGTTGGAATGACGCGCCCCCGTGGAGGGGGAGACGATGTAGGGCCGTTCCCGTCAAGGGGCCGCAGGCGAGGTGGTAGGTACGGGATCAGAAGGGACCACGGTTCCCTGCCCGTGCCGTTCGGCCCTACGGCGCCCGTCTACGGAGGGTGTGGGATGGTGCCGGATACGTGGGCTGAAAAGCACGTGCACGCCGTCGGTGTAGGTGTCGCCAGCGGGTGGAGAATGTATCCTTTGGGGGGGTGTGGTTGGTGTGTCTGCGGTGGGGACGCTACGGGTTGCGGGTCTTGAGCTCGAGGGCGCGCTTGTATCTTATGTAATTGCCGTAGGCTTCATCCTTACGTCGGATATTGCCCTCGGCAAGGGCGCGGTGGTATTCGGCGTGCCAGAAGAGCATACGCTTCTTGAGCTCGGCGTAGGAGCCTTGGGGAGCCCGCATCGCGTGTGGGGCCTCGGTGCCTACGCTCTCGTGCAAGCCCGCTCCCTGGACCGATGCGGTGTATTTCCACAGCCGCCTCTCGTGCGCGTTGGCGGTGTCGACGGTTCCGGTTGCGGGCTCGATACGGCTGCGGGGCGGTGTGCCGCTCAGACCCAGTATGCGGCTGTAGTATTCCAGGTCGTGTCTCGGTGCCGCCGATGTCTCCACATCGGACCCTGTGGTGCGCGCCAAGGGGAAGACGTGCACCGTAGGTCCGCCCTCGGTGTATAGGTGGTACACCCCGGCTCCGAGCCCGGCTACGAACATCGTCAGCAACAGCATCTTTCCTACGGTTTCCATCTCCCTCGTCCCCGAAGGCCTGCATTGGAGGGGGTTCGTCGTCTGTTGTATGCCCTTCGTGCGGCGGTTATGTGTTGGAAGTGCTCTCAGCGGTCGAGCGGTGTGGTGGTGTGCGACGTGGGACCGCAGCTTCAGGGTGTGAGCGTCGAACTCTTCCCAGCCTTTGAATAAATTATAGTTTATTCCTCCTTGCGGGCAAAGGGTGGAAAAGGTCCCGTCGGGACCATTCCCGCCCACCAGGGAGGCGCCGTACCGGGGTAAGCCGGATGCGGCCGAGTGCAGGGGGCTTCGTAAGAGGGCGTTGGGTGTCGGGTCTCGCGCGGTCCCAGGCCGCGCCTTGCTCGGGCCTGCGGACGGTGGCGGGGGGCGGAGCAATCGGCCTTGTTGGGTCCGTTGCAGTGGATGTGGATCGGCGCGAAAAATGAAGGGCTCGGTACGACGCCACGTACCGAGCCCTTCTCAGTGTGGGGTCGACGTTGCTAGAGAGAGTAGCTCTCTTCGCTGTGTTGTGAGAGATCGAGCCCCATGATCTCCTCCTCCTCCGATACCCTCACCCTCGATATGGCGTTAATAACGGAGAGGATGATGTAGGTGCCCACGAACGAGAACACCCACGTGGCCGCTACCGCAATGAACTGGAGTCCCAGCTGGCCGGGGTTGCCGAAGAAGAGGCCATTTGCTCCGACCGAGGCGAAAAGGCCGGTAGCTATGCCTCCCCATGTGCCGCCTATGCCGTGGACCCCTACCACGTCGAGCGAGTCGTCGAAACCGAAGACGGTCTTGAGCGAGAGGGCGAAGTAACAGAGCGAGCCCCCTACGGCGCCGATTATGAGTGCTGAGATGGGGCCCACGAATCCTGCAGCCGGCGTGATTGAAACCAGACCCGCTACGGCTCCCGTGGCGGCGCCCAGCACGGTGGGCTTGCCGCGCATTATCCATTCCGTGAACGTCCAGCTGAGTGCTGCTGCAGCGGTGGCTACCTGCGTGGTCATGAAGGCGTTGGCGGCTAGGCCGTTCGAAGAGAGGGCGCTGCCGGCGTTGAACCCGAACCACCCAACCCACAGTAGGGACGCCCCGATCAACGAGAAAGGCAGGTTGTGGGGAGTCATCGCCTCCTCGCCGTAGCCGCGGCGCCTACCGTAGTTGAGGGCCGCCGCCAGGGCGGCTGCACCGGAGTTGATGTGGACCACGTTGCCTCCCGCAAAGTCGAGTGCACCCATCTTGCCCATCCACCCGCCGCCCCACACCCAGTGGGCCATCGGATCGTAGATGAGCGTCGTCCACAGCAGGGAAAATACGAGAAAGGTGCTGAACTTGGCCCTTTCGGCGAAGGCGCCGGTGATGAGTGCCACGGTGATGATAGCAAAGGTCATCTGGAACAGCATGAACGCTTGATGGGGTATGGTTGCGGCGTAGCTCTCTAGGGGTTCCATCCCTACCCCCTTGAGAGCGAACCACTGAAGGTTACCGATGAATGAGCCGATGTCGCTGCCGAACGAGAGGGTGTATCCGATTATGATCCACTGCACCGTGACGAGGGCCGCAAGGATGAACGTCTGCATCATGGTGCCGATGGCGTTCTTCGACCTCACCAGGCCCCCGTAGAACAGGAACAGGCCCGGTATGGACATCATCAGCACGAGCAGGGTCGACGTCAGCATCCATGCCGTGTCGCCGGAGTCGATCTCGGCCGCGCGGGCCAGGTCGGGGACAAGCAACGGCAAAGTGCTTACGGCGAGTACTAGCGCGTAGCGTATAAGGCGGGTTGTGTTGGTTGTTACTCTCACCACTGTATCAACTCCTCTCAATGGTTGTTTTGGTCTCACCCTCCCTCATCCATACAAGAACCATGCCGCCTCCATCGGCGGTAGGGAGGCCGTCACGGCGTGCCGTGGCGTGCCGCCATGCCCATTTGACGGGCAATGTTGCCCGGTTCGCGGGCACACCGTTGTGTCGTGTCCAAGCCGTGGGGACGAGCCGTGTGGAACAAGGGGCCGGAATTGTGTAATATTAAAGTCCCGTGGGCTTTGCGCCCCAATCCATTCCGTCCAAGGAGGCTCCAGTGCTTGAGAGGTCGCAACTCGTCTCGTCCCGCTACGTAGGCGATTTCAACGAGGGTGACGTCTACCATCATGGTTGCATCCAGATAACCCCATACCGCAATCGTGAGTATATAAAGAAGTTCAGGGACGGCCTGTTGCTGGGGGCCAACCCTGCTCTGGCCGCCCATCTGGGCTGCGTGGATCCCGAGCACGAGCACAAGCGGGAGAGCTTTGGAATCGATGAGGCGGCTCTGGTGAGCCAAGGGTTCGTGTTCAACGTCGGATTCGGGCTCAGCGTCCACGACATATCGTTCAACGCAATAGCCAACCTCTCCTACAACGACCTGCGCTACGGGGTGCCGGTGTTCGAGGGCGACCTCATCTACGCGCGCAGCGAGGTGCTGGGCAAGGAGTTCAGGAAGGATGGGGCGCAGAACGGTTCGGTCCAGGTTAAGACCACCGTCTACAACCAGCGCGGCGAGACGGTGCTCGAGTACGTAAGGCAGGTGCTGGTACGGGCCGCGCGGGGGAAGGAGTATCCCAAGTCGAGCACCATAAAGCCCCAGCCCGAGACCATAGATCTGGGCCGCGTCCATCTGCCGCCGCCCTACAAGGCGATACCCAGGTCGCTGCTCGGCGAGCACGGCAAGACGTTCGATGAGCTCAGGCCCGGCACGAGGCTGGAGGGGACGTTCGAGGCCTCGATCGATCTCGTCACTTTCAGCTGGCTGCAGATAGCCACGCTCAACGACGCCTCCGTCCACCACAATCCGGCGTCCCATTTCATCGGCTACGGCGGCGCCGTCAAGGCCATGGCCGAGGGAGCCGTCAGTGCACACCTGCCGCTCGCCTGGCACCTTGGGATGAACGGGGGCTCGCACGACGCCCCCACCTATCCCTCGGACATCGTCGAGCGGCTGTTCGGCGGCGCCCCGGACGAGCCCCATGAGAGGCTTCGCGCTCGGCTCGAAGTGGTGCGTACGGAGACCGTCGAAGGCAGGGACGACATCGGTGTGGTAACGGTGAGGCTTACGGCCGACAAATACGTGACCGACGCCGGCATGAGGGCGCTCGAAGCGGCGGGGTTCCGCGGGGTGGACAAGATATACGAGCAGGGTGGAGGGCGTTTCCTGAGAGTGCTCACGATGGAAGAGGTGCTGGCCGTGCCCACGTCAAGGGCGTTCCGATAGAGTGCCCCCTCAGGTGGGGGGAGTGGACGTGTCGGGCCCACCCCCACGTCCCGTTGCTCCGGGAGCGATCCCCTGCAGGGCAGTGAGCCGGGCTCAAGGGAGGTGACCATGTCTGCAACCAGAGCGAAGGGCAGGGACCTTATGCATACGGTTCATCTCGAGCGCAGTCGCCCCTTCGATCCCAGATGGTACGAAAAGGAGGACAGGACGAAGTGGGTGCTGCCGCTCGTGTTGCGCCGTGCGGCCGAGCGCTACGGTGAGCGGGAATACCTGCGCTTCGGTGCAAAGCCCCCCATTACGTTCGCCGGTATCAACGACCTTGCCAACAAGGTGGCCAACGCCCTTTCCGGGTTGGGTATAGTCAAGGGGGACAAGGTGGCCGTGCTGATGCCCAACTCCGACGACTTCGTCGTCACCTGGTACGGCATACTCAAGCTGGGTGCCATCATGGTGCCCATCAACACGGCCTACAAGATGGATTTCCTCCAGTACATACTGGACAGCTCCGACGCCAAGGTGCTGTTCATAGCCGAGGAGTACCTGGACAGGCTTCCCCCGATAGCCGACCGTATACCGAAGGTGGGTACCGTCATCGTCTGGACGAGAAGCGGCGGGGAGAGGTTCGACGACCACGGCTACCGCGGCGCTCCCATGTTGCCCTACCGCGCGTTTGTCGACGCGGCCCCGACGACGGAGCCCGACGTCGAGGTGCGGTTCATCGACTACGCACGCCTCATGTACACCTCCGGCACGACGGGGCTCTCGAAAGGGGTCGTGAGACCTTCGGCCGCCGACTATTGCAGCGCGCGCAACTACGCCGAGGTTATGGACGTCACCGAGGACGACGTCTGCTTCACGTGCCTTCCGCTGTTCCATTCGAACGCCATGGTGCTGACCGTATATCCGGCACTGATAATGGGCGCCCGCGTCCACGTGGAGGAGAAGTACAGCGCCTCTCAGTTCTGGCAGTGGATACGCGACTGGGGGGTGACGAAATTCAACATCGTGGGCGGCATGGCCTACTTCATGTGGAACACTCCGCCGGTGCCGGCCGAGAAGGAACACAAGGTCAAACTGGTCCTGGGCTCACCTGCCCCCCACGACATCATTGAGCAGTTCATGGAGAGATTCAACATCCGCTTCGTCGAGGGGTACGGTCTGACGGAGATAGGGCAGGTCACCTACATGAGGCCGGGCGAGCCGTTCCGCGTGGGCTCCTGCGGCAAGGAGTCGCCGGGATACGAGATCATCATCGCCGACCCCGAGACCGACGAGGAACTGCCCCGCGGCGAGGTGGGCGAGATACTGGTGCGCCCCCGCATACCCAATATCATGCTCCACCACTACCACAAGATGCCGGAGCGCACGGTGCGTGACTTCCGCAACTTCTGGTTCCACACCGGCGACGCCGGTCGCATGGACGAGGACGGCTACATCTATTTCGTAGACCGCGTCAAGGACTACATCCGCCGGCGCGGCGAGAACATAAGCTCGTTCGAGGTCGAGCGTATAGTAAACTCCCATCCCGCCGTGGAGGAGTCGGCCGCCATAGGGGTCAAGGCCGAAGGAGGGGGCTACGCGGAAGACGAGGTTATGATCGTTGTGGTGAAAAAGAAGGGTGCTGAGCTGGAATACGCCGAGCTCCTGCGCTACCTGGAGCCCAAGATGCCCTACTTCATGATACCCCGCTACATAAGATTCACCGACAACCTGCCGAAGACGGGTACGCAGAGGGTGCAGAAAAACAAGCTCCGAGAGGTGGGCATTACGCCCGATACCTGGGACAGGGAGAAGGCCGGCTACAAGCTGAGGCGCTGAGAGCGCCCAGGCCGTCGTCGGTTACTCACCCCTCGTGGTGCGCGAGGACCGTCGCGGCCGAGGGGGGGTATGGTTCAGCATCCGACGCCGCGGCAGTGATTCGCCCGCTGTCTCTTTGGTGGCCGGCCCGGCTAGGCCGGTGCCACCAGCCAGATTCGTATCCCAGCCGATTGACAAGGAGTATTTACGGGCACTGTGCCCTTTTCTCACACCGGGGTGAGCCGGTGTCAAGAAGGGGGCAGGCGATGGCTCCACGGCCGCCGTGCGGGGGGTCGGTGGCTTGAAGAATGGATCAAGGTGGCCATGCCGAGGCGGAGTCCCTAGCCATCCCGTGAAGGTGGTGGCCGGTGTCTAGTGCGTTTACGTTCGTGGTTCATGATGTCGCCCCCGGGAGGCCACGCGTTGAGCCGCGCTGTTTTGGCTGGCCCTTCCGCCGGGGAAGCCGGCCCCGAAGGCGCGGGGTGAGACTGCTCGCCGGTTGAGGGACGTGTGGGCGTGCATCTTGTGATTGACTCCTCTCCTTGCGGTTCACTGGATTGTAGCTTCACCGGAGCCACGCGTATGGGCGGCTGCAACAATGGTGGAATGCCTGGGCTGTGGCGGCCCCTGCGGACGCGCCGGATGTGCGTTTTTCCCGGTGAGGTCTCCACCCAAGACGTCCGGGATGCCAGCACAGGGGATGCGCAATCGATCTCACCCCCGCCCCCTCCGCCCGTCGTTTCGTGTTCGGGTATCCGGCGCGGGGGGTGCGCAGTGTAGACGTCAGATATTGCCCCTGATAAGTGGAGGAAGTCGGCGTATTGACCCGCTCGGGGGACAGCGATTGTCCCAAGGGAAGGGGGTATCCGGGAGGCTGTGCACCGTGTGTTCGGTTCCCCCCCGCGGGGCGGCACCGTGTCGGGCCGCCTCCGTAGGGAGTGGGAGGGACAACTCGAGCCTAGGCCTTCGTCCTCTTTCTCTTCTTTTCCGTCTCTTCGGCGTGGCGCGAAGCAAACGGGTCTTCCAGGTCCGGGTGGAAGATCTTGAAGTGATTTACGTGCATATCGGTGTATGCGCCCTTGGGGTAGTACTTGTCGTAGAAATCGAGATCGATGTGCTGGGCCTGGAAGACGAGCCGCATGAACATTGGGTCGATGAAAGCCGGGAAGCGGCCGTAAGTGTCGTATATGTAGTTGGCCACGCTCCTTACTATCTCGATCGTAGTCTTCGTGGGCTTGGGCGCGCGCATGAGGTGCTTGTCGGGCTCCATGTAGGGGAAGGGCTTGTCGCTCTGCCAGGCGCTCTCTTTGTGTTCGAGGAACGCATCTATCGCCTCGTCCATGTTCTTGTAATAGGGCGGGCAGTATCCCTCGAACACTCCGTCCTTGCCGACGGGCACGGTGGGCGGGGGATCGATCGTACCTTTCTTAGGCTGGATGAACCGGAAGCCGAGTCCCTTGAATAGCTCTGGTGCTGCTCCAAGGGTGAAGCGCGGTATCAGCCCCGTGAACGTCCAGCCGGCCAGTCCCAGCGCCTGCAGCATGAGGCTCATGTTCTGGCAGATGAAGGCCTGCTCGACGTTGAGGCCGGTGAGTATCCGCATCTCCAGGTCGAATAGCGATATGCGGACGTTGTCCTTTATCCTTCCGGTTTTGATCCACTTGTCCTGGTTGGCGGACTTGCCGGTTAGATCGTCTATTATGGTGAAGGCGTAGGAGTGGCTGCAGTAGAGCAATAGCAGGTTCAAGTACTCCTCGGTCGTATCGGTCACGGGGATGAACAGCGTGGTGCCGGGCTTGTTGGTGTTCCATTGGTTGAAGTCGAACAGGCCCGGCATGCGGTCGGGCAGGTCGGCCCGGCCGTCTTCGAGCTTCACAAGGCTTTCGCGGTAGAGTTCGAGCAGCCGCTCGATCTTTTCCTCCCGCGACAAGTTCATGAACATGTGCAGCTCCTTGTCGCGGGGCAGCATGTGCTTTACGTTGACGAAGTAGAGGCCCGTGTCGTTGGTGAAGAAGAGCTCGGTGCCGTGGTTGTTGCACGCCGAGGGCCACGTCCGTCCGGTCCACTGGCAGAGAAGGTCGATCCCCGTCTCCGGGGGGAGGTCGGCCAGACAGAGGCCCGTGAGCCCCGTGCCGGCCCACACCAGCATCGCCTCTTCGAACTCGTCGAGCGGGACGGGCGGGTGTGCGGACTTGAACTCGAGCGAGCTGTTCGAGAGCTCCATACCCAGCCCGAACCTGCGCGAGCGGCGGTTTATTATCGCATCCATGAGCGGGTATTCCAGAGCCTTCAGGTAGCCGGGGTTGAGTTTGCCTCGGGTGGTTTCGCGTCTCTTCATTATGGTCTCGCGCCTCCGGAAAAGGGGATTGTGACGGCGAAGCCTCACATTACGGGCACTGTCTTCGTCGACAAGGTATTATGATAATATTATAAGCCTTGGGATGTCAATCAGGGGGTGACCTGGCAGGCCTGGGGCGGTCGTCCCCCTCGAGACGACGGCTCTCAGCATAACTTCCGTCCAAGGAGCGTGGCTCGACATTGAAGGGAAAAGAGGCCAGCGAAGAGTTCGATCGATTGGAGGTTCTACTCGACCACTACCGCAACCCGCGCAACTGGGGTACGATCGAAGACGCCGACATATCGCACGAAGAGGGCAACGCCACGTGCGGCGACGTCGTGCGGATCGACCTCAAGATCTCGGACAACGTCATCGAGAAGGTCGCCGTGAGCGGCAAGGGGTGCGCCATCAGTCAGGCGTCGGCCTCCATTCTGTCGGAGATGATAAAGGGGAGGGACCTGGAGGAGGTCAAGAGGATAGGGATGGAGGACCTGCTGAGGGAGATAGGGGTCAAGCTCACACCCATACGTATAAAGTGCGCAGTCCTCCCGCTCAAGGTGCTCAAGACGGGCGTCTACGGCATAAAAGAGTGGCCCGACGAGCCAACCGGCCGCGGGCGGGACGAGCGGTGAAGCGGTCCTACGGCTCTCTAGGGCGTGTCGGAGCCGTGGTCGCCGGCCCCTTTCTCTTTTCAGGCGCCTGCATAGGTGTGTTTCTCCCGTGCTGGGACCTTTCCAGTACCAAGTCTTTCACGCGTCGTGCAGTCTGAGGGAATTGGCTTTTGGAGGTTCGTTCCAGTAGATTTATATATACATATACGGCGCTCCGTGGGCGCCGGGGTGGCACAGTGATGAGTGTGGAACCAAAGAAGATGAAGAAGCTGGACGTGGACAGCGTAAGGGAGGATTTCCCCATACTGTCCAGGATGGTAAACGGACATCCCTTGGTCTATCTTGACAACGCGGCCACGACGCAGCGGCCCCGACAAGTGATAGAGACCGTCAGTGAGTTCTACACCCGTTACAACGCGAACATCCACCGCGCCGTGCACACCCTGAGTTACGAGGCCACGCTTAAGTACGAGGAGGCCCATCGTAAAGTGGCCGATTTCATCGGTGCCTCGAGCTGGCGCGAGGTGGTGTTCACCCGCAACGCGACGGAATCGGTCAATCTGGTGGCCTACGCCTGGGGCCTCAGGAACCTGTCGGCGGGTGACGAGGTGGTGATCACCATAATGGAGCACCACTCGAACATCGTCCCCTGGCAGATGTTGCGCCAGATGCGTGGTATAACGCTCAAGTACGCCGACATCACCGACGAAGGCATCCTGGACCTCGACCATCTCCGCTCCCTCATCACCGATAGGACTAAGCTCGTGGGTGTGATACACGCTTCCAACTCTCTGGGTGTGATAAATCCCGTCGCGGCCGTCGTCGAGGAGGCGAGGAAAGTGGGCGCGTTGGTGCTCGTCGACGCCGCCCAATCGTTGCCACACATGCCGGTGGACGTGCGTGCCATGGGGTGCGATTTCCTCGTGGCCTCGGGCCATAAGATGCTTGGTCCCATGGGCACCGGGTTCCTCTACGCGCGTCAAGAGCTGCTCGAGGGGATGCACCCGTTTCTTTGCGGCGGCGACATGATTGAGACAGTGACCGTGGACGGGGCTACGTGGAACGAGTTGCCGTGGAAGTTCGAAGCCGGCACCCCCAACGTGGCGGGCGGCATTGGGCTCGGCGCGGCCGTCGACTACCTGGGGCGGTTCGACATGGAGGCGTTGCTCGAACACGAGAGGTCTTTGCTGCGTCACGCCAGGCAGCGCCTCGAGGAGCTTCCCTGGATAGAGTGCTATTCGCCCGCACACGGCGACACCATAGGGGTGCTCTCTTTCAACGTAAAGGGCGTACACCCGCACGACGTGGCCGGCGTGCTCGACGAGAGCGGTATCGCCGTCCGCTCGGGCCACCACTGTACCCAACCCCTGATGAAGCGCCTAGGTCTAGAGAACACCGTAAGGGCGAGCTTCTACCTCTACAACACCGCAGAGGAGATAGACAAGCTCGTCGACGGCATCGAGCGCGCCTGGCGCCTCTTCGCCAAGTAGTCCCACGGCCCCTCAGGGAAGAGCCAGCCGTCATGGGAGTGGGCATCGCTGCTCCTTACCTACCCTGCACCCCCAATGGGAGCCTGGGTCCGCACTACCCCTTACCCCGCGGCCTCTTGCACTCTTTTCCCCCGTCATCACTGGCTGGGAGGTGTTCCTGTCACGGACGTCGCTTGTTGCAGCGTGGAGTGATCTCCTTCCCCTAGTGCACAGCGGTTGGTCGGGTCGTCGCTGAGTATCGCGACCTTCCTGTCGCATTGCAGCCGGAGGGGAGGGCTGAGACCAGGGCGGTGGGGCGGCGCTTGATGTGGGCCTCCTCGGTGATCCGTTACTCCTCGAGGAGCGGCCTCAATTTGGGTAGAGTGAGCGCCGTGGGCGAAATCTGCCCCTGTACGAGCAGAGCCAGGTAGGCGCTCAGGAGGCGCTCGTCGAAGTTGTCGCGGCCGCTGAAACATGGGGGCAACATCTCCGACAGCTTGTCCAGCTCCTTAGGGTCGGGCTTGTTCCATAGCTGGAGGAGATCTATCCGAGGCCCTGCGTCGTTGCCTTGGGCCTGGTCTCGGGTCGTTTCCTGTGGTGTGCGCGAGGGGCCCTCTGGCCGTTCGGGTTCTTCTTCAAACGGGAGGCGTGAGAGGACGAGGTAGGAGAAGCTGTCCTTGGAGTTGGTATGCCAGTGCTCCCGGTGGTAGGGAAAGAACTCGGATACGTCTTCGAGAAACCACCTTATCCTGTTTCTCTTGATCCGTTTGAGTCCTATAAGCCTCTCGAGATGGCTCTTGTTGAGGACCACGCCGTCGAGTTTTCTTATCCAGCACTGCAGAACGGCAAAGAGCGCGATCACGCGGTGCTGCCGTCTAGCTCCCTCGCGTGCGTCTATGTGTTGCATGGGGTTTGTGCCGTATGTGAAGGATTCCCTCAACGATTATATGACAACACCGCGTTCTGCACAACACACAGGTGGGCATGTGGCGGGGGTTGGGGGGCTCTGGTGGGTGCTTGAGCGCTGTCGGTTCCGGCTCCGTCGTGTGCGGGATCGGGACCCTTGATGGGTGAGCTGATAGGCTGAGAGGGATGTCGTCGAACGTATGGTAGTTGCCGGGAGCACAGGTCGGCCATGATCAGGGGTGAGGTGGGAAGGTCGCTGGCCAGGGCTCGGAGTCGGGGATGTAACGTCGCACCTCTCGGCCGGCCCAGGGGGTGCCTTCGTGGTGAGGAGAACAGATCCCTGGATCGCCTCCCCCTTTGCGCCTTAGCAAGGGTTCGGCCGTCGGGGAAGGAGACCGCCCTGAATGTCTCTCCCTGTTGCGCCGCACGTTGCGGTCAACCTTTGTCAAGGGGGCCGCCCTCGATATGTCCCGCTCTACCCGCGAGGATGCATAGGACCGCAGCGCTACTGGTTCATCATGCTCAGGAACTCCTGGTTGGACTTCGTGCCGCGCATCTTGTCCAGCAGGAACTCCATCGCCTCGACGGTGTTCATCGGGCTCAGCACCTTGCGCAGCAGCCACACCTTGTTGAGCACCTCTTCGCTCAGCAACAGCTCCTCTTTCCTCGTGCCGGAGCGGTGGAGGTCGATGGCCGGGAACACCCTCTTGTCGGCGAGCCGGCGATCAAGATAGACCTCCATATTGCCCGTCCCCTTGAACTCCTCGAAAATCACTTCGTCCATGCGGCTTCCCGTGTCGATGAGGGCGGTCGCGATAATGGTGAGGCTGCCGCCTTCCTCGGTGTTGCGGGCGGCGCCGAAGAACCGCTTCGGCCTCTGCAGCGCGCTCGCCTCGATTCCGCCCGACAGAACGCGGCCGCTGGCGGGCGTCACCGTGTTGCTCGCCCTGGCCAGGCGGGTCAGGCTGTCGAGGAGTATGACTACGTCCTTGCCGTGTTCGACCAGCCGTTTGGCCTTCTCCAACACCATGTCCGACACCTGTATGTGGCGCTGAGGCGGCTCGTCGAACGTGGAGCTTACGACCTCGGCCTTGACGGAGCGCTGCATGTCGGTGACCTCTTCCGGCCTCTCGTCGATCAGCAGTACGATGAGTACCACTTCGGGGTGGTTGCGCGTGATCCCGTTTGCAATCTTTTGCAGCAGCACCGTCTTACCCGTCCTGGGGGGAGCCACGATGAGAGCACGCTGTCCCTTGCCGACGGGGACGAACAGGTCTAGAACTCGGGTACAGAACTCGTTCTTGTCGTGTTCGAGCTCGAGCCTGGATTCAGGATGCAGGGGCACCAAGCTCTCGAACGGGATGCGCTCCCTGCACTTTTCGGGGGGTTCGTAGTTTACGCTCTCGATCTTGAGAAGGGCGAGGTTCTTTTCTCCGTCGCGGGGGAGCCGTACCTGGCCGGATATGGTATCGCCCGTCTTCAAGTTGAAGGAGCGGATCTGGGACTTCGATACGTATATGTCGTCCGGACCGGGCAGGTAGCTGTACTTGGGCGAGCGCAGGAACCCGTATCCCTCGGACAGTATCTCCAGCACGCCTGAGGCCAGTATGACCCCTTCCTTCTCGCTCTGTGCCTTGAGAATGGAGTATATGAGATCCTGCTTCGACATGCGGGAGGTGTCGTCTATGTTCAGCTCCCGCGCGAGCTTCATCAGCTCCTGTGGAGGCCTCTCTCTCAGTTCGTTGAGGTTGAGAAGGTGTTCTTCTTCCGTTGCAACCTCTTCCAGTTGGTCTACTGCCTTAGAACTCTTTGCCATGGTCGTATCTGTGATGTAGTGGTTTTTTGGGGTTTTGATACTGTCTACACTTGCGGGGGGAATCTTTGGGATCGGGACCGGGTGGGTTCTCCATCCTCCGGCCACCTATATTATGCATTCCGCCTCCCTTGTTTGTCAATAGCTCTGCGCGGTCAACCGTCGCCCCTCGGTCCCGGGCCGTGGATCACACACCGCCACTCCGGACCGACGGCACAGTCGCCGCCTCCGCCTCGACACCTAGTTACTTCCGTAGCGTCCCCTCCGGCGTTCCCCCTTGTGCGACGTATGAGGCTTCCTGCATTCACCGCCGGCTGCTCCGTGGCCTACAAAGCACGCATACTTCCCGACACTCCGCCAGCCCGAGAACCTCCCCGTGATTAGCTTGTATCCGGGGATGCCATACAAGACGTAAAGATAATTCGTCAGGTGCTTTGGTCTGCTGTATGAACTCTCAGCTGATCCTTAGGCGCAGCCTCACTCCCTTCTGCCGGGGAACGCTTCCTCTAAGTTTCGTTGGAGGACTTGTCGTCGATGAAAGTCGAAACCTGCAGTCCAGGTACACCATCTATTATAAACCATCTTAACCGTCGCTGCAACAGTAAATCGAAACCCGCTGCCGTGGGGCTTCCGAAGCGGCTTTGGAGAGGGGGGGAACGTGGGGCGGCGCCGCATTGAGACTTCTTGCGGCCCTTGTCGTGGCGACCTCTGTGTCTGTATTGTGTCTGTATAGGGAGGGCCTCTACAACGCTGCCCTTCATATATGGGTTCCGTGGAGGCTCGGTAGGGGCAGGGCTTCTCTCTTGCCGCAGCTACGATCAACAGCAGCGCCGGCCAAGGGTTCTTTTACCCGTCTCCACCGCCATCCCACCAGAGCGTGGCGCGTATGGGGCGGCAAGGATATGGGTGCCATGCCGTGGCGGGGTTGCATGGGTACGTGAGTCTCTGGAAAGCGAGTAAAGGAGGTGCAGGAACGCTCAAGAGCCCCGCCACCGGCTTTCAATACGAATGCAAGCCTGGGAAATAAGAGCAAGCGGTAGGAGGGAGGGCGGTGCGATTCCCCCTCCCGCTACGGGCGGACGCACACCTGTGGGGCAGGGTGTACCGTGGCGCCTCTCCTTACCCATCGCCAGCCGGGTGCCGAAGCCGATGGATGTGCGGCGCACGTGGGTGGAAGCGGTCTTGCGGATCTTGGATGCGGCTCTCCCCCGGAGGGGTGAGGAGGCACCCGTGAGTGAGAGTAGAGCCGCGCTCTCTTGTGGCGCGATCGTGCGGAGGCTTTTCAGCGGCAGTGGAGAAGGGCGTGGTTCTCTGACCGTTGCAGTTGGAATGGGCGAGAAGCAAGTTACAATGATTCGTGTTGTTTACATTGCGTTATCAAACTGATATGCTAATGTGATGTAGTTTTTCCGTTGATTCCAAATACGGCGCTCGCAAGGAGACAGACACCATGGCTGGTCATTCGAAATGGGCCAACATAAAGCACCACAAGGCGGCCGTTGACGCCAAGAGGGGCAAGATCTTTACGAAGCTTATCAGGGAGATCACCGTTGCCGCCAGGATGGGTGGCGGCGATCCCGCCACCAACGCCCGCCTGCGGACGGCCATAGCCACGGCCAAGTCGCACAACATGCCGAACGACACCATCGAGAGGGCCATAAAGCGTGGGACGGGCGAGAGCGGCGGCGCGGACTACCAGGAGGTCGTCTACGAGGGGTACGGCCCCGGCGGCAGCGCCGTCCTCGTGAAGGTGCTCACCGACAACAAGAACCGAACGGTGTCCGAGGTGCGGAGGATCTTCGCCAAGTACGGCGGCAACCTGGGCGAGAGCGGTTGTGTTGCCTGGATGTTCGAACTCAAGGGGCGGATCGTGTTCGACGCGTCCTCGGTGGATGAGGACAAGCTGTTCGAGGCCGCCCTCGAGGCAGGGGCCGAGGACGTGCGCGAAGAAGACAAGGAGTACGTCGTCATAACCGATCCCAAGGAGTTCGTCTCGGTGAAGGAGGCGCTCGAGAGGGCGGGGTTCAAGCCGCTCAGCGCCGAGGTGAGCATGATCCCCAAGACCACGCAGGCGCTCGAGGGCCGTGATGCCGAGCAGATGCTGAAGCTCATGGAGGCGCTCGACGAGAGCGACGACGTACAGAACGTATATTCGAACTTCGACATCCCGGACGAGTATTTCGAGTCACTTGGCAACTAGAGACGGAAGGATCAAGGTGATCGGGGTCGACCCGGGCACGAGGGTGTGCGGCTGGGGAGTGGTGGAGGGTAGGGCGGGCGAGGTCGTACACGTCGAAAGCGGCGCCCTGCGCCCCTCGTCCACGCTGCCTGCGGCCGAGAGGCTGAGGAGCATCTACGAGGGGTTGCTCGACGTCATAAGGCGTGCCGGGCCCGATTGCATGTCTATCGAATCGGTCTTCTTCGCCCGTAACGCCCGGAGCGCCCTGCGCCTGGGCGAGGCCCGCGGGGTGGCCGTACTTGCAGCCGCAACGTGCGGGCTCGAGGTGCATGAATACGCTCCTGCGCAGGTGAAACTGCTTCTCACCGGCCGTGGAAGGGCCACGAAGGCGCAGGTCCAAAGGGTGCTCTCGCTCATGCTCGGGGTGGAGCGGTGGGAGACTCAGGACGTATCGGACGCCGTGGCCATAGCGGTGTGCCACGTCGCCCATGCTGGCGGCGGTCTTCTGGGTGAGGCGGCCTTGACGAGGCGGCGGAGGCGTCGTTTCACGCCGGCCGATCTGGCCTCATAGTGCCGCGGCGGCGCCTAGGGGGCGTAAGGGTGTCGAACCATGATATCTCTTCTCAGGGGCAGGATAGTGGAGAGGACGCTGGGCCACGTCGTCATCGACGTGGGGGGCGTGGGCTATGGTGTGACGGTACCGCTCGGGACCTACTACAAGCTGGCCGAGGCTAAGGGGGAGGTGGAGTTGCGTATCCACACCCACGCCCGTGACGGTGTGCTCGCCCTCTACGGTTTTCTCACCGACGAGGAGAAGAGGGTGTTCATGCTGCTCATAGGGGTATCGGGCATAGGGCCCAAGGCGGCCGTCAACATACTCTCCAACGTCGAGCCGCGCGAGCTCATCGACTCCATCGCGGCCGGTGACCTCAGGCGCAGGAAGATCCCCGGCATCGGGCCCAAGACGGCGGCCCGGCTGGAGGCGGAGCTCAAAGACAAGGTGGCGTCCCTTGTCGAAACCTCCCCCGCCGACTCTGCGGCCGCAGGCCGCCCTCTGCTGGGGGACGTGCTCTCGGCGCTGCAGCACCTGGGCTACAAAAGGGCCGAGATCGAGCGTAAGCTCAACGAGATCGAATCCGCCTGCGCCGGGGCGCGCGACGTTGAAGACGCCGTGCGCGGGGCACTGCGGGTGATGAGATCGCACGCCTCCGGCTGAGAGGTGGAGACGTCGGCTACAGCCAAGTCGCTCACGCTCCGGCTGTAGGGAGGCGTGGGGAAAGGCCCACGCGCTCGACCCCCGGAGCGAAGAGTCCTTCACGCGTCCGCGGGAGAGGGTCGTCGCGGCCCGCCGGAGGGTGGGGGGTCGAGACTCCCGATGCCTCGGTGCGGGGAGAGAGGATGCGGGGCCGCCCAAGGCGTCCCGAGCCGTTGTGCGTCCCGGTCCGGCGGGGACGGTCGAACTTCGAAATCCCATGTGTTATAAATAAAGTACAGTGGATAAGAGCCGAATCGTCGCATCCAGGGCACGGCGCGGTGAAGAGGAGATAGAGCGGGACCTCAGGCCCCGGCTCCTCAGCGAGTTCGTGGGTCAGGGGAAGGTCAAGGAGAAGATAGCCGTCTTCATAGAGGCCGCCCGCCGCCGTGGCGAGGCTCTGGACCATGTGTTGCTCTACGGTCCTCCCGGCCTCGGCAAGACCACCCTCTCTCACATCGTTGCCAACGAGCTCGGCGTGCGCATCTATGCCACATCGGGGCCCGTTATCGAGCGCGTCGGCGATCTGGCATCCATCCTCACCAGCCTCTCCGAGAGGGACGTCCTCTTCATAGACGAGATTCACCGCCTCAACCGCCTCGTCGAGGAGTATCTGTACTCTGCCATGGAGGACTACAGCATCGACATCATGGTGGGCGACGGGCCCGGGGCTCGGTCGATGAAGGTGAAGATAAACAGGTTCACGCTGATCGGGGCTACCACGAGGACGGGTCTCCTCACCTCGCCCCTGCGCTCGCGGTTCGGCGTCGACATGAGGCTTGACTACTACACGACCGACGAACTGGTGGCGATCATAAACCGCTCGGCCTCCATCCTGGGGGTAGAGATAACAGACGAGGGGGCGCGCGAGCTGGCCTCGCGGTCGCGCGGGACGGCGCGCGTGGCCAACAGGTTGCTGCGCCGCGTAAGAGACTACGCCGAGGTGCGTGCAGGCGGTGTGATCGACGCCCGCGTATGCCGCGAGGCGCTCGAGCTGCTGGAGATAGACTCCCAGGGGCTCGACGTCGTTGACCGGGCCGTCTTGCGCAGCATCATCGAGAAGTTCGACGGCGGCCCCGTAGGCATAGAGACCATTGCGGCCGTCGTAAGCGAGGGGAAGGATACGCTCGAAGAGGTCTACGAGCCCTATCTGCTGCGGCAGGGGTTCCTGGTCAAGACGCCCCGCGGCAGGGTGGCGACGCCGCTTGCCTACAAGCACCTGGGTTACGTCCCCCCCAAGGGCCAGGGAGACCTGTTCGGCTGAAGGCCGCCTGTTGGACCCGTGCGCGCCTTTGGTGGAGGCCCGAGTGGGGAGAGCCGTACCCCCCGCCGCATCCAGAGAGACCCCTACAGGGGTATGAGCACCAAAGGGGAGCCGCGCCGCCCCAGGGCCTAGACACCGGCACGGACTGCTTTGACGCCTCCATTTGCCTGCGCCCGCTGCTGGGTGCGCTCCGCCGTGTGGGCGGTGTCGCACCTCCATCCCGGCTCCCCCCTCGACTTGCGGCCCGCCCCCCTCCACCCTACTCCGGGCTAGTGCGGCCGCCCGGTTCCGACGTTGGAGAGGCGCACCCGCAATTGGCCTGCGGGTGCGGGTGCGTATGGAAGAGGAGCTGCCTGCGACCTCCAAGCCACTCCGGAACTCAGGCGGCCATGCCGGCGCCGCCCTCATTTCTCTATTACCGCAAGGCACCCGCCCCTATATTTTTGGGCCGTGCCGTCTCTGAGCCTCTCCACCGTCCACACCCGTTCCCAATGTGCGCCGGCGTGGAGCGTCCCTTCCACGGCGGCCCCACGGGCGGTTATCCCTCAGAGCCTCCGGGGATATGACCGCTGAGGCTCCCCTACGCCGCGAGAGGGAACATGGGTGGGACGAATCTGTAGTGTAGCAGGCGGTGGAGCCATCTACGCGGTGAGGCGTAGTATGCCGGGTAGGGGGGCTGCGTCGCGCCGAGCCTTTGTGGCCGGGGAGTGGCGCGATGGCATTTCATTTTCGACACGTACCGTGGCCGCCGACCGGTGCATCGGCCCCGCACCACCTCATGCGGCGCGCTCGGCCGGGCGGGGTGTGGGTGCACTATCCTTCCGGAGGGGAAGGTTTCCCCTGGATGCCGCGAGCTAGTAGTCCAGCCTTACCTCTCTTATGAACTCGTCCCAGTGCGCCTCGGTGAGCCGTGCAATCCTGCTGCGGGGCCCCTTGTAGCCCCCCTCGCCAGGGAACAGGCTCTCGTAGACATCGTCCCGTATGGCGAGCCAGCGGTCGATGGCCTCGTAGTTGGTGAACCGTACGACGGTCTTGTAGGTCCAGCGCGGCTCGAGAGTGTGGAGACGTTGAGAATAAAGCTTGTACGGCCCCACTATTATCCCCCTCTTCTCCATCTCCTTCCAGAAGGGGATGAGGCGGTCGCGGTAGATGCGGAGGAACTCCTCCTTGTTCTCGGGTCGGACGACGTAGTAGCTCTCTTCGATGACCACGCGGTAGGGATCGACGCCGTCGCCGCGTCCGCCGGCGGTCGTTGCCACGGTCGAGGCGGCAACAAGTAGCAGCGTTACGGCCAACGTGGTCGGCAGTCCCGTTCTTGGATGGTGTCGGTTCATTGCTCTTTTCCGTCCTCGGCTTCGAGAAATGACTTATAGTATCTTTTGAGCACGAAGTCAACCAGCCCAGGTGCGAGGGCGTTCATGAAGATGAGCACGCGGGCCAAGGGAAAAGGGAGCACTTCGGGCCTTGGGTTCTCGGCGCATCGGACGATGCGGCGCGCCACGTGCTCGGCCGTCTGGGTAAAGAGCGAGGGGGCCGACAGTCTGCGGCCGGTCTTGTTCTTCATCACGTCGAAGAACTCTGTCTCGGTGAACACCGGGTAGACGACGCTCACGTAGATCCCGGTCCCCGCAAGCTCTATACGGAGGGCCTCCGTGAGCGATTTCTGGGCGGCCTTGGTGACGCAGTATGCCCCCATGTAGGGCAGCCCGCGCGTGCCGGCCACCGAGGATACGTTTATGATGTGGCCCCTTCCGGCGCGCTTCATCACGGGCAGCACCGCCCGCGTGGCCATGTAGGTGCCCATGTAGTTGACGTCCAATATGTGGCGCATCTCTTCAGCCGTGGTCTCCTCGATGGGCGAGAGGATACCGTAGCCCGCGTTGTTGAGAAGCACGTCCACCGTGCCGTAGTGCTCGACCGTTCTTGCCACCATCTCGTCCACGTCCCCGGCACGAGATACGTCGGCCGGTACTACCAGCGCCTCGCCGCCCATCCGTTCGATTTCGGCGGCCACCTTCTCGAGCCTCTCCTTCCTCCTTGCGGCAAGGGCGAGCCTTGCTCCCTTGTGCGCAAACTCGAGCGCCGAGTACATGCCGATGCCGCTCGATGCCCCCGTGACCAGCACCACGGCCCCCTTGAGGTTTCTACCCAACGTTGTGGTCCTCCATCGCGTTGTCGATATTCGAATTCACCTTTTCCCGCCGCCGATGCTGCGCGCCGGCGCGGCGGCCATATATAATATAACGCGTGGGGCCGCCGTCCCCGCCGTCGCTACCTACGGGGGGCCGCCTTCGTACTGCTGATCCCGCGCTTCCTTGGGGCCGCGCGCTGGCTTCCATTAGAGCAGAGATGGTTCCTTCGATCCTCGTCTTGCCCGTGCTGATCGTTCTTGCCGCTCTCGCCACGCGGTGGGTCGTGGCGGCCCGTCGGCGTGATGTTCTCCTTCCCGTGCTCGAGGCGGACCGTCCGGCTCCACCTGAGCCGCAGCCCTTGGTTACGGTAGTAGTCCCCATGCGCAACGAAGAGCACAACGCGCGGCGGTGCATCCTCTCGCTGGCCGCGCAGCTCTACAGGCGGCTCGAGATCGTGGCCGTCGACGACTCCTCCACCGACGGTACGCTATCCGTGCTCCGCGCCCTGGAACGCGAGGTCCCGTCGCTGCGTGTGGTCCGCTGCGGCCGCAAGCCCCGCGGCTGGGTGGGGAAAAACTACGCCATCGCCCGGGGGCTCGAGTGCGCCCGTGGCGAGTTCCTCCTGTTTATGGACGCCGATACCGCGGCATCCCCCGGCCTGGTGGGTGCCGCCGTATCCTACGCCCTCGAGCATGGGCTCGACCTGCTCTCGCTCCTTCCGCAGCAGGAGCTGGGTACGTTCTGGGAGAGGGTGGTGCTCCCCATGGTGTTCGCCGTCATCGGAAGCGCCTTCCCCCACGACAGGGTCAACGACCCCACCGCCCCCGAGGCCGCGGCGTGCGGCCAGTTCATACTGGTGCGGCGCGCTCCCTACGAGCGCCTGGGCGGCCACGCCGCCGTGAGGGACAAGATCGTGGAAGACTTCGAGCTGGCCAGGCTGTTCAAGTCGCGTGGGTGCTCTATCGGGCTCTTAGACGGCCGCCCGTTGCTGCGCGTGAGAATGTACAGGAATCTGGGTGAGATTTGGGAGGGCTGGACGAAGAACCTCTTTCCCGGCATCGAGTGCAGTTGGGCGCGGCTGGTCCGGGGGCTCGTGGTCGTGGGCGCAGGGGGGCTGCTGCCGCCGGTGCTGGCCGCGTGGGGCGTGTGGTCGGCGCTCACCGGGGGGTGGGGACTTGAGGCGGCCGCCATTGGGGGCGTGGGCGCCTGGATGTGTGGTCTCAACGTCGCCTACCATGGGCGGGTGCTCGCACGGCATGGCGTCCCCCGCCCCTACGTGCTCCTTTTCCCCCTTTCGACGGCCGTCTTCCTCGTGTTGTTTGCAGGCTCGGCCTACAAGGTGTCCATACGTGGCGGGGTGACGTGGAAGGGAAGGCTCTATCGGGCGGGCTGATCGCCGCCGCGACGCCTGCTTGGGTGTGGATTTGATTTCGCACACCGTTGGTGCATATTATGTATGGTTTCCGCTTGCTTTTGCGGCTCGACGCGTCCAGGCGAACCGGAGTGTTCCGACAGTTGTTCGGTCTCCATAACTTGAGAGGAATTCCTCCCCATGGACTATGGTTTTCTCGTTCTCATCAACGCCGTCCCCCTAGCTGGTAAGGGAGGCGTGGACGCCTTCTCGCTCGTGGGTACGGCCGGGCCCGTAGTGAAGGCGGTCCTCGCGCTGCTGCTGGTGATGTCGCTCGTCTCGTGGATAATCATATTCTCCAAGTTTCTCATGTTGAGCAGCGCATCCAGGGACTCGGCCCGTTTCCTCAACTACTACCACGCCAGTTCCAACTTCGGCAACCTCTACACCGGCACGCGGCACATCAAAGGGCCGGTGGCCGAGCTGTTCAGGGCCGGTTACACCGAGCTGGTCCGCATCAGGAAGTCCAAGTCGCAGGGGGCCGCCGGAGGCGACGCCGCAGCCAATCCCGGCGCTGTCTCCGTGGAGCTGGGAGTGGTGGAGCAGGTCGAGAGGGTGCTCAAGAAGACCATCTCCTCGCAGTCGTCCAAACTGGAGTCGTACCTTACATTCCTTGCCACGACGGGCAGCACGGCCCCGTTCATAGGGCTCTTCGGCACCGTATGGGGAATAATGACGTCGTTCATGGGGCTGGTGACCAAACCCGGCGTGCCCACGCTCCAGGCCGTTGCCCCCGGCATAGCGGAGGCGCTGATAGCCACGGCCGTAGGGCTTGCCACGGCCATCCCCGCCGTCGTGGCGTACAACTACTTCGTCAGCAAGGTGCGCACCATCGAGGTCGACATGGAGAGCTTCTCGGCCGAGTTCCTCAACATCGTAGGCAGGTATTTCGCAAACCTCTAGGAGAGGTGGCAGGCGGTGGCGATCGGCGGACCCAGGAACGGCAGGTCGGTGATGTCGGAGATAAACGTCACTCCGTTCGTGGACGTGATGCTGGTGTTGCTCGTCATATTCATGGTCACGGCTCCCATTCTCTACCACGGCGTCGAGGTGAAGCTTCCCAAGGTCGAGTCGAGGCCCGTTCCCGCGGCCGAGAGCGCAGAGAAGCTGGTAATAAGGCTGGATGCCAAGGGCCGCATATCGCTCGACGGCAAGATCGTTCCCCTGAATAAGCTTAAAGTGCGCATAAGATCGGCGCTCAAGGCCAGGGGCAAGGACGCAGCGAGCGAGCATGTGTTTCTCATGGCCGACCGATCCGTACCCTATGGTGAGGTGGTCAAGGTGATGGCCGAGGTCAAAAAGGCCGGCGTGCAGAAGCTCGGCCTGATAACGGAACCCCAGGAGCCGCGCCGGGTGGGCCGGAGGGGTTTATAGGGGGCGTCGGCCGTGGAGGAGGCGTAGAGGTGGGGGTGCAGAACGTTCTCATTGGCACGGTGTTGTCGCTCCTGCTCCACGGTGTGATCCTGGCGCTGGTGCTGGTCGTTCACCCGGGGGGCCCGAGGAGCGTGCGGTCTGAACCCCAGTACATAGTAGGCGAGCTCGTCTCATGGAAGGACGTGGCCCCTCGAACGAGACCTCGTGCGAAGAGTCCCCCTCCCGCGCGCCGCGCCACTAAGCTTAAGCGATCCCGACCCAAGGTGCGCTCGGCTGCTGCGAAAAGGAAGAGCACCCGTCCGACGAAGACGACGAGGAGGCGTCCACGCACCGCGGCGAAGAAGCACGTCAAGGCGGCCCCTTCGAAGAAGAAGCCCCAAGCGAAGCGGCGCTCCAAGGCGAAGGCGGTGGCTCTCAAGACCGTAAAGAGCCCCCGTGCCTCGAAGGCCCGTCCTTCGAAGGGCAAGGCCGCATCGCCGCGTCCCAAACGACGTGTGGCCCGTGCAACGCCCGCTCCTCCGCCGCCTTCCGAGAAGGGCTACGAGGAGGCGCGCCGCGAGGTGCTGGAAGAGATGCAGCGCAAGGCCCTGCTGCGCGACATAGAGAAGAGGGTCAAGGGGCGTGAGGTGGCTGCGCTCGAGCGATCGCGGCCCGGCCGTGGCACAGCCGAAGGGGGCGGCGGCCGGAGGATCTCATCCGAGGGGATGGCCGCTCTGGCGAGGCTGTTTTCGGCGCGAGTCCACGAGGAGATAAGGAGCAGCTGGGGTGTTCCCGCCAACATACCCATGGACGGTACGCTCGAGACGGTGGTGCTGTTCCGTCTGGACGCAAAAGGAGTGGTCAAGGATGCCGTCGTGGAGAGGTCCTCGGGCAATCCGGCGTTCGATCAGTTCTGCGTCCAAGCCGTCCTGAGGTCGTCTCCACTCACACCGCCGCCGCCCGAGCTAGTTGAGGAGGTGAGCACGAGCGGTATCGTGGTGACGTTCAGAAACACCCCCACCTAGAGCCTGGACCGAAGGGTCGCCGCGGCGCCTCTCAGGGGCGGGAAGTGCCGGGCCGCTGTCCGCCGCTGCGCTTGTCCCGGCGGTGGCACCGGCGGTCGTAGTGACGGCCGGAGGACGACCGATGGAGCTCATACTCGTACGCCACGCCGAGACGGAGTGGAACAGTACCGGCAGGTGCCAGGGCGTGGCCGACCTGCCGCTCAGTGGATGCGGTAGGGAACAGGCCAGGAGGGTCGCACTCTCCCTCAGCGCCACGCCCTTGAGTGCCGTCTACACCAGCGACCTCAGGCGCGCCGTCGAGACCGCGCGCGAGGTTGCAGCCCCCCATGGGCTCGAGCCGGTGGCCGATCGGCGGTTGAGGGAGATGGACCAGGGCCGTTTCGAGGGGTTGCGTTACGAAGAGATAAAGCGCAGCCACGCCGATTTTCTCCGCAGGTGGCGTTCCGCCCCCGAGGTGGTGAGGATTCCCGGCGGCGAGACGCTGCTCGAGGTCCAGGGGCGGATGCTGCAGGTGGTGGACGAGATCCTCAAGCAGCACGCGGGCGGTCGAGTGGCCGTCGTAAGCCACCAGCTCGCCCTCTCGTCCCTCCTGTGCGGCCTGCTGGGGCTGCCGCTGTTGGAGTTCGTAAACATCCGGCTCGCCGTGGCGTCGAGATCGGTGCTCCGCTGCGGGCCCCGTGGGTTCGAAGTGGTGGTGATGAACGACGTCTCACACCTTGCGGGGATGGGGGGCTGAGCGGACGTGCGCCAGGTATGGCACCGGCCTTCCGCGATGGGGGTACGCGCGGCTGGAAGCGGTTGTAAAGGCACCACCCATTGGGTAACTTTTCCCCCATGAAAGAGGCCATAAGAACCGTCCTCAAGAAGGCCCTCGACGGGTTGGGGCTGGACGACGTTTCCGCCTCGGCGATCGAGGTCGATGTGCCAAAGAGGGCCGAGTTCGGCGACTACACGACCAACGCGGCCATGGTGCTCGCCAAGCGCGCCGGCATGGAGTCGCGCCGATTGGCCGAGCGACTGGCTGGTGAGCTCGAGCGCGCGGGGGGGGATCTGTTCAAGGCCGTCGAGGTCCAGGGACCTGGATTCATAAACTTCTTCGTGCGCGAGAGCGCCATCACCTCCGCCCTCGCCACTATACGGTCTGAGGGCGAGCGCTACGGCCGCTCCCGCTACGGAGAGGGGCGGCGCGTGCTGGTCGAGTTCGTAAGCGCCAACCCGACGGGCTACCTCCACATGGGTCACGCCCGCAACGCCGCCGTGGGAGACGCCGTGGCCAATCTGCTCGAGGCCGTGGGCTATGAGGTGACGAGAGAGTTCTACATCAACGACGCCGGCCGCCAGGTGGAGATGCTGGGCCGCTCCGTCTACGCCCGCTACCTGCAGCTTTTCGGAAGGGAGGCCACCATGCCCGAGGACGGCTACATGGGCGACTACGTCGTCACCCTGGCCGAGGAGGTGCGCCAGAAGTGGGGTGAGCGCTATCTTGAGATGGACGAGAATGCAGCAGTCGAGGAGCTTGCCGAATACGCCAAGGACCGCCTGCTGGACGCCATTAAGGAGACGCTGCACACGTTCGGTGTGGAGTTCGACGTCTGGTACAGCGAGAAGCGGGATCTGGTCGCCGGCCCTGCGGGCGGCGGAAGTCGTGTAGGTGAGGTGCTTGAGGTGCTGGCGGCCAAGGGGGCCACGTACGCCAAGGACGGCGCCGTGTGGTTCAAGGCCACCGACTACGGCGATTCCCAGGACTGGGTGCTGATAAAGAGCGACGGTTCCCACACCTACTTCCTCAACGACATCGCCTACCACCTTGACAAGGTGCGGCGGGGATTCGATACGTTGGTCAACGTGTGGGGGGCCGACCACCACAGCCACGTGACGCGTCTTAAGGCCGCCCTCAAGGCCCTTGGTGTGGACGACGACAGGTTGCGCGTCGTGTTGATTCAGTTCGTAAGGCTCATGCGCCGAGGCGAGGAAGTCAAGATGTCAAAGCGTGCCGGCAGCTTCGTCACGATGAACGACGTCATGGCCGAAGTGGGCAGCGACGTGATGCGGTTCTTCCTCCTGATGCGCAGCGCCGACACCCATCTCGATTTCGACCTCGAGCTGGCAAAGGAACAGTCTAGTGAGAACCCGGTCTACTATGTGCAATACGCCAATGCCCGTATAAACAGCATCAAGAGAAAGGCCGCCGAGCGGGGGATCGGGGCCGAAGGTGGTGAGACCGCCCTGCTGAGCGACCCCATGGAGGTGGCTCTTACGAAGAAGCTGCTGGCATTCCCCGAGGTCATCGACGAGAGCGCCAGTGCGCTGGCTCCGCACAAGGTGGTCTATTACCTGCTCGATGTTGCATCGGATTTTCATGTCTATTACAATAGGGTTAGGATAATCACAGAGGACGACAGACTCACCCGGGCCAGGCTGTTTTTCATCGACTGCGTGCAGCACGTCATCAGGAACGGTCTCAAAGTACTGGGGGTTTCCGTGCCCGACAGGATGTGAACCATGAGTGACAAGGGAGGCGGCCGTATACCGCTGTTCGTGGGGTTCGTGGTTGTTTTCGTGGCTGCTTTCGCCTTCGGTATCTATCTGGGCAAGCAGATGGGTGTGCCGGGAGAGAGCGTGGTCGTCACGCCGGAGATCCCCGAGATGGAGAGAAAGGGGATTGAGCGGCCTCGTCCTGCGGGCGTGGTGGAGAAAACGGCACCCGTGGTCCCGACTCCGCCCGCACCTGAGGAGAAGGGTGAGCTTCTCGTCGAGAGACTGCCCGCCAAGCCGTCCCCCGCGCCCCTTTACCGGGAAACACCTCCCACCGTCGAGCCTACGTTGAAGCTCGAAGAGGCGGCCCTGCCCACACCCACGCCCCGTGCCGCCGTGGTCAAGCCGAAGCCTTCTCCCAGACCCCGCAAGGTCGCCGCGTTGCCCAGGATCACCGCCCGCGGCCGCTACACCGTACAGGTTGCCTCTTTCGGCAACGAACGTGTCGCTTCGATGCTCGCCCAGAGTCTGCTCTCGCGCGGCTATCCGGCCTTCGTGACCAAGGCCACGATCGAGGGCAAGGGAACGTGGTACAGGGTCAGGGTCGGAACCTTCGCCACCAGACAGGAGGCCAAACGGTACGGAGAAATCCTCCGCTCGCGGGAGCCTCTGGTCAAAGAGATATATGTCACTGTGAACAAGTGATTTCCCCACGCTTGGTTACGCGTACGGTTTTGTGCGCTGTTGGAGCGGCCGTTCGCGAGCCGGGTTCGTGACCTGCCGCAGTACCGTTGCGGCGGGCCCGAGCCTCGTTCTCCACGGAGGGGACGGCACCCGCCGTGGGGCGAGGTGTTATAATTCTATTGCCTGACGGCCCCCCGAGGTGGTGCGATGAGTGTTCCCAAGGAAGTGACCGATAGAGCCAAGGAGGGCAAGCCCCCCCCGGCGTCCGGCTTCCTGGGCGGCGAGCTCAAGAACGGCTGGATCGTTCTGATGCGTCCCGTCGAGGATTTCCTCATCGCACGCCGTGTCCATCCGAATGCGCTTACGGTGACGTCGCTCGTCGTCTCCGCTCTGGCCGGTTTGTTGTTCTACTGCGGCTGGACGTTCGTGGGCGGTGTGGTTCTCCTGGCCGGATCGACCTTCGACATGTTGGACGGCCGTGTCGCCCGGGCACAGGGACTTGCCACGCCGCGGGGTGCATTCTTCGATTCCACGCTCGACAGGGTGGCCGAGGTGCTGGTCTTCCTCGGTCTGCTTGGGTACTTCCGGGACGGGCTTTTCCTCTACGTCGTCTTTCTGCTCGTCGCCGCTTCCACCATGGTGAGCTACACGCGTGCCCGCGCCGAGGGGCTCGGTATACGATGCGATATAGGCATGATGCAGCGGCCGGAGAGGATCGTATATCTGGGAGTGGCGGCGGTGTTCAATCCGTTCGGAAACTTGGCTGCAAGGGCCCTGGGCGTGGGAGTGGAGGACGTGGTTCTCAAGGGTGCCCTGCTGCTAATCTTGGTCTTCTCAGCCGCCACCGCCGTCCAGCGCACGCTGCATGTGATGAGGGCACTCGACTCGGGCGGAGCAAAGCGGCGCTGAGGCCACTGCCCGCTGACGCCGGTGACTGCGTGTGGGTGAGGGGAGAGTGTGCACGTGGTTGGGGGGTGACGTTCAAACCCCGCCGAGTCCCGAATCCTATGCGCTCGTGCTGTAAGGGTGTGTCGCGGCAGGTATCCGGGGGCTTCCGGCCACCCCTGCTGACTCAACGGGGTGCAGGTTTCAGCGTGGAATCGTCGGTCTCGTGGGCATTGGCTGAGGTTTCGTACAATGCCGGTCTAATCCGGCGGGATGAATGGGCGCCGCCGCGGCGGAGTCCTATCCAGGAGGACATTTTCACGGGCCCCTATTGCCGCTGACGGGATAGGCGGGTCAGCACGTTGCTCCGGGCCCGAAGCCCGCCCTCAGACGGCAGCACCATCCGCCCTCGCGGTGCGGATGGTGCGGAAGACGGCTGTACAGACAAGTGGGCGGCCCGGCGCTAGGGTGCTATGACGCCGTAGTTTCCGTTCTTTTTCCTGTAGATTACGTTCAACTCCCCCGTGGCTGCGTTTATGAAGGGCAGGAAGTACCTGCCCTCGCTCTCCAGTATGACGGAAGCGTCCTCGAGGCTCATCGGTTTCTTCACAGGAAGCTCTTCCATCACGTACAATTCGCGCTCTGCCTCATCGCCATCCGAGGAGTAGGAATCGCCACCACCTTTTTCCCTCACCTTGTGCCGTTGTATCTGCCGCCTCTGCTCGAGTCTTCTTTCCTTGAGCCTGTTTAGCTGGCGCTCGATGTCGTCTATGGCGAACTCGAGCGACTTGTATATGTCGTTGCTCTCTTCCCAGGCGTGCAGTGCGCCTCCGCCCGGTGTCTTGAGATAGACGTCGATGTCCACCCTTTGCCTGCTGCGGTGCTGCTCCACCGTGAATGTGACCACTACGTTCACCTCGCCCTCACCCACTTCCTTGAGGTGTCTGTCGAACCCTCTGAGCTTGTGCTCCACGTACTCTCTGAGCTGATCGGATACCTCCATTCCCTTTGCAACGAGGTCGAGTTTCATGGTTCACCTCCCGGGTTTTCTCATCTTCGCGTTCAGGACCGGAGCAGCCGCGGGAGGGAGGCCCCCCTGCTGACCTACCACGACACAGCCGCCCATGGACGGCGTCATTTGGTGTGCGGGTAGAAACTTGCGGCTGCAAGCGGTCTGTGCATCACTGGTCCGGATGTTTCGAGTTCCTTGCGTCGAATGGACTTGACGTTATCGTCTGCAGCACCCTTTAGACGACGTCTCCCTGATGAAATTATAACATTTCTGCGTGCTCCTTTGCGAGAGGCGGCCGGCCGAGAGGTGCTGCAGACGAGGTGGCTCTCCGTGCATCGGGGGCGTGTTGAAGGCGGTGTGGTTTTCCTCTATCATGTAATGGGTGCCGTACGGCCGGTGTAGAGGGGGGGCGTGGAGACGGGACTTGTGTGAGGTGATCGTGACATGGGAGTAAAAGAGCGGATACAGCAGGACATGAAGGCCGCCCTCCGCGAGGGTGACAAGGAGCGGCTTTCGGCGCTGAGAATGGTGATGGCAGCCATCAAGAACAAGGAGATCGAGCTCAAGAAGGCCGACGCCGGCCTTACGGACGAGGAGGTCTGGGGGGTGTTGTCGTCCGAGATAAAGAAGAGGCGCGATGCCGCCGAGCAGTACGCCCGGGGAGGCAGGGACGATTTGGCCCGCAAGGAGGAAGAGGAGATAGCCGTTCTGCAACAGTACCTGCCCGAGCAGATGGACGAGGACGAGATAAGGGCGCTGGCAAGGGAGGTCATCACTGCCGTGGGCGCTGGGAGTGTGAAGGACATGGGCAAGGTGATGAAGGAGCTCATGCCCAAGGTGGCTGGCAGGGCGGAGGGGAGGGTGGTGAGCAGGGTGGTAAAGGAGGAGCTCTCCAAGTCCTAGGGAGCGTGTGGGGGCAGGGAGCGGCAGCGGTTGGCTCGCTGTGGTACGGTGTCCGGCGCTGCAGGAGAGCTTGCTCTTCCGTCGGCTACCGCCCTGCGTGAGCTCAAAGCGGTTGCCCCGTTGTAGCTGGCTTCTAAGCTTGGAGGGAGAGGCGAATGGGTGTGACGAAGGCATCTAGAGAGGGGGGAGCCGAAGGTGTAGTGTGGGATCTATCCGACCTTTACGGCTCGATCGACGACCCCCGCATAGAGAGAGACCTCAAGCGGGCTCTCGCCGATGCCCGGCGCTTCGAGGAGCGCTACCGGGGCAGGATAAACGTCCCGTCGCTCAAGCCTGCTACACTCAGGCTGGCGCTTGAGGAGCTGGAATCGCTGCAGGAGCGGCTGGGCCGGGTATCTTCCTACGCCCATCTTCTGTTTGCGTCCGACACTTCCGACCCGCGCCGCGGGGCGTTCCTTCAATCAGTGCAGGAGAGGCTCACCGAGGTGCGCAGACACCTCATCTTCTTCGAGCTGGAGCTTATCGCCATGGACGACGGGACGGCGGAGAGAGTGCTCGCGTCACCACAACTTGCTCGCTACCGTCACTTCGTAGAAAGGGAGCGCAAGTTCCGTCCCCACATCCTTACCGAGCCCGAGGAGAAGGTGCTCGAAGAGAAGAAGAACACAGGTGCCCGCGCCTTCCGGCGCCTCTTCGACGAGGTGATGAACAACCTCGAGTTCCCGCTCTACGTGGACGGAAGGCCGAAGAGGCTTACGGAGTCCGAGGTGCTGGCCCTGCTGTACGACCCGGACAGACGCCTCAGAAAAGCGGCCGCGCGTGCCCTTACGAAGGGGCTTAGGAGCCAGCAGAGAGTGCTCACCTTCATATTCAACACCCTCGTCCAGGATCACTACATCGACGACCGGCTCCGCTCCTATACCGACCCGATGGCGTCGCGCAACCTCTCGAACGAGATCGACGCGGCCACGGTCGAAGCGCTGCTTGCGACGACCGAGCGCAACTACACGCTGGTCGAGCGCTACTACCGTGTCAAGCGGCGGTTGCTCGGACTCAGGAGGTTCTACGACTATGACCGTTACGCTCCACTTTACGCAGATACCTCTTACGTGGGTTTCGACGAAGCAAAGCGCACGGTTATGGCGGCCTTTGAGGAGTTCTCCCCCCGGATGGCAGAAGTGGCGGGCCTTTTCTTCAGCAAGCGCTGGATCGACGCCGAGCTGAGACGGGGCAAGCGTAGCGGTGCCTTCAGCCACAGCACCGTCCCCAGCGTCCACCCCTACGTCTTTCTCAACTACACGGGGCGGCTGAGAGACGTCATGACACTTGCTCACGAGCTGGGCCATGGCGTACATCAGTACCTTGCACGTGACCGCGGCTATTTCCTTTGCCACACCCCCCTTACGATGGCCGAGACCGCAAGCGTATTTGCCGAGATGCTGGTCTTCCACAAGCTCATGGAGACGCGACGGAGCCCCAGCGAGCGGCTGGCCCTTCTGTGCGGCAAGATAGAGGACATATTTGCCACCGTTTTCCGTCAGGCCGTTCTCACCCGTTTCGAGCAGCGCTTGCACACATTGCGGCGCGGCCGCGGGGAGCTTACCGCCGAAGAGATAAGCGATATCTGGAGAGAGGCCAACGCCGCGATGTTCGGCGATTCCGTCACCCTCACCGAAGACTACTCGCTGTGGTGGATGTACATACCCCACTTCATACACTCTCCCTTCTACTGCTATGCGTACTGTTTCGGCGAACTCCTGGTGATGGCCCTCTACAGCAACTACCTGAGTGAGGGCGAACGGTTCGTCCCCCGGTACCTGGAGTTGCTCGCCGCCGGCGGGTCGGCGTCGCCGCGCTCGCTGCTTGCCGCCGTAGGAGTCGACATCGACGACCCGCTCTTCTGGCAGAGGGGGCTCGACCTGGTGGCTGAAATGGTGGTCGAGGTGGAGCGGCTGGCCGGCTCGGTGTGAGCTGGGAGGAGTGGAAGAGGCGCCTTCTTACCGATGTGCGTGCTTGGGGAGCCGAGGGGTTGAGCCATATGGGTTGTTCCTTACCTCCGACTTCGATGGCGCGGCCGCCTGCGTGGCGTTTCCTCCACGTGTTCCTTGTACTTGTGGCCGCGGTCGCGATGGTTGCCCATTCTGGATGCGGAGGCCGCAAGTCGCTTCCGCCTCCTGTCACGAGGAACGTCACGATCCCCACCACCGAAGGTCCCCCCCTCGACGGCTACCTGGCGCTTCCTGCCGGAGGAGGCCCCTTCCCGGCCGTGGTACTTGTGCACGGTGTCTGGGGCCTTGACGGCTGGCTCAGAGGACTCACCTCTCGCCTGGCCGGGCGGGGTTTCGTGGCCCTGGCCGTCGATCTCTACGGCGGCCGGGTTCCCGACGACGAGGGCCGTGCCCGGCGGCTCATGGTGGAGCTTGACCCGGCGCGGGCCAGAGGCGCCATCAGGGATGCGGTAGCCTACGTGCGCTCGCTCCCCTCGGTAAGAGCGGAAGCGGTGGCTTTGATGGGCTGGTCGCTCGGGGCTAGCTACGCCCTTGACGTCGCGGTGAAAGATGCGGGGGTGGCGGCCTGTGTGCTTTACTACGGCGGCCTGATACGCGAGCGGGAGGTGCTTCAGCGGCTCCGGGCCTCGGTCGTAGCCTTCTACGGCGACAGCGACCCCTCGATTAAAGGGGAGGTGGTGGAGTTCGGCAGAAGGGCCGCTGCGATGGGCAAGGACGTAAAGATCTATGTGTATCGGGGGGTGAGGGACGGCTTCGCGACCCCCAGGAGCGCATACTACGACGAACGTGCCGCCCGTGACGCATGGGAGAAGGCGCTGCGTTTCCTGCGCGAGAGGCTGGGCCGCTGAAGAAGAGGGGCGCTGCCCGGAGTGGGGTCGAGCGAGAGGGTGTCCGTCCTGCCGAGAGAAGGAGCCCGGGGCGCTGGAGGGGATGGCTGGTTGTACCCACTGAGTGACACGGTTCGGCCTCCGGGGGGGCCGGACGCGTTTTGCTCCCCTTGTTGCTATGGTACTATAATTTCCGTGTTGCAGGTGCTAACTGGTTCGGCAAAGGGCGTCAGGTTGCGCGTGCCCCGGGGCGGCAGGGTAAGGCCCACCTCGGGGCGAGTCAAGCAGTCCATATTCGGCCGTCTCGGCCCGCTCGAGGGCACCCGTGTGCTCGACATCTTCTCCGGTACGGGCGGCCTCGGCATCGAAGCTTTGAGCCGTGGAGCCGGGCACGCCACCTTCGTCGACAACGACCCCGTGGTATGCGCCATGCTTAGAGACAACCTGCGGCGTTGCGGACTGGTGGGGCGCGCCGAGGTATACTGCTCCGATTACAGGCGCGCCGTGGCGAGGCTTCTCCGCAGGGGGGAGAGGTTCGATGTCGTATTCGTCGATCCGCCGTATCCGATGTATCGCCGCGTGCCGGTGGAGGAGTTGGTATCGATGTGCGTGCCTCTACTAAGCACGGGCGGCGTACTGGTGATAAAGCACACCACACCCCTCGTCGCCCAGGGGTTGGGCTCCATGGAAGTGGTTGCCAGAAGGTTCGGCGATACGAACGTAAGCTTCATTTCCGCAACAGGAGTCGATCGATGAAGGTCGCTGTATTCCCCGGTTCGTTCGACCCGGTGACGAAGGGACACATAAGTGTGGTCAACCGCGGCGTAGAGATATTCGACCGAATAATCGTCGCCGTAGCGGCCAATCTGTCGAAGAAAGAAACCTTCACGCTCGAGGAAAGGGTGGGGATATTGCAGGAGATCTTCGCCGACAGGCCCGAGGTGACCGTGGACTGTTTCGACGGCCTGCTGGTCGACTACGTAAAGAGCAGGGGTACCAACATCCTGTTGCGAGGCCTGCGCACCGTGTCGGACTTCGAGTACGAACTCAGGATGGCCCTTGCCAACAAGACGCTTTGTCCCGATGTAGAGACGGTGTTCCTGGTGACCGAGAGCATATACGGTCACATAAGCTCCTCGCTCATCAAGGAGATAGTCAGGCTCGGTGGCTCGGTGTCGGAGATGGTCCCGGAACTCGTGGAGCGGAAGTTGAGAGAGAAGCTGCTAGGTGCGAGGTCGGAGGTCAAATGCAAGAGATAAGGCTTTCACGCAGGGCACGCATGCTCAAGCCGTCGGCCACATTGGCCATAACGGCCAAGGCCAAGGCCCTCAGGGCCCAGGGCGTCGACGTCATAGGGTTCGGAGCCGGTGAGCCGGACTTCGACACCCCCGAGACCATAAAGAGGCGGGCCGTCGAGGCCATAGAGCAGGGCTTTACCAAGTACACGCCCGTGGGCGGCATCGAGGAGCTTAAGGAAGCGATAATACGCAGGTTCGCCGACGACTACGGCCTCACCTACCAGAAGAACGAGATAAGTGTGGCCTGTGGGGCGAAACACTCGCTCTACAACATCGCCCAGGTGTTGTTCGACGAGGGGGACGAAGTGGTCATTCCGGCTCCCTACTGGGTGTCCTACCCCGAGCAGGTACGCCTGGCGGGTGCCGAGCCCAGGATCGTTGTCACCCACGAGGACGAAGGGTTCAAGCTTACTCCCGATGCTCTCAGGCGTGCCATAACCCCCCGCACCCGTGCGCTCATCCTCAACTACCCATCCAATCCCACCGGCGCCACTTACACGCGCCGCGAGCTGGAGGGGCTGGTCGAGGTGGCGCTCGAGGCCGGCCTGTGGATAGTATCGGACGAAATATACGACAAGATCATATACCCGCCTGCCTCGCATACGCCCGTGGCGGCGCTCGGCGACGAGGTGAAGAGGGCCACTTTGTTCGTAAACGGCGTGTCGAAGAGCTATTCGATGACCGGATGGCGCATAGGGTTTGCCGCCGGCGACGCCCGTGTGATAGCGGCGATGAACAACCTACAGGGCCAGTGCACCTCCAATCCGGCTTCCATCTCGCAGGTTGCCTCGGTCGAGGCGTTCTCGGGCTCGCAGGACGTCGTAAGGGAGATGGTGGCGGAGTTCGCAAAGAGGAAGGACTACATCGTCGGCAGGTTGAACGCCGTCCCGGGTATCGAGTGCTTCGACCCGCAGGGGGCGTTCTACGTATTCCCCAACGTCTCGAGCCTATTCGGCCGCAGCACCCCGGGGGGGAGGACGATCGAGAACTCGGTCGACTTTACCGAGTACCTGCTCGAAGAGGCCAAGGTCGCCGTCGTGCCAGGCATAGAGTTCGGTGCCGAGGGCTACGTGCGCATATCGTATGCGACCTCGATGGACAACATCGTCGAGGGCATGGACAGGATAGAGAAGGCCGTGGCCAAGCTGTCCTAGGCAGCCGGGGCGTCGTCGGTGGTGCCCACGGCAGGGAGCGCGGCACGCGGCGTCCCTGGATGGGCGGTGGCGTGCATCGGTTCCTCCTCTGTCGCGGGTGGGTGCGCACCGTGGGTAGCGATGTGGAGCGGTATCGGGTTGCTCCGTCCATGATCACCTGTCTTGCAGCGCTAGAGGGGGCGGCGCTCGTGCGGGCAGTCCTCCCCATGCCCCGGACTCTCCCACCTTCGTCAGCCATCGGCTGTCTCCTTCCTCCCGGTACGCTCCACCAGGGGTCGGTTCTGTTACGCAGGCGGCTTTGTGGGGTGATGAAGACGCCTGCGTGGACCTGGTTTCCCAGTCGGTTGGGGTGGCGTGGACGTTGGGTACCGCCCGTGGCGTGTCTCTTCCCCTCTTGTGCCTTGATCACGTTCCTCCCCCACTTGCCCGTGACTTCTCTTGGCTTCGCCGCTGTTGTAATATCCCGGGTAATTTTCCGCCTCACAGCGCACCCGCGACGGCCTGGCCCACCCCCCTCAGGTCGCTTTTGCCGTCGGAGCGAGAGGTGAGGGCTCCCCGTGCTGGGTATGGCTCGTGGTGGCCTTGGGCGGGCTGGTTGCGACGGGGGGTGTGTTCCCGGGCGGTGGGTCTTCCTACGTATGTAGCGCCCCGCCTGGTACCGTTCAGCTCGGGCAGTTCCGCGGATGACGGGCGGCGCCCCTCCTCGTGCGGTCGAGCGCCCTTTTCATAAGGAGGGCTCCATCAGTTGGGTGCAAGTGGATTGGGATGTGAGGGGGGGGGACGACCTCTCATTGCCGAAACGTTCCGTCGGTCCTGCTTTCAGTAGGTGGCACGGTGGCCGGGCGGCACCACGCTGTTGCTCCCATGTGCAGCGGCCTCGCGTCGGTTGGGTCTCTGGCTACGCTGTGCGGCGCGAGGGGTGTGATAGGGTGGAGGGTGCCGTCCCCGACGGCGTAGTCCACCCACGTGGCCGCCTCCTCGCCTCTCGGTGCTCTGGGCCCTGGTAGCCGCCTGCAGGGGCGCTGACCGTCGGTCAGCGGTGGGTGGCGTTTGGGGGGGAAGACAAGAAAGGGGCGGCGTCGGTATCGTGTGCCGCCCCTTTTTGAATCTGCTCGTCGGGCCGCGGGGGCCGCGAACCTCAGTCTTCAAGGATGAAAGTTATCTTTACATGTGCCCGGTACTCGGTGATCTTGCCGTCCTCGATGTGTGCGTTTAGCTTAGTGACCTCGAGACCCGTGAGTCCACGCAGCGTCTTGTTGGCTCGCGCCAAGGCGCTTTGAACGGCGTCGTCCCACGACTTCTCGGAAGCACCTATCACTTCAGTCACTCTTGCTACTGCCATCGCCGCCACCTCCTGATGGATGGAATGTACTGCTTCTACTCTCCTTCTATCAAATGTATGGCCTCCCGTCAAGGGAGCCGGCGCGCAGGCTGCGGCCCGACGGTTAACACCGGCGGCGGGTTGGGGTAATCTAGTTTGGTCATGAAGAGCGTCGAAGAGATGCGACGTGACGCACTCGACATATTCAGGGCGGGTCTCGAGGCCGTAGACCCCTACGAGGCCGTCCTGCGGCACATGCACCGGCGCGGCGAGTCGCTCGTCGTCGACGGCCGCCCGTTCGATCTCCATTCCATGGAGAGGGTGTTCGTCGTGGCCGTGGGCAAGGCCGCGGCGCCTATGGCCAAGGCCGCTTCCTCGGTCCTGGGGCCTCGGCTCACGGGCGGTGTCGTGGTGGTAAAGTACGGCCACGTGCTCGAGCTCGAGGGGCTGATGCTGATTGAAGCCGCCCATCCCGTGCCAGACGAGAGCAGCCTCGAGGCCGCCCGCGCCGTCCTTGGGCTGCTTGAGGGGACGGGGGAACGGGATCTCGTGTTGTTCCTCCTTTCCAGCGGGGGCTCGGCCCTGCTTGCCGCTCCCCTTTCCGGTCTCAGCCTTGAGGACGAGCGCCGCCTTACCGAGGAGCTTCTTGCCTGCGGGGCCTCGATATGGGAGATGAACACGCTGCGCAAGCACCTGTCTCTCACCAAGGGCGGGCGTCTTGCCGAGGCGGCTTACCCGTCCTGCGTCGTCACCCTTGTGCTTTCGGATGTGGTGGGGGACGATCTCGGCACCATCGCCTCCGGTCCCACGGTGCCCGACCCGACCACGTTCGAAGACTGCCTGCGCATAGTCGATCGCTACCGGCTCGGCGACCGCCTGCCGCCCCGCGTGATCGAGCTCCTCGAGCGGGGCGCCCGCGGCCTCGTCCCGGAGACGCCCAAGGCCGGCTCGCCGGTGTTCGACCGGGCTTACGCCGCCGTCGTGGGCAGCAACCTCCAGGCCGCCCTAACCGCCTGCGGTCGTGCGCGCTCGCTTGGCTACAACGCAATGGTGCTCTCGTCCCTGATCGAGGGCGACACGCGCGAGGCCGCCCGTTTCCATACGGCCGTGGCACGCGAGACGGCCCGCAGCTCAAACCCCCTTGCGCCGCCCGCATGTATCGTGTCGGGGGGCGAGACGACGGTCGTCGTCAGGGGCCCGGGCAAGGGGGGCAGGAACCAGGAGTTCGTACTCGCTGCGGCCATGGAGATAGCGGGTATGGAGGGCGTCGTGGTGCTTTCGGCCGGCACGGACGGCACCGACGGCCCCACTGATGCGGCGGGCGCCGTGGCCGACGGGCGAAGCTGCCGCAGGGCCGGCGCGCTGGGGATGGATGCCGCGCGCTACCTGGAGAGGAACGACAGCTACAACTTCTTCCGGGCCTTGGGTGATCTGGTCGTCACGGGCCCCACGCTCACCAACGTGATGGACCTCAGGGTGGTGCTTGTGGGCGGCAAATCCCCTCCTCAGGTGGGTTAGGTTGAGGGGGTCTAGGGGGGTGAAGCGACGTTGACAACTTTTTCCAATTGTGATAGTAAATTACAGTCAGGAATAGAATAACCGGTCATGTTTGAAGGGATATCTTCCAAGCTTGGCAACACCCTTAAAAAGGTAAGGGGTTACGGGAAGCTAAGTGAACGCAACATAAGCGAGGCCTTGCGCGAGGTGCGGCTCAGCCTGCTCGAGGCCGACGTCAACTTCCGCGTCGTCAAGGCGTTCGTCGACTCCGTAAAGGAGCGCGCCCTAGGCCGTGAGGTGGCCGAGAGTCTCACCCCGGGACAGCAATTCGTAAAGATCGTCCACGAGGAGCTCGTCCGAGTGCTCGGTGAGAGCGCACGCGAGCTCGACCTGCACGGTACGCCGCCTGTCGTTCTGATGTTGGTGGGCCTTCAGGGATCGGGTAAGACGACGACCGCCGGTAAGCTCGCCCGAATGCTGAGGGACAAGCACAAGAGGACCCCGTATCTGGTTCCGGCCGACGTATACAGGCCGGCCGCAGTGGAGCAGCTCAAGGTACTGGCCGGCGAGCTTGGCGTCGAGGTGTTTCCCACCCCTCAGGGCGCTTCGCCCGTGGACATCTGTGTCGAGGCCTGCCAAGCCGCCCTACGCTCGGGGTGCGACGTCGTGATCATCGATACGGCCGGCCGGCTTCACATCGACGAGGAGCTCATGGATGAGCTCGTGGAAATCAAGGCGGCCGTCGACCCGGCCGAGGTGTTACTCGTCGCCGACGCCATGACCGGTCAGGACGCCGTCACGGTGGCCGAGAGCTTCGATAAGAGGCTTGACATCACCGGCGTCGTGCTCACGAAGATGGACGGCGACGCGCGCGGCGGTGCGGCCCTCTCGATAAAGTACGTCACCGGGAAACCCATCAAGTTCTTCGGCACCGGCGAGAAGCTGGACGCCCTCGAGGTGTTCCACCCGGACCGCATAGCGTCCCGCATCCTGGGGATGGGCGATGTGTTGAGCTTCATCGAGAAGGCCCAGAGCACGATCGAGGAGCGCAAGGCCGAGGAGATGGCCCGGCGGTTGCTCAAGAAGCAGTTCACGCTCGAGGACTTCCGCGAGGCGATGAGGGCGCTGGGCAAGATGGGGTCGATGGAGAGTATTGCGTCGATGCTTCCCGGCATGGGGAAGGTGGCGTCGAATCCCAAGGCACTCGAGATGGCCGAGCGCGAGATCAAGAAGACGCTCGCCATCATAGACTCGATGACCCCTCAGGAGCGGCGCGACCACACCATACTCAATGGAAGCCGACGCAAGCGCATAGCCCGGGGCAGCGGTACCCGTGTGCAGGACGTCAATCGAGTGATAAAGAACTACATGCAGATGAGGAACATGATGAAAAACATGGGCAAGTTCGGCAAGATCGCCCAACGGATGATGAGATTCATGTAAACTTAGGGTGTCGATACAATCAAAAATCCTGGCTACAGGGAAGGAGAACGAAGGTGGTAAAGCTCAGACTTGCGAGAATGGGATCGAAGAAGAGGCCCTTCTACAGGATAGTGGCCGCCGACGAGAGGGCCCCTCGCGACGGCAGGTTTCTTGACATCGTGGGCCATTACGACCCCAGGACGGAACCTCACACGCTGAAGGTCGACATGGAGAAGGTGGAGAAGTGGCTTTCGCGGGGTGCCAAGGCCACGGATCGGGTGAGGAAACTGCTGGCAACGCTCGCCCGGGAAGAAGCTGGTTCGTAGGATGGATTCCGCGTGGGGACCCGAACCTAAGCAGGAGGTCAGTGTTACGATGGAGAAGTTAAAGGAGCTCGTCGGGTTTATCGCAAAGTCTCTTGTGGACAATCCTGAAATGGTGGAAGTACGGGAGGTTGCCGGGGAGCAGACGGCCGTCCTGGAGCTGAAGGTCGCGCAGGAAGACCTGGGCAAGATCATCGGCAAGCAGGGAAAGACGGCCAAGGCGATGAGGACCATCCTGAGTGCGGCGGCCGCCAAGATAAAGAAGAGGGCCGTGCTTGAGATCATCGAGTGAAGCCATGGGTGGCCGTGGAAGGGCGGTGGTTGCTCATGGAGCTCATCGAGTACGGAAAGGTACTGGCGCCTCACGGCAGGAAGGGTGAACTTCGAGTGCGCCCCTTCAGCGGGGAGGCGGACAACCTGACGAGGATCAAGACCTTCTATGCGAAGCGCGTCGGAGCAGGTGGGGGGGAGCTGACCAAGGTGGTCGTCAAGGCCGTAAGATACACCTCCGGCCCCCCGGTAGTCAAGTTCGCCGGCATCGAGACGCGCGAGACCGCAGGCGAGTTCAAGGGAGCCATCCTATACGTCGACCGCTCGGAGCTCCCCCCGACGGGGGAGGACGAGTACTACTGGTTCGAACTCATAGGGCTCAGGGTGACAGACGAGCGCGGGATGGATCTGGGCAGGGTGAAGGGACTGATCGACCGCGCCCTGCAGCCTGTTCTCGTCATCGAGCGTGAGGGGCGGGAGTACCACGTCCCCTTCATAGACGTCTTCGTCAAGAAGGTGGATCTCGAAAGCTCGCTCATGGTGATCGAGCCCGTCGAGGGGTTGATCGATTGATCTTCCACCCCCACCCCGGGTGGGGGTGGAGGCGGACGGCGTTTTCCCCGAAGCTATCCCCCTTGAAGGAACCACGACTGGTCTCGTTCAATGAGGTTCGATCTCATAACCATCTTCCCTTCGTTCTTCGACGGCCCCTTCGGCTGCGGCGTACTGGGCAGGGCCGTCGAGAGG
>CAZXEJ010000006.1:0-65169 GCA_964639895.1 uncultured Spirochaetia bacterium | reverse complement strand
GTGTCGGATCCACCAGCACAAAGGGAACCACCCTTTTGCCGGAATCAAGTCCGTACAAGGAATGACTTGTCTCATAGGAAGAGCACGCTGCGTGGCGGGGGTGCCGCGAATATCGGAGGGAAGCACTGATTCGGGTACTCTCCCTAACACTTACCCGTACGCCTCCCCCTCTTCCCTTCCCTTCAGAAGAGATCCTCCCGCGCCTGCAGGCACGGAGAAGGGCCCTCAACGGCTGGGACGGTTGGTCGCTGTAGATGTAGAGCCAGGGGAAAGGAACGTGCAAGGTCCAAAAACGAGTTTGTATGCCGCGGACTCCTCAACCGTGAGGTCATCGATCGGTCTTAGTACGTGTATTACGCACCCCTCCAGCCTATGACTTGTGCCCCATTCCACCGCTCCATTCAACTCCAATCGTCCCTCAGCGAACGCAAGGTTCGGAAGACCTCGCGCGCTGAGGGGGACACCCCAAGGCCGGCGCCCTTCCGAAGCAATCCCCGGACAACAGTCTCGGCGTCACAGCGCAGAAAGGGATTGAACGCCTTCTCGTCTTCCAAGGTCGATACCGGCGGCAGCTCATTCCTCGCCACACTGGCTCTCACCTCTTCGAGCCACCTGGCGGCCGCTTCGTTGTCAGGCTCGATTTCGAGGGCGAACCGCAGGTTTTTTTCGCTGTACTCGTGACCGCAGTAAATCTCCATGTCGTCCGGAAGCAACTTTATCTTGGTGTGCAGAGTCTCGTACAGCACATCGGCATCTCCACCATACTTGACGTTACCGCACCCGGCACAGAAGAGCGTATCGCCAACGAAAACGCTCCTGCCTACGACAAGCGAGACATGCTCGGGACAATGTCCCGGCGTGTGCATGACCAGCACCTCAACCTTCCCCAAGTTTATGACGTCGCCGTCCACGATGGGGTCGGCAGCCACCGCAGATCTGGACAGGGCCGACTCATGAACCAGCACCCGCACCTCTTCGTCGGGATGGATCTTCGCTAGGGTTTTCAAAAGCCGATCGTTGCCACCTACGTGGTCGGGGTGGAGGTGTGTGTTGACGACGTAGCGTACGTACAGACCCGATTCCTTGACAAAATCCACCGTACGCTCAACGTCGAGAGGGTCGACGACGATGCACTGCCGGGTATCGTTGCACCATAGAATGTACTGGTAGTTGCTGTCGCTCTCGGAGGCTATAAATCGTGCAATCGTGTACCAGCCTTGCTCGCGTACCTCTACACCGTCTGCATAGGAACTGCGTGCATTGATAGTGCTCATGGCGGTCTTCCTCAAGAGACGAGAATAGGTAAGGTGCTTATTCAGAACTATTGATATGGGAAAGATGCGACCGTGTCCAAAGTGTTATACTTAGTCTAACAGCCGGTTGCGCCGTTTTCCAACCCGGATCGCCCCCCATGGGGACTGTAAGAGATGCCGGTACCACCCTTACAATCACGTTCGGCACCGATTCTCCGACGGATGAAGCCACGGTCGCTTGTCCCCTCCTCCAGCGGGGTCGCCGCCTTGGTCGCCGCCCTCCTGCTCGTCATGGGCTGCGCCGGCCCGAACACCCACTCACCCACCTCTTATCCCCCGATGTCCGGTATTCAGGTGTCGGTGAGCAAGATTCTCCTCTCTCCACTCGCCTTCGACGGGGCCCGTGTAGCGGTTGTGGGCGCCGTCCACCACGTAACAGCCGCAAGGGACGATAAGACGGGCGAGACGGTAACGCGCTTTTTCCTGACCGATCCCATGGGAAACCACGTCACCGTGGTGTTTCCAGGTGCCGTATCCGTGCGGGAGGGGGAGACGGTGGCCGTTGGAGGCATATACAGGAGAAGCGGAAACCTGATTGAAGGAGCGGAACTGAGGAACAGGCTCCTACCGGCGGAAAACACCAGATAGTTACCCCGCGCTACCGGGCCGACCCTCGCTATCACGTCCGGCGACACTCCCCCGCACCTCGTCCGTCCCCGCAGCCGGAAGGAACAGGATCGATTGATCCACCCTCTCCGGGGATACTCTCCCCGCTTCGGACGGGCGCAAGAGTAGCGGCCCCAGTGCCGGAGCCGGAACCCAGGGTAAGCAATGGGACAACGCGTCCCATCGGAAGAGCGCTGAGGGCAGCGGTGGCACCCCGATACCTATGGAAAGCGCCAATCCGGGTGGCATCCGGCGGGCCTCCCTATTCGGCGCATCGATAACCCGCAGAGGAGCGCTTCCCTCGCCTGCAGCCACCCGGTGCATCGGCCCCCCCTGACAACGACGGCCGTCTCGAACACCGCTAGCCGATGGGGGGCCGGACAACGCTCAGAGTCCCATCACCTCCTCATTGGTGGTGGAATACTCGCGGTCCTCCCACCTGTACAGCGACACCGAAGGGACGGACTATCAATCTGCCACGGCACCGTACTAGTTTGGTGTTCAAGGTGGAGGGGACCACAGACCACCGTAGGGCCGCACGTAAACCTCCAGGTAGCACAATAACTCCGCGAGGTTTCAAACTTCCCCCCACCCCTCAACGACAGGGCCGGCGGCGTCTCGTGGGCGGCTGGCCGCAAACACGGGGACGGGCATGAGGGTCGGCCGGATGGATACAAGGAGATGTACGTTTGACCTTAGCCCGCTCCCCAGATACGGGGGTACCATCGACTCCCTCCCCGGATATACCACGAGCAGGGGCACACCCGTCATGTGGCGGCGAATCGGACCGGCCGTCTCTTGGCACGTCCCTCGCTCAGACGCGGGGCGGCGTTATGCCCGTCTGGCGCTGATACTTGCCCTTCTTGTCGGCGTAGGAGGTTTCGCATACCTCATCCGCCTCGAAGAACAGGACCTGGGCTATGCCTTCGTTTGCATATATCTTTGCAGGGAGGGGAGTAGTGTTGGATATCTCAAGCGTTACGTATCCCTCCCACTCGGGTTCGAAAGGGGTAACGTTGGTGATGATGCCGGTACGGGCATAGGTGGACTTGCCGAGGCAGACGGTGAGGACGTTCCTCGGTATCCTGAAGTATTCCACCGTCCTCGCCAAGGCGAAAGAGTTGGGGGGGATGATGCATACGTCGGTCTTGATGTCGATGAACGACTTGGGGCTGAACTGCTTCGGATCAACCACGGTGCTGTAGACGTTGGTGAACACTTTGAATTCGTCGCTCACCCGTATGTCGTAGCCGTAGGAGGAGAGCCCGTAGGAGATGACCTTCTTCCCCCCCTCCTCGGAGACGGTCCTGTCCACGAAGGGTTCAATCATCTTGTGCTCAATGGCCATCCGTCTTATCCAGTGATCAGGCTTGAGTCCCATGGCTGTCTAGCCCCCAGAACATTGGAGTATGAACTTCAAGTCAGGGGATAGTACCATAGAGAGCCGACCCACTCAATCTCCCACTCGGGCTGTGCGGGGCAGGGACGAGAGCCTCCGTGGGGAGAGGACGTACGACGGCATAACAGTGCTGTGGTGGTCTAGTGAGCAAAACGGCATCCGACTGTGCTCAACCATCTATTACGGACGAACGTCCAGCACCAAACGAGTACGGCACAACTCCGACAGCACCCACGACCCAACGGTGCGATACTCCGCAACGCCGCTGCTTCAAGCCCCACCCCTCCGGAAGCCGGCAAAAAGTGGGGCGATACGGCACTCGCCTCGCTTACCCAGCGCAGGCGTAATCGATGGAGGCCCAGCTACGGCTCGTCTACGGCCCGCGCTGATGACCGCCGGCGGTAATGAGCGGGGAAATCCGCCACTAGCCGGCACGCCATAGAGTGCTGAAACACAACCCACCTCCTCCCCCACATATTCCACAACGTAGATGGGGCTTGAAGAGAGAGAAGGCCTCCTCCCACTACCCCGGTACGCATACCTTCCTTTCTTCAACGATGCCTTATCCAACCGTCCCGCGGTGCCACAGGGGTGCGCCCACCTCATCCTTCTCCGCGGGGTTGCACAGGGGCCTGTCTTCAAGTCACTATCTCCTCAAACGCTCCCTCCAGCGCTGAGGCGGAAGGAGCGACCCGCTCGGGGAAGAGACAAACGGCCCTTCATCCACGCGACGCAGGCTGGAGCCCAATCTACAATGCATCGCTCATGCGAGGGCGCCTCGGTGCACTCCACGGCACGGCCACCAGCCCACCCCGTCCTTACCGCTTCGAGCCGGCGCCCCCCCCCGTCGCCTCCCCACCCCATAAAAGACCCTCACAGCCGGGGCAAGCCCCGCCGCCTACACTCACGTGGTACGTGACACGTTGGTCCAGCCCCACTTTCTTCTCCCTACGGCCCACATCATGGCCACTCAGCACGCCTCACTCGGCATGAGCACCGGGCCCAACCCTCGGGCTCGGCATCGAATCATCCGTCTCAGCGGCGCCTGCAGGATGCACCGCCTCAGAGTCTGGACATCGACGATGCAGCATATACCATTTTCAATGGAGTCATGGAACGAACCACCCCCTCCTACGCCGTACCGCGCACGGTCGATGAGGCCCGCGAGATTCAGAGGGAATTGCAGAAGAAAATCGTCACTCGTGGGACCATAAGTAGGCTCCGGCTGGTGGCAGGGTGTGACCTTTCTTTCGTGCGCAGCCGGCGAGAGCTCGTCTGCGGCATCATCGTGTTCTCCTTCCCCCGGCTCGAAGAGAAGGAGCGTGTTTGGGTGACGGTGCCCGAGAGGTTCCCCTACGTACCCGGCTTCCTCGCGTTCCGTGAAGGGCCCGCCATTATGCAGGCATGGACCTTGCTCTCACGGAAACCCGACGTACTCATTTGCGACGGGCACGGGATCGCGCACCCACGGGGTGTGGGAATAGCAAGCCACGTCGGGGTGTTGCTGGACGTCCCCACCATCGGTGTCGCGAAGAAAAAGCTCTACGGCAACTACCGTGAACCGCCGCAATTCGAGGGCGGCCTATCGCAGCTCCTCCACCCGGTGAGTGGTCGTGTGATCGGCGCAGTCCTCAGGACGCGGCGACGAGTGAAGCCGGTGTTCGTGTCGGTGGGCCACCGTATCGGATTGTCATCGGCCGTAAGGATAGTGGCCGCATGTGCACGGGGTTACAGGTTGCCCGAACCCACACGCCTTGCCGACAAATGGGTGGGGGAACTGAGGCGCGCGCTGCAGGCCGGCCACGTTCCACCTGCCGGCTGATTCGAACGTAATCCCCCCCGCCTTCTACGGCAGGGACGATCCACCCGCCAGGCGGGAGGCGGCGACTCAATACCATAGGGAGGGGAGTACCGGCCGGCAGTCACGTGCCGGCTTCATTGCCTCCGTAGAACCAGGGAGGCGCAGCCGCCGTACTCAAGTCCCTAGATGTGCCCCTGAGCCGACAGCCTCCTTATCCCCCCTGGGGACGCAAGCCTTTCCTACCACGGCACCGCCCTCTCCTCAATAACCAGGGACGGCCCTACACCGAGCCGGCGGCGAAATCCCACTGGAGATGAGGGCCGTTTTCAGGTACATTTCATCTAAAATCCAAACTTCAACTGCTCTTGCGATTCGCACTTCACCCATCGCCTCCGTCTCGTTAGTTAGGGAGAACCCAATGGCGACATACAAGAAAGAAACCATCGAGCAACTTCGTTACGGTGAGGGAAAGACCCTTTTCGGCGACGCCCCCCTCGTCGTGCTCAAGGCGTGCCTGCAGTCCGGCATAAGCTACATCGGTGGCTACCCGGGCTCTCCTACGGCGGGGATAATCGACGCCACCGCGGACGCCTATGAGCCCGTGCTTAAGGAGATGGGCGTCTACTTCGACTGCTCGGGCAACGAGGCCTCGGCCGCAGCGTTGTTGTCGGCCTCGATCAACTACCCCATACGCGGCACCGTGAACTGGAAGATCGTTGGCACGAACGTGGCCTCCGACGCCCTGGCCCACATCTGCTCGTCCGGCGTGACCGGCGGAGCGGTGGTCATCGTCGGCGAAGACTACGGCTGTGACAGCACCTGCGTCGCAGAGAAGGCCCTTCCCATTGCGCTCAAATCGACGATGCCCGTCGTCGATCCGCGCGGCGACCTACAGCACATAGCCGACATGATAGAGCACTCGTTCGCCCTGTCCGAGTACTCGCACACGCCGGTTATGTTCGTCCTCTCGACGCGCATCGCCCACATAAAGGGCCAGATAAAGTGCAAGGACAACGTCACGCCCCCCATAAGCACCAAGTCGCCCCTCCAAGACCTCAAGACCAACCTCGAGAAGATACCGCTTCCCCCCTACACATTCCAGCAGGAGCGGCTCAAGTTCTCAGAGCGCATGCCCGCAGCCCGCGACTACATCAGGAAGCACCACCTCAACGAGCTCTTCCCCGGTGAAGACGAAACGGTGGGCATGATCACGCAGGGAACCGTGTTCAACTCGCTGATGCGCTGCCTCCACAACCTGGGCGAGGCCGACATCTACGGCTCCTCATCCGTCCCCATCCTGTGTCTCAACGTCATCAACCCGCTCGTGCCCGAGGAGATAATCGATTTCGTAAAGGACAAGAAGGCGGTGCTCATCGTCGAAGAGGGAATGCCCAACCTCATCGAGGAGCAGATACGGGCCATCGTGCAGCGGGCGGGCCTGGATGTTGAAATCTACGGCAAGGACATACTGCCCGAAGCCGGCGAGTACACGCCCGACCACATCATAAAGGGGGTGGGTGCGTTCCTGATGAAGAAGGCCGACTCGCCGGCCAAGCGCGACACCATACGCGCCCTGAGCGAGAAGATCGAGAAGCACAAGGCGCGGGCCAAGCAGTTCCTCTCGCAGCCCGTCACCAAGCGCAACCCGGTCTTCTGCACCGGATGTCCCGAGCGCCCCATATTTACGGCGATAAAGATCCTCGAAGAGGAGTTCGGCCGCTCGTACTACGCATCCGACATAGGTTGCTACTCGATGAGCGGCATGCCGCCCTTCGACCTGAGCGACTCCATCACAGGCATGGGCATAGGGCTTGCGTCCGCCAGCGCGCTGTCGCGCATGTCGAACAAGCGCGTCATCTCGTTCATGGGCGACGGCACGTTCTGGCACAGCGGCCTTACGACAAGCATCGCCAATGCCGTCTACAACAAGCAGAACGCCATCCTGATCATACTGGAGAACTTCTGGACCTCCATGACGGGGGCGCACGAGAACCCCGCCTCGGGCGCCAACATGAGGAAAGAGGGCGTGATGATGGACATCGAAAAGGCGCTCCGGGGAGCGGGCATCGAGTGGATACGAAAGGTCAACCCCTATGATCTGAAGGAATCGCTCGAGGTGTTGAGAGAGGCCTACAAGACCGAAGAGGGACTCAAGGTCATACTATCGGTGGGCGAATGCATGCTAGAGAAGCAGCGCCGCGAGCGGCCGCTGCTGAGAAAGCGTCTCCAGCGTGGCAAGCGCGTCGTCAATACCCGACTCGGTGTCGACGAGGACGTATGTACGGGCGATCACTCCTGCATGCGGTACAACGGCTGTCCGTCGCTCACGCTCAAGGACAGCCCCAGCGTGCTGCGGGACGATCCGATCGCCTACATCGAGCACTCGTGCGTAGGATGCGGCCTGTGCGGCGAGATAGCCCACGCCGCCGTCCTGTGTCCGGCCTTCTACAAAGTGGAGGTCATCAACAACCCGTCGCTCTTCGACAGGCTGCGGGACCGCGTCAACCGCGCCTTGATCGGCCTCATATCGGGCGACGGGCCGTCCCACTGAGGAGAGGGAATTTGCCAACGCGGCGAGCAGTGTTGTATTATGGGTGGTGACGTGACCGAGCTCGACAACAGAAGAAGGGCGGCTTCGGGCGGCCTCATAAAGATACTGATACCGGCCGTGGGCGGTCAGGGTGGAGGCGTCCTGACCGAATGGCTGGTCCAGGCCTTCCACTACGAGAACTACGACGTCCAGGGCGTCGGCCTGCCGGGCCTCTCTCAGCGCGGCGGCTCGACCACCTACTACCTGGAAGCCCATCCCCACATCGACGACCCCGACAAGCGAGTGGTCTTCGCACAGTATCCCGTCCCGGGCGATGTGGACGTCATACTGTGCCAGGAGTTCCTTGAGCTTGGAAGGGTTCTCGAAGAGGGATACGGGTCGCCGGAGAAGACCGTCACCGTCTCCAGCACCCACCGTATCTACTCCACCCTGGAGAAGCTCCCTTCCACCAAAGGTGTCTACTCGAGTGAGAACATACGGGCTCTCGCCACCGAGTTCTCGAAGAAATTCATCGGTATAGACGCACTCGCCCTGGCCAAGCAACACGGCATGGGCGAGCTCAGCATCAACGCCATCCTGCTCGGCGCACTGGGTGCGTCGGGCGCCCTGCCCCTGGGAGAGGCCTCGTATCTGAAGGCCATCGAGAGCTCGCGCGTAATGGTGGAGTCCAACATCAAGGCCTTCCGCATCGGCTGGGACTACGTCAAGGATGGGCGCCACGAAAAGGAGGAACCAGAGAGAGGCGGCGGGAGCTGGGAGAGCTTTCTCTGGGAAAGGGCCTCCAAGTTGGGGGGCAACAGGGCCGAGGCGTTCAGGGAGTTGGTCGCCCTCTCCATGCAGCGCTACCCCATACATCTCAAGGAGATACTGGCCGAGGCCATCTACAGATTGATCGACTACCAGGGCGTCAAGTATGCACTCTCCTATCTGGACGATCTGGACGACGTGTACAGCGTTGACGTGGAGTACGGCGAGGGATTCCGCGTGACGGAGACCTTTGCCAAGAACTACGCGCTATGGATCACCTACGAAGACGGGATCCGGGTGGCCGAGCTAAAGATCAGGTCCGAGAGGTTCCGCAAGATAGCCGAGGATATGAGAATAGGTAACGAGCAGATATACAGGGTAAGCGACTACCTCAAACCTGACGCCTATGAGATATACGGCCTCCTACCCTACTTCGTGGTAAAACCGTTCGTCAAGATCCTCGGCTCAAGGATGGTAAAGAGGATCATCGGCAACCGCACCATCACGCTCGAGCAGAGGCCGGTCACCACGTCGTTCCTCGGATTTCTGAGGCTGTGGCTAGTATCCAAACTAAAGTTCATGCGCCCATGGTCCTACAGGTACAGAGAGGAGCGCAAGCTCGCAGAACGCTACAAAGAGGCCGTCATAAGATACACCAAGCTCAACTACGATCTGGGACTCCTCGTGGCCGAGAGCGGATCGCTCATAAAGGGCTACGGCCGCGTCCGCAGAAGCGCCATCGAGGCCCACACGAGATTGATACGCAACGTCATAGCCCCCTTGGCCGAACTCGACTCGAAGAGAGACCCTTCGTTCAAGACCACTCTCCAGATGGGGCGCGAAGCCTTGGACAGGATAAACGCCTCGCAGGTCGAAGGGGTGAAAGAGGTCGAATCCAAGGTGGAAGAGATTCTGCAGGGAATCGCGGCCTGATCATCACCGTCTAGTCAACTACATTACGCGGTGCCTTTCAGAACGGCTTCCGCCCGGCGCTTGCGGATGCGGCCGAGACATCGTGGTGGATGGGCTTTCAACCCCACCCGTGAAAAGCCCTCCTACCCCCCTGACGGAGTACGGCGTCAGGGAGGAGCCCTCATCGGCTGCAGCCGTCACAGAGGCAAACGACAACGGCGGCTCACCCGTGACGCTTCCCGGGCCCGAGGTGCCCCACAAGGAAAGAGAGGAGAACCGCCAGCGAGTAGGCGACGGCACGGCGCTCTCGGACGCATCACAAACAGGTGGGGGCAGCCGGAACCATCACTCAACGGAGCACGCAATGGGGATGAAGCTCGTCTCGGTCAACGTCTCACTTCCACGTAAGGTTGCCTACGAGGGCAGGGAGTTCGAGACCGGCATATTCAAGGAGCCGGTCACGGGATCGGTGAGCGTCGGCACAACCAACATAGACGGGGACGGACAAGCCGACCTCAGCGTGCACGGAGGCCCGCACAAGGCCGTCTACGCCTATCCCCTCGAACACTACCCCTACTGGTCGAACGTATTGGGCAGGGAGCTTACAAGCTACGGCCACTTCGGAGAGAACCTCACTACACAAGGGGCGATGGAGAACGAAATACACATCGGCGACGTGCTGAAGATCGGCACGACCGTACTGCAGGTATCCCAGCCGCGCACGCCGTGCTTCAAGCTGGCCATGAAGATGGGCAGGCAGGACTTCCCCTCCCTTTTCCTTAAAAGCAAGCGCGTGGGTTTCTACATGCGCGTACTCCAGGAGGGAACACTTCGAGCCGGTGACGCCATAACCCTCCTCGAAAGGGACGCACAAGCCATGACGGTGGAGCAAGTCGTAGAACTCATGCTGCGCAAGGACGCCGACGAGGCGTCCCTCCTCAAGGCAGCTTCCATGGAGGCCCTCTCGCCCGAATGGAAGGAGAAGTTCAGGCGCCGAGCACTGAAGGAGCGATGAGTGGAACTCGGCATAGCCTGGGGACCGTACACGCATAGAGACCGGCCAGATATACTCGAACGAACCCTGCCACGGGGGCGCGGCAGGGACTGGACGGGATACAATCCACGTGCCTCCTTACGGCACGCTCCCCCAGAGACGTTTTCCCACTCGATTCCGTCCGTGGATCCAGCGGCATGTCCCGGCAGCGGCCTCCAGCGGCACCGCCCGCACCTCACTGAGAACAGAAAAGAGAGTTCCTTTCCGAGGCCGCTCTCGCTGGTCGTGGAAGCCCCCTCGGCGCAGCGGTCCCACTCCCCTGTAGAAAATCCGACCATCGTCGCGCTCACAGGACGCCCTCCGTAGGCGGACCCAACGAAAACGCCCCGGAGGGGACCGCACCACTTCAGCCGCCTTAACAGCCACCAAAGCAGGTGATTCGCCCGCAAAGGCAGAGCAGAGGGGCGACCACCGAATCATCTTTGACAGCGTCCCATATAACGCACAATCGGGACCAGGCACACTACGAAGCATGTGGGCCGCCTCGGAACAGGCACGAGTAGAGTAGCCGCTGCCGGCTCTCTCCTTCTCTTGGAGTGGGGGACGTTGGTTTTGTCAAGCCTCAAGTTCACCAAGGCGATCGTGACCACCGCACTTCCCGCCTTCCACCGGCCTCCGGCCCGGCAGTGGGTCTGCGGAAAAACCGCAACGCGACGACCGAGGAGGGAGAGGCAAAGGTAGGGATAGGATGCATGCCCCTCCCGCCGAATCCCCATATACTCGCTTCTGTCCTAGGCCCGGCCGCAGGATCGCGACGCGGGGGCGCGTCATGCCACCGGAATCCCATTCCCCGTACCGGGACAAGAGCGAGAGCGGTCCATCTCACCCCTTCGGGCGCCCCACCTCACCCCGACCGCCTAAAGGGAACGCCGACCGCTCCCCAGCGGAGCCTGTTGGGGTATGAAACCATGATCGCCGTTCTCCCCAACGGGCGCTCATTCCCCTTTACGGACGCGCAAGGGATGTGTCGGCTGAGTACATGGATCATCCTTTCCGGGCAAAGTGACACGAGGAGGCGCCGCACGACGGCCGACCGGCAAGGCTTCCTCCACCCGCTTGGTCGTTTCGCCGCACCCCACAGGAAGGTGCCCGCATCCACTATGAGGCGATCGAGCCCCGCCCCCCATGCCCAAGACACCTCTCGGCGGCGTGTGGGGATCGCCGCGGAGGGAGGAAAGAGGATTTGTTGCGGGCGAGGGGCACAGGGACTAAGTGAGGTGTGGTCCCACAAACCCGACCGAAGCGGGAGACGGCCACCCTAAAGCTCTGCCCACGGACTGGCGCCTGGGACAACCCCTCGACCGCCGCATGCGCCGCTGCCTTTTGGGTCCCGCGACCCCACACATCAGGGCTTCCGGCGACCCCCAAGCTTAGTGCGCCGTAGCTCGTAGATCAGCACTGCTGCGGCCGCCGATGCGTTGAGCGAGTCCACATCCTCCGTGGCGGAGGGAATGGATACCAGGAAATCACACTTCTTCCGCACCAGCCTGGAGATTCCCTTGTTCTCGTTTCCTATAACGAGGGCCAAGTCTTCCCCGGCTCCGGGCGCTTCCCAGGGCGCTGCCCCGCCTTCGGCCACCGCCCCTATCACCCAGAACCCCTCGCGCTTCAGGGCATCCAGCGAGGAGGCGATGTTCGCCACCATTGCGACGGGGACCCTGAACACGCACCCCGCCGATGCCTTTACCACGGAGGACGTGACTCTGGCGGCACGCGCCTTGGGTATCACTACGCCGGAACAACCGAAGAAGGCCGCGCTCCTTATGATGGCACCAAGATTCTGGGGATCCTCGACGTGGTCCAGCACTACGACGACACGCCCGCCCGAAGGGGGAGCGGCAGAACTCTCTGAGACGAGGTCCGAGAGCGCGGCATAAGGAAAGCCGTCCAGGCGTGCAGCCACCCCCTGGTGAGAAGGGGTACCAGCGATCCTATCGAGAACTGCTCGACCGCCCCACTTGACGACGACGCCGCATCGGGAGGCCAATGCCACCAGATCGTCCCGCCTGCCACCGGGGCGCCCTTCGGCGAACACAACCTCCCGTATCCTCTCCGGACATGTAAGCAGCGCCTCCCTCACGGCATTCACGCCCGAGACAACCATCAGCGCACACACGCCTTGATACCGTCCTCAAGGATGCCTCGGCTGGAGTAGAACGAATAGCGCGACACAAAGCTCCTGTGTCCCTCGCTCACGCCGTACTCCCTCTCTATCGTCTTGATGGGCTCCACTATGGAGTTCTCAAGCCACTTCGGGTCCCACCATTCGATGGGGTCGACGGCCACGCCTTGAACGTACATGCCGTAGTGCAGGTGGTCCCCACCCGCCAGACCCGTCTGCCCGGTCCGCCCGATGATCTGACCCTTTCTCACCTCTTGGCCTTCATCGACCCCTATGAAGCTCATGTGGCTGTAGAGAGTGAACAGGCCGAAGCCGTGGTCGATTATCACCGATTTGCCGTATATGCCCAGATCTCCGGCAAACGCCACGATGCCGTCGTTTGCAGCTTCAACCCTGTAGTGCGGCACGACGGCAAGATCGTAGCCAAGATGGTATTCGCTGTCGACGACCTCACCGTCGACGAGGTACGTCCGGTAGTCGGCGAAACCGGCCTCCACCTTGGAGTTCGAGAGCTGTTTAAACGGCCCCTGCCACAGGAAGCGGGGCGTGATGCGGGACGTTATCTCACCTATCTGAAGCTCATTCTTCTTGCGCAACCGTCGATTGACGGCCACGAACACATCGGCGTCCGATTCCGCATCGTTCCGCTCCCCGTAGAGGGGCAAGACCTTACGCCGTATGAACGACTCGGGCACATTGATGGTGCTTTTCTTGTAACGGCGTTCTTTGAATACATAGGGAAGATCTCCGATGGCGCTGTTACCCGCCTTGTCGACGGCCACAAGCCTCGCCTCCACCGGTCCCTCCTGGTCGTAGGGATAGGTGAACAGCACAAGGTATATGTCGGGCTTCTTGAAGTACCCCTTGGTGCCGCGAAAGAACCGGTCGCCCACCTTGACGCCGCTCAGTTCCGTATCGGGCGAGGCCGTATATACGGCGACGGCCGTCCCACCGCGGGCCACGTAGAGGCCGCTCAACAGCGACGAGACGGTCGGAGGGACGAAGTCCACCTTGACCTGCTTGGCCACAACCGTCCTGTTGCCGAAGAACAGCCTGAGCCGCGAGGCATCCTCGGCCTTGACACGCAACTCGCCCTCCCCCTCCTTCATGCCCAGGGACTTGTAGTCGAGCTCGAGCACGATCGTATCGCTCGGCGCAGGGGGATCGTAGTCCTTGAGGGCCAGGGTGGTCACTCCGTGGACGTCCCGGAACTGGACCTCGACCCTGCGAAGCCCCCTCCCCTCGTCCGACAGCCTTATCGTGACGGGTCTCGCTCCCACGTAGCCCGATTTCACATCCAACTCGACGCGCGGGGGGTGCCATTCCAGGTAGGGAGCGACCAAGTAGAGGGCGACAAAAACCACGACGGCGATGAACAGGTAAAAGTACTTCCTGCGTGAAGATCGTTTTCGCATCCGAAGCTCCATATCAAGCTTGCCTTTGAACATCTCAGCCTACCGCGGGGACAATGAAACACCGCGCCTGAGGAACAGGCACGCACAACCATAACCCCTTGCAGTGCTACGCCACTGGGACCGACTGAATTTATGATATCATAAATACGGCACTGCCACAGTCCGGCCCCCGACCGTAATGAATGGCCGGAGAAGAGACCGCCGAACGGCCCCGGCGCAACCTCACGCAATCAGCTGCAGCATCGCCATACGGTTGTATCCACCGACACGGAAGCGGTAGGGTTTGGCACGAAACTCAAAACCATGAGCGGCGGACCCGCCAACACCCGGCGGCGTCTTCAGATGCGGCTTGGATGTGGGGCATGAAACCCTCGTTACACGAAACGCCCCTCGGCAACGCCTTTAACCGCACATCCCCCCGCCTTCACATCCCCTCTCGGCCAGGGCAACGCCTTGACGGCGCCGGTCGGAACCGCGAAAACCCAACTGCAGCACCCCCCTCTTCCCTGTATCCCGACCGCGAAGGCAGTAAGGAGCCTCAACGCACGAGCAGGCCACACGTCAGCAAGGGAGAAGGTTCCAGAACACGGCGTGGGGAGCGAGCAGAGGCAGGCAACTCGCCTGTAATGCGCCATGAGCCCCTGCCCTTCTCCCACCGCTCAAACCTCGCCCTTCTCCAATGGTGCACCGTTAGGGAGGATGATATAGTATGCTAACGCCCTCTCGTGCCGCCCTCGGTGCGTTGAGTATCAGGAGGAACCATAATCGTGTCCTCACGAATCGGGAGCATATTCGTCTCCGCCATCCTGCTCTTCGTCGTCTCCTACCCGACACGAACCGCCCGGCCCGCCGCGCGCCCCAAGCGCGCCTCGACGGCCATGGTGGTGACGGCAAATCCCATAGCATCTTCAATCGGCCTCGACGTTCTTCGCCGCGGAGGCAACGCGGCCGACGCCGCCGTGGCCGTGGCCTTTGCCCTTGCCGTGGTGATGCCGTGGACGGGCAACATAGGGGGAGGCGGTTTCGCCCTCCATATGGGCAACGACGGCCGTGTCCGTGCCTTTGATTTCAGGGAGACGGCGCCCGCCAAGGCTACGGCGCAGATGTTCGTCGATCCCGCCACGGGAGGTGTCAGGGAGGATCTCCTTCTCGAGGGGGCTCTTTCAGTGGGAGTTCCAGGGACGGTGGCGGGCCTCTTTCTGCTGCATCGCACGCTCGGCACCATGAAGATGGCCGAACTCATCAGGCCGTCCATCGAACTGTGCCGAAGGGGCATCGAGGTTACACACGAGTTCCATACCTACGTTAGCCGCTACGGGAAAAAGCTAAGAAAATTCAAGGCCAGCCGTGCCAAGTTCTTCAAGGCGGACGGATCGGAATACATGCCGGGCGAGCTATGGCGCCAGCCGCTTTTGGCATCCACGCTGGAGAAGATAGCACGACACGGTGAGACAGCCTTCTACGGGGGAGGAACGGCCGCACGCATCGTATCCACATTGGCCCGATACGGCGGCATCATGACGCCCCAGGACTTGGCACGGTACAGGGCGCTCGAGAGAAAACCCCTACACGGCACCTACCGCGGCTACGACGTATACTCCGTCCCCCCGCCAAGCTCCGGTGGAGTGGCGCTGATCGAGATGCTCAACATCCTTGAGGGATACGATCTCGCCTCGACGGGCCACAATTCCGCCCTCTACCTCCACCTACTGACCGAGGCCATGCGGGCGGCCTACCGCGACCGCGCCATCTATCTGGGCGATCCCGATTTCAACCCGCACATGCCGCTCCCCAGGCTACTTTCCAAACCGTATGCGGACGCCATCCGCCGAACCATCCCCCTTCGGCGTGCCGCCAAGAGCAGGCTCCCCCGCCCTATGGCACCGGCCGGCGGCCCCGGCGCCGGGGGCGAGACCACCCATTTCTCCATCGTCGACGCCGAGGGCAACGCACTCTCCTTCACCTATACGCTCAACCACCCCTTCGGCTCAGGCCTTGTGGTCGAGGGAGGGGGGTTTCTGCTCAACAACGAAATGGGAGACTTCAATCCCCTGCCAGGCGTGACGGACGAAAAGGGCCTCATCGGCACTCAACCCAACACCGTGGCGCCCGGTAAGAGGATGCTCTCGAGCATGACCCCCACGATCCTCTCCCGCAACGGCCGGCCCTACCTGGTGCTGGGGTCGCCCGGAGGAAGAACGATCATCACCACTGTGCTCCAGGTAATACTAAACGTCGTCGATCACCGTATGAACATCGAAGACGCCGTGCTGTCCGGAAGGATCCACCACGGGTGGTTCCCGGACGTGACGCTGGTCGAGGAAGGGGCCGCCACGCGTGATACGTTGGGGCTCTACGAGGAAACCGGCCACCGTGTACGGATTCTCAAGGAAAGGGGTATAGGAAGCGTGATGGCGATCATGGTCTCCGACGGTGTCCTAGCAGGGGCAGCCGACAGAAGAAGAGAAAACGCCTTCGCTGCGGGCCTCTCCCTGCCGCACGGGGGGCCGTAGCACCGCCGCTCGTCAGGTGTGGCGGGCGTCTTCGAGCCTCTTTACTATGTCCTTGAGCATCTCCTTCTTCTTGCGCAGTTCTTCCTTGAACGCCGCCTTATCGGTCTGGGCTATCTCGGCCCTGAGATCAAGAACCCTGCTCTTGAGCTCTTCCAGCAGCAACCGCCGCTCTTCGTCGCCGAGCTCGATCCTGAACATGGCAACCAACCTCCCTTTGGGTCTGTTGCACGCGACACCCCTCACTTTTAATATAATCCTCGACGAACGTGCGACAACATCGGCCCCGTCCCTGACGTGCATCCGCCAAAAGTCCTGCGGTCGACCGCCCCGCTGCACTTCCTACTATGCGTGTCGGGTGATAAAATATAGTGATGCTTACACTCTACACCAAGGCCACCCGATTCCTCGAGCACGATCTCTGGACCATTGATCCGTCCACACTTACGCCTCCCCGCGCTCTGGCTCTACAGACGACCCGCCTTGTATACGGCACCGTAAAGAAGTTCCGTACAAACGAGCTCGACGTCCGGGCCATGGGACTCGTCTACTCGACACTCCTCGCCCTGGTGCCGCTGCTTGCCCTGAGCTTCTCCGTGCTCAAGGCCTTCGGCGTGCACAATCAGCTCAAGGACGCCCTCATCCGCTTCCTCGCCCCCCTGGGCGAGAAGGCCCCCGAGGTGGCCACCCGGATCATCGGGTTCGTAGACAACATAAAGATAGGGGTTCTCAGCGTCGTCGGGTTGGCGTTGCTTTTCTACACGATCATAAGGCTCCTGCAGAAGATAGAGGAATCGGTCAACATCATATGGGAGATAGACCGCCCCCGAAGCCTGGCCCGCCGCTTCAGCGACTACATGAGCGTCGTCCTCACCGGCCCGGTGCTCATTTTCATCGCCCTCGGACTCAAGGCCGTCTTCCTCACCCACTCGTTCGTGCAGAAACTCATGGGATACAAGCTCTTCAACCTCCTGTTCGTCCTTTTGTCCGAGGTGGTGCCTTTCGTCTTCATATGCCTCTCGTTCACGTTCCTCATCATTTTCATCCCCAACACGAGGGTCAAGGTGAGGTCCGCACTGCTTGGCGGCCTTGTGGCCGGCGTCAGCTGGGTGCTCGTGGGATGGGTGTTCTCCTCGTTCGTCGCCACATCCACCAAGTACTATGCAATCTATTCCAGCTTCGCCGTTTTGTTCCTGTTCATCCTTTGGCTCTACCTCAACTGGCTCATCCTGTTCATTGGCGCCCAGGTCGCTTACTGCCACCAGCATCTCGATCAGCTCGGCTGGAAGCGGCTCGAATACCTGAGTGCAAAACTCCAGGAAGAGCTCGGGCTTTCGATAATGTATTGTGTCGGCAAACGCTTCCACGACGGTACCAATGCGCCAACGGCCGAAGAGATCTCCACCCTGCTTCGCCATCCGCTCCGGCCCGTGAGCAGGATGATAGGGATACTCGAGAAGGTGGGGCTCCTTGCGGCCACGGCCGACGATCCGCCCGCGTATCTTCCTTCCCGTGACATCGGCACCATACGATTGAGGGAAGTCCTGGACAAGATAAGGGGAAACGAACACCTGGCCGAAGCGGCCCTGCTCGCCGGGCTGCAACCGGCCGAGAGGGTGAGGGATGTTCTCGAGAGGATAGAACACGCACTCGATGAGGCTCTCGACGACGACACGCTCAAGGACCTGGTAGTCGAGGACGAAGGAGATCCAGCCGCCGGAAGGCCCCGGGCGGGCGTTCAGCCTTTCCCCCCAAGGCAGAACACGACGAAATAGAACGAGACCGGTACGGTGAAAAGCAGGCTGTCGAGCCTGTCGAGAACACCTCCATGACCGGGCAGGACCCCGCCCGTATCCTTTATCTCGGCGTCCCGCTTCAACATGGATTCCACCAGGTCGCCGAACGTGGCCGCCACGGCGAGTACCAGCCCCCAGAGGGCGACCAAGTAGGGGGGAAACGGTGTGCCGAATATGAAATCCACAACCACGGCCGTGACCACCGCCCCAAGCGCACCACCCAGCGTCCCTTCGACGGTCTTGGCGGGGCTCACCGTAGGAAGCAGCCTCAGTGTGCCCGCCCTCTTTCCGACGAAGAAGGCCGACGTGTCGTGGACGAACGTTACGGCCACGACGAAGACCAGGAACATGAACCCAGGGTCTCGGAGGGCGAGCGAGGCGGCAGCATCGGCAAGCGGCGATGAGAGCGTGCTGCGCCTGAGGACAAGGAAGTGGCTCGGCAGGAGCCCGGCGTAGGTGAGCGCCAGCAAGGCGTACCCCAGGCGCGCCATGGAGTTCTTCACCACTCCACCCATCACCTCGACCACCAGCAGAACAACCACCGCCGCAACATAGGCGGCCGACATGTAGAACTGCCCGCCCAACCACGCGGCCACGGCCACCGCAACAGCCAGCACGGTGACCAGAGGCACGCGGAGCGTACCTCCCTTGGCAGCAACAAGGCGGCCAAGCTCGACCATGCACAATACGATTACAACGGCGATGAGTAGGAGAAACGCCACCCCCCCGGCATATATCAAGGCGAAAACCAGGGGAACCCCGACCGCGGCCGTAAGGACACGCTTTCCAAGGTTGCTCATCAACGGAAACCCGATATAATTTGACCTACAATATAACCAATACGCCCTCCCAATGAAACACGCGCCGCACCGTGAGACCGGCAACGACCGCCCGCCAAAACCACTGAAGGCGGTCGTGTTCGTGTCTGGAAGCGGCACCAACATGATCGCCATCCACGACGCGCAGCTTGAGCTAGCCGCGTCCGGCGAAGTCCCCTACTGCTCCATCGAAGCCGTGTTCACCAACGTACCCACCTGTGCCGGGGCGCGCAAAGCGGCCGAGAGGGGTATCGAGGTGATCTCCCTCAGTTCGAAGGGGTTCTTCGAACTCTTGGGGGCGCGCGCCGACGACGACTCCTTGAGGGACGCCTACGACGCCGCGGCACTGGCCCTGATCGAAGCCAAACTGGTACCCGACCTCATCGTACTGGCCGGCTACAGGAGACGCCTGGGCAGGCGGGCCCATGAACGCTACCACAACAGGATCGTCAACCTCTACCCGGGAGACACGACCAAGCCATACTTGGTGAAGGGGGTCGATCCCTGGCTTCAGGCCCTGCGGGCGGGGGAGAAGGAGATTAGGGCCACGGTGTTCTTCAGCCGCTGGGACCGCCGGTTCGGTCCGGCCGTGGCCCAGTCACCACCCGTCCCGCTCGACGGCTGCACGGAAGCCGACGCCGAAGAGGTCGCCGAAAGGATAAGGCGCGAAGCCGAGCACGTCGTGCTTCCTTATGCCGTCCACAGGTTGATTGCCGCGGGAAGGGTGACGGTGGGTGATGACGACGTCGTGTTGATAGACGGTGAGCCGGTCGCCGAGGGCGGATATCAGATGAGCTCCCGCGAGAGGATGTAGTGGGTAGGGGCGTAGTGACGCCCGATGACCCTGAAAACCCTTCTCAGGACAACACCCTCGTGGTAGAGCCCCGAAGCCGGCCTCGCAGCAACACATCCTCAAGTGAAACGCCTACTCGGCCGCTCCCACGTGCACACACGGGACACCCACCAAGAGGACACGCCGAGCGTAGCGGGTTGGTTGCAACGCGGCGGATGGCTCGTTCCGCATTGCAAGGATCATGCGTGAGGGAGGGGGAAATGCGGTGTGGAGAAAGCCCCTCCCTTGCGCCACGGCGGCGTGTATACGCGTTGCGGTCGACCGGCCCTCTCCTCCCTGAAGCGATCTCTTTGCAGCCATGCCGCAATAGGCGGCTAGTCGAACAGCACTCTCAAATTTCTTGCAACGGCGTATCGCTCGTGTCCCAGTCGGGCGCCCTGCGGTAGAGGACGGAGTCAAAACCGCCTCTTTATCACGGCACCCCGGGCACGGTCGGAGACGGACGGCCACACGACGGCGAGTCTCAACGGCCGCCTTGTCAGCGGGAGGTACCGATAAGGCAGACGGCTGCGAGGTAAGATGTGTCGGCGGTGGCCCATGCGTCCGACCGTGGGCGAAGGGGTAGAGAGTGGCTCTGCGAACTCCATACGAACGAACCGCACAGGCAGTCGGGAGCAGATCGTGTTCAACCCCTTAAACCACACCCTCGCCCGTGCATCCCCTTCTTGCGCCCGCGGCCGGGGTGTACCGCCGCCAGCGCAACAGCCCTTTACATCGGCCGGGCAGGCGGCCGCTGCGGTCAAGAGGTCTTCTCGGCCCACAAGACCGTCGAAGGTACGGCCTTGATCTCAGCACTGCGTGGATTACGAAAACCCGCCTCTGAGAGCCAGGACAGGTAGGTAGCCTTCGGATAGGCCGCCCCGGAGGGTGTGATGGCCGATATGCTCAGGTTGAAGAGGGCCGCCTCGAGCGGCTCCGTTCCGGATTCGTCGAGCATGAATCCGTGAATGACAACCAGCCCGCCCGGTCGAAGGGCTTCGTAGGCCTTGGCGATCAGCGCCACGTTGGTCTCCGGACCGTGCATCTGCAACACGTTGGCCAGAAGCACGAGATCGTATGCAGCGCGACCGAAGTCCAAGCCGATGAAATCACCCGCCAAATAGTCGGCCCGCTCCCCCAAGTCGGCCGCCTCGATATTTCTGCGTGCAACCTCGACGACAGGCGGTATATCGACAAGGGTCGACCTCAAGCCGCCGTGCATCTTCATCCATATCAGGCTGTATGTGCCCGGACCCGACCCTACGTCGAGCATGGAGCGACACCGCGAAAGGTCCACCACCCGCGCTATTTCACGCGCCCCTTCCCTCGCCCTTCCGGCCATAGCCTCCATGAAAAGCTCGCGCAACCGTTCATCGGACGAGAGCAGTTCCATCATCTCCACCCTCGGCCGGCCGGTGCGCACCACTTCATCCATTCCATCCCACACCTTCCATAGGAAGGCGCCCAGACGTATGTATGCCGCCATGCTCTCCGGGGAATCGCTGAGCAGGTAGCCTTTCAGGGAGAACGGTACACGGTATGAATCCGACTCCTTCTCCAGCAACCCCACGGCCACAAGACCGTCCATCAGGCGCCGCATCCCGGGGGTGCTGCATCCCAGCCTGGAAGCCACCTCCTCCGCCGTGAGGGCGTCGGCCCCAATGGCATCGAACACGCCCATCTCCACCGCCATAAAAAGCAGCCTGGACTGCACGTACGCTCCGTGCATCCTTTGCAGGTCTTCAAGTCCCAAATCCTTGTTCCTTCCCATTGCCGACTCACTCCTTGACCGGCAGCGCGACCACAACCGTGCCGTCCTCTCTCACGCGCACCCGATACCTTGCGGCCGGCTCCCACTCGGTGGTCCTGCACCGCCCGCTGCGCACATCGAACGTCCACCTGTGGCCTGGACACATAACGGCGTCCCCGAGCACCACGCCGCGCGAGAAGCGGAACGAGCCATGGGGACACAGGTCGCACAGTGCGTAGAACCTGCCACCCAGGTTAAAAACCACTATCTCTTCACCCTCTACGACGGCCGGTTTCATCCCTCCCTCCGGCACTTCGGACGCAGGGAAAAGCTCGACCTCTCGCAATCTCTCACGCACCGATGAATCCATTTCCGACTATCCGACCGCTCCTCTCACACCTGCAGGCGCTCCCACTCCGCCATGCAGACCGCCCCATCATGGTAAGCGCCGACAACCGAACTATTTTACCGCCGCACGGCTATCATACAAGCCGCCCCACTCACGGCGCCGGAAATGGACAAACCCCCACCTCTCAGGTATTAGGGAATTTAAGGGCGATGGACGCCGCCGCCCCCCGGACAAGGAGGACAGTGCAGATATGGCCAAACTGATCGAAGCCATTGACGTAGAAGAACTCGACGACGGCGAATGCGTAGGCGTAGAATTGTTGGGCAACGAGGTGGCACTCATCCGGACGGGAGGGAGGTTTTATGCGATAGAAGACAGGTGTACACATCGCGACGCTCCCCTCTCATCGGGCATGGTGGAGGGGTGCACAATCATTTGCCCCCTGCACGGAGCCGAGTTCGATTTGGAGAGCGGTGAACCCCTCTCCGGACCGGCTACGAAAGGGGTGAAGACCTACCCGGTGAAGATCGAAGGCGGCAAGGTATACGTAGAAGTCGAGTGAGAGGGGCGGAACCTCACCCCAGCTTGTGGGGGGACGGTACAAAAGACCAAAGCGACGCTGTACCATAAAGCGCGCGCCATGGCTTCCATCCCTCCCCATCTCCACCCGCGCGGTACGGCTCCGCCCTGAGCAGTAAGGTAGCCGCACACCACGCAACCCACAGCAGAACCGCCTACGCCCCCACGCCAGCACGGCGCATCCCAGGGCGGCAGGCACGCGGCACAACCTCCCCTCAAGAAAAGCGCGTCACTTTTAGGGGGTAGCGTCCCCCCAAGGCGCCGGCAACGACCGCTACCCCCCGCGGCGCCGGGCCGCATCCCGCCGGGAACCCGCCGGCACGGCAGCCGCGTGGACTCGTACCGCAGCCCCCCCCATGCTAGCGGCACGGGTAGAAAGGGGGAGCGAGGGTATCGTCTCCACCCCCAATAGAATTTCGGGGTGCCGGCAGACAGAGACTACACAACGTCTTCGGCGTCAATTGCGGCAGCGGCTCCCTTATCAGGGGGCAACATATCCGCACTCCCAAGTCTATAAACGACGGTAGAGCCCGCTCCACTTGAAACGCGGCTCGGAGTGATTAGTTTAATAGGTGAGCTAAACAATTAGGGCCCTCCAAACATTGGGGGGCCGTAAGAAGAAGATGATCGATATAAGAGTAGAACCCATAACCGTTGACATCCAGCCGTTCGACCCGGACGACGGTACCGTTCTCGTCCACGGGGACGAGAGAACCGAGGGTCCGTGTTACTGGGCCCTATTCGTCGACGACAGATACGTAAGCCACGTGTCGAGCAGGGAGCTTGCGGAAAGCGGCAAGCAATGGCTCGAGAAGTGGTTCGAAGAGGTCCGTTGACCGCACTCGTCTCCCTGACCCAAAATAAGGGCTTATCTCCCTTCCAGCCCCCCTCCGGTAGGAACGTACGAGCGGGGGGGTAATTGAATACGACTTTGCCATCGGCGAGCTCAGCCGCTATAATCAACCTTTGAGCCGGACGCGGAGCGCCGGTAAGCCTAGGGGGAGGTCTCGATGTGCACATAGGGGCCCATGTCTCCATAGCCGGAGGAATACACAAGGCACCCAAACGGGCCCATGAAGCCGGTTGCGAGTGCCTGCAGATATTCTCGCGCTCTCCGCGCGGGGGCAAGGCTCCACCACTTACGGAAGAAGTGGTTCAGGGCTTCAAGGAAGAGTGCGAGAACCACGGGATAAGTAACAGCTACATACACGTTCCCTACTACATCAACCTCGCATCCGAAAAGAAGGAGCTGCGGGAAAACTCCGCTTCCATCATCAGCGAAGACCTCCAGCGCGGCACAAAGCTCGGAGTCCACTCGGTGGTGTTCCATCCCGGCAGTGCCCGCGACGGCTCGAGGGAAGAAGCAGTCGCACGGGTGGTGGAGGGAGTAAGATATATCGTGGAGTCGACGGAATTCACCCCCTATCTGCTGATAGAGAATACGGCGGGCCAGGGAACGATCATCGGCGATACGTTCGAGGAACTGGCGCTCATATTGAGCCGGGTTCGGCATCCAAACGTGGGCGTCTGCCTCGACACGGCACACCTTCTCGCCTCAGGCTACGACATACGGACCATTGAAGCCTTCGACGAGATGCTCGACCGCTTCGACGCCGTCGTGGGGCTGGAGAAGCTCAAACTATTCCACGCAAACGATTCCAAGGTGGGTCTGGGGGAAAGGAAGGATCGACACGAGCACATTGGTCGTGGCAAGATAGGGCTCGAAGGGTTCAGAGCACTGGTTACGGCAGAGAGGCTGAGCGGAATCGACGTCGTGGTGGAGACAACACCGGACGGATTGGCCGAAGACGTATCGACGCTCAAGGGGCTGAGGAAGGAGGGAAGAGGCACCTGAGCGCGGGGAATACCCTGCGATACCAGGGCAATATTATTACTACTTGAAGCTATATCTCATATTATCTAAACTGCAGCCTCAAACATGCAACACAACCCCTTGTAATCCCATCAGAAGATAGCGTCCTACAAACCAAGTCTCGTCCGGGCTTCGGTCCGGATGGTACCGACTCCCCCCTACTCCAGGACACCCGGCATGAGAAGCGCCGTATCGGCCGGCCTCAGCGCCCGCGTGGCCCCACTCAGCAACGGCGCGACGGAGACCGCCACACGGCGGACATCGTCGAAGTAGACGACTCCGCCGTCATCCGGATGCTCCCCCGTGACAAGCTCGAGCACACTCTTCCACAGGGGTTTGGGACGAGGGTAGAACACGAGGCGCACCTTGGCCTCGGGAGCGATTCCCGCGAGCTTCTTGGCCAGATCCACCGCCTCCTTCATTCCACCCAGTTCATCAACAAGACCCAGTGCCTTCGCCTGAGCCCCTGACCACACCTTCCCCTCCGCTATCTTTCTAACCTGGGCGACGGGCATCCCACGCGCCTCTGCCACGCGGGAGATGAACTCGTCGTAGATGCCGTCGAGCCATCGTTGTACTATCTTCCACTGTTCATCGTCATATGGAACTAGGGACGACCAGAGCAGGGAGTTGCGGCTCGTGTGGACCTCGTCCCATGTAACGCCGAGCATTCCCCAGAACTTCCTTGCATAGAACTTGCCTGCGAAGACACCGATGGATCCCGTAATCGTACCGGGCTCGGCAACTATGCGGTCTGCGGCGGTCGATACCCAGTAGCCACCCGAGGCCGCATAGTTGCCCATGGAGACGACCACCGGTTTGCCCTGCTGGCGCGCCTTGACCAGCTCCCTCCATATGATGTCGGATGCCACCACCGAACCGCCCGGGCTGTCTACCCTGAAAACGATGGCCTTGACCCCTTTGTCACCGGCGGCGTCCCTTACGGCCTTGGCAACAGTGGTCGACCCCATGGACGTCGTGCCGAACAGCGGGTCGTAACCGCTCGAGCCCCTTCTGATGGTGCCTGAGCCGTAGACGACGGCCACTTCCTCGTCGCCTTCGGACCACTCGCCTCCCACGCGTGCGAGATAGGTGAACAGATCGAGGAAATGGACCTTGACGTCGGAAGCGCGCTCAAGCCCGTCATACACCTCGTCGCGGTAGAGGAGGCCGTCCACGAGACCCTTCTCAAGGGCCTCGCGCGCCGTATAGGGACCGCCGTCGACGATCGCCTTCACCCGGTCCCTACCCATCCCCCTGGCGTCGCCCACACCGTCGAGCAGCTGTACGAAAAGCGAATGCATCAGATCCTCGACCGACTCTCTGTGAGCCTTCGTGAAGCGTCGCTCCGTAAACAGATTGACGGCGTTCTTGTAACGGCCCCGCTTTCCGAGTTGGGGACGGACACCCAACTTGTCGAGCGTACCCGCCACGAAGGGGCTGGCGAACACCATTCCCGTGAGCCCCAGATCACCCGAGGGAGTAAGGTATATGTGCTCGAAGGCGGTGGCCAGATAGTAGGCCCTGTTGCCGGGACCGAATTCGCCGAAGCTCTCCGACCATGCAACGGTCCTCTTTCCGCTTCGACGAAAGCGGGCCACGGCATCGCGTATCTCCTGTACCTGGGCGAAGCCGAGATTGGTGTCCTCGCCCACCTTGGCCACGAGACCTATCACTCTATCGTCACGCGACGCTGCATCCAGCGCACGTACCACCCCCAACACCGTCGGGGCGGCGCCTCCCAGCAACCTACCGACGACGTCCGTACCGGCATACTCAACGTAGCGGCGCTCGAGGTTCAGTTCGAGCACCGTGCCTTGCTCGATACGGGTACCGAACCACGCCAAGAGGGCGGCAGATACCACCACCAGGAGAAAGAGCAGCAGCGATATCATTCCAAATATGGCAAACAGCCTTCGTATGAAGTTCACCGTCTATACCTCCCTCCGTGCAATGCCCTCGGTCGCAACAACCTTACCTGCACGAGTAAGACACCCTTATCTACCCCTGGCCACGGGCGGGCCGGCCCCGTCCCTCGTGCACATCAGGGGCGTCGGTACGGGACGGCCACTGCCCCTCCCGGCAGAAGTCTTTACAGCTACAGGGCGTGCAGCACGCACCGTTCGCCCGCACGGGATTAGCTGCAACTTCGCCCGACCGCAGGAGTCGCCTGGCAAAAAACCTCCCCCACTCCCCGCTAAAGCACCATGGGGCGGCCAACCCTACCGGCACGAGCCCGCGGCGTGCTCCATTTCCTGCCCCTCCTCCAACTGGATGGTCGTATGGTGGATGTCGAACTTGTCTCTCAACATCGTCTCAAGCTCGTGCAGCAGCCTGTTGCCCTCACTCAGGTCATCAACGACCACGTGGGCGCTCATAGCGTCAACGCCGGACGTCAGCGTCCAGACGTGTACGTCGTGGAGCCCCTTCACACCCCGCACGGAAGCAATAGCCCTTCTCACCTCGTCGATGTCAATCCGCCTCGGCGTCCCCTCCATCAATATGTGGACTGCCTCGTTCAGCAGATTGACCGTTCTCGGGATTATGAAGAGGCCTATCCCTACACTCATGATGAGGTCGATCAACTGCCATCCCGTAACCATTATCACGACACTCGCCCCTATGACACCCAACGAACCCAGCGTATCACTCAGGAGCTCCAGATAGGCGCCGCGCACGTTCAAGCTCGCCTTGGACGAGTGGTAGAGCACGTAGAGGCCCACCAGGTTGACCACCAATCCCAGCGATGCTATGACCAACATGGGCAGCCCCATGACAGGGGTCGGGTTCTTAAACCGCTGCCACGCCTCGTAGAAAATGTAGAGCGAGATGACGAGTAGAATGACGGAATTGGTCAAGGCGGCCAGGATCTCGGCCCTGTAATAGCCGTAAGTCTTCTCCGGCGTGGCGTCCCTGCCTCCGTACCAGACCGCAAGTAGCGCCAGTCCAAGGGCGCCCGCATCGGTGAACATGTGAGCCGCATCGGCCAGAAGAGCCAGGCTGTTGGTCACGAGACCGCCCACGACCTCGACCATCATGTAGAAGGTGGTCAGAAGGAAAACGAGCAGCAGTTTTTTCTTGTTCTCGGCCGAAGCGGAATGAGTGTGGGGCAATGTCTCTTCACCCGTTCCTGGAAGGGAATCACGTAAAGGCGCCCAGGCGTATCGGCCACCTCCGTGGGGAAGCGGGTGGCCGAAGAGGCCAGTCCCTACGCCACCCACACCGAGGCAAACGATACGGTAGGTATTGTATCACAGGGGAGTGGGGTTATAAAGAACGGCCCACCGCCTGCGATCAAGAGTGAAGAGGAATATCGGTCGCCATCGCAAGCGCCAAGAAGTCATAGCTGAAGACCAACATCAGGTCTGGGACCCGACGGACGGGCCGGTAGTGGTTCAAGAAGGCGGTAGGGTCCGCGCCCGGTTGGGTGGAAACCGGATGGGCGCAGCCGTACGAGCCACCCGACAGCACATCCATCGCCGTAGGGGGCCCCCGAGACCGAGCGTGTCCGGCCCCGTTGAGGAGGGGGGATGGGCCGGCTTGCGGGACATGAACTCGCCGGGGGGAATCTGCAGCGGCCGGTGTGCAGCCAAGCACGCACAGGCCGTGACGATAGGCCCGCAACGCAGCCGAGAGGTTATGCAGCTGCAAGCGGCATCCAACCGGGCCGTCAAAACACAGGGCCGCAGCAAGCCTCTCTCAAGCCCGCACTGCGCTCTTCCGGGGCATACTTGACAGAAGAATCAAATAGCTGATAATAAAGAACTTGAACCCACGCGCGGCCGTTGCTTGGATGCCTGCGGCCGGCAAGTCAGACACCGGCGGGCTCCATTTCGGTATGGGCACATCCGCGCGGGCTTCGATACACAGAAGATCATGACCTTGTACATTCATATGCTGGGCGCGCTCGCATTGGGGCTGGCCGTTTTCATGCTGGCAGCGTGCTCTTCGGAAGACCTCGCCCCTCTCTCGGCCACTGTAGTATCCACGGCCCAGGTGGACACGATAGAGGTCGAAGAAACAAGCGATTCACCGCCCGAGGTGTACGTGGTCGTAAGGGGTTACCTCCCCGACGGGTGCACGAAGATCGACCAGGTCTACCAGGACGTCTCGAATCGCGTGATCAACGTGACCATCACCACAAAGCGCGACCCGGACGTCGAGTGTACGTTGGCGCTCAAGGCCTATGAAGAGGTCGTCCCCCTCGAGACCTACAATCTCGACGACGGCATGTATACCGTTATTGTGAACGACGTCAGCACCTCGTTCGAGCTGTCGACAGCAGGCGTACTCCGCTGACCGCCCCCGGTCTGTTGAGTCTATTGTAAACCTCTTGAAGGTCTCCCCCTGAAATCCACTCACACGTAGCACGTGGAGAAAAGGCAACGGCCTTATTCGAGCCGTACGACCACCGGCAGGGGGCCCTTTCGTAGGGAGGGGGGGAAGACTTCGCCTCGGCGCTGTATGCGCAAGCCGTCCTATACCATCTTCGCCCATCCTCGATCGGCACCACCGACTCCAGGGCGCCTCCCAAGCCTTCGGTGGTTTCACGGCATTCACAACCGGTCCCTTCATGGGTTAAGATGTGATGTACAGGTCCCACCTTCAGCAGGGGGGATGCTTAAACGTTGCGCTGCCGGGACGACGAGCACAGATGATAAGAGTCCATAGGAAAGACAGGCTCAAGAAGGAACTCACCCTTCCTTACGTATTCGCAATCGCCGCAGGCACCACGCTCAGTGCAGGCTTCTTCCTCCTCCCCGGCATAGCGGCACGAGAAGCCGGGCCGGCCATAGTACTAAGCTACCTTCTGGCCGCCCTACCCGTCCTGCCTGCGGTGTTCAGCATATCGGAGCTGGGCACGGCCATGCCTCGAGCCGGCGGCGCCTACTATTTCGTCGATCGCAGCCTCGGGCCGGTGGCGGGAACCATAGGAGGCTTCGGCACCTGGCTGGCACTCATCCTCAAGACCGCATTCGCATTAATTGGAATGGGAGCATATCTGCATCTTCTCTTTCCCCGGCTCGACATCGTCTCCGTCGCCGTCGCCCTCACACTGTTGTTCGGCCTCATCAACCTGTTGGGCGCAAAGGAGTCGGGAACCTTCCAGATCGCACTGGTGGGCGTTCTGATCGTTATCCTAGTCGGGTTCATCACGGCCGGTCTACCGAGGGTAGCGGCATCCAATTTGGCGGGGATGTTCGACGAGACCCCTCATTCGATCCTCTCGACGGCGGGGCTCGTATACATAAGCTACGTCGGAGTGACCAAGGTCGCCAGCGTCGTAGAAGAGATCAAGGACCCCGAGCGCAACCTGCCGAGGGGTATCATCCTGGCGATGCTGGTGGCCGTTGTAATATACGTGGGTGGGACGTTGGTGATGGTGGGCGTGATACCGCTCGAAGAGTTGAGGGGAGACCTGACTCCAGTCGCCACGGCGGGCACAAAGATCCTGGGGACGGTCGGCCTGTGGCTTATGTCGCTCGCCGCAATGCTCGCATTCACATCGGTAGCGAACGCGGGCATACTCAGCGCCTCGCGCTACCCCATGGCCATGAGCCGCGACGGGCTTCTGCCCACGCTGTTCCGCCGCTACTCGCGCTTCAAGACCCCCAAGTACTCGATTGCCGCCACCGTGGCCGTCACGGTCGTGTTCCTGCTGGCCTTCGATCCGTTGAAGATAGCCAAACTGGCAAGCGCATTCCAGCTCATGATGCTCATCCTCATATGTGCAGCCCTCATCGTCATGCGGGAGAGCAGGATTCCGTCGTACGACCCCGGCTACAAATCACCCCTCTACCCCTGGGTACAGATAGGAGGTATAGCCATATCGCTGCTTCTAGTGGGTGAACTGGGAGCACGCGTTGTGGCGGTCGTTGCGGCACTAGTGTGCGCATGCCTACTGTGGTACCGCCTCTACGCCCGAGCAAGGGTGGCACGCACGGGTGCCATATTCCACATCTTCGCGCGGCTGGGGGGGCTGCGCTACGACGCCCTGGACAGCGAGCTGAGAGAGATCCTCAAGGAGAAAGGTCTTCGCGAACACGACCCGTTCAGCGACGTCGTGGCGGGGGCAAGAATCGTCGAGGTCCAAGAGGGAGAAGGATTCGCCGACATCGTAAGACGAGCCGCCGAGTATTTCGCCTCCATAACGGCCGCCGACGCAGAGACGCTGTCACGTGGGTTCATGCAGGGCACACGCGTGGGCGCCACCCCTGTCTCACACGGAGTCGCACTCCCCCACATGAGGACGCCCCATGTAGACTCTCCCCAACTCTTCATTGCCCGCTCCAGAGAAGGAGTCAGCGTGGAGCTCGACGAAACGCTTGGCGCGGGGAACGAGGAGAGTGCCATACACGCCTTCTTCTTCCTCCTCAGCCCCGAGGACGACGCCGGCCTGCACCTGCGCATTCTGGCGCACATAGCTGAACGCGTCGACGACGACGATTTCATGGATGAATGGCTCCGGGACCGTAACGAACAGGAGCTCAAGGAGACGCTGCTAATGCGCGACCGCTTTACGGCGGTCACCGTCGAGAGGTCTTCTCCCACGTCGGCATTCATCGGACAGAAGGTCGCTTCGCTGCCCGTGCCCGAACGTACCGCGGTGGCGTTGATCCAAAGGAACGGAGAGTTCATGGTACCGGATGAAGACACCGTACTAAAGGAGGGTGACAGACTGACGGTGGTTGGAAGCAAGAGGGGGATCGATCAGCTGAAGAAATGGATCGCCGGCCGCTGAGACGCCCCACGCGCCCGACCCCGCCGTGGCAGGAGGAAACGGTGAGAGAGGAGGGAGATCCGGGACGAGAGCGCGCTGGGGTGCGGCTGAGGACCCCCCATCGGGGCGACCGGCACAGCTTCGTCTCCTTTCTCCACTCCGAAGCAACCAACCGCCAACTACACCGGTTTAATTCTATAGGACACCCGACAACGGGAGGTAGCACAGGATGAAAAGAGCATCTGCATACGCACTCCTTCTTCTCCTGGCAACAGCGATGCTGGGTGCTGCGACGACCTACGCCGACGGGAGAGGAAGACTGGGCTACAGGGCGCATCACCCGGCGGCACGGTATAACCACAGATACGTCCACGCCCGCAGGCATCACTTCCACCACCGAGCCCACCATTGGTACCGCCACCACAGGCCGTTCATTCGCCACAGATATTACGCCTTTCGACACAGGCACCACTTCTACCCGTGGCCCGCAGCCGTCGTGTTCGTACCGCCGGTCTGGTATTCACCCTACTACTACTACCCATACCCGGCCGTGCCTTACATGAGCTTCAACTTCTCGTTCTACGACTACTAGGCTCAGGTGTAGTAGCATCGTAGGTACGTTGCCGTACGCCCCGAAGCGTCTCTATGCCCGAGCAGACCTAGGCGGCCTCAGGGTGGCCGAGAAGATGCGCAGGCTTCAAGCGGGGCCGCCCGTCAAGTTGGTCCGACGAGCGGGAGCTTGGGGCTTCCGATCCTGTTGCCCCGTCTGCCGGGTCGCGCAACAGTGGGCCGAAAAGGGGATTTAATCGGGCATCCTGCCGCACATCGGAACCGGCTTGTCCGCACATAGCGGATTCGGCCTTGCGACAAGATTTCCAGACGACGAAGAGCCGCACGCACGCGGAGCCGTCGCCTACGTCAATCAACTGCGACACCGCCCCCCGCGCTCGGCTGCCAAGCGTAGCAACATATCTTTCGCCTCGGTAAGCTTCCGTCGCGAGAGGTCCTCGTCCTCACCCCAGACCGATATGTAGACCTCGATCCCCTCTTCCTGCCCGAACCTCCGGGGGGTGGACTTCAGGTACACTCCCGGCACGCTCCCGGCAACGGCGTCGAGTATGGGGCCGAGCACCGATTCGTCCCCGATACCCGTCACAACCCTGCACTCGAGAAGCACCCTGCCCTCAAGAAGGCGGCGCAGATGCTCAATGACGTGGCGCGTGAAGATGTCTTTCATCTCCGCCGGAACACCGGGCAGGGCGAACACCGTCATGCCATCCAACGTCAACCTCACACCGGGAGCGGCCCCGACGGCGTTGTCAAGCCACAGGCTTCCCCGCGGGAGCAGCGCCATCTTCCTCCGTTCGGGGGTAAGGATGGGTGAATCGACGTGACCCGCGGCGTGAAACTCCTCGTAGCGGCTCGAAACGAACCTGAGTGCCGATGCGCACTCGACCAGATCCAGACCTGCTGCGGCGGCTATGGCGGCAAGCGTCTTGTCGTCGCTCGTCGGGCCCAGGCCGCCCGTGGTGATGAGCACCGACACGCCGCGATCCCGGGCGGAAGCGATCTCCGAGACTATCTCCGTCTCGTCGTCATCGACGGCGGCAATCCTGCTCAGGCGACCGCCCAGTGAGGCAACCTGACGAGCTATCCAGTGGGAATTGGTATCGAGCGTCCTGCCCGACAGAATCTCTCGCCCTATGGCCAACACCTCTATCCTCATACCTCATCACCATTAAGAGACGCCACACCGCCCCCGATGAGTTCAGCCCGCTACGCTCCACCGCGAGCTCGGCCGGCCGTAGACGTTGGGGCTGACAACGCCCCCTTTCTGGGATAATTTAGTGTTACCAGGAGGGGGGCCGACGCCGCAATGGAACACATCGATCAGTTTAACCAAGCCTTGGCCGCCATAAAAGGGGACACCTCTTCAGGCGCGGCCGAACTGGCCTCTTCGGCCGCACGCGCCTTGGCCGCCTTGGGACGAGGCCTCGTCGCTCATACAGCCGACGAGGTCCTGTGCCGTCTGGGCCGGGCATGTCGCGAGCTCATCGGTGCGCAGCCTTCGATGGCACCCATAATCAACCTCGCCAACTCGGTGCTGGCCGCGGCCGAAGAGGTCGTCCGATCGGGAGCCTCGGCCGCCGCGGCGGCCGAGGCCGCAGAGAGGGCCGCACTCGGTTTCGGCACGCGGCTGGAGGAGAACGCGCAGGCCACCATTGCCCACTGCTGCCGACTACTGGAGTCGGTTGGTGGGGCGTCTGTTGCCGTGCTCACCCATTCCTACAGCTCGACCGTCATTGCCGCCATCGAAGAGGCCGTAGGCCTCGGCAGGGATGTGTCGGTCGTATGCACCGAATCCAGGCCCGGATGCGAGGGCAGGACGGTACTCAAGAGAGCGGCCGCATGCGGGGCTAAGGTTACGTATGTGGTGGACAGCTTGATGTTCGACATCCTGCAACGTCGCGCCGTCGATCTGTGCCTCGTGGGCGCCGACTGCGTGACGCGGCAGAGCGTGATAAACAAGATCGGCACGCTGGGGCTGGCCGTGGCGGCCCTCCACTTCGGTGTACCCTTCTACTGTGCCGCGGGCACCGAGAAGTTGCTAAGCCCGCGCCTCGAACACTTACACCGCGTCTTGGAGCACGATAGGCGCGAAGTACTTGAGGAGGAGGTCGCGGGGGTCAAGGTGTTAAACGTCTACTTCGACTCAACACCCCTCGATCTCCTGAGCGGCCTCGTCTGTGAGATCGGTGTGCTTGACCCGGAGGGACTGGCCGAGCTGTTCGAATACCCCGTCTCCCCACGGTTGCTTTGAAGCCGAGGGCCGAGTAGGAAGCAGGCCTGATCCCACCGAGGCGTGGACGGCGTCCCCATCGACCTCTCACATATCACACCCCTCCCGGGACAGCCCCCGCTCACGCCACCTCAGCAAGGAGGAGGGGTTGGGTATAATATTGCTTGGGCCGGCTGCGGCCGAGTCCACCCCGAGGACGGCGGTAATCCAGGATATGGGAAGAGCCCTCGTATTTCTCCTCCTAGTGGGACTCATCGTGCTCCTTGCCGTGGGACTCTTCCGACGCCCCACCGACGGCACCGGACGCTCACCCCTTGTCGGAAGGAAGGCTCCGCCGTTCGAGCTCCGGCTGTTCGAGGGCGGGACGCTCAAGTCCACGGATCTACGCGGCAAGGCCGTCCTGCTGAATTTCTGGGCGTCGTGGTGCGAGCCGTGTCGCTCCGAGGCAAGGGCCATCGAGAGGGCGTGGCAGCGCTACCGCGAACGGGGGGCCATATTCATCGGGGCCAACATTTGGGACGACCCCGAGAATGCAAGACGGTTCCTGGGCCGCTACGGCGGCTCCTATCCGAGCGGCTCCGACCCCAAGGGAAGGATCGCAGTCGACTACGGTGTCGCTGGGGTGCCGGAGACGTTTTTCATCGACGCCAAGGGAAGGATAGTGGACAAGTACTCAGGCCCCCTAACAGAGGAGTTGATCGATGCCTACATGAGCCGTGCGCTCGATTCCTCGTCCAGTCCCGAGGAGGCCCAAGGAGGTGGTGCCCGATGACGCCTGGCCGCATGATCCGGCGAGCGTGTTGCGTCGTTGCAGCTGCAACGGCCCTATGGATGGTCCTACAGACGGCGACCGCTCCTTCGCTGGCCGAGCCGCCCCGGCTGTCGCTCGAAGACAGAGTAATGGAGATAGCCGACGAACTCATGTGTCCCGTCTGCAGGGGGCAGTCGGTGGCCGAATCCAATTCCGAGCTTGCGGTTGAGATGAGGGAGATAATACGGCGCAAGCTCACCGAGGGCGAGTCGAAGGAGGAGATCATAGCCTACTTCGTCGACAGGTACGGCGATTCCATCCTCGGGGCCCCCCCGCCGCGCGGGAAGAACCTGCTGCTGTGGCTGCTGCCGGGAGCGGCCATCGTGGCGGGAGGCGTCGCCGTGGGACTGATCGTAAGGAAGAACCGCAACGGGATGAGCGATACGGAGGAAGCGGCCCCCGGAGCAACCTCCCGCCAGAGTGAGGCCGACGAAGACGCCCTCTACGCCGCACGCCTCGAGCAGGAATTGGAGCGCTACGACGCTTAGGGTGCCCTTACGTCCCACACACCATCCCGCCGGCACTCGTGCCGCCGCCTCCACCCGCCTGACCACCGACGATCCAACGAAGAACGGGTGTCAATGCCGAGCGGATACCTCTTCGGCCCGGAGACCACCGCATCCCTCCGCGGGCTGCATCCCCAATCGGTGAGCCACACAAGCCGAAGGCCGGGGGCACGGCGGATCCTGCCGCGCATCAATGGGCACCAAAGGGCTTGAGCATCCCAGCGCGTCGCGGCTCAGAAATCTTCCAACTCCGCCCCACAGAGGCCGGCCTCTCCCCACCGAATGTATCCACTACTTCCGCGCACGCGCCTCTCGTCCGAGAGAAAGTTCGTCTATTCTCCACCACACCTATCACCGTCACGCCTACAGTGTATCGGCGCTCCGTGTCCCATCACCGGGCGCATACAAGGGACACACACGAGTGGCTTCGTCCACGCTCCCTTCGCCCAGCCCCGCCTCCGAAGCGGCCGGCCGAGTGTGAGGAGGACTCGCCGCACTACATCGCATCGCCGAGCGCTTCACACCTTGCCGATATCCAGGCCCCCTCGTGGGCCTACCGCCGACCCCGCCGAGCGACAGTCTTCCACCCTCCGTACCCACGGCACGCCGTCCCACCTCGAGGGGCGCAACACCCCACTGGGACGGGCGTCTCCCACCCCGCCGCTCGGCGTATCCCGAGACGGGAGCACCACTGCGACATATTCGTGTTTAAAACGGGGTTCAATGTTTGTATAATAAGTAATATATCTCGTGCTCTCCTCAGGGACGCAGGAACCAAGGCGAGGAATCCGCCGCTACGGAGCCGAACCTCACTCCGCCCGCACACTCGCTCTGACGCGCTCCTCACCCCGGTCGCCGAGGCCTGAAAGTCCACGAGCTCCTTTAAAAACGGCATGCGGCGCCAAAACCCCTATGCCAGGGAGGGTGGGATCCTGATGAACGAATTGCCACGCACGCTCGGAGAACTGAGGGCCATCGAGTACCGGCCCCTCACCGTCAAGGAGGAGTTGCGAAAGAACCTGATAGCCAAGATGCGCGCTGGCGAGCCCCTTTTCGAAGACATACTTGGTTACGACGATACCGTGATACCCCGGCTCGAGACCGCCATTCTCGCCGGCCACGACATGATATTTCTGGGTGAGCGCGGCCAGGGCAAGACCAAGATAATCCGCTCCCTCATACGGCTCCTCGACGAGGCCATCCCCGTGATCAAGGGCTCGGAACTCAACGACAACCCCTTCAACCCGGTGTCCAAGTACGGCAGGAAGATGGTGGCCGAGTACGGCGACGAGACCCCCATCGAGTGGATAGGCCGCGAGCAACGCTACAGCGAGAAGCTGGCCACGCCGGACGTCTCCATAGCGGACCTCATAGGCGAGGTCGACCCGATACGAGTGGCCGAGGGCCGCTACCTTTCGGACGAGCTCACCATACACTACGGCCTCATACCGCGGAGCAACAGGGGCATCTTCGCCATAAACGAGCTTCCCGACCTGGCCGAGAAGGTCCAAGTGGGACTTTTCAATATCATGGAGGAGAAAGACGTACAGATAAAGGGCTACAAGATAAGGCTCCCGCTGGACCTTTGCATCGTGGCCACGGCCAACCCCGAAGACTACACCAACCGCGGCCGCATCATCACCCCGCTCAAGGACCGCTTCCAGGCCCACCTGCGCACCCACTATCCGGTCACGCGAGAGGTCGAGACCAGCATCATGAAGCAGGAAGCCCGCCGCATGGCGACCGACGGCTACGTCGTGAAGGTCCCACAGTTCATGTACGACATATTGGCCGAAATCACATTCCAGGCCAGGGCCTCGAGCGAGATAAACCAGCGCTCCGGCGTCAGCGTGAGGACGTCGATCGCAAACTACGAGAGCCTCGTGGCCAAGGCCGAGAAGCGGGCCATCGTGCTGGGCGAGAAGGAAGTGGCACCGAGGATCACCGACCTGCCGGCCGTGATGTCGTCCACGTCGGGCAAGATCGAGCTCGAGTACCTGGGCGACGACACCAACGAGGAGACGGTCGTCGAGAACCTGATCAAGAAGGCCGTAAAGACCGTGTTCGACTCCTATTTTCCCGAACCCGAGGAGCTCGACGTGATCACGGAGAACTTCGACAAGGGCTACGTCGAGGTGTCGGACACGATGCCGTCCTCAGACTACCTCGAGGGGGTCAAGGTCATAAAGGGGCTGGGCAAGTGCCTCGACAGGCTCAACATCGAGCGCACCCCCTCGCAGATAGCCTCGGCCATAGAGTTCATCTTCGAAGGGCTCCACCTTAGCAACAAGCTCAACAAGGAAACCATACAGGGGAAGATAGTGTACAAGTGAGCGTAAGATACCGCTATCTAAAGTGGGACGGCACCCAGGACGAGTTCCGACTCGAGACCGAGGAGCTGTTCAAGGAGCTGTCGAACTTCCTCATGGAAGGCTGGACTCCGGACGAGGCCATCGACTGGATTTTGAAGCAGGGCGTCTCGGGAAAGGGGTTCCGGGTAATGGGGATCGAGGACCTGCGCTCCGAGATCGCCCGATACAGAGACGAGCAACTGCGCCGCTGGGACTTCGGCTCGCCGCTGGCGGAGCTGCGCGAGCAGCTCGAGCGTATCGTGGAGCTCGAGAAAGAACACATCGAGTCCGCCCTCGCCGACGAGGACCCCGAGGAGTACGAGCGCCGCAAGGGAACGCTCGAGAACCTGCCCCGGCGGCTGAGTTCCGCCGTCTCGGCCCTGTCGGACTACGACTTCATGGACGAAGAGGCCGCACGCAGGTTCGACGAGCTGCGCGGACTGCTCGAAGGGATAAAGAGGCTCGAGAAGTTCCTCAACCGCTACGGCGACCGGAACACCGGCAAGGAACCGCTCACGCTGGAGCAGGCCCTCGACATATTGGACGAGTTCGAGCGCTTGGAGCGACTCGAGCACAACCTGCGCACGGGACAGTTGAGCGAGATCACCTCCGAGGAGCTGGGCGAGCTGTTGGGCGAGGCGGCATACGAGTCGTTCCTGCTGCTGCGCGACTTTCGCTCGCGCCTGGAATCCGCGGGCTACATCACGAGCCGCGGCCAGCACACCGAGCTCACCCCCAAGGGCATCCGAAAGATAGGCGAGATGGCGCTAAGGGATGTGTTCTCTTCGCTCGACAGGCACAAGTTCGGCACCCACGAGACGCCCCACCGTGGTGAGGGATCCATCAAGGCCCACAGCACGAAGCAATACGAATTCGGCGACCCCTTCAACGTGAACGTCGTCTCGACGCTCAAGAAATCGCTCGCACGCGGCACCAAGGAAGGAAGGATCGAGCTCGCCCCCGAGGACTTCGAGGTCTACGAATCGGAGTTCAACACCGTGGCGACTACGGCCCTGCTGCTCGATCTCAGCTGGTCGATGAGCTTCCAGGGACGCTTCCCCGCCGCAAAGCGGGTGGCCCTTGCGATGGAACACCTCATCAGCACGCGTCACCCCCGCGACAACTTCTACATAATAGGTTTCTCCACACGGGCGCGCCTGCTCACCCCGCAGCAGCTATCGCTTACGAGCTGGGATTCGAACGACCCCTTCACAAACATCCAGGAGGCGATCCACCTGGCCACGAAGCTGATCGCCCCCCACCGCACCCCTAACAAGCAGATAATCCTCATCACCGACGGCCAGCCCACGGCCTACTACGTGGACGGCTACCTCCAGGTGGAGCTGCCCATGTTCTTCGGAGGCCTGAGCCCGAGGGCAACGTTCGAGACCCTGAAGGAGATAAAGCGCTGCACGGCCAAGGGCATAACCATAAACACCTTCATGCTGGACGACAGCCCCACGCTGAGAAGGTTCGTCGACGAGATGACCCGCATAAACAAGGGCAGGGCCTTCTTCACCACCCCGAGCCAGTTGGGCAAGTACCTTCTCGTAGACTACTTCACCCGTCGCAAAAAGGTGGTCTGACCGCCCCCTCGCCGGCCCCTTCCGGGCCCGAAAGAGGACAAGAATCGACCACCCCTTCCTGCGGTACCCAGCCCGTCCGAGGAGCACCGTGCGACACCTGTTGCATCATGGACAACCACAGGACGTACCCCGCGCGTGCAACCACGCGCCTCCGTGTGGGGCGCTATGCACGGGCGCGTGCAGCTGTGGGGTGACGTATTGAATGCATCCCCTGTGTGTGCGTGTGCGTGCGCACCGCCTGAGACCGGAACATATGGCACTGAGCTACAGGCTTCGCCCGTCGATTCGGCCTCGGCGGCAGGGCTGCAGTGGTCACGCGGGTTTGGGAAGCAGCACAGGCGGTGCCGAGTGCGGCGACATCAGTGTTTCCCCGGCTGGGACGGAGTAGGAGTCGCATTCACGGCCCCCCGAAGACCGGTTGAGAGGGCACGCCCCGGACGGCAAGCACGTAGCTGAAGCCCGGGCGTGACGGGGTTCCGGGTACGGCGTCGAACCCCTGGCAGGTGGCGTCCCGCAGAGGGCTCGGGGGGGCTCGCGGGCGATTCGACACAACCGCCCAGGCCCTCCCGCCGCTCGCACCAGCCAGACCACAGCGTGGACGGAGACGCCGTAGGGGGGCACCGCACACACCGCCGCATCGCATCCGCGACCCACCGGGACGGGCGGATGAAGGGGCTCTGAATCCCCGGCCGCGGCGACCCTCACCCGCGTGCCTCGATGGGAACACCGAGACTCGGTCTCCACTTCAACCGTCCCAGCCCGCCCGGTACCCCGTCGCCCCTTCGGCCATCGGCACTCAAGGCTACTTCCTACTCCGCCACGGCATCACGTCATGGGATGCGCACAGGGTGCAGGCAGGCGGCACCACAGCCATGGATGCATCCAACGGCGGGACAGGGGTACGGGTGGGAGCCAACTTTCCCATCCAGCCCCTCATCCGTAGCGAACCACGCCCGGAGACGGGCCGGGGTTGTGCACTCCCAACGGCGACCGGGTGGGTTGAGGGGTGACGCGGTAAGGTCGCGCCTCTCTACGGTTCTCACACGAGCCGCGGCAACACACGGGGTTACCCGGGGAAACTGCGCCCGGACGGAGGCTCACCGAGAGGGTGTTCCCCCGTTACGGTAGGCGTCCGTGCGGGCCTGGGCGGCACGGCCGTCTCTTTCAGCGGTGCCGTCGCAACGCAGGGGCTTGGACAAATCGTAACGCCGCTCAAGGCGGTCGTTGAACCGCTCCTCCGTGTGGTCGCGAGAGCGTATTACCACCTGGCCGCTTCCGCACCTGAACTCCAGGATGCGCGACTCCGAGTGCTTCATGAACTCCTTCCTTATGGCGCTCACGTTTACGAACACCGTTCCGCCCAGTTCGTCTACTCGGCTCACATCGTAGGGGAACCAGTGGGGGACGTGGTTATGGCCGTTCAGCCAGAGGTCGACCCGCTTGCTCCGGAGTACGCGGCGGAACCGCTCGGAGTCCCGGATCTGCCGCCGTCCCACCTGGGAAAGAGGTATGCGGCTTCCCTCCAGGGGGGCATGAGTTACGACCACGATTATCTTGTCCTGGTTCTCCTCCACCAAGCGTTTCCACCACCGGAATGTCTCGTCGGAGATGTCGGTCGGAGCGCCGGGCACTTCGTCGGACATCATGATGAACAGCAGCCCCTCGACGGCGAACGAATAGTGCATGCGGGTTTGGACGAGCTTCCTGTAGAGGGCGCCGTCGTCTGACTTGATGTCGTGGTTGCCGGCTATCTCGTACCAGTGCTCGATGTACGAGCTGCCCCTCGTGGCGAGATACCACTCGTAGCGTGCACGCGAAGGGCGGTTGACCAGATCGCCCGCCACGACGGCGAGGTCGATGCCGGGCACGTTACGGTTCACGTCGTCTACGGCCTCGAGGAAATGGGCCTTCTCCCAGTCGGTGCGAGGCTGTATGTCGGAGAGGGCCCATATCCTTATGACGCCGTCCTCGGCCGGCTCGGCGGGCAGCGGCGGCGGGGCAGCGACTTGGGACCGGGGAGGCCGCGGGGAAGAAGCCCCAGGCGCCGACCCGGCGGCAACCAGAAGCGCCGAGACGCACAGCGACAAGAGGAAAAAGCGTGCTCGATCTAAAACGGCCATGGTTGTTGTTCGCCCCGGCCGAGAAGACCCTACACAACCAGGCCCACGGCCGCCTCGTCCCCGACCCGCGTTATCAGCACACCGACCTCTTCTCCCGGCGAGGGTGTCGCACCCCCCTCGAGCACGACGGGCATGTAGTTGGCCGCCGTACCGCGGCCTCGCCTCTCAACCAGGACGGGCACCGTACGGCCCACGAAGCGGCCATAGAACTCCCTCTTCTTGCGGGCGCCGAGCTCCCTCAGCACACGGCACCTCTCCTTTATGACATGGCCCTCGACCTGGCCGTCCATCGTTGCGGCCGGCGTGCCGCGCCGCTTCGAGAAGGGGAACACGTGGAAGTATGTGACGGCTGACCGCTCGAGCAGGGAGTAGGTGTTCTCGAACTCCTTCTCGCCCTCACCCGGGAAACCCACGATCACGTCCGTCCCGATGGACGCCTCGGGCAGGAGGCGGCGTGCGAGGTCGGTCGAGCGCAGGAACTGGTCGGGGCCGTAGCGGCGCCTCATGCGCCTGAGGACGGTGCCGTCTCCGCTCTGCAGCGCGATATGCAGACTCGGGCGGAACACCTCCGAACGGGCCACCAGTTCGAGCACGCGCGGGTCCATATCGGCGGGATCGAGCGAGCTCAGCCTCACACTCACACCCGGACGGGCCCGTTCCACGGCCGCCAGCAGCCCGTAGAGGTCGGTTCCTATGTCCCTTCCGTAGCTCGACAGGTGAACCCCGGTGAGTACGACCTCGCGGTAGCCCGAGCGACGGAGCGTGTGGATCCGCCTCACCACCTCCTCGGCGGGCAGACTGCGCGAGCGGCCGCGTGCGAAGGGGATGATACAGAACGTGCAGCGGTAGTTGCAACCGTCCTGGACCTTCAGGAACGCGCGCGTCCTATCGGGAAACCGCTCGACAGGCGGTGATTGGAAGCGGCGCTCGGCGAACACATCGGAGACGGCGACCTCGGGCTCGGCGCGCTTTACGCCGTTTCGTATCACATCCACCACGCGTGCCCTGTCGGCGTTGCCTATAACGTAGTCGACACCAGGCAGCTCCCCGACCTCGGCGGCCGACGTCTGGGCGTAGCAACCGGTCACGATGACCACGGCCCGCGGGTTTGCACGCACGGCCCGGCCTACGAGCCGTCGCGCCTCGGAATCGGCCCTGTGGGTGACGGTGCAGGTATTGATCACGTATACGTCGGCCTCCTCGGGGAAAGGTACGACGACGTACCCCTCGCCCTCGACGGCGTTGCGTATGGCATTGGTGTCATACTGGTTGACCTTGCAACCCAGCGTTACGAACGATACCCTCTTCAACGGCCGTACACCTCTTCTATCCATCCGCCGCCGAGAACGCGATCGCCGCCGTAGAACACCACTGCCTGACCCGGCGCCGCGGCCCGCTGAGGGGTGGAGAACACAACCTCGACGCGTCCTCCCCCGAGCGGCCTCAACTCGCTTGGACATCCGGGATGGCGGTAGCGTATCTTGGCCTCAACCACGGTGCCCGCCGCGGGAGGCTCCCCGCTCCAGCGCACCCCACGCGCCAGGAGGCCGCGTGCGAGCAGATCCTCCTCCTCGCCCACGTACACGGTGTCCGCAGCGGGATCTATCCTCACCACGTAGAGCTTCCTGCCGCCGCCGCCCAGCCCAAGGCCGCGGCGCTGACCCACGGTGAAGGCGTGCACACCGTCGTGGCGCCCCAGAACGTGGCCCTCCATGTCAACGATAGGGCCGCCGCGCCGTCCGAGACCGCCGCGCTCGGCCAGAAAGCCCCTGTAATCGCCCCCTTGCACGAAACACACCTCCTGGCTCTCCTTCTTTCCGGCCACGGGAAGACCGTACCGGCGGGCCATGCGGCGCACCTCGTCCTTCGTGAAGTCGCCGAGCGGCATCACGAGACGCGAGAGCTCCTCCTGACCGAGGCCGAACAGAAAGTACGACTGGTCCTTCGACCGGTCGGCGGCCTTGGCTATGTAGAGCAGCCCGTCCCCTTCGTGCCTCACGATGCGGGCGTAGTGGCCCGTGGCAAGAAGATCCGCTCCCAGTGCCCGCGCGCGCCGCAGCAGAAGGTCGAACTTCATCACCTGGTTGCACAGGACGCAGGGGTTGGGCGTGAGGCCGCGGGCGTAGCTGCGGACGAAATCATCCACCACGAACCTGCGGAACGGCTCCATGTAGTTCACCACATAGTGCCTTATCCCTATCCGACGGGCCGCGGCCCTTGCATCGCGCACGTCCCCCAAGGCGCAGCACCCCCCACCACCACCGGAACCGTAGTCCCAGAGCTGCATCGTCACCCCGATGACCTCACAGCCCCGATCCTTAAGCAGGGCGGCCGTCGTGGCGCTGTCCACGCCGCCGCTCATCGCTACGACGACGTTCTTCCTCTCCTGCATCGCCATGAACGATTAAGATACCTAATTTTTACGCCGTCTTCCATCCCACCCCCCGCTAGTCGAGCGGCCGGAACACTTGTATTTAGGGCTCCTATGTGAGATATTCTATTTACATGAAGGTGCTTCTCATCCAACCCAACCAAGGTACGAGTTTCGGTATAAGCAAGATTGTCACCACAGAGCCGCTGGGACTGGAGTCCATAGCCTCGCCGCTCATCGAGCACGGCCACGACGTACGCATCCTGGACCTCAAGGTGGAGAAGAGGCGCCGCCTCGAAGAGGAGCTGCGCCGCTTCCGTCCCCGGGCCGTGGGCATAAGCTGTTCGTTTACGACAGACGTATACTCGACCGTGGACATCGCCCGCTTCGTAAAGGGGTTCGATCGCAAGGCGTTCGTTTTCGTGGGCGGACACCACGCTTCGCTCCTTCCGGATGACGTGCTTACCGACGACGTGGACGCCGTCTGCGTGGGTGAAGGCGAAGCGACGGCGGCCGAGCTCGCCGACCGCCTCGAAGCGGGAGGAGACCCGGCCGAAGTGGCCGGCGTGCTGACGCGCCGCTCCCGACGCGAAGGCCTGTTCCGGCCCCGCCCGCTCGCAAAGAGCATCGACGACTTCCCCTTGCCGGCCCGTCACCTGACACGCCACCTGCGCGACCACTATCACGTGGGCTTCGACGTGCCCTCGGCCACAATGGAGACAAGCCGCGGCTGCCCCTTCGACTGCAACTTCTGCAGCGTTTGGGTGTTCTTCAACCGCAAGGCGCGGGTGAAAGACCCGGAACGGGCGCTCGAGGAGATCGTCGCCATCGAGGAAGACCACATATTCTTCACCGACGACATCGCGTTCATAAACCGCAAGGAATCGGAGAAGCTGGCCCTGATGCTCAAGCACGAGGGGGTGAAGAAGCAGTATACGGCCGAGACGAGGGCCGACCTCATCGTAAGGCACAAGGACCTCATCGCGCTCTGGAGGGAAGTGGGCCTCAAGACGCTTTTCATAGGTATCGAGAAGGTGGACGACGAGGGTCTCAAATCGGTGAACAAGCGAACCACCTCCTCCATCAACGAGCAGGCACTCGACTACGTCCGCTCGATCGGCATACATCCCATTGCCACGTTCATCGTCGACCCCGCCTTCGACGAGGAGGACTTCGACAAGCTGGAGCGCTACGTGGCGGCACACGAGCTGGCAGGCCCCACGTTCACCATCCTGACCCCGCTGCCGGGCACGGAGGTCTACGAGGAGAGGAAGGACGAACTTACGACACGCAACTACTACTTCTACGATCTCCTGCACGCTGTCCTTCCCACACGGCTTCCGCTTGAGAGGTTCTACGAGCGATATGCCGCGCTGTTCAACTACGGACACGTCTCTTCGAAGCTCAACCTGCGCTTCCTGTCCAAGATATTAGCCAAGCTCTCCCGCCACAACGTGGGTGTCGCGCTCAAGGTGTTCAACCTGATGAGGATGATGCGTAACCCCTCGAAGTACATGGAACTTCACCACCGCTACGCCGTCTACGGGCGGACCCGACAGGATGATAGGGTCCACTCGGAGGCGACTGCCGTATAACGGCAGGAACCGCTGCACCATTCAGCACCGGACCCAGCCGGTAGAGGTTGGGTGACTACATAGCCCACGCGCTAGGCCCGCCCCCCACCTTTCGAGTACTCCCAGGCATACATTCATTTCCTCAGCGTACTTGGCTTCATATCGTCGATACACGCCGGCCGAGGCGACCTCCGACATGGGAACAGAAACAATTACGGTACAGTAAGTAGAGGCTTCTTCGAGAGCGCCTGCCACGGCCGTCCCCTCGTCACGGCCGTCCCCTCGTGAGGATGTAGAGACCGCTTCGTCCTCCCGTACAGGGCTCCGCTTCCAACACCTACGCGAGGCTGTTTTCTCGCGTCTCAGACCATCGGGCACCGGAAGGACCGCTTGAGGAGGGAGGGATCGCATCCATGGGGAACGGCTCTTGCCGCAGCCGACCCTTACGGGCGCCACCGCCGTCACCGCCGTGAGCCCCCCATCCGAAAATCACTCTCTTGCGGGGGCGCTCCCCCTTACCACGTTGCGCGCGGCCACCTACTGGTAGAGACCGGCGGCTCACGGCGGAACCCACCCTGTGCACGCCTCCTAGCCGCCGGGGGCGGCAAGCAGGTATAATAGGGAATATCGGCGAGGCGACACCTCAAGAGACGATGGACAACCTAGAAGCAGCTCTTCAACAGGGGCTCACGGTCGACGAGTACCGCAGGGCCGTGAGCGCACTCGGTCGCGAACCCAACCACACGGAGATAGGCCTTATAGCCGCCATGTGGTCCGAGCACTGCTCCTACAAGAGCAGCCGCATACATCTCAGGAAGTTACCCACTACAGGCGACCGCGTCATACAGGGCCCCGGCGAGAACGCGGGCGTAGTGGACATAGGAGACGGCCTGTGCGTGGTGTTCAAGATGGAGAGTCACAACCACCCCTCCTACATAGAGCCCTACCAGGGAGCGGCGACCGGTGTCGGGGGCATACTGCGCGACATCTTCACCATGGGGGCGCGCCCCGTCGTGCTGCTCGACTCGCTCCGCTTCGGCGACCCCGCTCTCCCGAAGACAATCTACCTGCTTGAGGGCGTCGTGTCCGGCATCGCAGGCTATGGAAACTGCGTCGGCGTGCCCACTGTCGGGGGCGAACTCCACTTCGAAGCGTGCTACAACGGCAACCCTTTGGTCAACGTGTTCGCCCTTGGGGTGACCAGGCGGGACAGGGTTTTCCGAGGCAGAGCCGAAGGTGCCGGCAACCCCGTCATCTACGTAGGCTCCAAGACGGGGCGGGACGGCATCCACGGTGCCGTCATGGCCTCCGACACACTGAGCGAGGCCGCCCAGGAGAAGCGGCCTGCCGTCCAGGTGGGCGATCCGTTCACGGAGAAGCTGCTGCTGGAGGCCTGTCTCGAGCTGTTCGAGCGCGACGTCATCGTTGGCATACAGGACATGGGAGCGGCTGGGCTTACGTCTTCGTCGTCGGAGATGGCCTCAAGAGCGGGCACCGGTATACGGCTGTACCTGGACAGGGTGCCCCGGCGCGAGGAAGGCATGACCCCATACGAGGTGATGCTCTCTGAATCCCAGGAGCGGATGCTCATAGTGGTCAAGAAGGGCCGGGAAGAGGAAGCCCGGCAGGTTTTCGAGAAGTGGGGAGTGGATTTCGCCGTCATAGGGGAGGTGACCGAAGGGGGAAGGATGGAGGTGCTGGAGGATGGCAAGAAGGTGGTCGATCTCCCCGTTGCTCTTCTCACAGACGGCGCCCCCGCCTACGACCGCCCTGCCCGAAAGCCGGCCTACCTGGACGATACAGCGCACCTGGACCTGGATGAGGTGTGCGCGCGCCGGCCCGATCCCGAGACGGTGCTTCGCGTTTTGGCCTCGCCCAACATAGCCAGCAAGCGGTGGGTGTACGAGCAGTACGACCACATGGTGAGGACCGACAATGTCGTACCTCCCGGGTCGGACGCTGCCGTCATACGCATCAAGGGCACCAACAAGGCGGTGGCAGTCACCGTAAACTGCAACGCCCGATACTGCTATCTCGACCCACGCACGGGGGCCCAGACGGCCGTAGCCGAAAGCGCACGAAACCTCGCCTGCAGCGGGGCGCTCCCCCTCGCCGTAACCGACTGCCTCAACTTCGGAAACCCCGAGAACCCGGAGGTGATGTGGCAGTTCATCGAGGCCGTAGAAGGGCTCGCACACGCCGCCCGCAGCCTGGGAACCCCCGTGGTGAGCGGAAACGTGAGCTTCTACAACGAAAGCGACCTGGGGGCCGTCTACCCGACGCCCACCGTGGCCATGGTGGGCCTTGTCGAGGACCTCTCCCGCGTCACCACACAGTGGTTCAAACAGGAAGGGGACGTCATAGTGGTGCTGGGCGAGACGGCCGAGGAGCTCGGTGGAAGCGAGTACCTCAAAGTGGTACACGGCACCGTGCTGGGCAGGCCTCCACGCGTCGACCTCGAGGCCGAGAAAGCGCTGGTCGGACTGTTGTATGAAACCATCGGCTCGGGCATAATCAAGTCGGCCCACGACGTCTCCGAGGGCGGCCTGGTCGTGGCGCTGCTTGAAGCCTGCTTCACCCCCGACGGCAATCTCGGGGCCTCGGTCGACCTGGATGCGATCGAGGTGCGGGACTGTTGCAAGTTGTTTTCGGAATCACAGGCTAGGGCCGTCGTCTCGCTCGATGAGCGCGACCTGGAAGCGCTGCTTAAGGCCGCAAGGCGCCTGGGCGTCGTGGCCCGCGCGGTTGGCCGTGTCGGTGGGGAGAGCCTCTCCATCAAGGGGTTGTTCGACGTGCCGCTCACCGCGGCTCGGACGGCGTGGAGGGACGGGTTCGAGACCCTGGTCAGAAGCCATGCTTGAACTGAGAGACCACTGCGGTGTATTCGGCATCTACGGCCACTCGGAGGCCGCCAACCTCACCTATCTGGGCCTACACGCCCTGCAGCATCGCGGTCAGGAGAGTGCGGGTATAGCTTCGACCGACGGTACCCGCCTCTACGCCCACCGACAGATGGGCCTGGTGAGCGACATATTCACTCAGGACGTCCTATCCACCCTGCCCGGCCGTGCGGCCATAGGGCACGTGCGCTACTCTACGACCGGCTCAAGCCACCCCAAAAACACACAGCCTATCGTCGTCACCTATTCGCGGGGCGAGATAGCCATAGCACACAACGGCAACCTCACCAATGCACGCACCCTGCGCGGTGAACTGGAGGCTCGTGGGGCCATCTTCCAGTCCACTACCGACACGGAGGTCATAATCCACCTCATGGCACGCTCACGCCAGGAGCATATGGTGAGCAGCGTCATCGAGGCGCTGCTTGCCACCAAGGGGGCCTACAGTCTGCTCTTCCTGTCACCCGAGTACTTGATCGCGGCCCGCGACCCCTACGGATTCCGCCCCCTTGTTATGGGCCGGCTGGGTGAAGCCTACGTGTTCGCCTCCGAGACGTGCGCCTTCGACCTGATAGAGGCCGAGTACGACCGCGAGGTAGAGCCCGGTGAGATCATCGTCGTCGGAAGCGAGGGAATGAAGTCGTTCAAGCCCTTCCCCGAGGCCACGTGCGCGCACTGTATCTTCGAGTTCATCTATTTCTCTCGACCCGACAGCCACCTCTTCGGCGAGAACGTCTACAAGGTGAGGAAGGAGTTCGGAAAGGAGCTGGCCAAGGAACAGCCGGCCGAGGCCGACATCGTCATCCCCGTGCCTGATTCAGGCGTCCCGGCCGCCATGGGCTATGCCGAGGAGTCGGGTTTCCCGCTGGAACTGGGGTTGCTGAGGAACCACTACGTGGGCCGCACCTTCATCGAGCCTCAGCAATCGATACGACACTTCGGGGTCAAGCTGAAGCTCAACGCCATCCGCGATGTGCTCGCCGGAAAGCGGGTGGTCATCGTTGACGACTCCATCGTGAGGGGCACGACGAGCCGAAAAATCGTAAAGATGATAAGGGACGCCGGCGCACGTGAGGTACACATGCGGATAAGCTCTCCCCCTATGAAGCACCCATGTTATTTCGGCATCGATACCCCCATGCCGGAAGAGCTCATAGCAAACAGCCTGAGCGTCGAAGAGACCAACAAGTACATTACGGCCGATTCCCTGGGCTACCTCTCCCTAGAAGGGATGAGGCGGGCCGTCATGAAATACGCACCCCTCAGGGACAAGAGCTTCTGCAACGCGTGCTTCACGGGCGATTACCCGCTGGAGATAACCGACGCGCGCAAGCAGTTCCGCCAGCTCAACCTGTTCTGAGCACCGCTCACCCGGCAGGCCGCCTCCCCTACCCCCTCCTCCGGTGAGGAATAAGCCAAAAACCCTGCAAGGACGTAGAGGTCGTGAGATATGCCGCCTCGACAGCGGGCGGCCTCCGGAAGCGGCCACAATAGCATGTGTGGAGGGATGTGTTCCCTGCGACCGTGAATCCTTCCCCTCGAACGACCCCATCTTGGTGTGCCCTGCACCATTGGTGCCACGAAGCCGAGTGATCCCTTAATCGCTCGGCTCACGGATGAAGGAGACCGGATACGGTCGCTGCCGATAAGAAACCTGACCGCGCATGAGGGGGAGGCGATGCAGGCTTCCGGGAGAACCCGTCCCGTGGAGCGGTCGTGGGGCCGCGGCATGGAGCCGGCGCATGGGATGGGGAGAAGACCGAAGCCCCTGATTACGGGACAAGGTTGAAACCCAAGAAGTGAGGGGGGTGCCTCCCTTTCCTCAATCCCGGCCCCGCAATCCACAATGGAAACGGCGCACGCCCCAGCCATGGGGGGAGGCTGAGGGGGGTGGGAGTGGGGAGGATAGGTCGTCCGGGGAGGCGACGGCGAGGGATCGTGCAACGGAAAGGGAAACGTGAGCAACGTAGGGGAGTGATCATTGGGGTCGCACGGGGTGGAGTGGGTGTGTCGATGAGGAGCAGGGACGCGCCTCCCTTAGATGGAACGGCGGGTGGGGCGTGAATGGGAGTAGTTGAACTCGAGCGAAGGGGTATTATGACCCGGTGGGGTGGGCGCGGGAGGGTGTTGTGTCTTGCGGCAAACCGCCGAGGCACACACGTTATTCCCAGGTACACCTACTGATGGAAGGGGTGGAATGCTGCCCGAACCTGTATCAGGAGGGCGGCGCGGAAAGGGGAGAAGAGGTGCTCCACTGGGGTGAACCCACGCGGCAGGACGTGTGAAGTGGGCGTACTATGAAAACCGTGAGGAGCGGGGAGCGGTATAGATAGGGATGGCGGCCGTCGAAGTAGCGTTGAAACCACTCGTGACGACACTCAAACACATAGGGGGGGATAAACGGCGGTTTTTGGAGAGAACGCAGACGTCACAAGCGTCTGGTCTCAGGTGATACGTCGCTATATCACATCGGGGGAGCGACGTAGTCGTGAACCCGTACCCAAGGGGAAAGAAGGAGCAGGCACGCCTCTGGGGTCGAGAGAGGACAGGGGCCCCTGGGACGCCGTAGATCAGACCGTACTTTCCAGCCCTTTCAGCCTGGAGACCACCTCCTCAACCTTCTTCCTTCGAGCAAGAAGCTCGTCGAGGCGGCGGCGCTCTTTCTCCACCACCTCGCGGGGCGCCCTCTCAATGAAGTTTTTGTTCTCGAGCTTGGCGCGCGTGCGGGCAAGATCGGCATCTATCTTCTCCATCTCCCTCCCCATGCGAGCCATCTCCTTGGCTACGTCTATCACACCCTCGACGGACATCCACACCTCCACATCGCCCACCACCTGGGAGACGGCCTTCTGCGGCTTCTCTCCCGCCGGAGCCATGGTGAGCCCGCCCACCTTGGCAAGCTCCCTTATGAGCGACGCCGTGGCCTCGACCCTCTCCCGCGCCTCCGGCCCCTCGACGACGAGCACGACGTCCACCTCGCGGGCCGGGTGAACCCCGACCGAGGCGCGGAGATTCCTTACGGCAACGACGACCTCCTTTGCAAATTCCACCACGCGGCACGCCTCCTCGTAGTCGAGCGAGGGGTCTACGACGGGGAACCGGCTTACGACGATGCTCTCGGCCTGCCCTCCCCGGGCGGCCTCGAGCGGGCCGCAAAGGGTACGAATACGCTGGTATATCTCCTCCGTGATGAAGGGGGCCAGCGGGTGGAGGAGCTGGAGCGAGCGGAGCAGCACCGTGCCCAGCACCCACTGGGCCGTCCTCCTCGCCTCGGGGTCTCCACCCTGAAGGGCGCTCTTTGAGAACTCGATGTACCAGTCGCAGTACTCGCCCCAGATGAACTGATATACGGCGCGGGCCAGGCGGTCGAACTCGTACCTCTCTACGGCCTCCCTCCACTCGGCCACGGTGCGATTGAAGCGGGTGAGTATCCACTTGTCGACCAGCGACAGGGTATCCGGCGCAGGGGAAGGCGCCTTGGGATCAAACCCCTCCATGTTGAGGGCGACGAAGCGGGCCGCGTTCCAGATCTTGTTCATGAAGTTCCTGTAGCCCTCGATCACCGGCACGGACAGCTTTATGTCACGGCCTTGGGTGGCGAGGGCCGTGAGCGTGAAGCGGAGCGAATCGGCCCCGAACCGGTCCATCACGTCGACGGGGTCGATCACGTTCCCCTTGGTCTTGCTCATCTTCTCGCCCTTCTCGTCCCGGATGAGCCCGTGTATATAGACCTCGCGGAAGGGTACGTCCCCCATGAACTTGAGCCCCATCATTATCATGCGGGCCACCCAGAAGAATATGATGTCGAACCCCGTGACCAGGACCGAGGTGGGGTAGTAGTGGCGCAGCTCCTCCGTCTGCTCGGGCCAGCCGAGGGTCGAGAATGGCCACAGGGCCGACGAGAACCAGGTGTCGAGCACGTCCTCATCCATGCGGAGCTCCACGGGGCGGCCGTAATGCTTTCTGGCCTGGGCGTGCGCCTCGTCGGCGCTCATGGCTACGAACACCTTGCCGTCGGGGCCGTACCAGGCCGGGATGCGGTGGCCCCACCATATCTGGCGCGACACGCACCAGGGCTGGATGTTGCGCATCCACTCGAAGTAGGTGTTCTCCCACCGCGAGGGGATGAACCTGATGCGGCCGCTTTCTACGGCCTCGATCGCGGGTGGGGCGAGCCGCGGGGCGTCGACGTACCACTGGTCGACGAGCCAGGGCTCTATCACCACCCCCGAGCGGTCGCCGTAGGGGACGGCGTGCAGGTGCTCCTCGACCTTCTCGAGTAGGCCGCGTGCACGCAGCTCCTCGACCACGCGTCGGCGCGCCTCGTAGCGCTCGAGACCCCTGTAGCGTGCAGGGACGTTGTCGTTCAGGCGGGCGCTCTCATCGAAGATGTTTATGAGCGGCAGCCCGTGCCGGCGTCCCACCTCGAAGTCGTTGAAATCGTGGGCCGGCGTTATCTTGACGGCACCCGTCCCCTTCTCGGGGTCGGTGTAGGGGTCGGCGATGACGGGGACGGCCCTATCGACGATGGGTACGACGACACGTCTGCCCACCAGGTCGCGGTAGCGGTCGTCGTCGGGATGGACGGCAACGGCCGTATCGCCGAGCATCGTCTCAGGTCGCGTGGTGGCCACCGTGATGAAGCGGCCCGGCTCGCCTTCGACGGGGTAGCGTATGTACCACAGATACCCCTTCTCTTCGCGCTGCTGTACCTCGAGGTCGCTTATGGCCGTGCGGAGCGAGGGGTCCCAATTGACGAGCCGCTTGTCGCGGTATATGTATCCTTCGCGCCAGAGATCGACGAACACCCGCCTTACGGCGCGCGAAAGTCCCTCGTCCAAGGTGAACCGCTCGCGCGTCCAGTCGAGCGAGGCCCCCAGGCGGCGGAGCTGGCCCATTATCATACCGCCGTGCACCCGCTTCCACTCCCATACCTTCTCGATGAACGCCTCACGGCCCAGGTCGGCCCGGCTCAGCGATTCGCGCTCGAGACTGCGCTCCACCATGAGCTGTGTGGCGATGCCGGCGTGATCGGTGCCCGGCACCCAGAGCACCGCCCTCCCCTCCATACGGTGGAACCGCACGAGCACGTCCTGGAGGGTGTTGTTGAAGGCGTGTCCGATGTGGAGAGAGCCCGTCACGTTGGGCGGGGGTATGACGATGGAGAACGGCTCGGCCTCGGGCCGGGAGGGGGCGACGAAATAGCCCTTCTCGAGCCACCACCGGTACCACCGCTCTTCGACCTGCGAGGGATCGTAGCTCTTGGCGAACTCCACTTCTACACCTTCGTCACGGAGCGGATCACTCTTCGACGCTGGCCGCGGGTACGGGGATCTCCGGAGCCACCACCTCTATCTCCACGTTCCTGTATTCGGGCAGGCCGGTGCCGGCCGGGATGAGACGGCCCAGAATGACGTTCTCCTTGAGCCCGGTGAGCGTGTCGATCCTGCCCTCGCACGCAGCCTCCGTGAGAACGCGGGTGGTCTCCTGGAAAGAGGCGGCCGAAAGCCAGCTGTCGGTGCTCAGCGAGGCCCGCGTTATGCCCAGGAGCAAGGGCTCGGCCGTGGCCGGCCTTCCTCCGTTGGCGGCCACCTTCTGGTTCTCGTCGAAGAAGACGTGCTTTTCGACAGGCTCGCCCACGAGGAACGTAGTGTCGCCCGGGTCCATGATGCGGACGCGCTTGAGCATCTGGCGTACGATGGTCTCGATGTGCTTGTCGTTGATCTTCACACCCTGCAGCCTGTAGACCTGCTGGATCTCGTCCACGAGGTAGCTCGCAAGGGCCTTCTCGCCCCTGATCTTGAGGATGTCATGCGGGTTGACGGCACCGTCGACGAGCTGATCGCCCGCCTTGACGCGCTCGCCCTCACGCACCAGTATGTGCTTGCCGCGGGGCACTAGGTACTCCTTGGCCAGCTCGCCCGAGCCTTCCTCGATAGCGGGGGTGATGATTATCCTGCGCTTGCCCTTGACGTCCTTGCCGAAGCTCACGATGCCGTCTATCTCGCTCACTATGGCGGGCTCCCTCGGCACCCTCGCCTCGAACAGTTCGGCCACGCGCGGCAGCCCCCCGGTGATGTCCTTCGTCTTGGCCGTCTCCCTGGGTATCTTGGCCAAGACGTCCCCGGCATGAACGGTCTCGCCCTCGCCCTTCTCGAGCACCGCTCCCACGGGCAGGGCGTAGCTTACGGTGCGTCCGTCTTCGCCGGTCACCGTGATCCTTGGCTGGAGGTCAGGGTTCTTCGACTCGATGACCACCTTCTTGAATATTCCGGTCACCTCGTCGACCTGATCCTTTACAGTCACGCCCTCTTCGAGGTCCTTGTAGGCGACGACCCCGTCTATCTCCGAGATGAACGGCGTGTTGTAGGGGTCCCATTCAGCAAGGAGCTGTCCCTCCTTGACCTTCTCCCCCTCTTCGACGTTGAGCTTGGCGCCCAGCACCAGCGGGTAGCGCTCGCGCTCGAGCCCCCTCTCGCCCACCACCACCAGCAAGCCGGTACGGTTGGTGACCACGAGCTTGCCCTCGCGGTTGCGCACCACGCGGACCCCCTGGAGCTTGACCGTGCCCTCGTGGCGGCTCTCGAGAGTACTCTCGGCCACGCGCTGGCTGGCGGCGCCACCGATGTGGAAGGTCCTCATCGTAAGCTGCGTGCCGGGCTCGCCGATCGACTGGGCGGCTATTATGCCCACAGCCTCGCCTATGGCGGCCAGCTGGCCGGTAGCCAGGTTGCGGCCGTAACACAGCTGGCATATCCCGCGGCGGCTGTTGCAGGTGAGGACTGAACGGATCTTGACGTTCGTTATGGTGCCTACCTCGTCTATGGCGGCTGCCGCCTTCTCGTCGATCTCCTCGTTGGCCCGGACGATCACGTTGCCCGTCTCGGGATCGATTATGTCTTCGAGGGCCACTCGGCCGAGAACTCTCTCGCCTATGCCCTCGATCACCTCGCCGGCCTCGATGAGCGGACCGATCGTTATGCCGTCTATGGTCTGGCAGTCGTGCTCGGTTATGGTCACGTCCTGTGCAACGTCGATGAGACGGCGCGTGAGGTAGCCGGCGTTGGCCGTCTTGAGTGCCGTATCGGCCAATCCCTTACGGGCGCCGTGGGTGGAGATGAAATACTGGAGCACGGTGAGCCCCTCGCGGAAGTTGGAGGTTATCGGCGTCTCGATGATCTCACCCGAGGGCTTCGCCATAAGGCCCCTCATCCCAGCAAGCTGCCTCACCTGGGACTGGCTTCCACGGGCGCCGGAATCCACCATCATGTAGATGGGGTTGGCGCTCTCGACGGTCACTTCCTCGCCGTTCTCGCCCACGATCTTCTCCGTTGACAGTGCCTTCATCATCTCCTGGGCCACCTCGTCACTCGTCCTGGCCCAGATGTCGATAACCTTGTTGTAGCGCTCGCCGTCGGTGATCAGGCCCTGCGCGTACTGGTTCTGTACCTTGATTATCTCGTTATATGCGTCCTCGATGAGCTTCTCTTTCTTCTCCGGTATGACCATGTCGTCGAGTGAGATCGATATGCCGGACTTGGTCGAGTAGTAGAAGCCGAGCGTCCTCAGCCTGTCGGCGAGCAGAACCGTGCTCTTGCCACCAGCGGCGCGGAAGCAGGCATCGACAAGTTCTTCCACCGCCTTCTTCGTCATGACGCGGTTGACCAACTCGAACGGCACGGCGGCCGGCATTATCTCGTAGAGCAACACCCTGCCCACCGTCGTCTCGTAAAGCTCGCCGTCTATGCGCACCTTGATCCCTGCATGAAGCGAGACCTCGCCCGACATGTAGGCCATCCTCACTTCCTCGGGCGATGCGAACGCCTTGCCCTCGCCCTTCTGGAAGGGCATCTCGCGCGTCATGTAGTAGACCCCCAGCACGATGTCCTGCGTGGGAAGTATGATGGGCTTGCCGTGCGCAGGAGAGAGTATGTTGTTCGTGGACATTATGAGCGTCCTGCACTCGGTCTGCGCCTCGATGGACAGCGGTACGTGTACGGCCATCTGGTCGCCGTCGAAGTCGGCGTTATAGGCGGGGCAGACGAGCGGGTGTACCTGTATGGCCTTGTCCTCGATGAGGACGGGCTCGAACGCCTGTATGCTGAGCCTATGCAGCGTTGGGGCGCGGTTGAGAAGCACGGGGTGTTCCTTTATGACCTCGTCGAGGGCGTCCCAGACGACGGGGGCCTCCTGCTCGACCAGCTTTTTCGCTATCTTTATGGTGGCCGCCTGACCCCACATCTCGAGCTTCTGGTACACGAAGGGGCGGAACAGCTCGAGCGCCATCTGCTTCGGCAGGCCGCACTGGTGGAGTCTCAGCTCGGGACCGACGATGATTACGGAGCGGCCCGAATAGTCCACCCTCTTGCCGAGCAGGTTCTGGCGGAATCTGCCCTGCTTGCCCTTTATGATGTCGCTCAGGCTCTTGAGCGGCCGGTGGTTGTGCCCCAGCACGGGGCGGCCGCGGCGGCCGTTCTCGAACAGGGCATCGACGGCCTCCTGGAGCATCCTCTTTTCGTTGCGCACGATGATGTCGGGCGCGCCTAGCTCAAGCAGCTTCTTGAGGCGGTTGTTGCGGTTTATAACCCTGCGGTAGAGGTCGTTGAGGTCGGAGGTTGCGAAACGACCGCCGTCGAGCGGCACGAGCGGCCTGAGGTCGGGCGGGAGGACCGGTATACGAGTCAGTATCATCCACTCCGGTCGGTTACCCGAGTTTTTGAACGCTTCGACCACGCGGAGCCTCTTCGTAAGGCGGGCGCGCTTTACGGGCGACGTTGTGCTGAGCATCTCCTGACGCAGAGTCTCGGCAAGCTCGACGAGGTCGATCTTCTTGAGCATCTCCCTTATGGTCTCAGCACCCATCCCCACCTTGAAGCTCTGGCCGTACTCCTCGACGGCCCGTCGGTAGCGCTCCTCGCTCAACACCTCGCCGAACTCGAGCGGGGTGTTGCCGGGGTCCACCACCACGTAGGACTCGTAGTAGAGCACCTTCTCCAAATCCTTGAGCGTCATGTCGAGCAGCATCCCGATACGGCTGGGTATGCTGCGGAGGAACCATATGTGGGCCACTGGCGAGGCGAGCTCGATGTGGGCCATGCGCTCGCGGCGCACCTTGCTGGATATGACCTCGACGCCGCACTTCTCGCACGTCACCCCACGGTGCTTGAGCCTCTTGTACTTGCCGCACAGGCACTCGTAATCCTTGATGGGGCCGAAGATCTTGGCGCAGAACAACCCGTTGCGCTCGGGCTTGAACGTGCGGTAGTTGATGGTCTCGGGCTTGCGCACCTCTCCGTAGGACCACGACTTGATCTTCTCCGGCGATGCGATCGATATCTTGACCGCCGCGTAGTCCGAAGGGTTCAAAGGCCTCTCAAACAGTGTCTCTATATCCATTACGTCCACACCTCCCAACCTATTTGGCCTCGGCAACGGCCGCCTCTTCTCCGGCGCCCTGAAGCTCCTGCTCGAGCTGCTCCTCGCCCAGAAGGTCTATGTCGAGGGCCAGCGCCTGGAGCTCCTTCTGAAGCACCTTGAACGACTCCGGCAGCCCGGGCTCGAAGTTCATGTCGCCCTTGACGATGGAATCGAATATCCTGGTGCGACCGACGACGTCGTCCGATTTGACCGTGAGGAACTCCTGCAACGTATAGGCCGCACCATAGGCCTCCAGCGCCCAGACCTCCATCTCGCCCAGCCTCTGGCCGCCGAAGTGGGCCTTGCCGCCCAGGGGCTGCTGGGTGACGAGCGAGTAGGGCCCGATGGCGCGGGCGTGTATCTTCTCCTCTACGAGGTGGTGGAGCTTGAGCATGTACATCACCCCGACCGTGACTTTCTGGTCGAACGGCTCGCCCGTGCGGCCGTCGAAGAGCACGGTCTTGCCGTCCTGAGGCACGCCGGCCTCGGCCAGAAGCCGCTTTATCTCCTCTTCTGAGACGCCGTCAAATACGGGCGATGCCATCGGTATGCCGTGGCGAAGCTTGCGGGCGATCTCGACCACCTCTTCGTCGTCGGCCTGCTTGATGTGCTTCTCAACCGGGGTGCCGGCATAAAGCTGGCGCAACTTCTTGCGCAAAGCCGAAGGGCTGTAGTTGGCGTCCAGGTATTCCCCTATCTGGCGCCCCAGTTCGCGGGCCGCCCAGCCGAGGTGGGTCTCGAGGATCTGCCCTATGTTCATCCTCGAGGGGACGCCCAGTGGATTGAGCACCATGTCCACCGGGGTGCCGTCGGGAAGATAGGGCATGTCTTCTACGGGCAGCACCTTCGAGATCACACCCTTGTTGCCGTGCCGGCCGGCCATCTTGTCACCCACCTGGAGCTTGCGCTTTACGGCCACGTAGACCTTCACCACCTTCAGCACGCCGGGGGGAAGTTCGTCCGGCTTGGTGAGCTTCGATATCTTCTGGTTGTAGACCATCCTTATAAGCTCTATCTGCTCGCGGGTCTTCTCCAGTATGCGCTTTATTTCGGCCTCGATGGATTCCCCATCTTCGACCGTGATGTCGGCAAGCTTCTCGAACGGGATGGCGTCTACCTTCTCCTCGGTTATGGTCTCGCCCTTCTTGAGTATGGTCTTCCGGCTCACCGTCACCTTTCCGGCCGCAACCTTGCCCACGACGAGCGCCTTTATCCCCTCGACCGCCGATTCCTTGAGGATCTTGACCTCGTCCTCTCCGTCCTGGCGGAGCTTGGCGATCTCGTAGTCCTCGATGCTCTTGGCCCGTTCGTCCTTATCGACCATACGGGACACCAGCATCTTGACGTCGATCACGGTACCCGTAACGCCGGCCCCCGCCTTGAGCGAGGTGTCCTTGACGTCGCCGGCCTTATCGCCGAATATGGCCCTCAGCAAGCGCTCCTCGGGCGAGAGCTGGGTCTCGCCCTTGGGGGATATCTTGCCCACCAGTATGTCGCCCGGCTTGACCTCCGCCCCGACGCGTATGACGCCGCTCTCGTCGAGGTTGCGCAGCGCGTCCTCGCCCACGTTGGGGATGTCGCGCGTTATCTCTTCGCGTCCTAGTTTCGTCTCGCGGGCTACGCACTCGAACTCCTCTATGTGGACGGAGGTGAACTTGTCCTCCTCGATAATGCGCTCACTGATCAGGATGGCGTCTTCGAAGTTGTACCCTCCCCAAGGCATGAAGGCCACGAGCACGTTCTGCCCCAAGGCCAGCTCGCCGTCACAGGTCGAGGGGCCGTCGGCTATCACCTGGCCGGCACGCACCCGCTGGCCCTTGCGGACGATCGGGGTCTGGTTCCAGCAGGTGCTCTGGTTGGAGCGTTGGAACTTTGTTAGGTTGTATATCTCCACGCCCCCCTCCTGGCCCTCGCGGCTCTCCGTGCGCACCACGATGCGTGAGGCGTCAACGTATTCGACAATGCCGTCGGTCTTCGATACCACGGTAACGCCGGAATCCCTGGCCACCGTGTGCTCCAAACCCGTACCCACCAGCGGAACGCTCGTGCGGAGAGTGGGGACGGCCTGGCGCTGCATGTTCGAACCCATGAGCGCTCGGTTGGCGTCGTCGTGCTCGAGGAAGGGGATGAGCGAGGCCGAGACGGAGACGAGTTGCGCCGGGGAGACGTCCATCAGCTGGACCTTCTCTCTCTCGACCATGAGGAACTCGCCCTTGCTGCGGGCCGAGACCAGTTCGTTGCGGAAGCGGCCCTTCTCGTCGAGCACGGCGTTTGCCTGGGCTATGATGTAGTCCTCCTCCTCGAGGGCGTTCAGATAGACGATTTCGTCGGTCACGTAACCGTCCTTCACCACACGGTAGGGGGTCTGGATGAAGCCGTACTCGTTGATCTTGGCATAGGTGCTGAGGCTCGATATCAGTCCGATGTTGGGACCCTCGGGGGTCTCGATGGGGCATATCCTGCCGTAGTGCGAGGCGTGTACGTCTCGCACCTCGAACCCGGCCCTCTCGCGCGTAAGCCCCCCGGGACCGAGGGCGCTAAGCCTGCGCTTGTGGGTGACCTCGGAGAGGGGGTTGGTCTGGTCCATGAACTGCGAGAGCTGTCCCGTAGCGAAGAACTCCTTTACGACGGCTATGACCGTCTTCGGGATGAGCAGCTCGCTCGGCATGAGGTTCTCGACGGGCTGGTAGCTCATGCGCTCCTTGACCGAGCGCGCAAGACGCTCGAGGCCGTGATAGAAGCGGTCCTCGATCAGCTCACCCACGGTGCGGACGCGCCGGTTGCCCAGGTGGTCGATGTCGTCCACCGTGCCGCGGCCGCCCTTGAGATCGAGCAGGTAGCGCACGGTCTCGAGGATGTCCTCCTTGGTGAGGGTCTGTACGTCCTCGGGAATCTGGAGCCCCAGCTTGTGATTGATCTTTATCCTGCCCACTACCGACAGCCTGTAGGTGTCGGGGTTGAAGAACATGTTCTCGAAGAAGGTCTCGGCGACGCTGAGAGTCGAGGGATCGGTGGGGCGGAACTTCTTGTATATTTCGACTATGGCCTCTTCGCGTGTGGCCGTCTTGTCGACAAGCAACGTGTTGCGGAGCGAGGCACTGATGGAGAGGTTGTCGATGTAGTAGGTCTTGAGCTCCCGTATCCCCTCGGACACTATGCGCTCCAAGGCCTCTTCCGTAAGCTCCTCGTTGAACCCCACTATCACCTCGCCCGTCTTGGGGCTCACGATGTCCTCGGCGACGACGCTGCCCACCAGGTCGTCACGCCTCACGGGTATCGTCTCCACGCCTGCGCTCTCGAGCCTTCTGAGCGCCGCGCGCGTGAACTTCCTTCCGGCGCGCACCAGCACCTCGCCGGTCTCAGGATGGAGAACGTCGGCCCCGGCGCGCTGATAGAGGAACAGCTCCGGCTCGATGACCTTCTCGAAGGCTCCGTCACGCACATACACGGTCTCCGCCTTGTAGAAGTAGTCCATTATCTCCTTGGACGAAAGACCCAGCGCCTTGAGCAGCACGGTTACGAAGAACCTCTTCTTGCGGTCGATCCGCACCTGGTAGAGGCCCTTGGAATCGAACTCGAAATCGAGCCACCTGCCGTCCTGCGGGACGATGCGGGCCGAATAGGAGGTCCTGCCGGCCGCCGAATCGGTCTTCTCCTGGTCGAAGAACACCCCCGGCGAACGATGGAGCTGGTTCACGATGACGCGCTCGGTACCGTTTACGATGAACGAGCCGTTCTCGGTCATCAGCGGGATCTCGCCGAAATAGACCTCCTGCTCCTTGACGTCGTGTATGGTCCTCTCGCCGCCCTTCTCGGTCGGGGCATCCCAGATGACCAGCCGGAACGTCAAATATAGGGGGGCCACATAGGTGTAGCCCTTGAGCCTGCACTCGCGCGGGTCGTACTTGGGTTCGGCGATTCGGTAGCTCACGTATTCGAGCGAAGCGCGGCGGTTGTAGTCCTCGATGGGAAACACAGAGCGGAAGGCCCTCTCGAGGCCGAAATCCCTGCGCTCCTCGGGCGGCACATCGGCCTGGAGGAAGTCCCGGTAGGACTTTATCTGCACCTCCAGCAGGTGCGGAATCTCGAGCACGGACGGTATCCTTCCGAAGTTCCTCCTCAGGACGTGCGCCTCGAGACTGTTCTTTGTCGCCATAGTCCTACCCCCGACTTTGTGTGATTTGACCGCAAAAAGGCAAGACCCCGCCGTCTGGGCTCCCAGGGAGCGAAAACCCATGGCAAGGTCGAACGGTTGTCAGCGAAGAAAAACCGATCAAATACAAAAACTACTTGATCTCCGCCGTGGCTCCGGCCTCTTCGAGCTTCTTCTTTATCTCCTCGGCCTCTTCCTTCTTGACACCCTCTTTGACCGTCTTCGGAGCGCTCTCGACCAGTTCCTTGGCGTCCTTGAGACCGAGCGAGGTGATCTCGCGCACGGCCTTGATCACCTGGATCTTGTTGGCCCCGATCTCCTTCAGTACGACGTCGAACTCGTCCTTCTCCTCGGCCGCAGCAGCCCCTTCGCCGGCCTCGGCGCCTGCGGGCATTACGCCGGCCACGGCAACCTGCGGCGCGGCCGCCTTGACGTCGAACTTCTCTTCTATCTCCTTGATGAGCTCGGATATCTCGAGCATCGTCGCCTTCTCGAGATAGCTTATGACGTCGGCTCTCGTTATCTCAGCCATCTAGACTGTCCTCCGGATTGATTGTTTTTCTGAAGCTCTGGAGGCCGCGGCCGCACCACCGGCTCAGCCCCCCTCCTTCTCCTTCTTCTCCCGTACGGCCTCGAGCACGTGGAGAAGCCGCGCCTGCGTCTGCCTCAGCACGCCGGCCAGATTGGCCATCGGCGCCGAAAGCACCCCAAGGAGCTGGGCCAGCAGCACCTCCCTCGAAGGAAGCTTGGCCAGCCGCTCGATCTCCTTCTCGGTGAGGGGAGAACCTTCGACGAGCGCTCCCTTGACAACAAGCACGGGGAGTTCCTTCTTCACCTTGGTGAACACCTTGGCCACGGGGGCGGGCTCTCCTTCGCAGAGGGCCACCGCGGTGGGACCGGTGAAGAGATCGGCCACCTTCTCGGCGTCCGTGTCCTTGGACGCCCTGCGCAGCAGCGTGTTCTTGACCACAGAGAGACGGGCTCCCGCCTCTCTCAGCTGGCCGCGCAGCCGCTGCATCTCCTTTACCGTAAGCCCCTTGTACTCCACGACGAAGAACGAGGGGTTGGAACGGAACCTACGGTTGAACTCTTCAACTATCTCTCTCTTGCGTTCTCTGGTAAGCATCCTACGACTCCACCATCGGTCTTAGAGCGACGCAAGCCCAAGGCGCGCCGCACATCATGCGGCCACCTCGAACCCTTTGAGCGCCTCGCGCACGCTGAGCGGGTCGATCCTTATGCCCGGCCCCATAGTTGTAGAGACCGAAATCCTGCGCACGAAGCTGCCCTTAGCCGCAGGGGGCTTCATCCTAATCAGCGTGTCCATGAAGACGAGGAAGTTGTCCCTCAGCTTGGCGGGACCGAACGACACCTTTCCGATGGGGGCGTGCACCACCCCTCCCTTGTCGTTCTTTATCTGTATCTTGCCGCCCTTGGCCTCCTTTACGGCCCGGGCCACGTCCATCGTCACCGTGCCGACCTTGGGCGAGGGCATGAGACCGCGCGGGCCTAGAAGACGGCCTAGCTTGCCCACCACACCCATCACGTCGGGCGTAGCGATTGCCACGTCGAAATCCAGCCAGCCCTGCTTGGTTATCCTCTCCACCAGATCGTCGAGCCCCACGAAATCTGCTCCACTCTCGCGGGCCTCGGCGGCCTTCTCGCCACGGGCGAACACCAGGACGCGAACGTCTTTGCCCGTGCCGTGGGGCAGGACGACGGCACCCCTGACCTGCTGATCGGCCTGACGGGGATCGATACCCAGCTTGACGGCGGCCTCGACGGTCTCGTCGAACGCGGCCACCGCCGTCTGTGGCAGGAGCTCCATCGCCTCATCGACGGTGTAGAGTCTAGAGGGATCGACCTTCTCACGGGCCGCCCTGTATTTCTTTGAGAGTCGCTTCGCCATATCGCTCACTCCACTTGCTGCTTCTTCCAACAAGGCCACACCTACGCGGGGCACTCGTAACAATGGGCCCGCTCGCCCGCCCAGCACGGCCTACATTCAGACGACCTCGATGCCCATGCTCCTGGCCGTCCCCTCCACAATCCTTGCCGCCTGCTCCTCGTCGTCGGTGTTGAGATCGGGCATCTTCTTGCGGGCTATCTCTCTTACCTGCTCCTTCGTCACCTTGCCAGCCTTGACCCTGGGCACGTCTCCCGACCCTTTTTCCACCCCGGCCGCCTTCTTGAGCAGATAGGAGGCCGGAGGGGTCTTGATGTGGAACGAGAACGAGCGGTCCGCATATACGGTCACGATAACCGGCAGCAGCCCCTCCATCTTCGAGGTCTTGGCGTTGAAGGCCTTGCAGAACTCCATTATGTTGACCCCCTTCTGTCCCAACGCGGGACCCACAGGGGGGGCCGGATTTGCCTTACCCGCCTCGACGAGAAGCTTTATCTGTCCAATAACCTTCTTCATCCTAGACCTTCTCCACCTGGTTGAAATCGAGCTCGATCGGCGTGGCCCTGCCGAAGATGTTGACCAGCACCTGGACCTTGGTCTTCTCCACGTTGACCTCGTCTATGACACCGGTGAAGTTGGAGAAAGGCCCTTCGACGACCTTTACGGTCTCGCCCTTCTCGAACATCACGCTCGGCCTGGGCTTGAGCGTCCCCTCCTCGATCTGGGTCTTTATCCTGGCCACCTCTTCCTCGTCGACAACGGGCACCGACTCCGTGTCGACTCTACCCTCGCGGAACCTGCCGCCCACGAACCCGATCACCTTCGGCACCTCGCGGATGAAATGCCACGTCCTGTCGTTGAGCTCCATCTTGACCAATATGTAGCCGGGGAAGAACTTCCTTTTCGAGGTCTTCTTCTTCCCCTTCTTGCCGGCCTCTATGACGGTCTCCATGGGAACGAGCACCTCTTCGATCAGGTTCTCGAACCCCTCCATCTTGACCTTGCGCTCGATGTACTCCTTGACCTTCTCCTCGAAACCGGTGTTCGTATGGACTACGTACCACTTTTTCGCCATATCTTGTTGCACCGTGCCCTTGCGCCGCCCCCGGGCCGGACGATCTCTACTCCATCAACCCAGAACCAGTCTGACTACGAACGAAAATCCCAGATCCACGAGCCCCAGGAAAGCAGCCAGTATGATGGAGATCGCAATGACGGCCAGCGTCGAGCGGACGGTTTCCTGAAACGAAGGCCACGTGATGCGCTTCATCTCGAGCTCGACGTTCTTTGCAAACCTGACCGTCCTGTCGACGACCGAACCAACTGCATTCATAACTATGATTCCTTCGGCCACATGTGGCAGGGCAGGAGGGAATCGAACCCCCAACCCCTGGATTTGGAGTCCAGTGCTCTGCCAGATTGAGCTACTGCCCTACCCCATGAAACTTTTTCAACCCTTGTCCGACTCCATACCGTCCCCGGTCGAGGGGGATTCACTCTATGATCTTGGTAACCACGCCGGCTCC